>NZ_JAIVFW010000044.1 GCF_020829595.1 Nostoc sp. CHAB 5844
GTCCAGTCTGACCACTGTGATGCAAGGATTTTGAGCTATTTTACCTTCTTTCCTTGCACCTGAATATACTTATTTGCTTTGAGATTCTAGAGATTGTCTCCTTTTCTTTTTTTTCAGCAAGCCCTAAATAGTCTTAGAATGGTGAACATTAAATTTTGATAGGTGCAGCTATGTCTTTTTTACGTAATGAACCTTCAGATTGGCAGTTTGATCCAGATGCAGCTTATATTCCTATTTATCATAAAGGTAATTTAGTCGGCTTCTTTAAGCAAGAATATGCCAATGAAATTACTAAGTTTTTAAATGAAGAAGAGGTTTTAAAAAAAGCTCTCAAAAAAGCTTGTACTGATTTATTAAAAAAGACAGGTAGTGATACTAGTAAGGTTAACCACTTAATACAAAAATATATAAAAATTAGCGAACGTCCTAAGTTTGGAACGAGAGCGATCGCACTTTTACTTCAAGAGCGACAAAAAGAACTTGACCTTAACAATCAAGAATTTACTAAATTCTGCGATACTTTTAAAATTTCTCCTACAGAACTAAATAATATTTATGCTGGAGAAATTATTGATGATAGTTTATTAGCACCAATATCACGGGTATTAGGAATATCTAAAGAGCGTGTACAAGAAGTACGGGATGGTGCAGAAACAGAATAAAATACATAATTAGTTACATAAAATTATCTACTCATCTTAATCTGTGAAAACAGACAGCATATTTTATAGACTGTTTCAAGAATTTCCTAGTATCTTCTTTGAACTCATTGGCATTTCTACTGAGAATACTGGACTTTATCAGTTTTCCTCAGTTGAAATAAAGCAAACGGCCTTCAGAATTGATGGGGTATTTCTACCTGTACAAAGCGAAGAACAGCAGATTTATTTTGTTGAGGTACAGTTTCAAACAGATGATGACATCTACTCAAGACTGTTTGCCGAAGTTTGTTTATATTTACGCCAAAATCGACCGCAAAATGACTGGTGTGCCATAGTTTTATACCCTAACAGGAGTTTAGATACAGGAGATATAAAACATTACCGAGAATTTTTTGCGAGTCAACGAGTCCGACGCATTTATTTGGATGAATTAGGGGATGCTGCATCATTACCAGTTGGCATAGCAACCATCAAGTTAGTCATTGCCGATACAAATACAGCAATTGCACAAGCTACGCAATTAATCAGCAGAACAAAACTTGAGTTATCATCTCAACTGCAACAGCAGCAATTATTACAATTAATAGAGACGATTCTGATTTACAAGTTTCCGAGCATGAGTATAGAGGAAATACAGGATATGTTTGGATTAAGCGAGTTAAAGCAAACGCGATTTTATCAAGAAGCTTTTCAGGAAGGCAAAGAGGTAGGTAGACAAGAAGGTATGGAAGAAGGTCAACGCCAAGAAAAGTTAAGAATGGTCTCTCGCTTTTTGAAGCTGGGTTTGACTGTAGAACAAGTAGCTGAGGAACTTGGTTTAACTCTTGAAGAAGTACAGCAAGCCGCACAAAATTCTTAAATAACTAAAATCAAGCGGTATCAGAGTTTTATTACAGCTGACTGGGAGGAATTCTTGGTTAATTTTTGTTAATATTGGACACGGTGTTGGTACTTCGTCCTTAACCATATATTTCCTACCAGAGAGAAACTCGATGCTGCGACTCGAACATATCAGTAAAATTTATCCTACAGGCGAAGTCCTTAAGGACATCAACTGGGAAGTCAAACCAGGCGATCGCATTGGCTTAGTTGGCGTTAACGGTGCAGGAAAATCTACCCAGTTAAAAATTATCTCTGGGGAAATTGAACCTACCGCTGGCGAAATCATTCGTCCTGCTAGTTTGCATATTGCTTACCTCAACCAAGAGTTTGAAGTCGATCCCACCCGCACCGTTAGAGAAGAATTTTGGACAGTATTTAAGGAAGCAAACGAAGTACAGTTATCTCTGACGCAAGTGCAGCACGATATGCAAACTGCAACACCAGAGGAACTGGATAGATTGATTCACAAGTTGGATCGTTTGCAGCGTCAGTTTGAAGCTTTGGATGGTTACGGTTTAGAAGCACGCATCGGCAAGATTTTACCAGAGATGGGATTTGAGCCAGAAGATGGCGATCGCCTCGTCAGTGCTTTTTCTGGTGGTTGGCAGATGCGAATGAGTTTGGGTAAGATTCTGCTGCAAGCACCTGATTTATTGCTGTTAGACGAGCCAACTAACCATTTAGACCTAGAAACTATCGAATGGCTAGAAAATTACCTCAAAGGCTTAATAACGCCGATGGTGATAGTTTCCCACGACCGAGAATTTTTAGACCGCCTCTGTACGCAAATAGTCGAAACTGAACGCGGTGTTTCCACAACATACTTAGGTAATTATTCGGCTTACCTGCAACAAAAAGCCGAAAATCAACTAGCACAACTGAGTGCTTACGAACGCCAACAAAAAGAACTAGAAAAACAGCAAGCCTTTGTTGATCGATTCCGTGCTAGTGCTACCCGCAGTACCCAAGCGAAAAGTCGGGAAAAGCAACTCGAAAAAATTGAGCGCATCGAAGCACCCACATCTGGAACCAGAACCCTGCATTTTCGCTTTCCCCCTGCACCCCGCAGTGGTAGGGAGGTAGTGAAGATTAAGGATTTGACTCATATCTATGATGATAAAATCTTATTTCTCGGTGCAAATTTACTTATTGAACGGGGCGATCGCATTGCTTTTTTAGGCCCCAATGGTGCAGGAAAATCTACGTTATTGCGAATAATTATGGGTACAGAACCACCCACTGAAGGCATAGTTAGCTTAGGCGAACATAACGTTATTCCTGGTTACTTTGAGCAAAATCAAGCCGAAGCTTTGGACTTGAAAAAGACAGTTATGGAAACTATTCATGATGAAGTTCCTGACTGGAAAAATGAAGAAGTTCGCACCCTTCTGGGCAAGTTTTTATTCTCAGGCGACACTGTATTTAAACTTGTTGAAGCTTTGAGTGGGGGAGAAAAAGCACGTTTAGCATTGGCGAAAATGCTATTGCGCCCAGCAAATTTGCTGATTTTAGATGAGCCAACTAACCATCTAGATATTCCAGCAAAAGAGATGTTGGAAGAAGCACTGCAAAACTATGATGGGACAGCAATTGTCGTTTCCCACGATCGCTATTTTATTTCTCAGGTAGCTAACAAAATTGTGGAAATTCGAGACGGTGAGTTCCGAGTTTATTTAGGAGATTATCATTACTACCTAGAAAAAATCGCTGAGGAAAAAGAACAAGCAAAACTAGCTGCTATAGCTGCTGAGAAAGCTGCTAAGAAAGCAGCCAAAGCAACCAAGGCTGGGGGTAAGAAAAAATAAAATATCAAGTTAGTAGTAGCACCTCTGCTTAACTACTAACTAATCAACTAACTTGGAGTATCACAAAATATATGCAACAGCTGCGAAAAGTAAAAAAAGTCTAAAAAATCTGTTGATACATCATAAATTAAGTTAATAAGCAGAAATTCACTTGCACCTGTGGTTAGCAGTGGTATCATTCGGGTATTACAAAAAGTAAAGGGCAATTTTACTATGACCAAAGCACCTGTTGCTCCTGTGGTGCTAGTCATTTTAGACGGATGGGGCTACTGCGAGGAGACGCGAGGAAACGCTATTGTGGCGGCTAAAACGCCGATAATGGACAGCTTGTGGGTGGCGTACCCGCATACCCTCATCCGGACATCAGGAAAAGCCGTAGGCTTGCCAGAGGGTCAAATGGGTAACTCAGAAGTTGGTCATTTGAATATTGGCGCTGGGCGAGTTGTACCACAAGAACTTGTACGCATCTCGGATGCAGTAGAAGACGGTTCAATCCTCAGTAACCCTGCACTGGTAAAAATTTGCCAGGAAGTTCGCTCTAGAAATGGCAAGCTGCACTTAGTAGGTCTTTGTTCTGATGGAGGGGTACACTCGCATATTACCCACCTGTTCGGACTACTTGACTTAGCCAAGGATCAGCGAATTTCAGAAGTTTGTATCCACGCTATTACTGACGGTCGTGATACTTCCCCCAGCGAAGGGATAAAAGCGATTCAGCAGTTGCAAGATTATATCGACCGTGTTGAGATTGGGCGCATTGCTACCCTGAGTGGTCGCTACTACGCGATGGATCGCGATCGCCGTTGGGATCGAGTCAAGCGGGCTTACGATATCATAACCCAAGATGGTGCAGGTGACGGGCGAACAGCTGCACAAGTCTTGCAAGCATCTTACGCCGAAGGTGTGACAGACGAATTCATTAACCCAGTTCGCATTACTCCTGGTGCAGTTGAACCAGGAGATGGGGTAATATTCTTCAACTTCCGCCCCGACCGTGCTAGACAGCTGACTCAAGCCTTTGTCAGTCCCCAATTTACAGGCTTTGAACGACAGCAAATTCAGCCACTATCCTTTGTTACATTTACCCAGTACGATTCAGACTTACCAGTTATGGTAGCTTTTGAGCCGCAGAATTTGACTAATATTCTCGGTGAAGTCATTGCTAATCATGGTCTGAAACAGTTCCGGACTGCGGAAACAGAAAAATACGCTCATGTCACTTACTTCTTTAACGGCGGTTTAGAAGAACCTTTTGCTGGCGAAGACAGGGAACTTGTCAGCAGTCCGATGGTAGCGACTTACGACAAAGCCCCAACTATGTCAGCCGCAGCCGTTACAGATGTAGCGATCGCCGCCATTCAAAAAGGCATATACTCCTTAGTAGTAATTAACTACGCTAACCCAGATATGGTAGGGCATACTGGTCAAATGCCTGCGACAATCACGGCGATTGAAGAAGTTGATCGCTGCGTAGGTCGCCTCCTGGAAAGCATCATCAAAGCTGGCGGTACAACAATTATTACCGCCGACCACGGCAACGCTGAGTATATGCTAGATGAAGAGGGTAACTCCTGGACAGCGCATACTACTAATCCAGTTCCCTTAATTTTGGTGGAAGGAGAAAAAGTGAAAATTCCAGGATATGGTACAAATGTCGAACTGCGTAAAGATGGCAATTTAGCCGACATTGCACCGACTATCTTAGAAATTTTACAACTGCCTCAACCACCAGAAATGACTGGGCGATCGCTGGTAAAACCAATAGAGTTTGACTTAAAACGTGATCGTACCCCTATGCCAATTGGTCTGTAAATAACTTTCAGAGAAAACAGTTAACTGTTTTCTCTGTTCTGATTTCTTTGTTTTCAAACCGTTACAAATGAGATTGCTAGCATGACAGTTACAAATATCGTACAAATTGTTTGGGCATTAGCCGCCTTGGGAGTCATTGTTTTAGTATTGCTGCACAGCCCCAAAGGTGATGGTATTGGTGCTATTGGTGGACAAGCCCAATTATTTAGCAGCACTAAGAGTGCAGAAAACACCTTAAACCGAATTACTTGGGCTTTGACAGTAATTTTTCTCGGTTTGACAGTGGTATTAAGTGCAGGCTGGCTACCTAAATAAGGATAGGGAAATGGGGAAAATTACCCTACACCCGATACTAAATATTAGAAAACTACTAGCAGCTCTTGTTTTAACTATAAGTACAGGGCTGCTAATTATTTTGGCTAACTTCCAATCCAACGCTACCTCCTTACCTTCCCCAAGACTTCATCCCCTACCGTCTACACTGGCTCATGGGAAAGATAATACAAACAGTGGTGACTACTTTTCCCAAATCGCAACAACCGAAGTAGGTTATTTAATTTGGTCACAATTTCCAGTTCGAATTTATGTAGAACAACCAACAACTGTTAGCAATCAACAGGCTGAAGCTTGGGTTAAAAGCGTTTTGCAGGCTGTGCAGGAATGGAGTGTGTACTTGCCTTTATCAGTAGTCAAACAGCCAGATATTACCGATATTAAAATTGAATGCAAAGCACCACCGTTACAGCTTTCACCAGACAGAAAAATCCTTCGTGCGCGTTCTGCTTTAACTACCTACCAGTTGTATACGAGGAACAAAGTTTTATTACACCATTTTACTATTCTCTTGAGTCCTAGTCAGACAGGTGATTATATCGTTGCGGCTGCACGTCATGAACTTGGCCACGCTTTAGGAATTTGGGGTCATAGTCCATCACAAACTGATGCTTTATATTTTTCCCAAGTTCGCAACCCACCGACTATTTCAGCTAGGGATATCAATACTTTGAAGCGGGTTTATCAACAGCCAACAAGTTTAGGATGGTCTGTCATGGATAATTTAAAAATGAATTAATAGACATCTCCGACAAAGATTGTAGAGACGTAGCATTGCTACGTCTCTACAAGGGTTTCAGGTAACGCAGAATTAATTTCTGGAGATGTCTAATGAATAGATAGAGTATACACCCAAAGAATTCTTACAAATAGTAGAAGAAATCCCATGACTAACTTAAGTGTACAGCTACCTGAATCTTTATATAAACAAATTGAAGCTTTAGCTGCCAAAGAAAATATTTCCATTGAACAACTTGTAGCAATTGCTTTATCAGCACAAGTCTCTGCGTGGCTGACTAAAGACTATTTAGAAGAAAAAGCCAAACATGGTAGTTGGAAAAAATTTCAGCAAGTTTTGACTAAAGTTCCTGATGTTGAACCAGAAGAGTACGATAAATTAGGGTAATTGCTTTTGCTTTAGGTGATAGGCGATCGCAACACCAAATCGCAAAACAAAAAGCATTACACTTAACCTTGTGACTGCTGATTAATTCGCTTTTGCAATTCAGCTTCTATTTCTTCATCCGTAGTACAAAGCACACCTGGACGAGAGCGAATAATACTTAAATAATACTGAAATGCGTCTTCATCTTGAGGATTACGCCGGACATACTCACGTAACTCTTGTTCTGTCATTGATTCGTAAGCCACTCGATTAGCACCTCTACATTTGGAGGTATCGCGCCTTCATCACTCAAATAACGCACTGAAAAATTTGCTCAACAGTTAGATTTAAATCTAAGAATGTTGGCGACTCTATACGGTCATCTCCTCTAAACTGTTTACCGCGATATTCCCCTTCATCACTTAAAGAGTAAATTGTGATTGTTGGCTGTTTGGGGTCGCCTATCAACTCCTTACTACCCAAAGCTGCATAATCCACAATCCAATATTCTGGAATACCCATTTCTTCATAGTCAGCAAACTTTTTATGATAATCATCTCTCCAGTTAGTACTAACCACTTCAATTACTAATGGGATTGAATCTGGCTGACTAAGGACTGATTGTTTCTCCCATAGAGGTTCATTGCTCAAGTTAGAAAAATTTATTAATAAAACATCTGGATAGTACCCTGATGTTTTATTTTCTGGCTTCACTGTAGCAGTTTTAGGTATACCGTAATTAAGTTTCAGACGAAGACACTCATACCCTAAAATAATTGTTAAAAATGCCACTATTTGCTCATGTTGCCCTGGTGGTTGCGGCATTTGAATAATATCTCCATCGTGTAATTCATAACGAATATTTTCTGGTTGTGTTGCCAAAAAATCTAAAAATTCATTAAATGTAAATACTTTTTGGAGAGATTGTGTCATTGTTTCTACGTTGGTATGAGTATGAAATGTCTTAAGCTCCCCAACTCAGATGTACAGGTTGCTGTAGTAAAACTTCCTTATATAGTTCTTCTAGTTGCGTAATATTTTTATCCAGGGTGTATCGCTCTAAAACACGATTTCTAGCTTTATGACCCAGTAGAGTTGTTAATTCTGGATGGTCTTGGCAGAGTGGTAAAAGGGTTTTTAATTGCGATCGCACTGTTTTAGTACTTAAAACTATACCAGCACCTTTTTCCAATACTTCTCCATCTGCACCTACATCTGTGGCTATACAAGCCCGCCCACAGGCCATTGCTTCTAATAAAGACAGAGATAATCCTTCTACTAAAGAAGGCAAAATAAATACATCTGCACCCCGTAATATTTCGATGCGTCTGTCTTCTTCCGCCACAAAACCTAACCAAATGATGCCGTATTCCCAACCATAGAATTGCTCTAAAGTAGCTCTTAAAGGGCCATCTCCGACAATTAATAATTTACTCTCTGTCCCCATATTTGACTGTTTCCAAGCCCGGAGGAGGGCTTCAACATTTTTTTCTGGAGCTATTCGTCCTTGGTAAACAAATAAGCGTTCAGCATTAAACTCTGCTTTAACTTTAGAATATCCTGGAGAATATTTAACTGTATCTACACCGTTGGGAATGACGGCGATATTTTCTTCCCGCACACCCATACGTGCAAGTAGTTCTCGCTGAATTTGCGAAAATACAATCACGCGATCATAATTATCTAAAAAAGGTGCATACAATTGATAGGCTATCAGTTGTGTTCCTGATATTAATTTCGCCCCTTTACCGGCAAACGGTGTATGAAAAGTGGCAATTAAAGGCAAATTCAGTTGTTCGCAAATTTCTGGTAAAACAAAGTCAAGTGGAGACAGAGTTAAGGAAGCATGAACTATATCTGGCTTAATTTCTCTTAACGATTGGGTTAAAACTTTCGTCGCTTTTAGGGCAGGAATTGTATAAACTTGAGATTTATAAATGAAGGGTAAAGATACTTCTTGGAATTTTGGCCAGTTGTCCGGTTCAGGTTCTTCTTGCGCGAAGTGAAGAAAACTAACTTGATGTCCCCTATCTAGCAAAGCATTCGTTATCTCTCGGCTGTAGGTGACATTGCCACAAAAGGGTGATTTTTTTCCAATCCAGGCTATACGCATTCTTTATAGTTAGTTATCAGAAAGCTGGTTTTATTGATTAATTCTGCGCCTTAGCTGTATTTGAATTAAGCCTGATTTTACTTGATGATTTTGGTTGCAAAAGTACCGAAAACAAAGAATTTATCTAACTGCTTATCAGATGATAAACACAATAGATTTTCGGCATAATTTACTTCCAGGAATAAGTTATTAATTTTTCACTTGGAATACAACTTAATTTTATGTAATCTCAGGTTTATTTCCAGCAAGTAGGCATTAAATTATTGATGAGTTCAGTTTACCATGAAATCAAAGTCAACAATAATTATTGCTTTTGTCCAGCGATAAATAAACCTGTTTAGGAATACTGACGGGAGTTATACCAGGTTAATATGCCGCCAAAAAAGACGATCGCAGCTAGTCCCAAAAAAACAGCTTTCAATCCCACAAAAGTTTCGGCTACACCTGCTAGTGCTAAAGGTAAAGTCAGAGCAATATTAATCACATTATTTTGCAGACCAAAAACTTTACCCCGCATTTCTGGGGGAGTTTCTGTTTGAATTGCGGTTTGCATGGGAATTCCCACTAATGCCCCAAAAATGCCCAATATTCCGACAAACAACAAGACTAACCATAATTGTGTTGTAAATAGAGCCAGAGCAATTAAAGATCCTGCCATCCCTAAACAACCATACAAGCCTAGTTGAGAATAAGAGAAACGTTGCCCAAACTGACCTAAAATGGTTGCTCCAACTGCAATCCCCACACCACCTGCTGCTAGTAAAAAGCCAAACTGAGAGGCTTTTAAATTAGGAATTATTTCTGCCATACGAACTGCTAAGACAGTTAATGCGGCAAAGACAGAGAACAAAATAATGAGTCTTACTAAAGCATTACGAACTTGATGGTTAGCTTTGAGGTAAGCAAAACCATCACGTAAGTCTGAGAAAACATGCGGAAATTCGGTGTCAGGAGCATGGGGTTTTTCATGAGTTGCCAACAACATCAAAATTATGCCAGCGATCGCATAACTACCACCTACTAAAATTTCTTTACCCAACCCATTGCTACCACCAAACTGCGCCCATATATTATCTGCGATCGCTAAAATTGGTTCACCGATCGCAAATCCAATAATTACCGATGCCATCATCGTTGTTGTATAAAGGGAGTTAGCAGAAAGTAAATGCTGTTCTTCCACTACCAAAGGAATTGCCGCCTGTTCTGCTGGGGCAAAAAACTGTGTCAATGTGGAAACTAAAAATGTTACTCCCAGAATAATCGCAAAACCCACTGGCAAAACTCCAATTGGTTGCCAATCATGGGTCAACCACAACAGCAAAGGAATTGCTAAGACCAAAAGGCCACGCCAAACATTTGTTGCTACCAAAACTGCTTTTTTCGACCACCGATCTACAAACACCCCAGCTACAGAACCAAACAATACTGCTGGAATGGTAAACGCCATCATCAACGCTGACACCCAACCACTAATGCTTTGACTACCTGCTTGAAAGTGAGTATTAATTAAAGCAATCATCAATACCAGATACACTTTATCAGCCAGTTGGCAAAATACTTGACCACCCCAAAGTGCTAGGAAATTAGGGTTTTTTAATACTGGTAAGAATCCTTTTGGTTGTACATTTCCTGAGTTAGCTTCACCACCTGAACCATTCCAAGCTGCGTTTTCTGACGCAGCATCTACTGGCAAACTATGCTCTTTGTGATTTGGGGCAACATTGATGAATGGCTCATCAGCTTGTTGATGATATTGACTAGGAACATCAGTTTTTGATTTCTCTGATGTCCATTGTTTACCATTTGGTGAAACCTCTGGTTTTGATACTTCGTGGTTATAAATTTGACTATTTGTAGAAGTGGGAACCGACCTCAAATGATTAGTTACTGTAGGTGCTGATGCCCTACTCTGTTTTTTGGTATGGCTTGGTGATAAAGGTAGGATTTTTCGATCCAAATCAGATGGTTGCATCATGGTTGGCAGCAAAATAAGAATCAATCAGGGTAGCGGAGCGAATAGAGTGGCCTAAATGATACTGAGCATACTGGCGTAAAATCTGCTCAATAGATAACCAGCCATTATCTCTAACTGCGTCAATTTGCATTATCTCTGGTTGTGATAACTGTTGGAGCAGAGCAAATTCTATAGCGCTCAGACGACAAGAAATTACCGGGATTTCTTGTCGATAGACAACAGTCTCGTAATTTGAGATAGAAGAATTCGCTGATGGGGAAAGCTGGGAATTATCTCTATTTTCCCATTTTTCTATCTCCCGTTTTCTGCGTAAATTTTCCCACGTCTCCAAACAAATCACCCCACCAGCCGGAACACTAAATCCAACTTGCCAGTTGGGATTTACAAAGTCTGGCATTAGAAAGCGTTGAGTTAAACAACATGTTTGAATTTGAGGAGTCAGTCCGGCCAAGACTAAAAGTTGAAACACTCCCAGAGCTAGGTACGCGTAAACTGCTGATATTTCAGTTTTCGGTAAGATTTCTAACTGATGAAGGTGTTCATTGAGTAACTCATAAAGTTCTTCTTGGGGTTGTTCACTCAAAGCTTGACATAAAGCTATTTCTGCTAAATACTGGCCTGCGGCTAATTTTCCTAAATCTTTAGCTAAACCAGGATATGTTTTTAAAGTCTGTGCTTGAGTAATTTTATCGAGCGATCGCCCCTTGGCAATCAGTAGCTCATTCACCACAAACATCCCACTCCGACCGCCAAGGCTAGAGTTATGCTTGCGTGCGCCTGGGGCTACTGCTCGAATCAGACCAAATTCTCGTGTCAAAATTGTCACTATTCTGTCTGACTCTCCCAGAACCTGAGTTTTAAGATTAATACCAGTTGCTTTATAAGTTTTACTCATGAGTCATTAGCCATTAGTCATCGGTCATTAGTCACGAGTCATTAGTCACGAGTCATTAACCTGAGGGCAAAGAACGAATGACAAAGTACAAATGACTATTCCCCTTTCTCCAGATTATCGCGCTGGCGGATCAAATCGATACCACGAGATGTACCCAATCGAGTAGCACCTGCCAGGATTAAGTCTAGGGCTTGCTCGTGAGTCCGAATACCCCCAGAAGCTTTAATTCCTATCCTCTCTCGCACTACTTCTTTCAAAAGACGCACATCTGCTACTGTCGCACCGCCATTCCAACCTGTATTAGTTTTTAGGAATGCTGCCCCTGCATCCATACATATTTCTGTTGCTAGTCTTTTCTCTGCATCCGTCAACAGGCTGGTTTCCAAAATTACCTTGACTGTTTGCCCAGTTTCTTCGCAAATCTCGGCAATTTCTCGGTGAACTTCCTCAGTTTTTCCCACCTTCAACCAACCTAAGTTAAGCACTACATCCAACTCAGTAGCTCCGTTTTCTACTGCTTCTTGAGCTTCATACAGCTTAACGGCTGAAGTTGTTGCCCCAGTGGGAAAACCAATAACTGTACAAACTTTCGGCTTTTTTCCTTGAAGGAGTTCTGCTGCTTGCTTCACGTAGGTGGGGTAAATGCAAACCGCCGCAAAGTTAAATCTGTATGCTTGTTCACACCATTGCACAACCTGCTCTGGAGTAGCCGTTGGCGTTAACAGGGCATGATCGATATATGGCGCAATATCAATATCTGGATAGTCTGCTGCCATCGAGCTTTTGCCTATGAATGATTATTAAGCTTTATAAAAAATTAAGACATTTATTATATATTAAACCATATTTACTACGAGTTGATCCCCAAAACAGGCTAATTATCGGACTATTATTTGAATTAATTTTGAGTTTATTTAATAAATGTATCTAATTTATTGACCTTTAAGCAGTTCGCTCTTGATGCAGTTCAACAGTTTTCTCTACATTAACTCCTAAAAAGTCAAGAATAGTTCCAGCTAACGCCTTAGATACCAAATACGGCACACCATTACCAATTGTTTTAAACATATCAGTAAGAGACATACAATCAGGAAGTACAAAATTTGCTGGTAAAGATTGTATAGACAATGCTTCTGCTACAGATATTCTTCTAATTTTATAAGGATGTAAATGTACTTCATTATTTCCATAGCAAGCGGTAGGTGAGTAACGCCATCGATGCAAACGTTTGTAAGATTTTTTAGAATCATCTCCTTCGTCTACAGTAGCAAATTTCCTTATACCTGCTTTTGGTTGAAAATAGTGTTCAGAGTTAGGATGATTCAGAACATTATTTTTTCTAAACCAGAATTCTACAGTTAATTCTTGAAGAATATTATGAGGGCAAGGTAATATAGAGTTTTCTTGAAAAGCCTGGAAAATAGGCCAAGGATAAGCAAAAATTTTTTCTTGAGAATATAATATATATTTTTGCCAATAAAAAAACTTTACAGGATTTTTTATGCTCATTTCATTAATAAAATGATGATGAAATCCTATTAAAATAATTCTTTCTCTATCCTGTGGTACACCATACTCAATTGCATTAATCAAGCGTTCAGTTAATATATAACCAGTTTGCTCTAACTGTCTTTTTAACGATTCAAAAAATACACGGTGTTTTTTTGTTCTCCACAATCCCTTAACATTTTCTAATAAAAAGAAATCAGGCAGATTTTGACAAATTAGTTTAATATAAGCAAAAGAAAGTTTCCCATTTTCTCCTAAGTAGCCTTTATTTTTACCTGCAATCGAAAAATCTGGACAAGGAGGCCCACCAATAAAACCAACAATATGATGAGACTTACGGCAATCATGGACTAGTTCTAATAAACGTTGTGCTTGTGATCCTTCAACAAGCTGACTTACATCTCCTGCTTCCCCATGATGATATCCATATTCCGGCATTGGGAATTTGAGTAATTCTCTTGAATAGCGGTATGCTGCTATGAAAGGGGAAAAAATTTCATTGACATAAACAATATTAAAGCCGTTAGCTTCAAAGCCTAAATCCAGAAAACCTGCACCAGCAAAAAATGAGAAAATAGCAGAGCGATCGCTAGTCATTAGCCATTTTAATTAGGACATCTTAAATTTATCATTTAATCTATTAAAAATATTTACATTACTATCGCATTGGGATTTCAATTACAAACTCTGTTCCCTGATTTAGAAGAAATATAGGAAGCGTCACCGAATGTTTGCTAGTAGAAAATTATTTTTTAATACTCTAAAAATGTAGAGACGTTGCATTGCAACGTCTCTACTAGTAATGTTATTACTTCTAAAAAATTTACTCATTGGTAGTACTTTTTCTATGTTTTCACTAGAAAAGACTACTATCTTAACCAACTTGAATGAGAATTTTTGAGAACAGACTATTAAATTTAACAGAAATAAAAGTAAGTTTCAATTTTACTTAATTTTCTGCTTAATAAAAGTTACTACCTGAGCTAACTGTTTTTTCAAGCCATCTATTTCAGCTTGCATTTGAACTATTTTCTCATTCAGGGCTTTAATTTCTGCTGAGGAAGCTGTTTCAACACTAGATGTTGTTGTTAGTGGAGAGTTATTCACACTGGCTGTGGCTATTGTGTCATCCTCAGCGATCGCACCTGTACTAACTGTACCTGTACTAACACTATTTTTAGCAGCAACCGCTCCTACCAAAACTGATTCTGGACGTGGTAGCTTGGCTTTAGCCATCGCTGATTTAATCGCATCAATTAATTGCTTTTTATCAAATGGTTTACCTAAAAAATCAAAGTATTCAAATGGTTCTAGAATTTTTTCAGTAACTTCTTCCTTGCGACCAGACATGATCACTAAAGGAATTTTTCTTAACTCAGGCTGGGCTTGAATTTGTTGAAAAACTTCCCAACCACTCATTTTCGGTAGTAGGAAATCTAACATAATCAAACTGAGCTTTTCTTGACGAATAAAATTGAGTCCTTCCACGCCGTCTTTAGCTTCTAATACCTCAAAGTTACCTGGAGGCAACATTTCTCGTACTTTTACCCTGACAACGGTAGTGTCATCGATAACTAAAATTTTGTTACTAGCCACAACTGATTTCTCTAACAGAAAATTTAAGTTTAATTACGGCTGTGCCGCTTGACCTTGAGAGTCATCCCACTATATCTAAATTTGTTATGGATTGGGGGATAGTATATTTCGGTATAAATAGCTTTGTTAGCAGTGTTTTATAAAACTTTTCCCCGTACTCTCAGCAGTTTGTGTCATGGTGAGATTTAAAGCTTCAAGACTTACGCACAAAGTTTAGTTGTTTAAATTGGCTGTAAGGGTTTTGCTTACTTACACCCAGTCTCAACAAATAACCTTTGTGTGTGAGTCTTAATGTAGAGAAAATCTACCTCACGCTATCTTTAAACTTACCTAGGATATTTATGACTTCGTTACAACCAGCCCAATTTAAGTCAGAAATTATGGCTATACCTAGCTGGTTACGTCGCCCTATTGGCAAAGCCAGCGAAATTTCAACTGTACAACGCATTATTAAGCAGCGCCAAATTCATACCATCTGCGAGGAAGGACGTTGCCCTAACCGAGGAGAATGCTACGCCCAAAAAACGGCAACTTTCTTACTCCTGGGGCCAACTTGCACACGTTCTTGTGCTTTTTGTCAAGTTGATAAAGGCCATGCACCAATGCCTGTGGACTCTGAAGAACCACAAAAGGTGGCAGAGGCAGTGCAGCTTTTGGGATTGCGTTATGCGGTTTTGACTTCTGTGGCTCGGGATGATTTGCCCGATCAAGGAGCAGGACATTTTGTGAAAACAATGGAATCTATTAGGCAATCAAACCCAGAAACTCAGATTGAAGTATTAACACCAGATTTTTGGGGTGGTGCGGGTGCAGCAGAAGCAGGACAACGCCAACGGATTGCCATGATTGTCACAGCTAAACCAGCTTGTTTTAATCACAACATTGAGACGGTGCAACGGTTAACAGGCCCAGTCCGTCGAGGAGCGAAATACGATCGCTCGCTCCGAGTCTTGGCTATAGTTAAAGAAATTGATCCGACTATTCCCACCAAGTCTGGTTTGATGCTGGGACATGGAGAGACAGTAGAAGAAGTTATCAAAACAATGGCAGATTTACGATCTGTAGGATGCGATCGCTTAACCATTGGTCAGTATATGCGTCCTTCCTTAGATCATCTGCCAGTACAAAAATACTGGACTCCAGAGGAATTTGAGCAACTAGGCAGCCTAGCATGGAAAATGGGATTTAGCCATGTCCTTTCTGGGCCTCTAGTTCGCAGTTCCTACCACGCAGGAGAAGAAACAAGTCTGAAGTCTGAAGTCTGAAATTTCAGCTTTCATATCCTATCCTCAAGACAGCTACTCACGGTAAAAATTCTCTTCTCTAGCCTCTAGCTCTTAAGCCCTAGCTTCTGTTGTTGAGCTAGACAAATATTTCTAACGAATGTGGGTAATTGGTGCAGCGATTTGGTATTTCTGAAAAAGTCATGACATTTAGGAGAACTTTTAATGGCTGATCAAACTCCAAACTTACCGGTTCCACAAAGTGGAGGAAAACCCCCCTACGCCTTTCGTACAGGCTGGGCATTGTTCCTTTTAGCTGTTAACTTCCTGGTAGCAGCTTACTATTTCCACATCATTGAATAGTTAAAAGTGGATTTGGTGTTGCTCAAATTGTGCCTTTGAATAAACCTTTGGGACGAATGAGCAGCACCAAAATCATAATCAGCAGGGCAATACCTTGTTTGTATTGAGAACCTAGCCAAATGGTGCTGACTTCTTGAGCAATACCAATGATAAAAGCTGCGGCGATCGCTCCGTAGGGATTACCAATTCCGCCTAAAATTACCGAAGCAAACAAAGGCAAAATTAAAAACCATCCCATATTTGGGCGCACTGCTGTAATCAAACCGTACATACTACCACCCAAAGACGTGAGTGTACCAGCAATTAGCCAAGTCCACAGGATAACTTGCTCAACATTGATGCCAGAAACTCTGGCTAAATCTAGATCATCTGCCACTGCTCGCATCGCTTTCCCAATTTTCGTGTTTTGCAGGAGGTAATGCAGCCCTACAATTGCCAAAACGGCTAGACCTAAGACTAACAATTGATTTTGTGGAACTTTGATACCAAAAAATTCCCAAGCAGAGGTCACAGGAACATTGTAATTTTGGTTTTTGCCACCCCAAACCAAGATAATGCCATTGCGGAGAAATAAAGCTAGACCAATAGAAATAATAATCAAAGTTGTGGAAGTAGCCCGAATCAAACGCATCTTTGACCACAACAACTTCTCCGATAACAGCATTGCTGCTACTGTTCCTACTGCTGCCAAAATCATTGATAGCCAGATATTTACCCCAGCCGCATTTACCAACAAAGTCAAATAAGCTCCTAAAGTGAGAAAATCACCATGAGCAAAATTGGATAACCGTAAAATCCCGTAGGTAAGAGTAAGACCAACCGCAGCTAGAGCAATAATGCTTCCTAAAGCAATGCCATTGACAATCAGTTGTATAAGTTGTGTATCCATGATTTTTAAGCAAATAAGTTACTGTAAAGAAGTTTGATGTGGGTAATTTATTCAAAAAGTATTGTTACGTCTGTTACCATAAATAGGAAAATTTATAGTTTGTGAACAATAAAGATTTGTGAGCTAATATACATAGAATCTTGTTCGCAATTTTGCGCCAGGCTAAACTTGTTCAACGGTCTAGTTGACCATGCAGCAGTATTCAAGCTTACCAGAACAAAACTCACAGGTAGATACAACGCCAACACTTTTGGCAACAATTCAACAACTCCGTGCCGAGTTGTGGTTAGAACGCAGCTTGAACAAGTTGCAAAGTCGCCTGAATGATTACCTAGTGTCCGCTTCTGCGCCTACTATACAGGTAGGAATAACAGAAGCAGCGATTTTTCAAACAGTGGTCGATGAACTCGATATTGCGTTGAACAATAGTAGAGTAGCGATCGCACTGTCTCAACCACAAGCAACATTTGCTAAAGTTTGCTATGTTTCTTCTTCTCCATCTCCAGTCGTAGAAGTAATGCCTCAAAAAGGCAAAAAACTGCGGCTGAAATTGGCACAGGAGATTCAAGTTGAAGATTTGCAGCATCTAGCAAATCAGCAACCGCCAAGTGCTTGGCCTTTAGCCAGTGATTCTGGCATTATTGGCTGGCTAATTATTGCTAAAACACCTCGTGACTTGCTGACAGCATCACAAGTACAACTCAAATCAGAATTATTCACCAGAGTCACCCAACAGTGTGCTGATGCTTTGGCACAACTGAAACAAATACAATCCTGGCAGCAACTCTCTCAAAATATCGGCAGTTGTAATCAAGAACTGGAAAGGACAAATCAATTAAAAAATCAATTTCTGGCAAATACCAGCCACGAGATTCGTACACCCCTGAGTTCCATTATCGGATTTACTCACCTGCTATTAGCTCAAGGTTACGAACCAACCAGAGAACGCCATCAAGAATATTTAAATATCATTCAGTCTAGTGGCAAACACTTGTTAGCACTGATTAATGACATTTTAGACCTCTCCAAAATTGAAGCCAATCAATTAGAAGTACAACAGGAAGAAGTGAATGTGCCAGAACTGTGTCGCAATGTTTTGGCATTGGTAAAAGAGAAAGCTGCTAATAAAGGTTTAAAATTGCGCCTAGAACTAGACCCCACAGTTGAAACTTTAGTTGCTGACCCCTTACGGCTTAAGCAAATGCTGTTAAATTTGCTATTCAATGCCGTCAAGTTTACTCGTACTGGTGAGGTGGGTTTACAGGTTTTACCTCAAGGTACATCTGTACGTTTCACAGTTTGGGATACGGGTATTGGTATCTCTAAAGTAGACCTAGTTCAACTTTTTCAACCTTATTTTCAAATTGCTAACTCTGTAACTAGTCGTGATGAAGGTACAGGCTTGGGTTTAGTTGTGACTAAGAAACTAGCTGAAATTCACGGCGGTTGTGTGGAAGTAGAATCAGAAGTTAACTGTGGTTCGCGTTTTACTATTATGCTTCCTGTTAAACCCGTAACCGAAGTGGAGGAAAAGCAGGAAGTTCAAGCAGATGCAGAAGTTACACCTTTATCTCCTCAACATATCGCGCTTAGTTCCAACTTCAGCATTTTGTTAGTGGAAGATGATTTACCTAATGGTGAGTTGATCCAAACTTATCTTGAAAGGTTGGGTTATCAAGTAACTTGGAGCAAAAATGCTACAGAAATGTGGGCAATTCTTTCACAGCAAAAACCAGGACTAATTTTAGTAGATATCCAGTTACCAGATGAAAACGGACTGAATGTAGCGCAACAACTGCGACAAAAGCATGAATATCAGATGATTCCCGTAATTGCTCAAACTGCAATGGCTATGAAAGGCGATCGCGAAATTTGTCTAGCATCAGGAGTGAATGAATATATTTCTAAACCTCTTGATTTACCACTATTAGCCGAACTGGTATCTAAGTATATTAAATTACCGCAGCCAGAATCTCAGGATACAAGCAGCTGAAACACAGATTTTCTCTACACCTCTAAAATGGAATTGGTAAGGAAGTTTAAAGCTTTTACCAGGAATTTAAAATGAGATTGACTGAAAAACTTGAGCAACTCAAAGCCTTATTTGGCGAAATGGAACGCGCTTTAATTGCCTATTCTGGCGGTGTCGATAGTACTTTAGTTGCCAAGATTGCTTATGATGTGTTAAGCGATCGCGCAATGGCTGTGACAGCTGTTTCGCCTTCGTTGTTACCAGAAGAGTTGGAAGACGCAAAAATTCAAGCCGCTACGATTGGGATTCGCCATCAAATCGTCCAAACGCACGAGATGGAAAATCCTAATTATACGTCTAACCCTGTCAATCGCTGCTATTTTTGCAAAAGTGAATTACACGACACTCTCAAACCATTAGCGATGAAATTAGGCTATCCCTACGTAGTGGATGGGGTGAACGCCGATGATTTACACGATTATCGTCCCGGAATTCAAGCAGCTAAAGAACGAGGTGCGCGATCGCCTTTAGCAGAAGTTGGTGTAACAAAATTAGAAGTGCGGCAACTTTCCCAACAACTTGGTTTACCTTGGTGGGATAAACCTGCTCAACCTTGTTTAAGTTCCCGCTTTCCTTACGGTGAGGAAATTACTGTCGCTAAGTTACAACGAGTCGGTAGGGCAGAAATTTATCTACGAAAACTCGGATGGGATAATTTGCGCGTGCGTTCTGAAGGTGATACAGCGCGTATTGAATTAGCACCAGAAAAAATCAAAGATTTTGTCTTGTCAGTTGACTTACCCTCTGTAGTTTCCGCATTTCAAGAATTTGGATTTATCTATGTCACCCTCGACTTAGAAGGTTATCGCAGCGGTAAGTTAAATCAAGTGTTAAATAAAGAAGTTTTAGGCGCTAAATTATAAACCGTTTTTGACTATTGACAATTGACCATTAACTAATAATTAAATAATCTCCGCTTCTACCGATACTAAAATACAGCCGTTGATTCTCCACGTATCATCGGGTTGCTGTTCCATAAAATACAATGCCCTCAAAGGCACTCCATGAGGACTCAGTAATAACACAGGCTGAGTTATATTGCCTTGGATGGTGGTGATTTTTTCAAAAACAACTGAACGAGGACGGTAGACAGCAGGGTAGTTGAGCATTACCATCCGCATAAAGTTTTCTGCGGTTTGAAATTGTTCTTGAATTCCTGGACTAGCAAAAGCAAAAGCAACTTGAGCATCATCTTTTTGAAATGCGGCTAATTGACCTTCAATTACGGTACGAATGGCAATAGAATCACTATCATAAACTTCCATAAATTTAAAATTGCGATCGCAATTTTTCTTGTTCACCCTGAGTCAGCTTCAACTCTACTTGTTCCAAGGCCGAACGCCAAACATCATACCCTTCTAAAGATAGATGTAATCCATCTGTTGTTAACTCTGGACGTAAATTGCCTTCCAAGTCTGTAAACCAATCATGAATATTTAAATAATTAGCACCCTCTTGTTTCGCAATGAGGGCAAGTTGTGTATTAATCCGACGAATCCGGCTATTAGAAATTGTGGGTAAGCTTGTTGGTAAAATCGATTGTACAATTATCTGCGTTTTTGGGTGAGCCTGCCTTAAGTTGCGGATAATCTGGCGATGATTACGCAAAATTGTTTCATCATTAACTCCTTTACGTAAATCGTTAATGCCAGCCATGATATAAATTATTTCTGGTCTTGTTGCTGAAAACGCCGCCAATCTTTTTAAAATGCCACCAGAAGTATCACCAGATATACCTTGATTTAGCCATAGTTTGCCACTTGGTAGTTTTTCTGGGGGAAACCACATACTTAAAGAATCCCCAACCATAATACTGAGATAGTTTTGCCCTTGTCCTTTAGTAACGGCTTTGGCTTCTAAGGCTAATAAATTTTTCCAGTCTTCATAAGTTAGTTCCGGCTTTTTACTTAACTCAGAAGAAGATTGCGAATCATCATATGTACGTGTGTAAATTTGCCCAGTTTTTAAAGCGGCTAATCTTTGGTAATAAAGTTGATAACCTGAGATCAGCCGTAAATTTGGTAATTGGCTACTCGGCTCAAATAATGATTCTATAGGTGCTAAAAAACCTTGCTCACTAATTTGTGAAGAAGATGCATCAGAATGAGAAACTTTTTTTGTCTCAACAGTTGACTGTATATCTTCTACAGGCTGTAAAACTTGACTGCTAAATTCCGATGAGCTAACATCGACCCTTGAGTTAATTATTGATGGCAAAGATTTTAAAGGTTGTATATATTGGTAGCGAAATTCTGGTAAAGATTTATCATTAGTAGCATTTTTTAATTCTACTGTTGACAGTGATTTATGTTTTGAATACCACAGGGAACTAGAATTTACTGCCAGAAGACTCGACAGATGTGGAATAGTCGATGCTGGTATTACCAATCCTGTTAACACGCAGGCTGTCAACAGATAATTGTGCCTCATCGCTTTATATTTCCTCATACTTAGTGCTTTTCCTTATGACAGTATCAGTTACCTGCATTCAGGATGAATTTTGGTAGTTAAGTTATTATTTTTATGTATTCTACGTAGTACTGTAAAGTAGTTTATCAAGTTTATATTAGTTTTTCATAATCTCTTTAAAGCAGCTTTTCTGACACTAAAAGAATCTTGGCGATATCGATGATTTTGCTGAAGCACTGAAGATGGTTTGTCAACTAGTTAATTGAGCAGATTTAGCCGCTGACGAAGCTGCAAAAAATCAAAGCTTTTGGAAGCATACAATTGTATTTTTCCAAATTTTACTCTTTGCAGATACTTTATATTTTGGCTGAAAGAGTCACGAGATTTACGGAAGCTAGTAGTAATAGTTTTATAAGTATTAAATAAGACATATTTTAAACTAAGCTACGTATAAAAAGGTTAGTATTTCACTAAAATATTTTCCCTAAGCAGGTTACTACTAGGGATTTTATTAATCTGGCAAACATAAAGTCATACTAGCGATCGCCATTGGAGTACTGAGTTTAAAATTTAACTTATAACAGGCGATCGCCTCAAGGGTTTCTCAATTAAATGAGGATGCTGCAAAAATAGCTAAAAATAGAGGTAAAACTTATTTAAGATAGAGCAATTCGGCTTAGATAAGTAGTTATTCTTTTGGACAAAGTTAAATCGAATAAAAATTATATAGAACAACTTTAAAGGGAAATGCTAAGATTTAGGCGGTGTCTTGAATGTTATACATTTGTTCTGTGGCTAGAGCTAGTACAGCGATCGGTGTTAGTCCGATTATTAAGGAGATTGTGCAAAAACAGGCACATTCAACTCGTTTAACTCTCAAAGAAGTCATCCTTATGGGGATGTTAGCGATTGATAAGCTTGACGATCAAAATCGTCAAGAATTGGCAGATCAGGTTCATAAAATGCAAGTGGATGGAGAGATTTAAGTAAAAATTTTTCGGTTTTAACTTTAACTCTCAAATAGATTTGGCTACTCAACAAACCGATATCGACTCCCCACAACATAATCCTGATTAATTTCAAAAGAAATCCATTGGCGTTTTAAAATCTCAGCTATAAAACCAGTTGTGTTTGAACCAGCAAATGGATCTAAAACCAGATCACCTTCATCAGTTAGAAACTTGATAAAAAATTCAGCAAACCCCTGAGGAAACCGTGCCGGATGGGGTTGAATTCCTACTGCTTTACAGCGACGTAAATAAATACTATTTGATTCTGTGTTGGGAATTTCTAGTAAATTTGGTGGAATTGCACCCTGATTATCTTTTTGAAATTTATCAGAAATTTCATGCCCACTAGGACGCATTTTGGCTTTATAACCATTTTTGAGTAATCGCTGCATACTCTGGCTATAAGGTTTCAAAACTTTCCGATTATCTGCTTTAGGATTTGGTGTTTTCGACAACCACCAAACAACATTAACCGCATCTTTTACCCTAATTCTTCTAATTGTCACCCACTCAGCCGGGGTAGGTAGTCTTGCTGGGTTGTAGTGATAAAATTCTTGCGCCAGAAAAAAGCCAACTTCCTGACACAATCTCAACAACAATTCGTATTGATAAAGACTCCGCACTGGATTACCAGGAAGATAAGCACCACCTAAATCTAAAATAAATGAACCATTATCTGTCAGAACTCTTTTGAATTCATCAGCAAAAGGCAGAAACCACTCAATATATTTTTCTGCACTTTTATTGCCATATTCTTTTTTGCGAGTCAAGGCAAATGGCGGCGATGTCAATATTAAATTAACGCTGCTTTCTTTTAAGAATTTAGTGAGTTGCAGACTATCACCTAAATAAATTGAGCCATAACTTTGAGTGTAGTAAGGTGTGAAATTAATAGATTGTGGTGTATTTTCTGCTTCAGTTGCCAAGATTGATAAATATTAAAAATATTAGGGGATTTTCTATTCACAAAAAAAATGGCTGCTTTTATGTTTCTATGATATGATCGCCTGGCTCAAGTCCCAAATTTACCCAACGAATTGCTTTACGGGCTGATGCCATACTTGAGTAATTGGAATTGCTTGATGTTCTTCATGAGTTAATAACGCTGTCTCCGATAAAACACGCAGATAGAGAATCCCATCCTTTTTCAATAATTCTGCCTGTCCCTGACTAATGCGATGCTTGTGTCCTGTAACTTCCCCTTCTGCCAGAGTTAAATGAGGCAGTTTTTGTCCATCAACTTGCTGTACAGGTAGTAAAATAACATCACCTTGACGAATCGCTCTCATAGTCTTAACTCCTAGCAACAGCTAATGAACCCAGGACTTACGTAACAGTGTTACGAAAAATCAAGAATTTAAACAAGGGGTGTAGGAGTGTGAATGAACAAAACCCTCACACCCAGACACCCTTAACCCCTTACAACGCCAGTCGCCTCAAGTCGGGAAACCCGCCCACGGCGCTGGCTCCCCAGTCTTAACAGACAATTTTTCTGAGTAAGACTTATTCTTTTTTCATCTCAAGTCTGATTTTGGCATAACCTATAAAAATATGAAGGGAGCAGCATACCAGTCAGAGAAAATCCATTAGTATCAATTTATATTCCTGCCATTGTTTCAAGTACTATCACCCATCTGGAAAGCATTGCTAAAAAACCCTACGCTAAATTCTTTGGTTTCCGACTCAAAAAACTCAAAAAAGTAGAGTAGCATTACACTTCAGCAGTATTTTGCCAGCGGTAGTCGCCAATTATGCCCTAGATAAGTTAAAGATTGAAATAGTTGAAAATTCACATTCAACGTTTCCTTATCCTATGCTCTAAGAAAGACTGCATCTGAAGTTTTGCGAGTTTTCGCCTTCACAGGCAGTTTGTGTGAGGATGAATTCACAGCCCCAAGCTGGAATTTTTCTTGACATTTCACAGAAATTGCTTCAATTTGACTGTTTAGCTTAGCAGCTATTCTTTTTTTTGAAATTTCCATGTCAACTCTCGTCATCGTCGAATCTCCCACTAAAGCTCGTACCATTCGCAACTACCTGCCAAAAGACTATCGGGTAGAAGCGTCTATGGGTCATGTCCGTGACCTACCCCAGTCAGCAAGTGAAATCCCCACGACAATCAAAGGGGAAAAATGGGCGCAGCTAGGGGTAAATGTGGACGCAGACTTTGAACCGGTGTATGTTGTCCCCAAAGACAAAAAGAAAGTTGTTACTCAGCTCAAAGATGCCTTGAAAGAGGCGACCGAACTTATCCTGGCAACTGACGAAGACCGGGAAGGAGAAAGCATCAGTTGGCATTTATATCAACTGCTTAAGCCGAAGGTTCCCACCAAGCGTATGGTGTTTCATGAAATCACCCAAGAAGCGATTAAAAAAGCTTTGAAAAACTGCCGTACCATTGATGAGCAGTTAGTACGCGCCCAAGAGACACGGCGGATTTTAGATCGGTTGGTAGGATATACACTCTCACCGCTGCTGTGGGAAAAAATCGCCTGGGGATTATCTGCTGGGCGAGTGCAGTCGGTAGCAGTGCGGTTATTGGTGAAAAAGGAACGCCAACGCCGTGCTTTCCGAGAAGGGACATATTGGGATTTAAAAGCGTATTTAGAACAGGAAAAAGCACCGTTTACATCCCAGTTAGTCACATTGGGAGGCACGAAAGTAGCTAACGGCAGTGATTTTGACCCTGCTACCGGACAAATTGCCGCTGGTCGTAATGTCGTGTTGCTCAAAGAAGCCGATGCTGTCGCGCTCAAAGAACGGCTGACAGGCAAAACCTGGAATGTCACAGATATTGAAGAACGCCCAGTCACCAGGAAACCCGCGCCACCGTTCACTACATCCACGTTGCAACAAGAATCTAACCGCAAGCTACGCCTTTCGGCACGCGACACCATGCGAATTGCCCAAAACTTGTACGAACAAGGGTATATTACTTATATGCGTACAGACTCGGTGCATTTGTCAGAACAAGCGATCGCAGCTGCTCGTGACTGTGTAGAAAAGCTTTACGGTAAGCAATATCTCAGCCCGCAACCCCGGCAATACACTACCAAATCCAAAGGCGCACAAGAAGCCCACGAAGCTATCCGTCCAGCAGGTAATACCTTCCGCACCCCCCAAGAAACTGGTTTAAGCGGTCGAGAACTAGCTGTCTACGACTTAATTTGGAAGCGCACTGTCGCCTGTCAAATGGCAGACTCCCGTCAAACTCAAATTACCGTCCAGTTGCAAGTTGAAGATGCAGGTTTCCGTTCCTCTGGTAAACGCATCGACTTTCCAGGTTACTTACGCGCTTACGTTGAAGGTTCCGACGATCCCGAAGCCGCACTAGAAGACCAAGAAATCATCTTGCCAAATTTGAAAGTCGGGGATCATCCAAATTGTCAAGAACTAGAAGCAGTTAGTCACGAAACCCAACCACCAGCCCGGTACACTGAAGCAACTTTGGTGAAAACTTTAGAAAGTGAAGGTATTGGCCGTCCGAGTACCTACGCCAGCATCATTGGGACAATCATCGATAAAGGTTATGCCCAATTGGTAAGTAATGCCTTGATTCCCACCTTTACAGCCTTTGCCGTCACCAGCTTATTAGAAAAACACTTCCCCGATATTGTCGACCCCGGCTTTACTTCCAAAATGGAGCAAACCTTAGATGATATTGCCGATGGTGAAGTTAATTGGCTACCTTACCTACGGGAATTTTATTTAGGTGACAAAGGCTTGGAAACCTTAGTCAAAGAACAGAAAAGTCAAATTGATGCTAATAAAGCCAGAACCGTAGAACTAGAAAATTTAGAAGCGAAAGTCCGCATTGGCAAATACGGGCCTTACATCGAAATGGAAAATGGTGATGGTGTAGTCACAGCCTCAATTCCTAAAGATTTAACACCTGCTGACCTCGATCCTAAACAAGTGGAAGTCTTATTGAAGCAAAAAACTACAGGTCCCGACGAACTCGGTCGCCATCCTGAAACAGGTGAGCCGATTTATATCAAAATTGGCACTTACGGCCCTTATGTACAATTGGGTGACAAAACAGAAGAAAATCCGAAACCTAAACAAGCTTCCATTCCCAAAAACGTGCCACAAGAAAACGTCACTCTAGAAATGGCTGTTGGTCTTTTAGCTCTTCCCCGCAGTTTAGGAACACATCCGGCTACGGGGGGCAAAATTCAAGCTAGTATCGGCCCCTATGGGCCTTACATCGTTCATGACCAGGGAAAAGAAGGCAAAGACTACCGCTCGTTAAAAGCAGCAGATAATGTTTTAACAATTTCTTTAGAAAGAGCGTTGGAATTGTTATCAGAACCGAAAAAAGGGCGGAGTTCTACTAATAACAAATCCAAAGCAGCGTTACGGGAATTGGGGAACCATCCAGAAGACGATTCACCCATTAATATCTACGATGGCCCCTACGGCCCTTATATCAAGCATGGCAAAACCAACGTGAGCATTCCTGAAGGTCAATCGGTGGAAGATATGACGTTATCTAAAGCACTGGAATTGTTAGCCAGTAAAACTTCGTCATCTAAGTCCACCCGTAAGACAAGCAAAACAACTAGCTCACGAGCTAAGTCAACTGCGAAGTCATCCAAGACTACTGCAAAAAAGAATGATGGGTAAAATTAAATCAATAGTCAACAGTCAAAAGTCAAGAGTTTATAGTCTAGAAATTATAACTAATGACAAATGACCATTAACTATTGACTATTTCTACAAAATACCCATCCTTAGCTAGATACAGTTCATTAGCTTGCTGATGTGATACTCTAAAAAGTAAGGGAAATCACAACTCGAAACTTTCAAAGTGGCTAATACCCAAAATCCAAAATTCTGGATTAGCCAGGTTAGCAGCAAAACGTGTAAGATTAAGCCAATTTCTGCGTAGCTGTTAATTGCAATTGGTAGTAACTCAGGAGCGGTCAGTTCATGGACTATATAGAAAAGGTACTGGAAAAGCTGAAGGAAATGGCACGCAAGCTGATTGAAGCCCTGCTTGGGCCAGAAGCTGAGCCGGAACCGGAACTGATTCCGATTCCTGTCAATGAACGCTCCCGTCGTCGTTAAAACTGAAGGGAATAAAATTGAGGGTGCAACCTTTAAGCATTTTGGTACTGCATGGGCCAAACCTGAATTTGCTGGGACAGCGAGAGCCTGGAATTTATGGTGCTGTAACTTTGGCTGAAATTAACCGCTTATTGCAAGAAAAAGCGGCCCCATTACAAGCGAGTGTTTTTGCCATGCAGTCTAATCATGAAGGAGCTTTGGTAGACGCAATTCATGAAGCTTTAGGTAAACACCAGGGAATTTTGATTAATGCTGGGGCATATACACATACTAGTGTGGCATTACGAGATGCGATCGCAGCCGTTAATTTACCAACAGTAGAAGTACACCTGAGCAATATTTACCGTCGAGAAGATTTTCGCCATCATTCTTACATAGCGCCCGTAGTTATCGGACAAATTAGCGGTTTTGGCGCACAAAGTTATTTGTTAGGCTTACAAGCTTTAGTGGATCATTTGCGAAAGGATGAAGGATAAAGAAGCGTTAGCGCCTGAAGTCGCGGCTACATAAACAAAACCTGCGGAAGCAGGTTAAAAAATTTAATTTTTTGTTAGTCCGGCTACGCGGACTAAGTTTGTGTAGTCGCAAATTATATTAATCTATAGGACTCTTATTTGATTTTTGAAATATACGTAGCAAAAAAATGTAGGTTGGGTTGACGTAAGGAAACCCAACCTTAATCTTGGTGTTGGGTTTCGCTGATGCTCAACCCAACCTACGGCTAATGCACAACTTTAGCCTTGCCACGCCAGTAGTGGACTGTTTCAGCTAAAACAGTCCACTACAGATACTTAGATTTTTTCAGAAATCAAATCGGATTCCTATATTACTTTTCAGACTTCATACTTCAAAATATGCGCTATTCACTTTTTAGTCGATTTAGAGGTACTTTACAGGGAGCTTTATTAAGTACAAATTTAGTCAAGTCTGGAGAACAACCTCAAGCTTTCTCTGACATTGGTAAATTGATGCTTCTAGGTACTGAAAGTCTTGTTGCGTTAGGCAAATTAGATTTGGATGACTGGAAACAGCGTCAGCAAAAAGAATTCCCTAATTTAAATATTAGTAATAGTGTCACTTTAGAAACAATTTTAGCCACCTTACCAGTGGCACTTTTTTTTCATGACAATCTACTTAAATTGCGACCTCAGCTGCTGTACACTTATCAACTTTGGGGAGATGACCCAGTTGTACGAGATGGAATATTAGCACTAGGATATACGATCGCTCTATCCTTAACCGAAAAATTAGATCCTCAAACTCTCATACCCCAAATAATTAACTTTATTGGCGAAACACCAACATCATTACCAAAAAAATTATTACAAGTTAATGATTTGTTAACTAAACACGCTGGCTTAGAAAGAGCCACAGCAGAGTTAAGTACAAAAAATAAAACTAGCAGTGCGATCGCAATAGCATTTTACTGCTTTCTTAGTACCGTAGAAGACTTTCGCTTGACAGTTTTGCGGGCAACGCAACATCCAACACGGCTTTTACCTTCGCAGACTATAGGTGCGATCGCAGGTGCTTTATCTGGAGCTTACAACAGTACAGCCGGAATTCCAACCCAGTGGAGAGTTCTGCACTCATCAGTCGATAATTCTACTGAGATACTGGTCAATTATCCACAAATGTTAGAATTGACCGATGCACTTTTAGCTGTGTGGTCAGGAGTGTATAACTTATCCCTACATCCAAAACAATTTCCCCAAGAAGGATGTGTGATGCTTGACAAACAAACTTCTGTTTCTGTCTTTGCCGCACCACGCGTCATTCGATCACATTAATCAAGGGCTAAACAGTCAATAATCCTTATCAATCCCAGCACCACCAAAAATTATAGTTTTCCACTTTTATTTCAACTTTGACCTCCACCTGATTCTGTAGGCAGATATCGTAGCTAATTTTTATTAACCACTTCCGATAAAAGCTTAAACTTTTCTTAAGAAAATGTTGTTCTGAGCTACCAAAATCAGCAGCCAGAGGTAATGAAAAAGCAGCAATTTTTTCAGTCCTTAACCCAGCAATTAACTGACTGGCGGCGTTACACAATAATATGCCGCCCAGTACGTTGGCTAGTTAAGAAAAATTACAATAATCAAAGCTACGGTGGTAGACCTCAAACAAATGTTTTCAGCAATTATCGTCTGTTTTTGTTAAAAATTAGTAACGGCAGCAAACACCATAAACGAGCAATGGTATCCAGACCAATGGGAAAATCGATCAAAACTCAGACTGGAATTAATGCAGTCGGTTTAGGCTGGGTACATCAAAAAAGTTCTTCTGTGGTTTTTGCGATCGCAGTTGTGTCTCTTACAGGAGTGCTAGGTTATAAGCTATACAACCAACCCCAACTGCAAGTAAGAACCTACGCACCACAAACTTTTAAAGCACCTTACTTTACCAGCATTGAAGATAAAAAACAAACTGAAGCTCGACGCAAAGCTGTTAGTAGAAGTTCTGTACCAGTATTAATGGTCGATGCCCACATTACTGCCACCATTAACCAAGATTTACAACAACTTCTTGACCAAGGTAATGAACTTCGCTCTGCTGCTGGGCCTTTTCCTTTTTTTGACACCTCAGTTTTGTCTATAATTACCCAACAGTATTTGCGTGCTTGTTCTGACTCCGAATGGAAAGCACTACTAATAGCTGTAGAAAATAAGAGCCAACAGAAATTAGAACTTCTACCAAATAATCAAACTAATCTCCGCCAAAAACAGAACTTTAACACACAACAAAAACTTAACCCTGACAAATATCTCCCTTTATTTCCATCTGCAACGGGTTCATCCATTTACCAGCGTCAATCACGAACTAACCTCACCTCGCCTCCACCACAGCAGGAAGTTAAACCTGTCGATATCAACCAAAACAAAGAGTTACAACTAGCACTGGGAGAGTTAGATGCTTACCGCATTACCACTTCAGAACAAAACTTACTCTCATTGGTGCAGCAAATATCTCAAGTACGTCAAGCATATATCCAAGCAAAGTCTCAACTTTCACAATTAGCAAATACTAACCCAGAGACAGTTTATCAAGAGACAGTCATCTTAGATTTATCTGATGATGATTGGTCAACTGCTCACACAGAAGTTCGCCAAATAGCAGAGCGTATTCTCACTCAAGGAATTCCAAAAGGACTCCCCGACACAACTTTAGAAAATGCAGTGAATCTACATATACAAGCAGTTGTGCCGAAAGATGCGGAAACTTTAGCAACTAAGCTATTATTATCAGTCCTCAAACCTAATTTAAAGCAAGATGAAGAAAAAACTAAATTACAGGCTCAACAAGCAGCATCAGAAGTATTGCCTGTAATGGTGCCAGTCAAGCAAGGTGAGGTGATTGTTCGTAAAGGACAAAAAATCACTGATTGGCAATTTGATGTCTTGGAGGAGTATAAATTAATTCGTCGTGAAAATAACTGGCTAGGGTTAGCGAAGTTAGCAGGCATAATTACAGGCGCAATTGGGATTTTTGTTTGGGTAGAAAAGCAAAACAAGTATCGATTACGACAACGCGATCGCCTATTAATCTTGCTGCTGACTTTGAGTACACCAGGAGCGATCGCAATGGGTATGATCCATACTACTTGGAGCGTCGTTGGTTTACTATTGGGGAGTTTTTACAGACGGACTTTGGGTGCAACAGTAGTAGGACTGTTGTTGCTAGTTATACCTACAAGTTTAGAAGTAAGCAAGATAGTGCTGATAGCTGGTGCTGCCGGCGGGATATTAGGTAGTTGCATAGCACAACGACTGCGATCGCGGGAAGAATTAGCATTATTAGGTGTAGCTATTGCTGCAACTCAAGGTGGCGTTTACCTAATTTTGAATTTATTCATCGGTGCAGCATTTGGTACAGGTTGGTACATGGTCTTTCAAGAAGCCGGATTATTTGCTTTATCCGGTTTAGCTTGGAGTATCGTAGCTTTGGGTGTGAGTCCCTATTTAGAAAAACTATTTGATTTAGTCACTCCAATTCGGTTAGCAGAACTGGCGAACCCCAATCGTCCCTTATTAAAAAAACTCGCTACAGAAACTCCAGGGACTTTTCAACATACCTTATTTGTTGCCACGCTTGCCGAAGCTGCTGCGAAAAAGTTGGGGTGTAATGTCGAACTAGTTAGGGCTGGGACTCTTTACCACGATATTGGTAAAATGCACGATCCTTTAGGTTTTATTGAAAACCAAATGGGCGGGCCGAATAAACACGAAACAGAAATTCAAGACCCTTGGAAAAGTGCCGAAATTATCAAAAAGCACGTCAGTGAAGGGTTAGTTATGGCACGTAAACATCTCTTACCAACAGCAATCCAAGCGTTTATTCCCGAACATCAAGGGACAATGTTGATTGCTTATTTTTATCATCAAGCACAACAGCAAGCCCAGGCAGACCCCAGCTTAAAAGTAGATGAAGCTGATTTTCGCTACGACGGCCCGATACCCCAATCACGGGAAACTGGAATTGTGATGTTAGCAGACGCTTGTGAAGCTGCATTGCGATCGCTTAAAGAAGTTACACCCGAACAAGCTTTAACCACACTAAATAATATTCTGCGTGCGCGATGGCAAGACAATCAACTACAAGACTCAGGACTAACGCGGGATGAAATGACGCAAATTGCCGAAATTTTTGTAGAAGTTTGGCAGCAATTTCACCACAAACGTATTGCTTATCCTAAATTGGCTAGTAATGAGAAAATAGTTAAATAGTCAAGGCTCAATAGTCCATAGTCAAAATAACAAATAATCACCTTATACCAATTTCATATAAAGACGCATAGAAAGAACCCCACCGCCTGCGGCACCTCCCCAAGGCATCGGGGAGGTTGGGAGGGGTAAAAATAATGTGCAGCTTCATAGAGAATTGGTATTAGTAATTTACTGCTAGGCTAAAGTTATCAAGATTAATAAATAAATATGACTGCCTTGATTCTCAACCTCAGCCCTACTATTGAGTTAACAGACGATCAGTTTTTTGAAATTTGTCAAAATAATCGAGACTTACGTTTTGAACGGACAGCCCAAGGAGAAATAATTATTATGCCGCCTACGGGATGGGAAAGTGGAAATCGTAATGCTAAACTGACATTGCGATTAGGTTTTTGGGCAGAAGCTGACGGTACAGGCTTAGTTTTTGATTCTTCCACAGGTTTTATTCTTCCCAACCGTGCAACACGTTCTCCTGATGCGGCTTGGGTGAAAAAAGAACGAATAGAAGCCTTAAATCCCAATCCAGCCAAGTTTTTACCAATGGCTCCTGATTTTGTTATTGAGTTGCGCTCTGCAACAGATAGCCTACAAACACTGCAACGCAAAATGCAAGAATACATTGATAACGGTGTGCGTCTAGGCTGGCTGATTGATCCGCAAAACAAACAGGTAGAAATTTACCGCATAGGGCAAGAAGTTGAGGTTTTACAATCTCCTAGTAGTTTGAGTGGAGAAGATGTTTTGCCAGAGTTTTTCTTAGATTTATTCCAAATTTTGAGTTAGGCGATCGCTATAAAAAGGAGTCAGAAGACAGAATTCAAAAATCAGAATTTGCGTGGACTCCATCGACTACGAAAAATAATTCTAACCCATGTGTTCTGAATTCTTCTGGTAATTTCACATCAAAAATTACTGCTGACTCAATATTAAAAATCCTGTCTGGAATAACCCGACAATAAAACCTAAAACACCTCCCAAAGTCACGATCGCCTGCAATTCATTTTTCACAATTCCCTCAATAGCTGCTTCTAAATCCGCAGGAGAAGTTGACTTTACACGGTCAATAATTACTTGGTCTATTGACAAAATCGGAATCACTTGCGCCACAATAACTTCTAAATCTTTTTCTAAATAACGTTCTAAAATCAAAGCTAATTCCAAGCTGACAACTTCTAAAGAAGAACTGACAACAGGTGAAGCACTCAGCCGATTCAGCAGCAGTGTAGCAATATTTTCCCAGTTAACAGAATCAGTAAATCCTTGTAATAAATCACTACCACTAGTTTGAATATATTGACGAACAGTTTCGCGTGTGGTTTTACGTAACTGACGTACTGTACCAATCGGCAAGTTCTGCAATGATAAATTCTGCAGGATTTTTTTGAGGCGATCGCGCAGTTGTAAATCTTGAGTTAATTCTTGCAAACGAGCATTAGTAGCTTCTTTTTCATCTAAACAAAAAGTTCTCAGTCTTGTGAGAGTATTGCGTAAACCAAATAAATTGGCTACTACCCAATAAGTTCCACTGGTTTTTTCTCGAAAGCTTTCATCGATAATTTGAATTGTGCGATCAGTTAAAAAATCAACAATTGCCTGACGCAACACATCTGGAGGTAAAACTGTCTGTAACAACCAATCAGCTAAACGCGTAGCTTGTTCATCAGTTAGTTGTAAATCTAGCAGTATTTGATCAAAAATTTGATTTATTTGTGCTTCTAAAAAATCTTCTCGTCGTGCTAAAACTTTTAGCAATCGCGGTAAAGATTCGCCTAACAAATCACGCAAAATTCCTGCCACAATTTTGGCACTTTTTTGGTTCTTATCTGCTTTGATTTGTTCAATTGCTAAACGTAACAACCACAGAATTGCTCCTTGGACTCGTTCTGTTTGCAACAAGCGCCGCGCCAGATTTTGTAATTCCTTTGGCGTTAATAGCGAACCCATGATTGTAGTCGAAATATTTTTAGCCAGACGTTCCTGGTTGCGAGGAATCAAACCAGGAGTGAAAGGCACTCGTCGTCCACCAATATAAATTGCTCGGTAGGGACGAAATAACATTTTGATGGCTATATCATTTGTAAAATAGCCAATTACCCCACCCAATATCGGGGGAGATACATAAAGCCAAAGATGAGACCAATCCACGGGTTTTTGGACTTGCCAATTTTGAATTTGGAAATTCAGACTAAGATGTTGATTCCTAGATTATTTCTGCTTCTTTGCCAGCAGAGCTAATCTCAAATCTCAAATCTCAACCTAAGATTTACTGACTATCAGCACTCCCATCATACCGTTCACAATGGGGTAGTGTGTAACCGATGCAAAACCAGCTTGAAGGGCTAATTCCACTTGCACATCCCCTGTCGGAAAGCGATCTAAGCTGGGGCTGATATAAGCATACTGTTCCTTTAAGCCCATACGTTCAGCCATTGGCACAACTATAGAGTCCAAATACCATTGTTGAAAAGCGCGTAATTGCTGATTATTCGGTCGATGAAAGTCTAAAATTGCTGCTTTAGCACCTGGCTTCAAAACACGGTGAATCTCTTTCAAGCTTTGGGAAATATCTGTAACATTTCTTAACCCATAACCCATTGTCGCCGCATCAAATTGGTTCTCTTCAAAAGGTAAATTGAGGACATCAGCCTCTACCCAAGTTACGGCAGATTTGGGGTATTGTTGTTGAGAGCGTTCTTTAGCAGTTGCGAGTAAGTTAGGTGAAAAATCCACACCATATACCTGTCCCGTTGTCCCGACACGCTGTGCCAAACGCAATGCTAAATCACCACTCCCACAACATAAATCAATACAAGTGTCTCCGGGTTTAGCACCACTCCATTTAATAGCCATTTCCTTCCATATGCGGTGTTGTCCCAGACTCAACCAATTATTTAGTTGGTCATATACTGGAGCAATACTGTCAAAAATGGCACGGATGTCATTAGTCATTGGTCATTAATGATTAGTCATTGGTCATTGGTCATGAGTCACTTGCCAATGACAAAGGACAAATGACTAATCACTACAAATTGCCTTGATGGCAACGACTGCTAGTAAGGGCGATCGCTACCAGTTGAGCTGATAAATTAATCAGGTTCAGTTCATCTTCTCGCAAAGAGCAAGGCTGTTTCCATTGGAGTGACAACACCCCTAACATACCATTCCGGTAGGTAATTGGAATAACTAAATGTGCTTGGACACCTGTATCTTGATAGTGCGATAGATCAGTTAGTTTAGAATCTTTAGCAACATTTAAGGCTATTTGGATTTTTCCAGTAGCGATCGCTTCATTTACCAAGATATCTTTGTCTAGCCAGTTTACAACAGTACCGACACGACTATGGAAACCTTGAACACTAACTAATTGATTTCCTTCAACTAGCTGCAAAATACAGCTATCAGCAGCGAAACTATCACTAAAGGCTGTAGCTATAGGTTCTAGAATTGACTCTAAAGTATCTGTGGTTTGGGTGACTTGCACTAACACAGACAATAACGCCATTTGAGCATTAGCACGGCGTAGTTCTTCTGTGCGTTGCTTGAGTAAGTCATAAGTTTCTGCTGCTCTTTGAACTACCGCCTTCAGTTCTCCTGGATCCCAAGGCTTGGTGATATACTTGTAGACTTGTCCAGCGTTAATCGCTTCTACTAAATCTTCAATATCAGTAAAGCCGGTGAGGATAATCCTGACTGTATCGGGAAACTGCGGCACAGTTTTACTCAGAAACTCAGTTCCTTTCATTTCTGGCATTCGCTGATCGGAGATAATTACTGCTACTTCTCCTTCTGTTGCCAAAACTTCCAGGGCATTTATGCCGCTATCAGCTTTTAAAACATGAAAGTCGCGCCGAAAAGTCCGATAAAGTAAATCGAGATTATCTGGCTCATCATCGACTACCAATATTTTGAGCTTTTTTGCTCTTTCTAAAGTAGCTGCTTGCCGACGATTTGTACTTATTTCAACCGTGGGATTATCCATGAGATAATTCCTGTAAATAATTCACTATAGTGTTATATTCCACACCAAGCTTAGTTGATACACAGTGACTAAGCCTTGCGTGAAGGTACTGATAAGTTCAATACAGAACTTGTGTGTACTATTGATAACTCATAATTTTGTTTGGCGGTAGAGTGTAGAGATAGTCCGCTGTTAAAGATTAGAATAATACTTGCCGAGCAGGTATCGGTAGTTTTCTCTATTTCAAGCTGTCACTTTAGATTATGACTGACTTACCACCCAATGCCCAAAACCCTGACACCTCTCTTAACGCTGATGCACAGGAGTTACTGCGTAAGCTGAGGCAAAAGCAAGGTAATTGGGTGGAATGGGGAATTGCGATCGCTACTCTGCAAAAATCTGGTTATAATCCCCAAGAAATTTTTGAAGCAACTGGATTTGAACCGATTCAACAAAATCAGGTAGTGGTTGGCGCTCAAGTTTACAATTCTATAGAAAAAGCTGGGGCATCAGAAGCGACGCGATCGCACTACTCTACAAGAGGTAGTGATGTTTTATATGAATTACGCTCGCTCTCTCAAGAAGAACGGGCGGCGGCGGCGGAATTAACTTTTATGCACAAACTTGATGTAGATGGGGCAAAAGAAGTAGCTAAGGCAATGAAAGATTACTCTTGGTTACGCACTTTACCAGAAGGATTTTCTGCCCATGTCGGGGATGCAGTTGCTTACCAAGCATGGAAATTAGCCAGGCAAAACTCCGATTTAGCCGAGCGATCGCGTTTAATAGCTAAAGGATTACGTTTTGCTCACACCGACTCAGCCAGGAAGCAACTAGAACAACTACTTGTTGATTTTACAGTTGTCCCTAAGCGTCCGGCTCCTCTACTGCCTTTTTACCGCTTTGACTCAGAAGAAGAACTACCGCGTATCCTACCGCTTGTAGGTAAACTTCCCCTAAAACCACAAGATTTGCAAGCTGTACCTCTGATTACAGCAGCTGAACCATTTCAAATAGTCAAGTTTGCCGGAGAACAAGCTTGGGTTCCTTTACCAGGTTGGCAAGTGCTGTTAAATGCCGAAGATCCAGTAGTGATTTTAGCAAATAGCGATCGCCTCCCCAATCAGGCATCAAACAAGCGAGAAGAAGTACTGATAGTTGTTGATCGCGCTCAAAGACAATGGGATGCTAATAGCTATTTTGTAGTTGAGCGTGACGGGGAATTAGATATTCAATGGTTAGAAACTGAACCAGATATTTCCATTTTGGGAAAAGTGATTGTAATAGTGCGTCCCAAGAAAATTTTGGATGAAGAAGTCACTAAAGAACCTTGGCTGATTGACGAATAGTTGATTATTTGTTGTCATATTTGTCTGCTATAACGCTACTTTAATACATCGATAAAGTTGATAGGGAATACCTATACGATAGTGTTGTGTAGGGTCTATCTTACAAACCGTTTGCTCAGATAAAATCACTTGCGGTTTATAATCGCGCCGTCGCAAACCAGGGGCGACTATCCATAAATTTAGCTTAGATGTATCTGGAATAGGTAATTGTGAAAGTTGCTGCCAAAAAGGAATTACATTAGAGTTTTGATTAATAAAAGCAAAATTATCTAATTTATCTGCATTTCTAAGTGGTTCTAAAGCTAAAGCAAAACTTAATCCTAATGCTACATCTTGATAGCTGCTATATCCTGTAACTAGCATTAGTGGAATAGATGGCTCTAAGTTCATATTTAAAGCCACCTTTTCAGGTTGAAAAGGCTTTTGAAAAGCTAGGTTGGAAACAACAAAAATACAACTAATAATACTAATAAATAAAAATCCAGAAATTAATTTTTTATTTTTTAAGCAAGAATTAAGACCTACAGCTAACAAAGCGCAAAAGCTAGGATAATAAACAAAGTTATATCTAGGAACAACAGTAATATCTTTGCCAAATAAATAAATAATAGTTAAAAATTCTAAAATTACTAAAATAGTAAAAATTAAAAGTGCAGTGGTTGATATATTATTTTTATTATCCAATAACAAAAAATGTAAACCTTGAAATATTTTTCGTGCTAGCCAAATAGAAAATAATATCATCAGTAAAATACTAATAATTGCTACTGGTAGAGACTGATTCTCTACAGGTAAAGCAATTACCATCAGTACCCAGTTAATCAAAGTTTGATATAGGGGTGAAATGTAGTTAGGAGTTGGCAACCAATTTGTTTCAGTACGTTGAGCATGATTGAATATTTCTAGTAACAAAGGAATGAAACTAATGAAAACAGCAGTACTGGAAATAAATAGAAACAACCAGATTTTCTTTATAATTAAAATATTTAGTTTATATCGGTAAATTAGAAAGAGTAAAGTAGCAATTTCTGCGATGAAGGCTAGAGCGAAAAAATAGTGAATATAAAGACCAATACTATTAATAATTGTCCACAATAGCCAAACCCAAAACCTGAGACGCGATCGCTCAAATATATCCCGCTGAATTTGCGTGACTCCTAATAAAGATAAAGTGATCAGGAACATCGGTGCAGTATAGTGTCTCGCCTCTTGAGATAGGTACACAGCAAAGGGCGAAGTTGCCATAATCAAAGCTGCTATAATACCTGATGATTTAGAAAAGGCAATGCGATTTAGCCAATAAATTGCTGGGATTGTCGCAATACCTAATAAAGCAGGAAGCGATCGCAATTTAGTTACCCACTCTGTTCCCAAAGGAGTCATCCAACTTAACCACCTATACATTGCACAAAAAAACAAAGGTGGATGGGTAGACTGTGTATCAAGATTTGTTGCTATTTGCGAACAACTGACACCTAAATTGAAGGTAAAAATTTCCTGCACACGTTCTAAAGGAAATATCACATCCAACGGTAAATCATGATAATTTTTACCTAAACTAAAGATGGAAGTAATCACTTCATCCATCCATAAAGGTTTTAAATCTAAATGCCAAAAGCGCAAAATAGCACCAAGGGCGATCGCACCAACTAAACTAAGATAATGTAGAGAAATTTTATTATTGATCATTGATTGAAATATGGAAATTTTTCACCACAAATGCACATACAAACTATTCTTCGTTTCTGTAGTTGAATAATTGCATTTTAATTTTTAGACCTCAATACTTTTTTGGGCTAGACAGGAGGCAGAAAATCAGACAAATCATCAACTACTTTATTTTTCTTAACATAATTCTGTTAGTTATTGTCTATATGATCAAAGTATAAAATTCACTATGTCAGACACGAACTTTACTGCGACTGTGCCTTTAAAATCTGCTCAATCAGAATTATCTCAGTCATCGCCTGTTTTGTCTTTAAAAGAAAAGATTTTGGCAATCCGTAACGGCTTGCGCCAAGGACAACAACAGATGGCTGATTGGGAATCTGGGCCATTAGCTGTTTCTGCGGTTCCTGGGGCGGGAAAATCTACAGGGATGGCTGCTGCCGCTGCGATCGCGATCGCTCGTCAGTATGAACGTTTGGCGCAGTCACGTTCATCTGTTAACCGTCAATTAGTAGTTGTTACTTTTACTCGTTCTGCTGCTGCCAATATTAAAGCGAAAATTCGGAAATATCTCCGTGAAGATTTATCTTTACCGCAAACAGGTTTTGCTGTCTACACATTACATGGTTTGGCGTTAAATATAGCGAGTCGTTACCCTAATTTATCGGGTTTAGAGTTAGAAAATCTCACATTAATCACCCCCAGCCAAAGCCATCGCTTAATTCGCACAGCAGTCGAACAATGGATTAATAATAATGCTGAAAAATACTTCCGTTTACTCGAAGGACAACAATTTGACGGTGAAGAAACAGAAAGATTGCGTCGTCAATCTGTACTGCGAACAGAAGTTTTGCCAGATTTAGCAACTACAGTCATTCACGAAGCAAAAAGTTCGGGAATATCACCAGAACAACTGCAACAATGGAGCCAACAAACTTCAAATCGATACACGATTTTAAGCATTGCGGCAGGATTGTACGAACAGTACCAAAACTTAATGCGATCGCGCGACTTCATCGACTACGACGATATGATTCTCGCCGCCCTACGCGTATTAGAAAATGACAGCGCCCGCCGCATCGAGCAGAACCAAGTTTTCGCCGTCTTTGAAGACGAAGCCCAAGATTCAAGTCCCCTCCAGACAAAACTGTTACAAATATTAGCTTCTAATTTGGCAGAGGAAGCAGGGGAGCAGGGGAGCAGGGGAGCAGGGGTAGAATCTATTACTCAGCACTCAGCACTCAGCACTCCATACTCAGCACTCAACCTCGTGAGAGTTGGTGATCCTAACCAAGCAATTAACTCCACCTTTACACCAGCAGACCCGATTTATTTTCGGCAATTTTGTGAAGAGTGCGATCGCGTGGAAAAATTAGCAACGATGAATCAAGCTGGGCGCAGTACAAGAATTATCATTGCGGCGGCTAACTTCGCCTTGGAATGGGTGAATAGTTTTTATGGCGCTAAAAATCAAAAATCGCCTCATTATATCACCTCTACACCTTTCCGTCCCCAGACGATTTACCCAGTTAGCAATAACGACCCGCAAAAAAATGCCAACTCAGCACCAGAAGGCAAAGGGCTGGAACTATACACACCCCGCGATATTCATCACACAGTTGAACTTCTGGGTAAAAGAGTAGTTGAATTATTTACACCAGACCCCACAAATACCCGTGCGGCGGTGTTAGTCAGAGAAAATCGCCAAGGACGATGGCTGGCAGAAATGCTTGCACCTGTATGCAAAGAGCATAAAATTACACTTTACGATGTGGGAGAACGCGATCGCCGTTCTCACGTACCCCAAGAAATTTTGGCATTACTGCAATTTTGCGATCGACCCCACTCACCAGATTATCTCAAAGCTGCCTTAGAAGTATTGGTACAACGGCAATTAATTCCTACCCAAGACCTCAACGCCCTAGCTAGTTTACCAGAGGAGTTTTTATATCCCGGCCCCTTAGCAGCGCCTCAAGCTGAACCAGTTGAAAAAGCGGCTCACCTTTGTCGTAGCTTACTCCGCGCCCGCTTGGAACTTCCTCTTTACCAATTAATTTCGTTTTTGGCTTTGGCGTTGAATTACGACCAAGCAGAATTAGCAACTGCTGACAAACTTGCAGAACGAGTCAATCAGCAAATAGCTGGTGGTAGTTCAATGGGTGCAATGCTGGCTACTTTAAGCGAAATTGTCAGTTCAGAGCGCTTTGAGCCTGTGGAAACTGAAGATTTAGAAGCACACTATACCCGTGCTAATCAACTCACCATTATTACCATGCACAAAGCTAAAGGTCTAGATTGGGACTATGTTTTCATTCCTTTTCTGCACGAAACTTTGATTCCTGGGAGGTTTTGGGTTCCTCCTCAAAGCCAGTTTTTAGGAGACTTCACCTTATCAGAAGTAGCACGCGCCCAAATTCGCGCGGCTCTCCACGGTGAATCTGGTATACCTGATGTCACCCAAGCTTGGGAACAAGCCAAACACTTAAAAACTGCTGAAGAGTATCGTTTACTTTACGTTGCTATGACACGAGCCAAGCGTCTGTTATGGATGTCTGCGGCGCAAAAAGCACCTTTCACTTGGAGTAAACCAGACAATTTACAAGAACAAGCACCTTGTCCTGTGTTTCCAGCATTAAAGCGTCAGTTTCCAGAATCAGTTGAAGTCTAAAGTCTGAAGTGTGAAGTATGAAATTAAACTAGCCATAAAGTACAATTTTTCTGCCAAAACTACTATTATGCCTTATGTCTCTGACAATTAAAGACTTAGAACAATTACAGTCACAAAATCCTGATTGGCGGATGGAACTTGTAGAGGGAAACATCATCATTATGGGGCCATCCGATTATGAATCAGACGAAATTGGTTCTCGTTTACTAACATTTTTGAATATTTGGGTCATGCCGCGCAAACTTGGCAGAGTTACTGGTTCTAGTGCTGGCTTTATCTTACCCAGTATTGAAACTGATGAAACTGCTGGCGACCCTGAAACCAGAAACTTACGCGCTCCTGATGTTTCGTTTGTGCGAGCCGAACGACTCAAGAAAACTCAGCGTGACTTTGTGCAGTTAGTACCCGACTTGATGGTTGAAGTCAAATCTAAAAGCGATCGCCTCAAACAACTCGAAGAAAAAATTAAACTATTCTTAGAACTTGGATCTACTGTAGGTATTCTCATCGACCCTGACAAACTCTTAGTAAAAGTTTATCGCCCTAACCTTGAACCAGTTGTTTTAAAAGATAACGACAAACTGACAATACCAGAGTTATTTCCAGGTTGGGAATTAGAAATAGCAGAACTGTGGCCACCAGAGTTTGAGTAACTTGAGTGTGATCGCTATTTATCGTAGCGAGTGTTATTTTTATGATTTTGCGCGTCTGAAGATTACCAAAAAACATCAGCAACAATCAACCTGCGTCATCCGTCAACCCACCTAGAACAGCTACACAAAAGTCAAAAGTCGAAAAATTTGCATATCAAGGCTTTTGACTGTTGGAAATAGTATTTTTACTCACGCAGGTATGACGGTATGAAATCGAATATTCATCAGGTATCTCCAATAATCAACAGCACTAGCAAGTTTCCCAGAGGCGTTGTTTTAACCCTGGCTTTAACAAGTTTGCTATCTTTTGGACAAGGATTAACGGGTAATTACGCAGCTGAAGCTGCACCACGCGGTGAACCAATACAACTATCTCAACGCTTACCCGACCACTTTCGTAATCGTACAATTCGACTACCAAGAGGAATTGCTAACCTCATAATTCGTGATGCGGCGCGACGTGCTGGAGTACCGAATGGTCAGGTAAGAATTACTCAAGCCACACGCAAAACTTTTGGTAATCCTTGCATTTTCAACTTTGGTGAAGTTTGCACTAGAGAATATAACCCAATTCCAGGATGGGAAGTGATTGTTCAAGTAGAGGGACAGTCTTGGACTTACCACAGCAATGAATCTGGTTCCCAAATCGTTTTAGATCCGAATACTACCAACTCAGGCTTAGAAAACAGCTATCAACTACCAAGAGCGATCGCTAATGCCATTTTACGAGATGCGTCCCGCCGTTCTGGTGTCAACACTAGTGATTTAAGAATTATCCAAGCTACACGCAAAACTTTTGGTAATCCTTGTGAGTTTAACTTTGGCGAAATTTGTACCAGAGAATATAACCCAATTTCAGGATGGGAAGTAATTGTCCAAGTGCGTCGTCAGTCTTGGACTTACCACGTTGATGAATCTGGCTCTCGGATCGTTTTAGACCCGAATATTGCCGATTCAGGTTCAGAAAACAGCTATCAACTACCAAGAGCGATCGCTGATAGAATTTTACGAGATGCGGCTCGTCGTTCTGGCGAAGATGAGCGTGATTTAAGAATTATCCAAGCTACACGCAAAACTTTTGGTAATCCTTGTGAGTTTAACTTTGGCGAAATTTGTACCAAGGAATATAACCCAGTTCCAGGATGGGAAGTAATTGTCCAAGTGCGTCGTCAGTCTTGGACTTACCACGTTGATGAATCTGGCTCTCGGATCGTTTTAGACCCAGATATTGCCGATTCAGGTTCAGAAAACAACTATCAACTACCAAGAGCGATCGCTGATAGAATTTTACGAGACGCTGCTCGTCGTTCTGGCGAGGATGAGAGGGATTTAAGAATTACTCAAGCTACACGTAGAACCTTTAGTAATCGTTGTGTTTTCAACTTTGGCGAAATCTGCACTGAAGAATACAATCCCATCGAAGGTTGGGAAGTGATTGTTCAGGTGCGTCGTCAGTCTTGGACTTACCACGTTGATGAATCTGGTTCTCGGATTGTTTTAGATCCAAATATTGCACGCTAATAGTAGAGACGTAGCAATGCTACGTCTCTACATGATTGATATGTATCATGCATTAATGTGAAATGTTATAAGTTGGTTTGTTGGTAGCGATCGCAATGAAAGTTTATAGAATATAAAGCAGTCGAAGCACATCTGTGACATATTAAGAAAAAGTACATTTTGTCAATCAGCTAAAATACTCAAAAATTTCTTAATGAAAATGATAATCGTAGTGGGGGTTGGGGAAGGAGGCGAGCCTCCTTCCCCAGTGTTTGATTATCATTTTCAAAGAAGTTTTTGACAAGGCCAATCTTCTTCAAAAACAAGAGTGTTACAACAGAATAATTTTGTAATAAGTGGGCAATATTGTTAGTTAAATTCAAGGATTAAACGAGGTAATGAAAAGTTTGGTCTACCGCTATGCCCAGGCGACAAAAACAAAACTCTGACCACGCACATAAACATAATACTCCTACTATAGCGGTTCTCGCTTGAGTGAAATACAAAAGATGGGAAAATGATGAAGTACGTAGCAAAGTGTATCTTCCATGAGAGCATACTCCACCGACCTTCGCCAAAAAGTAATTGATGCGTATGAAAACCAAGAAGGTTCCCAACGAAACCTTGCAAAAAGATTTAGTGTCAGTTTAACTTTTATCCAGAAATTAAAAGCTTTTAGGACTTACGCAGGTGTCATAATTTTTTTCGTTTGGGTTGTCAAAAGGTAAGGATTCAGGTCTAATATTTAGGAAGCAAGGACGGGCGAGACTGATAATTAGTAGAATCGGCCAATAGAGATTGAGTAAAAAAATCAATTACAGACCTGCCTTGACGGCGACACGGCAGTTGCGTGACTGTCGGCAAAGCCGCCCAACGCACTGTCGACGCTCCTGCGTCGCTAACGCTGCGCTAACACCACGGCACTGTCTCCCCAACGCAGTGGCTCCCCAACCTACGCAGAATTAGGTTTTTAGCTCTAACCGAACGGTATTGATTGAAGACTAGTATTTTTACTCAGCAACGCCAGTTCGCTCAAGTCGAGCCACTGCATTGCGGGGGTTCCCCCCGTTGTAGCAAGTGGCGCGGCAGAGCCGCCCACGCGACTGGCTCCTCAGCACTTTCAAGTCAGTTTGATATGCAGACAATTACTAAAGAATCAGCAAAAAAAGCTTGGGCAGGTGCGATCGCTAAACCTGCAACAGAATTTCCTCTAACCCAACTGCCAATTCTTTCTGGCAAAATCCCTGATGGTTTACGCGGCACACTCTACCGTAATGGCCCCGCACGGCTAGAACGTGGCAGTAAGCATATGGGACACTGGTTTGATGGAGATGGGGCAATTCTCGCTGTCCATTTTACCGATGCAGGAACCACCGCAGTTTATCGCTACGTACAAACCGCTGGCTACAAAGCAGAAGCCGCAGCAGATAAACTACTCTACGGAAACTATGGTATGACTGCACCAGGAGCTATTTGGAATCAATGGCTCAAACCGGTGAAAAACGTGGCGAATACTTCGGCGATCGCACTTCCCGATAAACTCTTAGCACTGTGGGAAGGTGGTAAACCTTACGCCTTGGATTTGCAAACTTTAGAAACTTACGGTGAAGATGATTTAGGAGGGTTAAATACAGGATTACCTTATTCCGCACACTATAAGCGCGACGCGCAAACAGGGGAGATTTTTAACTTTGGTATCACTCCAGGATTAAATGCCAAACTAAATATTTATCAGAGCGATTCCACTGGCAAAATTATCCAAAAAGCAGCATACTCTCTTAATGGAGTGCCTTTAGTGCATGATTTTGTTTTAGCAGGACAATATCTTGTGTTTTGCATTCCGCCTGTGCGACTGAATATTTTTCCTGTACTGCTAGGAACAAGCAGCTATAGTGATTCACTCGAATGGCAACCTAAACTGGGAACTCAAATTTTAGTTTTTGATCGCCAGACATTATCTCTAGTAAGTCGTGGTGAAACGGAACCTTGGTATCAATGGCATTTTGCCAACGGTTATTTAGATGCTAGTGGTTCAATGATTGTAGATATTGCTCGCTACGAAGACTTTCAAACAAATCAATATCTTAAAGAAGTAGCTACAGGTGAGACTCATACGCCTGCTCAAAGTACACTAACACGAGTACATCTACAACCCCAAACTGGCAAAGTTACAACCATTGAGCAAGTCTTAAACCGACATTGCGAGTTTCCAAATGTACCACAGCAAAATGTGGGGCAAGCCTCGCGGTATACATATTTTTCCTCATTCCAAAAAGGAACAGATATTAGCCAAGAAATATTAAATGCGATCGCCCGCTTTGATTACCAAAACCAAACCCTTACCGAAGCAAACTTTAAAGAAAATCTTTATCCTTCAGAACCACTACCTGCTCAAGATGCCCAAGACCCTGAGCAAAGTTGGGTTTTAACCATAGTATATGATGGTAATTCTCATAGTAGTGAAGTTTGGGTATTTGATAGCGATCGCCTAGATGCAGAACCCGTCTGCAAACTAGGATTGCCAAGTGTCATTCCTCCTGGTTTCCACGGCACTTGGAAGTCTGCATAAAGGAAATTTCTAGTTTTGTTACTTGTTAAAGAATTCAGAAGGATTAATTATTCTGAATCCTGGCTTCTGATACCAATTCAGTTTATGGATGATACAAATACAGTTGTAAGGGCGAACCGCCCGCCCCTACAAGTTCTTCTATGTGTATCAAAATTTTGGTGAAATGGTATGACTCCTGAATTCTGTTTGATCAGACTGATCATTAAGGCAGCTTCAGGTGCAGAGGGGCAGGGGAGCCAGTGCGTTGCGGTGAGCAGTCCGTTGGGCGGCTTTGCCGACAGTCACGCAACTGCGAACCCGAAGGGAGGTTCCAAGAGTTGTAGCAACTGGCGTGAGCAGAGGGGAGGGGTTTTTGGGTTCTCTGCATAGATTCGGGAATTATAACTAATTACCCGGACATGATATCACCTGTCATACCAATTTAATGTGAAGTTGCACATATCTTGATCCCCCTAAATTCCCCTTAAAAAGGGCTACGGTGTACACACAAGTCTAGAAATCCTACCTGAAACTTGGTTTCATCGCCCTAGCTATAAAATTATGGGAATAAATCGAGCTTCAAGTCGCCCAAAATTTGGGTATTTATGAAGAACCAAAAAGTTGAAACCCTTGCTGCCTATACTTGTGTGTACACGGTAGTCTAAACAAAACCGCCTACCTCCTGCCTTCTGCCTCCTTTATCGTAATTGAAAACCAAGATTATTTAAGGCTTCACGCAAGCGATCGCGTCCTCTTAATGAGTCTACCGTAGCAATTCGCTCAGATGAATGTTGTGACCAATCGCTAGCAATATTCATCTGTTGTTCAGTATAGAACTGTTTAATGATGTCGTTGTAATGGGCGATCGCTTCATCTTGTTCTGCTAATTTATAAGTTTCTCGATGCAATATCGCTGACTGCGGTAAACGCGGTTTAATTGCCGCATTTACTTCGGGATTTGGATAACCCACACACAACCCAAACACAGCATATACCGAGGAAGGTAAGTTGAGGATAGCTGCTACTTCTTCTGGGCGGTTACGAATGCCACCGATGTATACTGTTCCCAACCCTAAAGATTCAGCTGCGATCGTGGCATTTTGTGCTGCTAAGGTAGCATCAACGGTTGCCATGACGAACATTTCTAAATATTCTAGAGCTTCATGGGCGATGCCGCGACTATCAGCAACGTAACTCAGACGCGCTAAATCTGCTAACCAAACTAGAAACAACGGTGCTTGGCGGATGTGTGCTTGATTTCCTGCCAGTTTTGATAGTGCTTCTTTACGCAAGGGATCTTCGACTGCTACTACACTCCAAGTTTGCAGATTTGAAGAGGTAGATGCAGACTGCGCCGCTGTCACGAGTATTTCCAGCGTTCCTGATGGTAGAGGATCGCTGAGATAAGCACGAATTGAGCGGTGAGAAAGTAATGTTGTGAGTGATTCATTCCAATCAATTTGAGAATTAAACGGAATTTCACCGTAGCGCGATCGTAATAGTTCTGTAGGATTGCTCATAGGTAATGATAGAGTATTAAGTCAACCTAATAGTAGGACAGAATTCCATTCTGAATTCTGACTTCTGACCTCTGCATTCTTTGCATTAAATCTTTGGTGAAAATGCAGCGTATTGTTCTTTTGTCAATACGGCATCTCTGACATTAACCTGTTTAGGAATTAATTTCAATTGATAATAAGTATCGGCAACTTGTTGTTGTAAATTTATCAGATTATCATCAATTGGCACAACTCCAAAACTGCGTCTACTAGTTGCTTTTTGCATTGTTTCTAAATCAATGCCCAGCACAGGAGCAAGAGTTTGTGCTACTTCTTCTCGATGCTGTTGTGACCATTCTTCCAGTTTTTGAATTTCTTCAAGTATCGCTTTCACAGTTTTGGGATTTTCCGTGACAAATTTGCGAGTTCCTAAATAATATCCCCCTTGTTTATTAATGCCTGTGCCATCAACGAGAACACGAGCGTTAGTTGCTTTTTGTGCTGCTGCATAAAATGGATCCCAAATTACCCAAGCGTCTATACTACCTTTAACAAATGCCGCTCGTGCATCAGCTGGTGGTAAATATTTAGGTTCAATCTCACTATATTGCACTCCTCCTTTTTGCAGAGCTTGCACTAATAATAAATGAGCGCTGGAACCTTTTTGAAAGGCAATTTTTTTACCTTTAAGGTCACTCAATTGTTTAATTGGAGAATTTTCAGGTACAAGAATTGCTGAACCCGCCGGACTAGAAGCAATACCAGCAACGTAAGTTAATGCTGCACCTGCTGCTTGAGCAAATATTGGTGGTGATTCTCCGACATGACCAAAATCAATACTTCCTACATTCATCGCTTCTAGTAGTTGTGGCCCTGCGGGAAATTCAATCCATTCAACAGATTTTCCTTCTGGTGCTAAACGTTTTTCTAAAACACCTTTAGTCTTCAGTAAAATCAGTGATTTTTGATAACCAAATCTGACAACCTTCGCTTCTTGAGGCGCAGAATCGCTAACTGGACTGGCGTTACTATTAGCAGAGTTAACATTAGACGGTGATGAGCAAGCCGCAAACAATAAGCTCAAACAAAGACCTGTAATAAAAGCTCCTGCTATGGGTAAAGGTACAGCATAAAAGCGGAACTTAGCTGATTTTGGCAATGACAGATTGATCAATTTAATCAGCGATCGCCACTTCGCAATTAAGTGGCGAGATATCAACTTAGTCATCAGACTGTTTCTCCGAATTTTATTAAATACTATAAACCTATAGACTTACAGTTGTATACTATTAATTTAGGGGAAGTTGGCAAAAAATCAGGAGTGATAACTTTCAAACTTCCCCTATTTTTACCTGATGAAAATAGGGTGATAACTTAGTTAGAGCGGGCTGGCGATCGCTTGTTGTGTTTAGCAGCAACAGCACTAAGCTGAAGTTTAAAGCCAAGCTGTTCTGGCTTGATTTGCGAAAAAGACTCTTTCAAAATAATCGTGAAGGGATATCGTTGGAAAACAGCCGCTTTACCTTGAGATAACAATGTTCTGGCATGGCTGATACGTACCGGAGATAGCGGTTGTTGATCGGCATCGAGAATTAAAACTTTAGTCATGAGTCAAAAAAAGTGTCAGTTTAAGTTATTAAGCGATCGCACTTGCTTGTTTTGTCTGCTCTTACTAACGAAATTGCGATCAAATCTTCTCAGGAGTTGCATTTCTCAATTGATAGCTTAGTTACTCCAGCCTCGGAGTCATCATGTGTGATGTAGCATCTTACTGTTTTTGATAAGAAAGATGAGAGCCTAGAGGTGAACTCCAGCACTCTCTTAATTACCGCCCATTTAGCTGTGATATCTTGTACTCTAAACAACGGTTTATCGAGCGACTTACCGTTGTTTAGAGTACATGCAAAACATATCACAAACAACTCAAAATAGCAAGCTAATTGACAGAGTTCTCTAATCAGGATATTGAGTCGCAATCTCTGCAATAACGGAAACAGAAGCGGCAAAGCCTGGCAATTCTAAGGTTTCAAAGATTTTGGTAAGAAGAGCAATTGCATAAATGGACTTCTGCTTGCAAATCCAAAGGTAAGCGTCGGGGTTGCTGAGACTCGACAATGGCAATATCTTGACTGGCAACTTGATTTTGAATATCTAGATAAACTTTTACTGGAACTTCACGGGTGCTGTTTACCATTAACCAATATTGCGCCACGCACTCATCTTCATCAATTGGCGTAATTGTATAGAAGACTTTGTCGCCATTATGCCAGAGGACTAGATCTAAGCCTAATAAGCGCTTGTGCAGGACTGTTCCAGGTTGTATGTCTTGCGAGCGCGCTATTACATGCCAATCATTCAGCAAAATCTGGTCTTGCACCATGAGTATCGACAGCCATCAGGTCAAATACTTATATCTTAATCATCCTGTGGAAAAGTCATCAAAGCACTGATTATATAAATTTTTGTAACTGAAAAATATCTTTAACTTTCTGATACAATCTACGGTAACTCGATTGATTTATAGTATTTTATTAAATAAGCCGTAACAAATAATCTGAGAAAAGCCATCACTTTGAGTACAAAAAAGTAAACTTTAGATGTTAGAACACAACACAAAAATATGCGCTACAACCAATTAGGTGAAAGTGACCTGAAAGTTTCGGAAATTTGCCTTGGTACTATGACTTATGGGCGGCAAAATAATATTGAAGAAGCCCATCAACAGCTAGACTATGCTATTGCTAATGGAGTTAATTTCATTGATGCTGCGGAAATGTATCCAGTGCCGCCTAGAGAAGAAACTTACGGCTTAACAGAAACATACATTGGCGAATGGTTAAAACATCAGCAGCGAGATAAAGTTATCGTAGCCACTAAAATTGCTGGCCCTGGTAGAGGCTTTAAATGGTTACGCGGCGGAGCCGACGCAATTGAGCGCGATAATATTAAACAAGCTGTCGATGATAGTTTGAAAAGATTGCAAACAGACTATATTGACCTTTACCAAATTCACTGGCCAGACCGCTATGTACCACGTTTTGGTCAGACAATTTTTGACCCTACCCAAGTAAAACCATCAGTTCCGATAGTAGAACAACTAGAAGCCTTTGCTGACATCATTCAATCAGGCAAAATTCGTTATCTTGGTTTAAGTAATGAAACCCCTTGGGGAGTCACCCAATTTAGTAATGCTGCCAAACAATTAGGATTACCAAAAGTTATCTCTATTCAAAATGCTTACAACTTACTCAATCGAGTATTTGATGGCGCTTTAGCTGAAGCAGTTTATTACGAAAACATTGGTTTATTAGCTTACAGTCCCTTAGCTTTTGGCTTTTTAACTGGTAAATATCTCAACGGCAAACCAGAAAATACCAGAATTACATTATTTGAAAACTTTGGTCAACGCTACCTAAAACCAAAAGTCACCGAAGCAGTAGCAGCTTATGTAGAACTAGCCAAACGCCATCAACTTAGTCCAGCACAACTAGCTTTAGCATTCGTGCGGAGTCGTTGGTTTGTGACTAGCACAATTATTGGTGCAACCACCCTAGAACAACTCCAAGAAAATCTAGAAAGTGTGAATTTAGTTCTCAGCAAAGAAATTTTGGCAGAGTTGGATGCAACTAACACTCAACATCCCAACCCAGCACCTTAAAAGTTTTGAATTCTGCTATTTGAACTCAAAAATTAGAGATTTCGTAGGTAGAATATGACGATCGCCACAACATTTGTTGAACAAAATACTATCCGTCGTCGGGGTACTGGCTTAAAGGCTTACAATCCTGAGAAAGCTTACAAAGGATATACACTCTTTACACCGCTTACAGGTGATGGAGAAGTATATCTTTTGAACTTGCAAGGAGAAGTAGTACATCAATGGCATCTGCCTTATCCGCCAGGGTTATATGGTTATCTTTTACCCAATGGCAATCTGTTCTATAACGGTAAGACCCCAGAAATTCCGCCGCGCTTCCCGCTTTGGTCGGCGTTTAAAGGCGGCGTTGTCTTAGAAGTAGATCCCAAAGGAAATATTATTTGGGAGTATCAGCATCCAGATCATCATCACGATGGGCGCAAACTCCGCAATGGGAATGTGATTCTACTAGCCATTGAAAAGATTCCTCAGTCTCTAGTTCCTCGCATCAAAGGCGGTGTAGCGGGAACAGAAGCAGATGGTGATATTTACGCTGATGTACTTTACGAAGTGACTCCCGCAGCTGAGATTGTCTGGACTTGGCACGCCTACGAACACCTCGATCCAGAAAAATTTGTCATTACTCCCCAAGATCAACGCCATGAATGGACTCACGGTAACACTGTCGGCGAACTCGCTGACGGTAATATCATAGTGAGCTTCCGTAATATCTCCACAGTCGCTATTATCGATCGCCAAACCGGAAACATCATCTGGACACTAGGGGATGACGTATTAGCACAGCAACATTTTCCTAACGAATTACCTAACGGCAACATCTTGATTTTTGATAACGGCGCACATCGTCGTCACACAGCGTTGAATTTCTCGCGTGTGATTGAAGTGAACCGTCAAACTCAAGAAATCGTTTGGGAGTATACCGATAGTCCTCCTCACAACTTCTTCAGTTCATACATATCAGGAGCGCAACGCCTTCCTAATGGCAATACTTTGATTACCGAAGGCGCTTACGGCCGCATATTTGAGGTGACTGGAGAAGGGGAAATAGTTTGGGAGTATGTTAACCCTCATTTTGCTCTTCGCAACGTCCCTGGTGAGAAGTCGTTGGTAGCTCGTGGGGAGCAGAATTCCGTCTTTCGCGCCTTCCGTTACGCACCAGAAGAAGTGCCTTGGCTATAGAAATTTTAGATTTTAGATTTTGGATTGAATAATCGAAAACTTAGAATTACAAATCCAAAATTGAACTGATACCAATTTCCGAAAATAATGATACAGATGCGTAGGTTGGGTTGAACGCAGTGAAACCCAACATTTACAAGACTTGAGGTGTTGGGTTTCGTCCCTCAAACGCCACTTGCGTGACTGTCGGCAGAGCCGCCCAACGCAGTGGCTCCCCAACCTACATCTGCATCACATTTTTAGTGAAATGGTATGACGAGAGGCAGGAGGTAAGAAAGTTTTTCTGTCTCTGTCCAACTAACAGATTTGGGATGAAACCATTCCAAAGTCGGCTAAAAATTCCTATCAACAAAGGAACGTCAACATGGCTGAAGTCAAAATATATAGTGCAGTCGTTTGTCCTTTTGCTCACCGTTCTCGTCTGGTATTGCAAGAAAAAGGCATCGACTTTGAGTTGATTGAAATTGACTTGCAGAATAAACCTGCGGGATTTACAGATATTTCTCCTTATGGAAAAGTACCAGCACTTGTGCATAGCGATCGCCGCGTTTGGGAATCTGCTGTCATTAATGAGTATCTTGATGAAGTATTTCCCAACCCACCACTTTTACCCAACAATTCCATAGGTAAAGCCCAGGCTCGCATCTGGATTGATTTTGCTAACACTAGATTTGTGCCAGCTTTTTCAAATCTCTTACGGAGTCCAGATATCGAAAAACAAGAAGAAGCCAAAAAAGAACTTTACAAACATCTAGAATTCATCGAAAATGAAGCTTTCGGGAAGTTATCTAAAGACGGCCCCTATTGGTTTGGTGAATCTATAAGTTTGGTAGACTTTACTTTTTTCCCTTGGTTTGAGCGCTGGGCTGCACTGAAGAAATATCGTGACTTTCCGCTACCAGCCGAGTTCGCCCGTCTGAAACAGTGGAAACACGCTCTCAAAGAACGGGAATCTGTAAAAGCGATCGCCAATCCCAAAGAATTTTACATAGAGCGTTATGCTAAATTCGCTACACCTGTTGCTGTCTAGCCATCTCCTGAACTAGAAATCATCAGATAACACTAACGCGGGGAAATTTAGAGTTTTCCCGCGTTTCTATATCTACGTCCTGTAACCTGTAACCTGCTATAAGTTATTGTGACATTGTGCTTGTGAAGACTTAATAGTTATGCTAAAGCCGCGTTTTGTCCGTTTCTTTCGCCATCTAAATTGGCGCACGCTCAAGAAAACCTTTGCTCGGACAATTGAACGACGACTATTAGGACTTGCTGCTGAGATTGCCTTCAATGCCATGTTATCTTTATTTCCGGCGATTCTGGCTATACTTACAGCCATCGGCTTGTTAGCAGAATCCTTACAAGATACTTTTAAACAGCTGGCAGTGTTATTAGGTCAAGTAGCACCGGAAGAAGCGATGATTTTGATTCGTGATTTTGCCAGCCGAGAAATTGCCAACTCTAAAAATAGTAGTTTATTTTCTCTGAGTTTTGCGATCGCTATTTGGACTGCTTCCGGCGCAGTAAGTACAGCAATGACTGCTTTTGATCAAATCCATCAAATTCCCCAACAGAATACCCGCCCCTTCTGGAAAGCTAAACTGATTTCCCTGGGATTAACAGTTGGTACTATTGTACTGTTGATGTTAGCTTCGTTCTTAGTATTTGTTAGTGACTTAGTATTGAAAATAGTAGTGTATGAGCATAGTTCTTTACTTTTCTTGCTGCACCTTTGGCAATTGTTACGCTGGCCTGTAAGTTTAGCTATTGTTGCCACCGCCTTTAGTTTTATTTATCGCTATGGGCCTAGTATGTGGAATTCCGGCACACCCATCATGCCAGGAGCAACTTTAGCAGCGATTTTTTGGGCAATACTCTCAGCACTGTTTCGGCTGTATGTAGCAAATTTTGGTAACTATAACAAAGTTTATGGTGCAGTTGGGACTGTGATCGTTTTAATGCTGTGGCTGTGGATGAGTGCAGCTGTTCTACTGATAGGCGACCAATTAAACGTGATTGTTGGTGAAGATATGCGTTATCAGAAAATAGGCAGCAAGGCAGCAGAGGAGTAGAGAAAAAATCTATGACTGCTTCTCAGTACTTGTAAATTAACGTGAGTCTCCAACGGAGGCGCACCTGCGGGAAGGGCGAAAGAAATAAGTCAAATCCTCTTCCCTTCTGCCCTTCGGGTGACGCTCCTTCGTCGCTAACGCCACTTGCTTTATGCCGACGGCACTTCCTTCAAGTCGGCAAAGCCGCCCAAAGGAGTGCCTCGGAAACCTGTCCACCGCAGTGGCTCACCTCCTGCCTTATTTCTTAGGAGTCTCTAACAAAATGGCATCTTAAGCTTTTGTTTATGAATAGCTCTGAACCATTTTTCTAATGATCAGTATTTACAAGGTGCATCAAAAGAAAATTTACAATAACGGAGAGTATCATGGTAAATCCACTTAAAGCTGCATCGAAATTAATAGTAACTGCGATCGCATCAACATCAATACTGACAATTGCATCAACTGCAAGCGCAGCATCTTTAAAAATTACTGTCGAAAACTTAGTACCAGAAAGTGGTACTTATCTTACACCCTTATGGTTTGGCTTGCACAATGGGACTTTTGATCTGTTAAACGAAGGTCAAGCCTTACCATCAGAACCTTTTGAGCGTTTGGTCGAAGATGGTTTAACAGCACCTATTTCTAATTTTTTTGCCAGCAGCGGCACTGGTAACGTTCAAGGGGTAGTTTTTGGTGGTCCTGAGCGTCCAATTGGTCAAATTAGCCCAGGAGCAAAAGTATCAACGCTAGTCAACATTGATGATAATATCCTGAGTACGCCCTACTTCAGCTATGCCGCAATGGTTATACCTAGCAATGATGCCTTTTTTGCTAACGATGATCCATTAGAACATAGGCTTTTTGATGCTCAGGGTAACTTCATCCCTACCAGCTTCGATATTTTTGGGTCAGAAGTTTATGATGCTGGTACAGAAGTGAATGATGAAATCCCAACTAACACTGCATTTCTTTTGCAAACAGTCCCAAACACTGGCACAACTGAAGGTGGAGTAGTCCGCATCCACCCAGGATTTAGGGCAGCAGGTACTGGTGGTGTCTTGGATGCCAGTAGAGTTTTTAGAGGTAGAACGATTAATTTTGCCAACGCAGACTTCAAAGCCCCAGACTATCGCGTTGCTCGAATTACAATTGAAAAAGTACCTGAGCCATCTTCAATAGCCATACTTCCACTGACTGGGTTATTTATGCTATTTTGTAAAGCTCGGCGTTTACGGTCAAAAGCATCTTAAAGAAGAATTTAATTAGTTAAAAGTCCCTGCGGCAGAAATTTTAAGAACACTATAGATAAAATTATAAAAGTGAGAACTCTTATAGTTTTATCTATAATGTCCAAAGGCTTACCTGCTCTACTAGGACTTACGCAAAAAACCTCTCATATCGTGTCCGGTGAAAGACTTATCATTAAGGCAGCTTCAGGTGCAGAGGAGCAGAGGAGCAGGGGAGCAGAGGGGAGGGGTTTTTGGGTTCTCTGCATAGATTCGGGAATTATAACTAATTACCCGGACATGATATCAAACTCTCATTCCCACCGAAGTTCAGATCGACGGAAGCCGCCGCTCCGACTTCTCTTTGTGGCCTCTGCGTCTCTGTGGTTCGATTTTTCGTAAGCCGTGCGTAAGTCCTATCTACCTTTTGCTGTTTTTTAGTTTGGTCGAACTCACGTTAAATTAAGTATTAGGACAAACTCTTGCCAAATCGCCACACAGCAGTAAAATATTGAACGGTTCAACTTCAAAGAAGCGATCGCTTGAATGCCTCCATCTTCCCCACAGTTTTCTAATATTGATCCTGACGCTAAAGCACCCTCCTTGAGGCGGCTGCGCCAACTAAGTCGCGTACTGGATAAAGCCATCACTGTTCCCGGCACAGAAATTAGTGTAGGTTTAGATCCACTGTTGGGGTTGCTGCCTGTTGGCGGTGATGTTTTAACCTTGGTATTTTCTGGCTACATCATCTTAGAAGCCGCAAGATTAGGTGCGCCTAAAGCTACTTTAGGCAGAATGATTTTGAATCTAATTATTGATAGCTTGGTTGGTAGTTTACCTGTAGCCGGAGACTTGTTTGATTTTGCTTGGAAATCAAACGAATATAATATCAAGCTTTTAGAAGAACATTTAAAAGTTCCCGGCAGCACACAAAAAGCAGACACTGGGTTTGTGTTAGTTGTTTTAGTTGGGTTAATATTGATAGGCATTATTTTAATCACAATACCAGTGTTATTAATTAGCACTCTGTGGCGAGTAGTAACTGGTGGTTAGATATTAAATTAGTAACAAGAATGAAAGATTGGTGGCAAACGACTTTTCCTAAAGGGCGGCAAAGTTTAATTATTACTGATGCTCAAGGATATCCTGTACAAATTGCTTATGGTGAAAAAGGTACAGGTAAGCCGTTAATTTTAATGCACGGTATGGGTAGCTGGAGCTATAACTGGCGTTATAGTATTAAACCACTATCAAAATATTTTCGAGTCATTTGTTTTGATGCCAAAGGCTTTGGATTTTCCGAAAAACCGTATCTGCGTCGAGAATACGATGGGCATCAAGTCATTGAATTAGAGCGGATTATTCAAGAATTATGTGATGAACCTGCTGTGCTTGTGGCAGAGTCTTTAGGTGGGTTAGTTGCGTTAGCTCTAGCGCAAGAAAAGCCAGAATTAATAACACGGTTAGTAGTAGTTAATGTACCGATTTTTGCCGAACGTTTACCGCATTGGGCAATGTCTATTCTGGCTCATACACCATTGGAAGTCTTGCAAACAATAGACTCGTTGCGTTTAGCTTATTTCGTTGCCCCCCTAGTCAGAGAAATTATGGCGATCGAACGGCGCAGAGTCCTATTTGATCCATCAATTTTGTCACAAGAAGATGTCTACTGGATAACTTATCCTTTTACTGAAATTCCTGGAACTTTGGTGAAAGTTGCCGAAGATTTACAACTAGCTGCGCGGGAAATTGAAAACTTGCAAAGCAATAAACCTAATATGCTCACTAGAATTCAACACAAGCTATCTAACATTGAGTGTCCAACACTCATTTTATGGGGTGATAAAGATAGTTGGTTTCCCGCTACTCATGGCGAAAAACTACATCGATGTATTGCCAATTCTAAGTTTCAAATTCTGTCTGACTGCTATCATGATGCTTCTACAGGTTCAGCAAAAGTTATCAATGCAGCTATTCTGGAGTTTTTACAGGAAACAAATTTTGTTTAAGGGCATATTTTAAAACAGCTGATGATCAGAGGCTGAACGAATTGGGAAACAATAAGGTAGTATCTGGGTAATCTGAAGTTTTTGGTGAACAAAGGCGGATTCATGTTGCAAGACATTACTGCTCAGATTACTTATTCTGGCTCATTTCCATATTTAGCCACATTCTTAGGCGTTACTAGCGTAGCGGGAACAATTGGTTGGCGCTGGTGGAAACAAAAGAACACATACAAATCACTACAATCACTCCCTTCGCCTCCCAAGCACTGGCTGTTAGGAAATCTGCCGCAAATATTAGCAGCAGTGAAACAAAAGAAATTATTCCGGCAATTTTTTGATTGGAGTCAACAGCTAGGCCCGATGTATGTCATCTGGAATGGCAGCTATCCAGTTGTCATTTTAAGTAAACCAAAAGTTATCGAAGATACCATTATCAATGGGATGAAAGATGGTAGTTTAATTAGGTCTGAGCGATTACGCAAAGCTTGGAACGATATTAGCGGCCCCATTCTAATAGGAGAAACTGGCACTGAGTGGCAGTGGCGACGCAAGGTTTGGAATCCGGAATTCAGTTCTAGCAGTCTCTCTAAATATGGGGAAATTATTATCCAAGCCTGCAAACAAGTAATTGAGACATTGAAGGAAGCAGCACCACCAAAAGAAGTTCAGGTAGATCCTCTATTTGTGGAACTAACAATGAGAGTGATTTCCTGTTTAGTACTAGGTATTCCGGTGGATAGAAACAGTACTACTAATGAAGGGCCACCCTTAGATGTTCCCAAAGTGTACGAAGCGATGTCTATTTTAGGCTATCGGTTCCTACGACAAGCTACTGGTGAGAAGATATGGATGAAATATTTGCCTACTAAAAATTCCCGCGATTATTGGGCAGCAAGGCGATATTTAGAGGAATTTCTCACTCCCCGTGTAGACTTAGCTTTACAGATGAAAGACCAAAACCAGACGGATTTACCACAAGTCAATCCTTTGTTTCAAGAATCAATGTTAGTCAAAATCGCTGCAAAAGAACCAAAATATAATCGCGAAACATTAATAGCAGAATCTGTTGAACTCTTAATAGCTGGTACTGACACAACAGCCCATACTTTATCCTTTGCAGTAGGAGAGTTGAGTTTAAATCCAAGGGTTTTTCAGCAAGCACGGGACATCGTTGACCAAGCTTGGAAAAACTTTGGCGGTATTAATACAGAAAGCCTTAAGGAATTAGCTTATATTCGCGCAATTCTCAAGGAGACGTTGCGCCTTTATTCTGTTGCATCAGGCTCAACTTCATTGGAGGCTCAACGCGACACTGTAATTGAAGGTAAAATCATTCCTCGCGGTACAAGAATATCTTGGTCAATGCTTGCTGCTGGCAGAGATCCAGAAGTTTATACTAATCCAGAGGAATTTCTGCCGGAACGTTGGTTAGACAAGAGTAAGGAAACTACTTCACTGCCAATGATAGACTTTGGCTCAGGGCCTCATCGTTGCTTGGGAGAGCATCTATCAATGCTGGAAGGAACTATGATGCTAGGATTATTGCTTTGCTACTTCGATTGGGAGTTAGTCAACGGTCGTTCTTCTCTGGAACAATTACAGCAAAACCTGTTAATTTATCCGTCTGATAAAATGCCTGTGCGTTTTCGGTTGAGAAATTTGCCTAGTCATGCTTGATAGGTTTTTTGGAATCAAATCTTGCCTTCTGCCTGTTGTTATATATCATCTGCTAGATTCGGCAGGCTGAACAATTTCAGAGAATATACGCATCCATGTAGAAGTAAGACCAGTAAATAAATGACAGTGAGTATTCAAAAGACAGCAGAATTTCTTGAGCAAGTTCATCAATCAGAGTCTAGACTTGGGTTGAAGAACGAAGCTTGCCGTTCAAAATTCTTTGTTCATCCCAAATTCACTGCAAAAGTGTATCTTTTTTTGCATGGCTTTACCGCCGCACCATACCAATTTGAGCCAATTGGCAAAGCATTCTTCAACAAAGGATATAACGTTTTAGTTCCTTTACAACCTGGTCACGGCCTTGCAGGTGAGTGGAACCATCAAACTGCGCCGCCACTACCAACAGACATTCAGACTTATCAAAAATTCGTGCTGGAGTGGTTGCAGATTGCTAAAACATTAGGTGAACAAGTTGTAGTAGGCGGTTTATCAACAGGTGGAACCTTAGCAGCTTGGTTAGCTTTAGAACATCCCCAGCAAATTGAGCGTGCTTTATTGTTCACGCCTTTTTTGGGTAGCAGTAATTTATTATTTGATCAACTGATCAAAACTTTGCCAATTTACTTTGAATGGTTCAACAAAGATGCACCTGGTAATTTTGGTTATAAAGGTTTTCGCATTCCAGCATTACGCATATTTCTAGAATTAGGAGAGAAGATTTTAGAACAGGCTCAAAATAGAGTTGCTGCGCCTGTGTTGATGGTATGTAGTGAAGGCGATCGCGCTGTTAACCGCACTCAACAGCGAGAATTATTTAAAATGATCCTCAAGCATCAACCAAAATCTTGGTATTACTGCTTTGATGATTCGCTACACATCGAACATCGGATGATGACAAAGCTGGAAGATAATGATTATGAAGAACTGGTGATTACCCTTGCCAGAGCATTTGTTAACAGTGATTTAACTTGGGTGCAGTTTCAGCAAATGGCAAACCGCATCGCCCAGGGTGAGACTTATGAGCAAATCAAGCAAGAATTCCACCTTGATAGTCAAGCATCCCAGCAGCTATCTGCAATGATGACTCAACATTTTGGTTGCGATCGCCTTAAGTGCATCAATCCATCTCAGGCATAGATAAGAGAAATGGGATGCGATCGCATTTAGACATCGATTAGTTTTTGAGAAATGGCTTCAAGAAAAACTTTTACCTGAACTCAAATCAGGACAGACAGTTATTTTAGATAATGCCACTTTCCACAAATCTCAGAGAATTCGTGAATTAATTGAATCTGTCAGTTGTGAACTTGAGTATTTACTTACCACCATACTCTCCTGATTTAAACGATATTGAACATTACTGGTTTCCCATAAAAAACCGAGTCAGAAAATCAGTTGGTACTATCGAAAATTTTCGGGAGAGAGTTGATACAGCTATTCGTTTAACGTCCTAACCTATACTTCGATTGCGATATCTGTGTACGTGTGTAAATCCAAAAACAAAAACGCCCCCCTGATGAGGAGAGCGTTTTGATTAGTTAATTAGAGAAGTTGCGATGCAACATCTTGTGAAAATTAACCGTGGATAGCAGGAGCGCTGATGGCAACAGGAGCAACATCACCA
>NZ_JAIVFW010000045.1 GCF_020829595.1 Nostoc sp. CHAB 5844
CCGCCAAAACATTCTCAGGACATTGTTGACAGAGGTTTGTATTTATCAGCCAAACCAAACGTCCACCAGCGCCAAAAGCCGGAGTCATGACTTGATTTAAAGCTGATATCGCCGCATCAGATTGATCAGGCGGAAAATAAGAATAGTTAAAATCTGTCCACAAGGGATCTAAAATGCGATCGCGCAGCGAAGTAACCGCTTTTTCCATAGCAAAGTCATCTTCACCCCAGTAAACAAAGATTGGCATATATAAACCTCATGGTATCTCAGGGGCTAGGAACGGTGAAGTAAGCTAATAATCACAAAAGTTTGCTTGTTGAGACCGCAAGGGGAGCCAGCGCGCCCCTTGCGGGTTTCCCGACAGCCGCGCGACTGCGTGGCAGGGGAGCCAGTGCGTTGCGGAGGTTCCCTCCGTTGTAGCAACTGGCGTGAGCAGGGGAGAGGGTTTGAAGTTTTTCCCCAAAATTTCAGTTGTGCAACTTGTAAGCACAAAAGCTTATTCAAACTTCAGACTTCACACTTCATACTTTTTCCCACTCCCCTTCCAAAATGCTAAATACTTTTTAAGTTAACTCAGTCACAACTGGATAATTTTCCCTAAAATCTATCAAGTAAGAACGCGAGGCTATTAAAGATTGGACGACAACTATCAAACTTACCTGAACCGGGTAGCAAGAATGATGCTACCAGAAGCATATAAATCCCAAGTCCAGCATATCCAGGAGTCTTCTAAATTCCAGCCTCATTCTGGAACTAGACAAGCAGCACCTTTTCCTGGCTACACATTAATTACCCCCACCGCCGCCGAAGCATCAGAAAATTCTGCTTTTTATGACAAATTAGCAACTTACCAACAGCAACTTTTGCAGTTGCCTATAAACCATGATTTGATTGTCCCTGTACCACCTGCCAGCTTTCATTTAACTTTGGCAGACTTGATTTGGGATGATGCTTATCTTGATGCTTGTGAAAAAAATCCCAAATTTGAACAAGAATTACGCTCTTGTTGTGCAGAAATCTTTCAACAATATCAACAATCCATAACACCAGGAACTAACCCAATTTACTGGCAAATGCTGGGACTGATTGTGATGCCAAGAGCTTTAGGCGTTTGTTTAGTATCTAAAGATGAACGCTGCTACGAACAGATTATTCAATTTCGCCGCACAATTTATCAAAATCCCAAGCTAATTGCTTTAGGTATTGAACAGCACTATCACTTAACAGCCCACATTACATTAGGTTATTTTGGTGAAATTTCGCCAGATTTAGACCGGAATAAACTCAGTGATATGCTTTCTGAATTAAATCAGCAGTGGCTAGAAGATTCTCCTGAATTTCTCGTTAACCGTGTTGAATTACGGAAATTTGATGATATGACGCGCTATTATCGTGAACCAGACTGGCCGAGTTTAGATTTCTAAGCAGAAACAGGCTAAATAAACGTGTAGCCGTACCCTATCTTAGGTAACGGCTACTGAAATTCATACTGGAAATTGTTCCAAACGCATCTATAAATGCCAGCATATCCCCAGATTTAGCGCAAGAATGATGTGTTGCAGAGGCCAGTACAACTGATGCGGTAATTGTTTGAGCATAAATTTGGTAAAAATTTCCAGTTATGCTTTACATACTGGATGATTCTTCTCCAGGAAAAATATCATTGATGCCGATAACCCAGGGGATACCTTGGTTGACTGGAGAACTAATACTAATTTTAGCTTGGTTAGCAAAACGTTTTAACTTATCGGCTAGGTAGGGAACAGTCATCATAATATTTTGATAGCTTTCGATATCATGGCAAACCATGATTAATATCAGAATGCCGCTATTAATTTTGAAATACCAGTGACAACTAGATAATAAAACGCGTACTGTGCGATCGCACGCTAAAAAAAAGCGTCGTTTAATTGTTTCTTCCAGTTGACTGAGTAATAATTCGCTAATTATTGTTGTTCTATGAGTAGGTAAATCATCAGGAGAAAAATATGGTTGATTCATAGAAATTTGCCCTTATTCACAACGGTAAGCAAACCACCTAGCATCACCTGAATAACTTTTAGATGCTAGCTTCAGCATATGATTCAGTTGATGCATTATGTCAGATATTCAAAAAGACTAATCAGATATCCATTCACTCCTATACACCTCTTTATACAATCGTCATCTCTTATTTTTTATTTTCATCAGATTTCTTTTGTATTTTCTCTACAAAAATAAATATTTTACATTTCTTCTTAAGAAAGAGTATTTAGAGGTGCGAATAATGCAAAAGAAAGAAGACTCATATAAACCATCATTATTATCTGAGTCTTTTATATAAATATTGAGAAATATAAAGTTAGGAACTAGCAAAGTGAATTAGTACCTAAATAATTAAGATAACTTTTAAGTATATATTCTTATACCAATTTTCTTTAAATTTCAAACACATACTTTTGTGGAGAGTAGAGATGTAGCAATGCTACGTCTCTACATGATTTATAGCAAAAGTCAAAAGTCAAAAGTCAAAAGTCAAAAGTGAAATGCTTGCAGTCAATTGGTTTTAGTGTTTTAGAATGTCCTAACCTATCTGGCTACGGCTATATCTGTACCATTTTTTTTGTGAAATGGTATCAACTAATTGAGATAGCACGCTTATTAGATTTGTGTAAATTATTGGTATTAAGCTACCCAACTTCTTAAAGAAATTGGGTAGCTTAATTATAGACAGTATTAATTAATCAACTTGTGAATATTAGCTTCCCAATTCGCACCATCAAAAGGCACAATCTCAAAATTACCGATTACATCACCATCTAAACATCGTATATTAACATCTACACAATCAGGATGGCTACGGGGAATATAAAAAGAATGTATGCCACAGATGCTACAGAATTTATGTTGAGCCACTCCTTTATTGAATTTATACGTTGTTAACTTATCTTTACCTTGAAGCAATGTAAACTTTTCTTGCAGCACAATTAAATGCAAAAAGCCTTTTTTGCTGCAAATGGAACAGTTACAATCATCTGCTTTGTGTTTATCAACTATTACTCGAAAACGTACTGTACCACAATGACAACCGCCCTCGTATGTCATTTGTTCTTGAATATTTGTTGCCATGTTAATTGAATAATTAACGTGATTCTAACTTAGCAATGCGTTGCTCTAAAGTATTAACTTGTTGTTTTAATTCAACCACTAAAGTTGCCAATCGGTCAAACATTTGATCGCGTTCTTGCTGTGACAAATTTCGTCTATTTGACTGTGGTACAGTAATCGATGTTCTGGAGTTAGGAGGCTTGCGAGTTCGTCCGAATTGAGATTCTATTTGATTTAAACGCAACTCCATTCTCTGAAAATCTGCTCGCAAATTATTGAGGCGAGATTCGGTTTGCTGTGATGATGCGGTGCTAGAGAATAACCCAACCCAGATAATGATACCTAAAGCTACCGCAATTCCTAATGTTTTAATTCTTTTCATGTTTTTACAAACCGCATAGACGCGTCAGCGGCTTGCCGCAGGGTAGAGCGCGAAGAACGCGAAGGAAGAAGATATAACAGTAATGTTAGACGCTACGCTTAACCAACACTACTGTTGTATTAGGTTTGATTTTTATAAATACAGATTTATCATCTGTATTTGATTTATTTATCAGGTTGTAAACCAGAAAATAGTTTCTCCCAATTGATAGAGTTAACCTTATTTTCTGTTGCTTTCACTTCAAAAGTGACATTATGTGATTTACTTTGTTCTAACGCTTGTACACAAAGTTCTGCCACATCCTCTCGGCTGATTTTGCCGCGAATATTATCACCTTGTTCAAAAATTAATTCCTGACCCCCTGGTTCTTCTGTTAAGGCGCAAGGTCTAATAATTGTGTAAGGAATATCACTTACTCTTAAACTGTCTTCTCCCTTTAACTTCCAGGTTAAAATACCTCCCAATTGGTCATTTAATCTGACTGCGGGTGGTTCTTCTGCTAAATTAATCCCTAGTCTTCCGGGACGTGTTACACCTGCGGAACTGACGAGAATAAATTTTGGTAAAGTTTTTCCACCATAGGCTTTAATAGATTCCACCTGCAAACTAAAACCACCAGGTGTAAATTTAGGATTTAAAGCACCATCATATTCAAATTTGCTCAACATAAGTTGAAATGAGCTAATTCTACTAGCATTTAATGGTGGAGCATCTTTAACAGTTTTTGCCCGAAATACAGGAGTTAATTCAGCGAAGGGAATGCGAATATTTATCCAAGTGTCAGCTACAGTATCGAAAGAATAGCTATAACCCAAACCATCCCATGTTGCATCTGGACGGAGGAAGATTTTATAACGTTGACCATCACCTTTAACGCGTAATTCTACACCTGTGAAATCAGATAAATTAAAAGGTGGGTCAAAATTCTTAGTTCTAACAGAAGCAAATCCGCCTGAATTTTCGGTAGAAACATTGCCAGCAAACACAGCTGTATTTTCTGTTAATTGAATATTACTAGAACTGACACCGCCCATGACGACATCATCTAGCGCCCCCCAGACATTTTTTAATTCTGTCGAAGGATGGGTAAAATCAAATATGAGTTTTTCATTGGCTGCGGGGAGATATTTGGCAGCTGCTTCTACTAAGTTTTTGACACCTTGATATTCGACGTTTTCGGGAGTGTCGCCAACAATTTCAGGCTGGTAAAATTTAATGCCTTGGTAATATTTTGCTCTATCGGCTGTGTCTCCTTCGACTGGTTGGACACGCACTGCTGTACAACCAATCACGGCTTGAATATTTGCCATGACTAATGCATTTAGAGTTTCGGGTTTGGTAATGTCTGCTACTACTAGGTTAATATCGTTACCAAGAATTGACCGTGCTTTTGCAAGATCACGCACAAGACAGCGCACTTGATAACCTTTTTGTACAAGTTTTCGCACGACTCGTTTACCAAGTCCACCCGTTGCACCCGCTACTAATATTACACCCACGCTTTTTCCTCCATCAGGTCTATCTTGTGTGTTTTGGGGACGACCTTGGATGAGTTGCTGTATCCAGTTGAGAAATGGAATAACCTCGAAGTAAGACAGGGTTTCGATAAACCTGCCTAAGTCCCATTGAGAACGATTTTTGTCACTCACAATTGCGTCCTCACTACTTGCTTCTTGTTACATGATATCGGTTTTGTCCTCAAAGATGAGGAAGTATGTACAATGAAGCCACATCGTTTGACGTTTTTGCGATCGCCCAAAAACGCTAAAATACTTACTTAAATGTTGCTAATCATACAATAAATAACTTATGAGCCAACTAGAACAAGCTCAAGCTGAATACGCAAGTTTTCCTCAAGAGTTTCAGAGTGTAATTATTAGCACTGTTAGTCAGGAAGGTATACCCAATAGTAGTTATGCACCTTTCGTAATTGATGAGGCAAAAAATATTTATATTTATATCAGCGATTTAGCAGCCCACACACAAAATATTTATGCTAATCCTCGTTTGAGTGTTTTATTTATTGAGGATGAAGCAAAAAGTAATAACATTTTTGCTCGTCGTCGCTTAACTTTTGACTGTACTGCTAAGTTAATAGAACGCGATACAGACACTTGGAATAAAATTGTTGACCAACTTCAAGAACGCTTTGGTGAAATGATTGAAGTTTTGAAAAGCTTGACTGACTTTCGGATTTTTCATTTGACTCCAAGTGTAGGTCGTTTTGTCCTAGGTTTTGGCAATGCTTATAAAATTAGTGGCGATAATTTAAATGAGTTAGTTCATATTACTAGAGATAATCGTTAGCTGAAGGGAGTGGGAAGTAGGGAGTAGGAAATAAAAAAGCTATAATTCTTTTACTTCATTTCATACTTCACACTACCCTTCTCCCAAAGGGAGACGCTACGCGAACGGGAAGCCACCCAAAGGGTGTCTACATAATTTATACTTCATACTTTTTATGCTTCAGTTTCAACCTCCTGGCTTTGGGCACAAAGTTATTCATACTTCCTTAGGGGCGATGGTTTATTATACTCAGACATCTGCACCTTGGTTGAATGCTGATACTGAAGATTTATCCCCACTTCTATTTCTGCATAATTTTGGGGGTGGGGCTTCTGCTTATGAATGGTCGAAGGTGTACCCAGCTTTTGCTGCAAAATATCGAATTTTAGCGCCTGATTTAATTGGTTGGGGCGAGTCTGCACATCCTGTACGTGATTATCAAATTAAAGATTATCTTACGGCGATCGCCGAATTTATTACTCAAACTTGTCGTCAACCTGTAACAGTTATCGCCTCATCTCTCACGGCTGCTTTGACTATTCGTTTAGCTATTAGTCAACCTAAATTATTCCAATCATTATTTCTAGTTTGTCCTTCAGGGTTTGATGACTTTAGTCAAGGTGCTGGACGAAGGCTACCACTTTCAGTGATTAATACGCCTCTGATAGATAGTTTAATATATGCGTTGGGCGCTGAAAATGAATTGGCTGTGCGGAATTTTTTACAAAGTTTTCTGTTTGCCAAACCCGAACGTGTTTCGCCAGAAATGGTAGCAGCTTATTTAACTTCGGCACAACAACCTAATGCTAGGTTTGCCGCATTAGCATTTTTGCGGGGTGATTTGTATTTTGATTTGAGTTTATATATTCAACAGTTAACAATTCCGACTGTGTTTTTTTGGGGTGAAGAGGCGCAATTTACTAAACTCAGATTAGGACAAAGATTAGCAAATTTAAATCTAGATGCTGTGCAGAAATTTTATGCGATCGCTAATGCTGGAGTACTGCCTCATTTAGAATTACCAGAAGTGATTATTGGTTTATTACAGCAGCATCTAAATTAACAAGAATTAATCAAAAAAGTTATTGATTTGAGGGATTAGAGACTAGTTAGGATAAACTTTAAGCAATTAGTGACGGCAATAAGTGCTAGGACAAACCTATTGGGAAGAATCATCCTAGAAGATTGATTTTCGTCCGCGTTGATAATTACTACAATAAAATAGTCACACCAACCCTGGAGTTCTGGCAGTGGGCTTATTTGATGATTTGAGTCGGTTTCTCGAAAATCGTTTAGAAGAATTCTTGCGTAATAATCCACATTTGGAGTTAGAGGCGCTGTTAGAGCAGCTGCGTCAGCAAGAAGAGGATACTTTAAAGTTGATAGCAGATTTACAAGTTCAAGAAAAGCGATCGCAAGACGAAATTCTCTCCACCGCCCAAGAAATTCAGCGTTGGCATATCCGTGTGCAGAAAGCCAAAGATGCTGGTAGACAAGATTTAACCGCAGCCGCCCAAGAACGAGAAGCAGCCCTACTGCGAGAAGGAAACCAAAAATGGGGACACATGCAAGGGTTGAAAGAACGCCTCAACCAATCTCAAGAACTACTGCGGAAAATCCAGGTACGGCGGCAGGAAGTTCAAGCTAAAGCCGCACAAGCACAGACAGCACGCGCTCAAGCTCAAGCTCAGCAACAACGCATAGAAACTAATGGCTGGTGGAATTCATCTGCGAATTCTTCTAGAAGTTTTGATGACTTAGAAGAAAAGTTTCGCCGCTGGGAAACAGAAGACGAGTTAGAACAAATGAAGCGGAATCTGGGCAAAAAGTGAGGTATCAAAGTGCTGAGTGAATCAATTTTGGATTTTAAATTTTGCGAAAAGTTGAGCCAGTGCGTTGCGGGGGAAACCCGCCCAACGCACTGGCTTGACTTGAGCAAACTTTTCAAGACGGATTTTGGATTAGGACAATCTTTCAATCTAAAATCTAAAATTCTTCTGACTCCTGGCTTCTGAATTCTTTTTAGAGAGTCACAATATTCTAATAAGAAGTCTATATTTTATTTCTCAAAAAATGTCTGCTAAACGCACGGATACTAAAAGTCGAAGTCCGGTTCAATTTGGCAACTGGCCGATTGAACAATTACCAGGATTGAGTCAAGAAGAACAATCTCAACTCCAAATTTGCGGAATTAAAACTACGCGTGGCCTGTTTAACCAAGGAAAAACGCCGGAAGCTAGGCTAGTGTTAGCTAGTAAATTACAAGTTCATCTTCAGTATGTAAATAAATGGGTCGCTTTAGCTGATTTATCTCGAATTCCTAGTGTTGGTACACAATATTGTGGTTTATTGCTACACGCCGGTATCGGTTCCGTGGCACAATTAGCTCAAACTCCTAGTCACAGATTGCACAGACAAATTATGCGTTTGCAAGTAGCAACTATGCAACGCCGAGATTTGTGTCCATCAATTGAGTTAGTACAACAGTGGAGTCAACAAGCTAGGACAGTACTGAGTGCTGAGTAATAAACTACCCTCCAGCATAGCTGCCTTCTGCCTTCTGCCTCACTCTTTTGCTAGTACTCCATTAAGAAAGATATCAGCGAGTCCTTCGGCCATATGCTGCATTTCTTGTGGAGAAGCGTCGGGTTCCATGAGGGTGTTGTTAGAAAAACCTGCGATCGCAAACATTCCGAGGAATACTTTCGCCACAAGTTTGGCATCAGTTTGGCGATAAATGCCTTTATCCATTGCCGTTTGAAAGAAAGCTTCGGCAACATCTGTCATTTTATTAATGACTTCTATTTGAATGCGATCGCGTAAATCGGGGTGAAACTGCACCTCCATAAAACACACCCGCATCAAATCAGCATTTTTCTGGAAATTCCACATTCGGCGGCGCATCACCTGAGCTACAGCCTTATAACTGCCCATTTCGCTCAATTCTGTCAGCAAATCCGTTAAAATCTCCACCCAGCCACTTGTGGCCACCTCCACCAAAATAGCCTTTTTATTGGGAAAATGCCGAAATAGCGTACCCTCAGCGACTCCGGCTGCTTGCGCTAAGTCGCGGGTGGTAGTGCCATCAAATCCTTGAGAGGCAAACAATCGCCTGGCCGCCTGTAAAATACGGGTACGTGTTTGTGCTTCTGAGGGTGGGGGAGAATTAAAAACTCGCATAACAGTTACTGTGTGATCTCCAGAACCGACTGGTAGCATTATTGTCTAATGTCGAGTACAAAAAGCACAGAAAGCTTAATACAAGATTAACGCCCTGCTGAGTTAGTTGCATGATTCTCAGGTAGTGGAATTTGGCAAACTAAGTTTGAAGTGTAAAGAATGAAAGATAAAATTTATTTTTCAGACTTCAGACTTCAGCCTTCATACTTCAATCAATTATTGCTTATGAATCATTTCAGTAGCCTTAGAGCAGTTTTAAATTGGTCAAATCGACTAGCGCTGAAACTGTTGCGGCTGTTTATGACATTTTTGGCGATCGCTATCTTAGTTTTGGGTTCGCTACCAGAAACTGCTCTAGCGCAAACTCAAACTGCGCCACCTCCCCCAAGAACACTACAACCTGGCAAAGCACCCGCCTCACCCGAAAAAAGTTCAATTCAGCCTTATTTAGATCGGGTAATGAAGCAATTGACGAAGTTTCAACTTGACAATGGAATGAAGTTCATTGTTTTGGAACGTCATCAAGCGCCAGTAGTGTCCTTTTTGACATATGCTGATGTTGGCGGGGTGGATGAACCGGACGGAAAAACAGGTGTAGCCCACTTTCTGGAACATTTAGCTTTTAAAGGTACGCAACGTATTGGTACAACAGATTACAAATCGGAAAAACCTCTACTAGAACGCTTAGAGCAGTTATATAGTCAAATTAGAACTGCCAAAGCGGATGGTAAAAAAGATGAGGTAGTGCGGTTGCAAGCCGAATTTAAGCAAGTGGAAGCACAAGCAGCCAAGCTAGTCAAGCAAAACGAGATGGGGCAAATTGTTGAACAAGCGGGAGGGGTAGGTTTAAATGCTAATACTTCCACCGAAGCCACCCGTTATTTTTATAGCTTTCCATCTAATAAATTAGAACTTTGGATGTCGCTGGAGTCAGAGCGATTTCTGGAACCTGTACTGAGTCGGGAGTTTTTTAAAGAAAAAGATGTAATTTTGGAAGAGCGACGCTTACGGGTGGAGAATTCACCTATCGGTTTGATGGTGGAGAAATTCATCGATATAGCTTACAAAGTCCATCCATACAGACGACCTGTAATAGGTTATGACGAAGATATCCGCAACCTAACACCAGAAGATGTGCAGAAGTTTTTTGATACTTACTATGCACCAAATAATATTGCGATCGCTATTGTTGGTGATGTCAACCCCAACGAAGTCAAACGACTGGCACAAATTTACTTTGGACGCTTTCAAGCCAAACCCAAGCCGCAATCGACAATTTCCGTAGAACCCAAGCAAACACAAACGCGGGAAGTAACTTTAGAACTGCCTTCTCAACCTTGGTATTTAGAAGGTTATCACCGTCCAGCAATTACTCATCCAGATAATGCAGTTTATGAAATTATCAGTAGGCTGCTGAGTGAGGGACGCACTTCCCGGTTGTATAAATCTTTGATAGAAAAACAGCGTTTGGCACTCACTGCTCAAGGTTACAGTGGATTTCCTGGAGATAAGTATCCCAATCTCATGCTATTTTATGCGCTGACGGCTCCCGGCCACACTGTTGATGAATTGGCTACAGGTTTACGCCAAGAAATTGACAACTTGAAAACTCAACCAATAACAGCAGTTGAGTTACAGCGCGTAAAAACCCAAGCGAGAGCAGATTTATTACGCAGCCTTGATTCCAATTCGGGAATGGCACAGCTGTTGCTGGAATATGAGGTAAAAACAGGTACTTGGCAGAACTTGTTCAAGCAGTTAGATGAAATTGCGGCGGTGACACCTGCGGATATTCAACGAGTTGCAAAGGCAACGTTTACACCTAAAAATCGCACCATTGGTAAGCTGTTGTCGAAACAAGGATGAACATTGAAGAATTCACCAAGCCAGAATTCAGTAAGCTAAAACACCTCTCACCGATACAAGTCGTCCTTGGTCATTAGTCATTAGTCAATTGTATTGGCAAAGGACAAATGACTAATGACAGGTGCTGAATTCTGTTTTGATAAATCGCAAAAACAGGATATGAAGAAAAAGATGCCTAGATACAAAAAAATTCACAAGAGTCAGCTGCTGTTTATGGCTTTAATGCTGGCTTTTGCCTTTTTACTTTTGACTTTTGACTTTTCTCTAGCGGCGACAGCAGCCAAACATTACACTGATTTACAACTACCAGCACTACCAGCAGTAAAATTACCCAAATATGACCGATTTGTTTTACAAAACGGCATGGTTGTGTATTTAATGGAAGATCACGAACTGCCGTTAGTCAGTGGTACAGCGTTGGTGCGTACAGGTAGCCGTTGGGAACCATCCGAGAAAGTTGGGTTAGCTGGTTTGACAGGTGCAGTCATGCGGACTGGCGGAACTAAAAAGCATTCGCCCGATGAACTCAATGAAATATTAGAACAGCGGGCAGCATCTGTAGAAACTAGTATTGGTGAAGCTACAGGTAGTGCCAGCTTTGAAGCGTTGAGTGAAGATGTCGAAACAGTGTTTGGACTGTTTGCTGAAGTGTTGCGAGAGCCAGTGTTTGCTCAAGAAAAGCTGGATTTAGCGAAGACACAGGCAAAAGGCGGTATTTCTCGACGCAATGACGATCCTAATGATATTGCTAGTCGAGAATTCAAGAAATTGGTTTATGGCAAAGATAGTCCTTATGGGCGGACGGTGGAATATGCCACTATCGATCAAATTAACCGTGACGATTTAGTACAGTTCTACCAGCAATACTTTCACCCCAATAATATTATCTTGGGGGTTGTCGGGGATTTTGATAGCAAAAAAATGCGATCGCTCATCCAAGCTAAGTTGGGAAATTGGCAACGCAACCCTAAAATTACTAAACGCCAGTTACCAGAAGTGTCAGCAGTCAATCAAGGCGGAGTATTTTTTGTCAATCAGCCACAGTTAACTCAAAGTAGTGTATTAATTGGGCATTTAGGTGGCAGATTCGACAGTCCTGACTATGCGGCACTAGATGTGTTGAATGGAGTGTTAAATGGGTTTGGTGGCCGCTTATTTAATGAAGTGCGATCGCGTCAAGGTCTAGCTTACTCTGTATATGGTTACTGGAGTCCCCGCTTTGATTACCCCGGCATTTTCTTAGCTGGTGGACAAACCCGTTCTAATGCTACCGTGCAGTTTGTCAAATCCTTACAGACAGAAATTAAGCGCATCCAAGCTCAACCAGTAACCGCCAAAGAACTGGCATTTGCCAAAGAATCTACCCTCAACTCTTTTGTTTTCAACTTTCAAGATCCCAGCCAAACCTTATCGCGGTTGATGCGATATGAATATTACGGCTACCCGTCTGACTTTTTGTTTCGTTATCAAAAAGCTGTCGCCGCCACTACAGCAGCAGATGTGCAAAGGGTAGCCAAGCAATATCTCAAACCAGAAAACTTGGTAACTCTGGTTGTCGGAAATCAAACTACCATTCAACCGCCATTGACAGGTTTAGCAAAACAAGTAATACCCATAGATGTAACAATTCCTGGTTCACCATCACAAGCGAAGAATTAATCACAATGTAATATCTAGATACCCGACTTTTAAAAAAAGTCGAGTATCTGGACACCAAGACAAAAATCCCTCAAAATGCGCGGATGAGTAGGTGTACAAAATCTCTCTTGCAGAAAAAACGCTGTATTCCTTTCAGTACAAGCTTTTGCCGAAAAATTAAATTAAAATCATCCGCGTACTTTATCCAGCCTATATTTCAGCCATTTTCATAAAATCAACTGACATTTTTCTCATGTTAAAATCAACCCATCCGCGAAATCGAACCTTGAAAACTAAATATAGATTGACTTTCCAGCTTCCGCAGTTTAAACTTAACTAAATCCCTATTAGGGATTGAAACGGGATAACAGGGCATAAATTCCAAAATTCTGGTCGAGTTTAAACTTAACTAAATCCCTATTAGGGATTGAAACTCTACCTTAGCTTTTAATCAAGTTCAATCAATCGGTTTAAACTTAACTAAATCCCTATTAGGGATTGAAACGCAGTCGATTCTGGTGTAGGGTCAGGTGGGTAGAGTTTAAACTTAACTAAATCCCTATTAGGGATTGAAACGTTCTAAAGAAGATTGCATTAATGATATTTTGGCGGCTCAAGTTTAAACTTAACTAAATCCCTATTAGGGATTGAAACGGAAGGCAACTTAATGCAGAAGAATGTTGTTTAAGTTTAAACTTAACTAAATCCCTATTAGGGATTGAAACTGGTAAGTGGGGAGACACGAAGTTTAAAACGACAGTGGTTTAAACTTAACTAAATCCCTATTAGGGATTGAAACATCCCAATTGATGGGGAAATCGATTCTCGGATCGTGTTTAAACTTAACTAAATCCCTATTAGGGATTGAAACCGCGAATTTGCGCGAGATATGGATGTCTCGTTGGGGTTTAAACTTAACTAAATCCCTATTAGGGATTGAAACGGCATACCAAAAATGGCTAATCATATACCAGAACGTTTAAACTTAACTAAATCCCTATTAGGGATTGAAACGAAAACCCCGAAAATTGCCCACAGATAAAATCGTTGTTTAAACTTAACTAAATCCCTATTAGGGATTGAAACGAGGACGGCTGCAAGGAGTCGGCAAAGCTTCAGCTTAAGGTTTAAACTTAACTAAATCCCTATTAGGGATTGAAACAATTTTGTTGATAAGCGCGATTATGAACTTTACTGAGTTTAAACTTAACTAAATCCCTATTAGGGATTGAAACAATCCCAACTTGTAGGCATCAGGATAATACTCAGAGTTTAAACTTAACTAAATCCCTATTAGGGATTGAAACGGTAAACGAAGCGCGAATTAATGCTAATCTTCCGCTGGTTTAAACTTAACTAAATCCCTATTAGGGATTGAAACTTTTAAAAGTTGCTACTAAAGCTTTAATAGGTGCGTTTAAACTTAACTAAATCCCTATTAGGGATTGAAACTATGTTTATTTAGACCACCTCTAGGCTTAGAGAAAGGGTTTAAACTTAACTAAATCCCTATTAGGGATTGAAACTTGGGAACAATAACAGAATCCTCCTGAGAGTTTTGTTTAAACTTAACTAAATCCCTATTAGGGATTGAAACAATCGCACAGTACGACGTAAAGCTTCTGAATTCTGTTTTGATGAAGATGCGATCGCTACTGCAATTGTGCGGAGTAATGAAGCTCCCCAATTAGTAAATACCGCAGAAACACGGTTTGCTCAACTTGTGCATTTCAGTAAAACTGCATTGTACAAGTTATGGAGGTGGACTGATGACTGATAGTGCAATGTTAAATATGCGAGTAACCCAGCAAACAGGTGATGAACCGTTAGAAACAGCTATAGCAGCAACAGAAGAAGAGTCAGTATTATTAGCGGAGAAACTCACGCAAGTTGCAATTCCTTTAGAAGTATTGATGCAAGCACTGAATATAGCAAAATATGATAAGGCAGCAGCTTTCCGTTATGCTGACCAGTATTTAAACAAAACCAAAAAGCGGAAATGGATTTTAATAAAGTATTTGATCAATGGGAGCGATCGCCATCGGCAAGCAATGCGATCGCCTACTCAGATTGTTGGGCATAAAATTTGTTGATGATTATTCGCTTGAAGTACATATCACCAAATAAGGCAAAAGTAAAAAGTTAAAAGGCAAAAGAAAGAAAAAGAAAAATGGTTTGAAGCGCCTCAATTTATTTCTCGTGCTATGCGTCGAGAAATAAGACGTTCATTACAAATCGCCTCAATTTATTTATGGGGATTATCTTTTTACTTTTTACTTTTTACTTTTTACTTTTTACTTTTTACTTTTTACTTTTTAAATAGTATTCTATTCTCCTAAATAAATATTTAAACCACGAGCAGTTTTGACCAAAGCATCTTCTGGGTTGACGGATTTGTACTGAGCGATCGCTTCTTCTATTGGCACGGTGATCACTTGGCGATTTTGCCAAGCAACCATGTAATCGTATTTACCTTCCTCAATCAAATTGACGGCGGCTACGCCAAAAGCAGAGGCAACTAATCGGTCTAGAGGTGAAGCTGTACCACCGCGTTGGATGTGTCCTAAGACTGTGACTCGTGTTTCTGCACCAATGCGATCGCTAATTTGATCGGCTAGATATTCTCCAATGCCACCATATCGTGATTGACCCAAACGATTAGTGAGGGTGCGAATTTCCCCTTCTTGAGTTCGCACTGCTTCGGAGACAATAACTAAACAATAGTTTTTGCCTTCCTCTTGACGGTGTTTAATGTGGTAGCAAATATCATCCATACTGTAGAGGATTTCGGGAATTAAAATCACATCTGCACCTCCGGCAATACCCGCAGCTAGGGCGATGTGTCCGGAATCACGACCCATGACTTCTAAAATCATGACTCGACTATGAGAAGCGGCGGTGAAATGTAATCTATCCAGTGCTTCTGTGGCAATATTGACAGCTGTATCAAATCCAATGGCGTGTTCAGTAATACCGATATCATTATCAATGGTTTTAGGGATACCGACTAAGTTGATCCCACCTTGTTGTGCAAGGCGACGCAGAATCGCTAAACTACCATCCCCACCAATGCCAATCAACGCATCTAAATCTAATTGATGATAGCCTGCAATAATTTCTGATGAGCGATCGCATAAACTACCATCAGGCATAGGAAAAGCAAAGGGATCACCTTTATTAGTAGTTCCTAACATTGTGCCACCAGAGGTTAATAACGGATCAACTTGGTCGATTTCTAATTTAGTAACTTGTGGTGGCCGTGCCATTAATCCTAGAGTTGCTTGCCGAATGCCTAAGACTTCCCAACCTTTACCGCTAGCACAATGAACAACAGCTCTGATGACTGCATTCAAACCAGAGCAATCTCCGCCACTGGTAAGAATGCCTATACGCTTACTTTTACCCATATTTTTTTACGTTGCAAACGTGAAATAATTTCACTCACTACTAGAGTTAGCTAACACTTGAAAAATCTGATTAAATGCGATGAACTTGGTTGATTAAATCTCTATATTGCTTGATTTTTGCCCAAAATCACACCATAAGATTTATAATAGCAAAGTTTTGCTGTCATCGAACTAGAAGCTCAATCTCAAAGTATAGTTTTGATTATTTCATTACTTTAAAAGTCTAGGATAATTTGTGTACACTCCATTTTTCCGAAACAAAATTTCATTATTGATTGGGTTGACTTGTTGCAACTCACACGAGCGATCGCACGCATGACTAATGCCCATCCCACGAAATTAAGACAGAAGACTTTAATCGGGTGATTGGGATAAATCTGCGGGGTGCTTATTTATGCGCTCGTGAAACAATCAAACATTTCATCTCTCAACATCAACCAGGAATCATCATTAATATTTCCAGCGTTCACAAAATTATTCTTCAACCAATGTATATTTTAAAACATCCTTTTAGTAACCTATAGAGAATTGATACAAATTGATACTTTACAAATACCATTTAAGCATTTTTAGACACTGGACTTAACAACTTACACTACAATAAAATTTTCGCTTTTATAGACGAAATTCCTTTAATTGTGTCTATAAAATCAGTTAGAAAATCTTGAATTTTTTAAATGTATATACAAAATATAAGAGAGACATTTTAGATGTACAGCTTATTGTTATAGCTGTGTTAATTAATATCACCGTATTTGTGGAGGCAAATAAATGGCAAGGATAACCATCTCAGATCTTTATCTGAGTAGTGACCAACAACGTCTTACTGAACTAACCCCTTGGGAAGCTAGAAAAGTAGAAGCAGGTGCAAGCTCAAGTTTCATCACAATCGACACAAGCGACCTCTTAAGAACACAACAAAATATCAATAACATTCTGCGGAATGTGTCGGATGAACTAGGGAAAACAATTTATGGCTTGCAACAACAACAGCAACAACAACAACCTAACAACACATATCCTCAAAGATCACAGTATGGGGGTTATTACATTGAGTATTGATTCTGAGCGATATGCTGTTGCTGACAAAGTTAGTAACTGAAATAAAAGAGTCAGGAGAAGCGAATAACTCTATCTCCTGACTTACTCAATTTCTGTGTATTTCATGCTGCTGTTCATGAATATCCATGTATTAGCAGGCAGATTTTTCTCTAGAGATTATGTTCTAGTTCATCGTGCGTTCTGAGTTTAAGCAGTATGAGAACGCACGATTTTTTATGCCAATAATTAGCCTGACTTTTCACGGGATCTGGAAAACCTCTCTCTAAATCTCTCTCCTTGTAGGAGAGAGACTTTGAATCTTCCCCCTTCCCGCGTCGGGAAGGGGGCTAGGGGGTTAGGTTTTTCGTCGGCTTTTCCACATGACGTGAAAAGTCAGAATAATTAGCGAGTTAATCTCTAGCAATCTTATTTGATTTATGAGAACTCGCTGTGTCCAAATCCCCGACTTCTCAAAGAAGTTGGGGATTTGGTTTTTCACGAATGATTGAAGACTGCTATATTACTATCAATTCAAAGACAATTGAGCAGATAAAATCTAAAATTTTAAAAAGACGCAAGACATTTATTTATGTCTTTTAAAAGGTGTTTATAGCGTTGACTTTTACAGTTTGCATAAATAAAAATTGCATTAACAGTTAAGCAAAACACAGCTTAATTGCCTGCAAAAACTGCTTGATGATAAGCAACTGTATTAGGAGAAAATCATGGCAAATATCACTCTTTCGGAATTAAATGCTGCTGGTTCTCAACTGTTCCAAGATTCTGAAAGTTTTCTCAATGATTTGAGTGATGTTGATGCGATCGCAGCATCCGGTGCTAATGGCAGTTACGTTAGCGACTTTTACGGATTCAACAAGTTAATTGAAGGATTTGTTGATGTCTATGCTATTCAGCATATCTTTGGACTAGCTAAGTCCTTCAGCAAGTCTCACGATTACGGCTACGGCTACTAATAGCTTAGGAATTCACTACTAAGCTATCTTTCGTTTAACTATTATTTGAAAGATAGCTTAATCATCTGCACAAATTATCAATTCTCAGCAACTGTATTAGGAGAAAATCATGGCAAATATCACTCTTTCGGAATTAAATGCTGCTGGTTCTCAACTGTTCCAAGATTCTGAAAGTTTTCTCAATGATTTGAGTGATGTTGATGCGATCGCAGCATCCGGTGCTAATGGCAGCTACGTTAGCGACTTTTACGGATTCAACAAGTTGATTGAAGGATTTGTTGATGTCTACGCTATCCAGCATATTTTTGGCATAGCTAAGTCGTTTAGCAAATCTAACTACGGTATCTCTCAATATTAGTAGCTTAAAAATTCATAATTAGGCTATCTTTCATTTAACTATTATTTGAAAGATAGCTTAATAACCTGCACAAACTATCAATTTTAGGCAACTCTTTGAGGAGAAAATCATGGCAAATATTACTCTTTCGGAATTAAATGCTGCTGGTTCTCAACTGTTCCAAGATTCTGAAAGTTTTCTCAATGATTTGAGTGATGTTGATGCGATCGCTCCATCCGGTGCTAATGGCAGCTACGTTAGCGACTTTTACGGATTCAACAAGTTGATTGAAGGATTTGTTGATGTCTACGCTATCCAGCATATTTTTGGCATAGCTAAGTCGTTTAGCAAATCTCATGACGGATACTACTACTAATAGCTTTGTAGTTCAGTACTAATTCTCTATAAAAATGCAATGAATCAGCCTGCACTCGACACTATCAGGCGTTCATGTAGAGTATGCAGGCTGTATTTCTCATATCGCAGAGAATTAGTATGAGTCAGCACCTAAAAATGAAGCATAATACGGCTTCATTATCTGCAAAAACCTGATTACAACCAAATCTTTGAGGACAAAATTATGGCTAATATCACTCTTTCGGAACTAAATGTTGCTGGCTCTCAACTATTCCAAGATTCTGAAAGTTTTCTCAATGATCTGAGTGATATTGATATGAGTGCTGCACATGGTGGGAATAATTCTAAGTCTTATGACTATGGCTATGGCTCCGACTCATACGTAAGCGTATTTGATAAGCTGATTGAAGCATTTGTCGATGTATACGCCATCCAGCATATTTTTGGACTAGCTAAGTCGTTTAGTAAATCTAACTACTAATAAATTTGTAGTTTACTACTAAGCTAAATGGCTCTCCTGGGTTGGAAGGAAAAATGTACCTTTTATCAAACAATCCCAGAGAGCCAGTTATATCAGGCTGCTAATCTCTGTAGAAAATGATGGTTCTTTCTCCTGTATTCATCAGTGTTAGTCTTACTCTGACCTTACCTCAATAATTTGTAGTTAATTGTTGAGCATGATTGCAATCATCGATGACTTAATCAAGCTCACTTTAACAACAGTTTCATGATTCTCTGGGAATATTGAAATGGCAAAAATTATAATTGCTGATCTAAGTTCTGGTAACTTAGAAAGCTACCTGACCGAAGTGCATGATTTAGATTCTCTGTCTGTATATGGTGGTGAATCTGAATTTCAGCAAATTCTTAACTTTGCTTATACTTTTTTGAATTTTGTGTTATCAAGCTATGCAATATATAGTATTTCATCAATAGCAAAATCATTCAAAATTACTAAGCATAAATATACTTCCTCTGTGTTTAGCTTGTTCTAATTGTTGATGATATCTTGTACGCTTCGGTTTGATTAAAATTAAAATCAGATAGCAATGCTGGAAGTTCGCTTCATACTTAATTTTTACGTTGTGAACATTGCCTACCCTACAGTTATTGACAATGGTGCAAGATATTAGTCTGCTTCTATCATTAATTAACCAACAGTAAATTTTAGCTAATTTGAGAAATGTCTAACACTATGCCATTTTTATTAAGCTCTCAAAATGTTCTCGACTACTTACTTACCTTTGGACTGTGTACTCAAGAAGACCAGTCATTAAGTAAGATTGAGCTAAAGCCAGCTAAAAACTTTAACTTGTTAGTTAGTTTACCTGATGGTCGGCAACTTCTAGTTAAGCAAGAGCGTCTCAATCGAGAAGGAAAAACTGCTGGAGAGTTTGTTGAGGAATGGAGAGTTCATCAGTTTTTCCAAAAATTTCCAGATATCAGTCATATTCGCTGGTTTTGTTCAGAAGCAGTGCATTTTGATGCTGAGAATTCGATTATTGTTTTTAATTATCTCAGTAACTATCGGGATTTGGCTGATTTATATATGAAAGAGAATGTCTTTCCAACTGAGATTGCGATCGCAGTTGGAGTAACTTTGGCATCAATTCATCGTGCCACTATTGAACATCCAGATTATCGAGAATTCTTTCAAAAAGTTGAGCAAGTACCTAGTTCAAAAAATCCTCATCTCAATCTAGGACTAGATAGAATTACCCCAGAAATTTTTGGTATGGTTCCTAGTGAGGGATTGAAATTTTTTACTCTTTATCAACGTTACGATAGTTTGGGGCAGGCGATCGCAGATTTGACTCGTTCTTATACCCGCTATTGTCTAACTCATCATGACCTAAAGCTGAACAATATTCTTTTATCTTTAAGTTGGCAAGAGGCGGTTGCTAATGACTCTTTCTCAGGTGAAAGTATTATTCGCTTGATTGACTGGGAACGTGGTGCTTGGGGAGATCCGGCTCATGATTTAGGAATGCTCATCGCCAGCTATCTGCAATTCTGGCTATATAGTATGACTACCAGCAAATCGATGGCAATTGAAGAGTCATTGCGCCTCGCTACAACACCTTTAGAAATACTTCAGCCTTCAATTGCGGCGCTGATGTCAACTTATTTAGCTCATTTTCCAGAAATCTTGGAGGCTCGTCCAGATTTCTTACAGCGAGTTTTGCAATTTTGCGGTTTAGCTTTAATTACAGCTATTCAAGCCGGACTCCAGCATGAAAAAACTTTTGGGAATGTCGGAATCTGTATGCTCCAAGTCGCCAAGAGTTTGCTGTGTAATCCAAAAGCATCTATCAAAACAATTTTTGGCGTGGAAGCTTTAGAACTTTTACCGACAAGCGTATATCGCAATTAGCCTTCTTTAAAGAAACAAGGGGAGTGGGGAGGGTAAAAGACTACTTTCATGCTTGGCTATGAAATTTGTTTCATCAAGACTGCCTCCTACCTCCTGGTCACTGAGCGAAGTTGAAGTGTGCCTCCTGCTGATTTCTTCATTTACAGGTAAGCTTTTATGCAAATGTTAGATTCCCTCGCAACACAACTTTCACAGATTCCTGAGTCATTGCAGACATCACTACAAGACATTATTTCAAACGTAGAAATTCAATCTTCTTATTGTATTCAGCACCCAGACTATAAACCATTACAACTGCCAGAATCAGCAATTTCTCGCTTTCAGCAATTACCTGCGGCTTTACAAAAAAAATTCTTGAGTCTGCAATTGCGAGGTTTTCTCTACGGTATTTATTACAATGGCTCTTTGAAAAGCTCTCTCGCAGCTAATGCAGAGATTAATAATGTGGCTTTAAATCAAAATCTCGAAAATAATACGTTGCTGGGTGTAGATGTGGCTTTTTACGATCGCTTGCACGAAAGTAATCGAGGTGATGGCTATTGGAGTTACAATTGGCAGGTAGTACAAAAAAATATAGATGACACTTTGGCAGTAGAAAAAGATGGTTTGACTCTGCATATTGAGCGCCATCGTCATCTATTACCCCAAAACCAATTTCCAACTGTGGGTAAGTATGTTGCAGTTAAAATGCCCAAAAATCTGGTGCAGAACGGATTTTACATGGCGGTGGCGAACGCGGGAACTGCCACAAATCGGGAAAGATTGGTGCGTGTTTACTTTAATTTGACTCCAGAAGGTGCAGTTGCAGTCATGGATAGTTTGACTACTCAACTCAACTTTCTAGAGATTCCTTTCTCATTTAAAGCCCTATACAATCCTTCCGAGTACGAACGTTATGATTCGGCAGTCTTTTACTTTGACAAAAACGATTATGAGGCGGTTCATTCAGTATTAGAAAGGGTGTATGCAGAATGTCAATCTTATTTTCAGCCGGAAGTGCCTTTATTTACTAAGTTTATGGCACCAGGGTTAGCGATCGCAGAAGAACCCAACCGCAGATTTGCTGAACAAGAAAGTTTTGGGACGCATCGTTGCCAAATTATCGCTAATGGCTTGCTTGATGCTTGGGAGCAAGGAAATGATACGCCAGCCAATCGGTTAACAGCAATTCTCCAACAATTTTCTCTATCACAAGTGGAATTACAACGTCCTTACTTAAATGCTAATTCCTCGGATATCTATCTGTCTTTGTCTTTATAGTAATTTCTATAGCAATCATGCATTATTCGTGAGAAACAAGATCCCCGACTTCTTTAAGAAGTCGGGGATCTGAAAGCTTAATATTTAAGCAGGTTTTGGTAAATCTTGTGATGATGGAGAATTATTGCTTATCTTTGCCACTATTTCTAAATTAGCAACTTGTTGTTGTAACCAGTTAGTAAAAAATTCTCCCATAATTTGCAGACGTAACTGCTCATCTAATTGCGGTTTAATAATTTCCTCGACTGCAATTATATGTACTCCTTTTGGTGTCACAATTGGTTTGAGAATTTGTGGTGGAGTGGCAGCAAATACTGCGGCGGCAATCTCGGCTCGAAAGTCGGCACGGCTGCGAATTCCTTGATAACCACCAGCACGGCGGATTTCTGGGTTTTGGATGTATTGACGGGCAACTTCTTGAAATGTCATTTCGCCTTCTTTTAAGGCATAAAATAGTTCTAGAGCTAAGTCTTCATCATCTAAGATAACTTCATAAGTTGCTGCTCCATAATAGTCGAGTTGGCGAGCATAAAAATATGGTTCAACTTTATCTGCAAATAAATGATTTGCTAATTTAGTAGATAAGATGTTGGCTTGAGCTATTTCTTCAAAGTCATCTAGAGAAAGATGGTGTTTTTCTAGCCAAGCCCAAGTGTCTTCTGCTCTGAGGAGTTGGTTAGCAAAGCGCATACTATCTGCGGCTTTTTGCAGTTCTTCTACCTCGACTGTAATGCCGACTTTTTCGACTGTCTCGGCAATAATTTTTTGAGTGGCGATCGCATCTAATATACTAGGAATTTGTCCAGACAGTTTTATGTAGTAAATAATGTCTTCAACAGCAACATTTAAAAGCTTTGCCATAATTAATTTCCTCCACTAATTATGATTAGTGTTTTTAATTTTGCATCGAAGTTAGCTGCATATCTATATATGTTTGCTTGAGAGAGTTTTTCTTATCTCTATCTAGTGGAAGTTTCGCTTGATAATTAAAAGTTTTTGTTAGACTTAAAAATTCAGAACCCCGACTTCTTGAAGAAGTTGGGGTTCTAAGCCTTATGAATAAAATTAAACGTGAAATTAGGGCAGGCTTTTACAGCCTGCTCTATTCACAGTCAAGATACATGATTTTATTTCAGAAGTAAGTAGAAATATAGCAGTTCTCGTTTGCATGAAGTTGGTTTTTTCACCTCACCCCCACCCCTCTCCTTACCAAGGAGAGGGGAGTGTTTGCGTCAGCAAATACGGGGTGAGGTGACGAGTGTATTGCACTCTCAGTGAGAACCGCTATAGTTAGTTGTTATACCAATTGTCTAAAATTTGGCAATAGATTCAAACTCACAAAACTAGATACTTCTAGGCTTTCGTAATTACGAACTACGTTAGCGTAGCGAAGCGCGAGTCCGCGAGCGTCATTACGAATTATGAATTATAGTTCTAGTCCGCCTTTTTGCAGTTTCTTAAATGGATCTAAAATAAAGTCGATGACGCGACGCTGGCGAATAATTACCTCTGCATTTGCCGTTTGACCTGGTGTTAAGACAATCCGTTTGTCACCAGCTTGGATATAAGGTTGATCTAAAACAATATCCAATTCATAGGTTTCGATAGTGGCTTGTCCTTCGCCATTGGTCTGTATTTTTGAGCTAGGTGAAATCCAATTGACGCGCCCTTGGATGACTCCATAATCCTGGAAGGGATAAGCATCAAATTTAACTTTGACGGGCATACCAACTTTCAAGAAGCCACTTTGTTGGCTGGGCATTTGGGCTTTGACAATCAACTCACTATTCTTAGGTGCAATTTGAGCAACTATTTGTCCGGCTTCGACTACAGGGCCTGGTTTTTTTACAGGTAATTCAAAGATTGTGCCATCAATTGGCGATCGCACTACGCGCTGCTGTAGTTGGAGTTTGAAGGAGGTAATCTGGCTCTTGGTTTGGGCGATTTCCGATTGCAGGGTAGTGATTTGGTTTTGCATATCTTTGAGTTGTTCCTGGCTTTTCAGCAGTGCTAATCTCCCTGCTTGCACCACGCTTTGATAGCTGCTGTGCTGTTCTTCTAGGCGGAGTTTGGCTTGCTGAATATCTGCCCAGGCTTGACTCATGATGGATTGATAGCGGCTAACTTCCTCCTTTAAACTTAATTCTGATTGTGTGAGTTCGGCGCTTGCTTGTTCTTGCAAGCGTTGACTTTCTTCAGCAGTTTTTTCTAATTCCACTACTTTAACTTGGGCGATCGCACCTTCGTTTAAAAGTTGACGATAGCGGTCAACTTCCGCTAAATCTCGATTGAAACGACTGCCAGCTAATTTTTGGTCAATGCGGGTGGAATGAATTTTCTGCCTAGCCTGCTCAACTAAAGCGAGTTTTTCTAGTCTTTGCAGGTTATAGCTGCTGATTTTGGCATCAAGGTTTTGCTGTGCTTGGTTAACTTGGGCAACTTTTTCTAATGCTTGGGCTTGGTTTTGTTGTTCTTGAATGTTAATCGCCAGCATCAGTTGGTTTTTGAGTAATTCTAACTGTGATTGCCGACTGATTAATCCTTCTAGTTTAGTTTGCGTTTGTTGCAAGTCTGTTTGCAACACATCAGAGTCTAGTTGCATCAAAACCTGCCCTGCTTTCACAGTCGCACCTTCTTGGACATTGACGGCTTTGACTGCACCCGTAACCGGAACGCCCAATTTTTGCGTTGCACCTTTGGGTTCTAAACGTCCTCTGGCGGAGCCTGTCTCGTCCACGTTGGTAAGCATTGTCCAAGGGATAACAATGGCAGCAAAGGCGACTAGTAAGTACAGCATTGAACGTGTCCAGAGCTTGGGTAAGGCATCTAGAAGTTCTTCTGTACCGTAATACCAATCGTTAATCTGGGCTGCCTGTAGTGGCTCATTGACAACTACATCAGAGTCATCAAACTGGCGAAGTTCATCCTGCTTTTGTTGAGTAAGTATGGATGAGGGAATGGGAAAAGAATTTGGCATAGGTAATTCAACAGTTTACTGTTGAGCGTTAACTGTTTATGTGCAAATTTCCCAGATGCTCAATTTGTTTGCGCCAGTTGTTGCTGGTTGAGATAAAAATAATGACCTTTTCTAGCAATTAATTCTTCGTGGGTGCCGCTTTCGACGAGTAACCCCCGATCTAATACCAGAATTAAGTCTGCGTGACGCACGGTGGACAGGCGATGAGCAATGATTAAACTTGTGCGTCCTTTGAGGATGGTTGTCAGGTTATTTTGAATGATGCGTTCAGATTCAGCGTCGAGGTGACTGGTGGCTTCATCTAATAATAATAAACGCGGATTGCCCAATAAGGCACGAGCGATCGCTAAACGTTGGCGCTGTCCGCCAGATAACATTCCGCCACCTTCACCAATTTGAGTTTCGTAACTCATTGGTAACTGTTTAATGAAGTCATCGGCTCCTGCTAACCGCGCCGCGTCGATAATTTCTTCTAAGGTGGCTTCTGGGTGAGCAATGCTGATATTTTCGCGGATTGTACCGCCGAATAAGAAGGTGTCTTGATCAACAACCCCAATTTGCGAACGAAGCGATCGCAAGGAAATACTAGTTACATCGTGAGCGTCAATGAAAACTTTGCCATCTGTCGGCGGATATAACCCCAAAATCAACTTAGATAAGGTAGTTTTGCCCGAACCGCTCCGTCCAACTACTGCCACAGTTTGCTGAGGCTTGATTTCAAAGCTGAGATTTTCTAAGACATTAATATCGCTGTCTGGATGATAACGGAAGGTGACATTCTCAAACCGGATATGTCCGTGCAGTTTTGGTAAAATCTGTCGGGGTTGATGTTGCAAATCTTCTTCTGGTTCTGCTTCTAAAACATCATTAATCCGTTCAGTCGCAATCATCACTTCCTGAACTTGGTTCCACAGCACAACTAGCCGTTGGAAAGGGCGAATAATGTTGCCTAAAAGCATATTAAAAGCTACAAGCTGTCCAATTGTTAATTGATTTTGAATCACTAACCATGCCCCAAACCACAGTAACCCCGTACTTACTACTGATTCAATCGTCGCACTGAAAATTTGCAGTTGATTCCCTACTATCTGCCCACTAAATGTCTTTTTAATCAAATTATTCAGCAGTTCTTCCCAATGCCAACGCACTGTTTGTTCAATCGCCATGGAACGAATTGAACGAATCCCTGTCAGGGATTGGATTAGATAACTATTTTCGTTAGCAGTGGCGTTAAACACCTCACGACTAATTCGACGTAAGAAGGGTGTAGCCACAAGCGCCAACAGCATAAACGGTGGGACGATGGTTAAGCTGAGTAAGGCCATTGACGGGCTATACCAAAACATCAACCCGACATAAATAAATACTGTTAGCAAATCCAAGATAATTGATAATGCTTCACCTGTAAGGAAACGCTGAATTTTTTGATTCTCTTGGACACGAGAAACAATATCACCAACGTAACGCGATTCAAAAAATGCCAGAGGTAAACGGAACGTATGTTTAATAAAACCTACCAATAGCGACAAGCTGATGCGATTGGCTGTGTGATCTAAAAGATATTGCCGCAGTCCATTAATAGCAACACGGAATAACCCAAAAATCAATAGCCCTAAACCTATAGCGTTTAATGTGAGGGTGCTACCTTGGACAATTACTCTGTCTAAAAGTAACTGAGTGAATAAAGGTGTAACTAGTCCAAATACCTGAATGAACACCGAAGCTGTGAAAACCTCCAGCAGCACTTGCCAGTGGGGTTTGACTAAATCAAAAAACTGCCAAAATTGGATATTTTCTTCTTCAGTTTCTTTAAGTAAAGTTGTAGGCTGTAATAATAAGGCGTAACCAGTCCAACCAGCTTTGAATTCGCCTACGGTAAGATTGCGTTGCCCAACAGCCGGATCACCAATAATTACCTTTTTTTTGGTAATTTCATAGACAACGACGTAATGTTTTCCTTCCCAATGTGCGATCGCAGGTAGAGTTTGTTGTGCTAATTTATCCAAACTAGCTTTCACTGGACGGGTAGCAAAACCAACACTCTCGGCGGCAGCTGTCAAACCTTTCAACGAAGCCCCACCACGACTGACGTTTGCTAACTCGCGCAATCGGTTGATACTCAAACGCTTACCCCAATAGCGACTTACCATTACTAAGCAGGCTGCACCACAATCTGCGGCACTTTGTTGTTCAAAAAATGGATATCGCTTGACGAAGCGTCCCCACACATGACTCGCCCTCACTGTCGGGTTAGGAAAGTAAGCTTTACTTGGCTTGCGTTTCGGCGGCGATAGAGACTGAGAAATTCCTTCCCCCCTGCCCCCTGCCTGGTTGGTGAGCTTGTCCTGAGCATAGCCGATGGGCGAAGCCGAACCACTACCTTCCTCTCCCCCCCTGCCTCCTGCCTCCTGGTCACTGAGCGAAGCCGAAGTGTGCCTCCTGCCTTCCTCCCCACTCCCGACTCCAGCCAAATCTGCCAATTGCGGCCAATGTGCCACAGCTGTTTGCCAATCAGCATTGTGTAGACTGTAGACAATTGTTGGTTGTGTCGCTTGCCAACTGCCTTCCTGGGGATAGATATAAATGTTGCCTGATGTCAATATGCGCCCATCGGCGTGGAGCAGTTTACCGCGACGCAATAGCCAGAATTTAGTATCTTGAAATAATTTGGCTGGAGGTGCGCCGCTGTCTAAATTGTGTCGCCGGAAAAGAGATAAAGCCTTGAGCATCTCGTCTACAGAGCCATTGAGTGTGATTGGCGCACTTTGGCAAAATAACAAGAGTAAATTCCAAAGTTCTGCACGTTTTTTGAGGCGATCGCTCATGTTAGGATATTGCTGCATCATCTCCTGCAACAGTGCTTGCGGTAAATAGCACAGTTTGAGGTTGACAGAAGCCCTCGCCACGTAAGAACGAAACTCTTCGGGAAACAAAGTTAATTCGCCAAATGATCCCCCAGTTGTCAAGGTTGTGATTAAGTTATTCGCACTATCGAGCAGTCTAACTTTACCTGTGAGAATGATATAAATTCCAGGAAGTGCTGTTGTCGCTTGCCAAAATTGTTTGGCGACAGGCGGTTCCACAATTTCCACTTCTGCCAAGCATTTTTCCATGTCTTGACTTGACAACATCTCGCCCAAAGTATAGGTAATTTGTTGTGCTAACTGTTCTTGAGAAAATCCTGATGGCATCTTTTCACCTTCATGAATTAGGGTTACATGATTAAGATCCCCCCGCCTGCGGCGACCCCCTTCTTAAGGGGGTAAAAAAGATTAAAAGCCCTCCTTTTTAAGAGGGGTTGGGGGGATCTTCACCTATTGATTTGTCTGCATTAAATTAAATGACCAAGGAAAAGTCGGTTCACTATGAGTTTGTAAGTCGCCGATTGTAATGCTGTTATCTTTTGTCTCTTCTGTTTCTTGTTGAGTGGAACTTTTGCGTTTAGTCGAAAGTCCCATTTGTTTGAGTAGGCGATTAACGTGGCGATCGCTAATAGAAATGCCCAATTCATTAGCTAGGTGTTTGCTTAACCATTGGGCTGTCCAGTAACTAAATGCATAGCCGTAATCACGAGGACTATGACTTACTAACTCTTTCAATCTGTCAATATATTGAGCGTTAACAATTTTCGGTCTGCCTATTGGTCGCTCATTCCATTTATGTGCTAAACCAGCTTCTGCTATACCAATCCAGTAGCGTGCCATTTCTTGAGAACAACCAACAATCTCACAGATTTGGGTTTGAGATTTACCCATATCTGCCAGCAACATAATTTCAATTCGCCGGAGATATTCTGGCTGTAAATTACTTTGCAAGTTTTTCAACAAAGCTTTTCTTTGAAAAGGTGTCAGAAATTTGCTGTCTTGAGGATCGTAATTTTCCAAACCTTGATATTGATTAGAATAGTTTGACATAATTACTACCAGTTGTTGTTGACTGTCAAATGTTTGAGATGAAGTCAGAATATTTCAATAATAGAGAGAGAATTTGATGAGTGAACCCTTATTAAATTTGAATTCTGACTTTTGATTTTTGGGTTCTTTTAATGTTTATACAACGCTGAATGTTTACCCCTGATAGTTGTAAATAATCAGGAGTAATTTGCATCTTACATCTGTTTTTGCAATCTAGAATTCTGTGTTCATAGTTTTTACTAGAAGCATCAAATCACAAACATTTCTAGTAACAACTATTCTACGCAGAAATAAAAATTGTGTTAAAAACAGCGCTCCCAAGGCATGAGCGCTAATACTTGAGCAGTAGTAGTATGAAAATCTCACAAAATATTTAGCCAGTATAGCTGTTGTTTAACCAATAAACAGCAGTTTCAGGTAAACACCTAAAAGCAATAAACTATGAACTAGTAAAACTTAATAATTTGCCAGACTTTCCTATAGTTTGGTGTAACGCTGGTATTAGTTTCACAAAATTGCTTGATGAGTATAGGAAAGTAAGGTAGAGCCTTTTGGCGACTCATATTTTGGGGATGTTACTGAACTCTGCAATCTAGATTTGTGGCTTAACCTCAAAATCATTTACTTGGTTTGAGTGTGATTCTTAATTATAGGTGAAAACCTGTTCTAGAGATTAGAACTGAGAGGTACTACGGTCAAGTACGAGTGTAAATCTATATTTTACACTCGCCTTAAAATATTTATCCTATCAGCAGCAGAGTGCAAGCAATCTGAAAATAATCTAGAAGAGAAGTTTTACTAAAAAGTGGCAGTTCCTCACTTTGTTAAGTTAGCCTAACTGTTATTCTTTTAAGAATTTTTCTAAACATAGTCAATAGGTTTTATAAAAAAAAGATGAACTTTACAAAAACAATATTTTATCTTTACTATAATTTTATAATTAAGATTGGTTAAAATAAAATGATAGATATTGGGAGACAAAAGGTAAATTTAAAAGATGCGAGTGTTTAAAATATCTAAGTAATAATTATCTATATCTATGATGAAATTTTATGTCTAGGAAGAGAATAGGAAAGAGGGAACAAAGGTTTACTGAGTTTTTTCAAAAAATTGAAAATGAATCCTATATTGAAATAAAACCACAGATAACTCAGTGTTAAAAATTTTCTAGATAAAATTTTATATACAACAAAAAGACATACAGCAGTTTTCATCCTTATGAAGTACAAAGTTATCTGTTTTTAGGCAGGAGGCAGGAGGGGTAGGAATATAGCGTTTTCTAGTCCTCTATTTTGTACTTCATTTAGTAGCAAACCGCTATATACAAATAATCTTCAAGTCTCCTATGAATCACTAAGTAATGCTGTATTTAGCATACATTGTAGTTCAGTATTTAACCAATGCTGAAACATTTTATCGATAATTTCTTGGGATCTTTCACGTGTTAATTCAGCAGGAATAAATTCTTCAACAAAAAAAAGATGATAACCTTGCTCAGTTTTGTAAGGGCCTATCACCTGTCGAGGTGATGTTCTAAATACAACGGTGGCGATATCGGGCTGAAGCGCAAAACAATAAACTATACCTTCATATCCACATCTACGCCTACGTTGAATATCAATATCATGAATTTGTGCGGCATGATAAAAACTGATTTCACCATCTTCAATTTGATAGTAAAGCTCTTGTGCAAGTGTTTCAGAGTCAATTATGATTTGATACAAAATAACTTGATCAAATTCCGCGCGATTTTGAGTAAAAAAATTCTCTACTTCATCAGCAAATAATACTTGTGCTAGTTTGTGCGATAATAGGCGATCGCAGATGCCCATTTCCCAGTCATAAGCTGTAACTAATTGATCAGTTAACCATTCCAGTGTATCTGCGGCTCTTTCCAAATGTCTTTCTCGACGTTGATTTTCTGCTTCCGCTTCAATTTCTTCGGGTGTGATAGTAATACCTCTAGCTTCTGCGGCTTGCCAGATTATTTTGTTAACTAAAATTTTTTCATAAACTTTCTTCAACCTCATTTCTTTTTTGAGGAATTTGACAACTTCCTCCGGTTCAATAAAAATTTTTGCAAGCTCACTCATAGGTCAGAATAAAGAAAGTTAATTAGTTAAGGTTGTCATTTGTTATTTGTCTTCTCTTACAAAATGGCAAATGACGACCTAGTTAATTTAGCCTTAATTGATACATAAAAAACTGGAAGCTATTTGAGTTTTTAGCCTCCAGTAGTTGCTGTATCCATTACATCTTATTACAGCAGAGATAATCCTGTTTGGTAGAACTAGGATTAAGAACATCAAAACAAAAGTGTAGTAGCTAAATGCTTTATCAGCCACAACAATTGTTAACTGTTACTTTGTCTATTTCCTGTACTCCAAAAGTATGAAAGGCTCTACCAAATTTCTCCCACCATTGAGAAACTGGATAGAGGGCATTTAAAGTTAAAATTGGGGGAATCCACTTCTCTAACTTTTTTTTGCTCAGGCTTCCTCGGAAACAGAAACATCAATAGCTACAGTTAGATTGTCTGTCTTAGTTTAAGAGTTATGTACTCTTTCTTTGGGATACTGATTGCTTCAGCAAAAACAATCAGTTAAATGTATTTCATAGTCAGATATTCAATGATAAAATCATTGTTGATGAGTGTGTTGGTTCATCACCTCTATGTATAATTTAAATGATTTTAATAGTTCAAATTTGCCATTTTGGCAGATTTTGCCATGAAATTTTCTACTTATCTTAACTCTTTATACCAATTCTCAGTTTCAGGCACTCCACTCTTCTTTACAGCCTAGAAGTCTAAGTATAGAGAAACAAAACCCACTTTGAGAAATTTGCTAAAATGCGGGTAGGTAGTTGCAATAAGTATAATTAATTTGAGAATTTTACAGAAATTTCCCTAAACCATAACATCAAGTTATTTGCTTTACGTAAAAGTTCTAATTTCTTTTCTATCTGTCAAGTGTAACTAGTAATATCGTGTCCGGTGAAAGACTTATCATTAAGGCAGCAGAGGCGCAGAGGGGCAGGGGAGCAGAGGGGAGGGGTTTTTGGGTTCTCTGCATAGATTCGGGAATTATAACTAATTACCCGGACATGATATAAGAGATAACCTACCATGCCATAGAGTTGCGATCGCATCGCATGATAGGCTATCAGACACTCAATCCTATGGAAATATCTATGAATACGATAGAAGATTTGGTGTTGCATAATTAAGGGATGAACTGTCCTAATTGTGCATCTACTGATATACGTAAGAACGGGCATCATCGTGGTAAACAGAACTACATCTGTGTCCGATGCGATCGCCAATTTGTTGAATCATATTCAAAGCGAGGTTATTCAGATGAAATTAAGAAATAATGTTTGACAATGTATGTTAATGGTACAGGTTTTCGAGCAATTGAGCGACAAACAGGAGTGAACCATAATACGGTAATTCCATGGGTGAAACAAGCCGCAGACCCCTTACCTGATGCACCACCGAGTGTTGAAATTCCTGAAGTTACCCAAGTGGATGAATTGGAAACTTTTGTTGGTAAAAAAAACCAGAAATGGATTTGGACGGCAGTCAATAAAAGCTATTCGGGAATTCTCGCCTGGGTATTAGGAGACCGTATACCAATTTAATGTGAAGCTGCACATTATTTTCACCCCTCCCAACCTCCCCTTAGCAAGGGGAGATGCCGCAGGCAGTGGGGTTATTTCTATGCGTCTTCATATGGAAATAGTATGAGAAGTGAAGCGATACTTATAGCAATAATCAATTAAGCCATACTTTCATGATATTATTCTTGCGCCCCTGCTTTTTGCAAAATTTTGACTATATCTTGATAGCCATTAAATTCTGCCAGCATCAAAGCAGTATAACCACCGCGATTCTTCAGATTTAAATTTGCGCCAGCTTGCAATAATATCTGCATAGTCTCAGTGTAGCCGCCAGAGGCAGCCCACATTAATGCTGTCGCTCCGGCTATGTCTTGAAAATTGACATTAGCACCCTTAGCTAGTAAGAGTGTAATAATTTCTATCTGATTGCGTTTGGCAGCCTTGAGCAAAGCAGTCTGACTGTCATTGCCGAGAGTATTGGGATCAGCGCCGTAGTCTAATAATACTTTGACTGTTTGGCTATGTCCCAAGGATATTGCAGCTAATAAAGGAATCTCGGCTTCTCCATAAGCATTTGCGCCAGAACGCAGCAATGCTTCGAGAATTTCACTATGTCCTTGCAATACGGCAACTATCATGGGTGTATCGCCTAAATTATTTCTGATTTGGACATTAGCACCCCGACTGAGTAACACTTGCACTACGTCAAGGTGGCCTTCGACAACGGCAATATGTAATGCAGTTTCACCGTCTTTGTCTTGGTGATGAATTTCCGCACCTTGATCTAGTAAAGCAGATGCGATCGCACTATTACCTGATGCCGCAGCTGCTGATAATGCTGTACCACCATCACTGTTTTGTAAGTTTACATTTGCACCTGCCGCTAACAATGCTTGGACAATATCCAAATTTCCCAAATCTGCCGCAATCATCAAGAGTGTCTCACCATCTTCATCTTGGAGATTTACATCTGCGCCATTTTGTGCTACGAGTTGCACAACTGCTACGTGTCCTTGTTTGACTGCTAATTTTAAAGCAGTGTCATCGTCTTTATCGGCAATATTTACTTTCGCACCAGCCGCAAGTAAATATTGCACTATTTCCACATAACCTTTGAGTGCAGCCGCCATCAATGCAGTGCTGCCATCTTCGTTGATAGCATCAACATTAGCACCTCTTGATACTAAAAGCTGCACAATATCTACTTGTTTATTACTTGCAGCCAACATCAACGCCGTTAAGCCATAACGTTTCCTGGGCAAGTTGATATTTGCCCGCGCATCTAAAAGCGATCGCACAATTTCGGTGTAGCCTAAGTTAGCAGCATACATTAACGCCGTCGTCCCATCGCGATCGCAAGCATCCACTTGCACACCAGCAGCTAAAATCTCATTCAGCCGCTTGATATCTCCACTTTTCGCAGCCTTCAGCAGTAAGACATCGTTATTTTCACTCATGAATTAAATCCTGCCCAGGCAGTTTTCTCGTCTAGTACCCAAATTTAGTTTGAAATTCTTTAAGTACTTTTGCAATAGGGCTGTCTTAACAAACTGCTGAGGAGCCAGTCGCGTGGGCGGCTCTGCCACGCCACTGCGTTGCGGGGGTTCCCCCGCAACGCAGTGGCTCGACTTGAGCGAACTGGCGTTGCTGAGTAAAAATCCTCTGGTTGCTGAAGCTGCGTTGCGCGAGGATTTCGCTTGGCTAACGACTGCTAAACCCAAAGGATGTACACAGTCCATCACGCCTGATTAATTACAAATTACGAACTACGAATTACGAATTACCCTTAGACTTATGCTAATTTTTATTAAGATTTAAGAATTGGGCGAGAACACAATGAATCTGGAACTGTCTCCCTCGGTGAAATACTGGCTTAACTTTTTCCACCCGCTAATTATGTGGGTACTTTTAGCGCTTTCACTTTATGCTGCTTATTTGGGATTGCAAGTACAGCGTACCAGAAACGCTCAAGGGGAAGAAAAGAAAGAACTGATTAAAGGTAAATTTAACGTCAAACACTACCAAATAGGATCGATTCTCTTAGCTTTGATGGTAACAGGTGCAATTGGTGGGATGGCTGTCACTTACATCAATAACGGTAAGTTATTTGTGGGGCCACACTTGATTGCAGGGTTGGGGATGACTGGTTTAATTGCCTTCTCTGCATCCCTGTCTCCTTTTATGCAAAAAGGAGCCAATTGGGCAAGAGTGACTCACATTTTGTTGAATTTTGTGATTTTAGGTCTTTTTACTTGGCAGGCTATCACTGGCGTGCAAATTGTGCAGAAAATTCTTACTAATGCTTAGTTATTAGTCAACTGAAGTATGAAGTATGAATTATGAAGTATAAAATTATCATACCCAATCAAGTAAAAAGTGTCTGTGTCTGGATCTCCCAATGCAACAGCATTCTAAACAGGAATAGGTATCTTAATTTTTCATACTTCAGACTTCACACTTCAGACTTTAGTTGACTTATCGCTTTTTTTGGGAATTTTTAGGAAAAGGTATTCCCAAAGACTGATGAAAATCTTCTTGAACTTTGCGTGTTAAGCGGCGAGAGACTTGGCGGACAATTTGATTAAGTAAGCGATCGCCTGTAGATTGAATGATAGACTTAGGCAATCGTTGAATAAATCGGGGAAAGTGAAGATAAACTTTTAAATCTAAATCCCATTCAACTCGCGTTACCTCACCAGAAATCGCAGCATCATCCTCAGCTTGATACTCTTTTAGTTGCATTGCTGCGCGATAGTCTACATCATAACCGGGTGCTTGATAATCAGGAATAGCGATCGTCCGAATGCGATATACTCCTTCTTCGGGTGGTAAAAGTTCCAAACCAATTTTTGGCTCCACTTCATAACCAAAAGCGCCAAAACGTCCAATAGTCAAAGCATAACCATTTTCTCCCAATGGCTCGACTGTCATTGGTTCAGCGCAACGTGTAAACCACGACGAATGAGCATTAAGATACTCAGCAACTTGATGTACTGGGGCATACACTTCCATAAAATCGCTGTAGCAACCGCAAAACTGGGTTTGTGTCCCAATTGCATCAGTAACTACATCATCAGTTTCTACTAAGTTGGATTCTACAGGTAAAACAGTTTCTTTTATATCTAAAGATTGATATTCGCCGTTTGTTGAAAGCATCAATGCATTCCCCTCTAAGTTGGCGTTTGGCTATATTAATGATTCCCAGCTTACTTGAGTGATTTCGCAGGCAGGATTCTATTTTGGCTGAAATTTCAAGATTCTGTCATGAACTTTATGAAATTACTAAAATACGGATAAATCACATACTAGTTTTTTAGGATAGCGTTTGTAATGAAAGCGTTTGTAGCCGGAGCTACCGGTGAGACAGGTCGTAGAATTGTCCAAGAGTTAGTAGCGCGTAACATTCCCGTGCGTGCTTTGGTACGAGATGTACAGAAAGCTAGAGCAACTTTGCCACCTGATGCTGAGTTAGTTGCTGGCGATGTATTGCAACCCGAAAGCCTCGCTACGGCATTGGGAGATAGTACTGTATTGCTGTGTGCGACTGGGGCAAAACCAAGTTTTGATCCGACTGGGCCATATAAAGTAGATTTTGAAGGTACTAAAAATTTAGTGGATGTGGCTAAAGCCAAGGGTATTGAGCATTTTATCCTGGTTTCTTCCTTGTGTACATCTCAGCTATTCCATCCATTAAACTTGTTCTGGCTGATTTTAGTCTGGAAAAAACAAGCCGAGGAGTACATTCAAAAAAGTGGTCTCACCTATACAATTGTGCGACCTGGTGGTTTAAAAAATGAAGATAACTCTGATGCTATCGTGATGCAGAGTGCAGATACATTATTCGATGGGAGTATTCCTCGGCAAAAAGTTGCCCAAGTTTCTGTCGAAGCACTACTTGAGCCAGCCGCACGCAATAAAATTGTCGAAATTATCGCTAAACCAGAAGCTAGTCCAAAAACCTTTGGGGAGTTATTTCAGCAATGCTGAGTCTACAGTCAATAGTCAAGGGAAATTACCATTGACTATTGACTGTAGACCATTGACCATTGACCATTGACAAAAACGAAGGAGTCAGACTCTGAAAGGTTTTAAACTTAAAGGGGTTGAAAAATTAATCGGCCCAATAGCGGCGCTGCTTGCTTTTGTATGCTTGTTACAGTGGTATATCTTTGGAGACTTGCGATCGCCCTCCGATCCCGTTTTTAATGATAAACAACCACCCCTAGTCATGAAAGACGGCGACCCTTATATTCGCGCCTTGATGCGAACCATTTCAGCTAGCGAAGCTAATGGAAACCGTCCTTACTCTTTGTTGTATGGTGGACAACAAGTAACAGACCTCAGCCGCCACCCTGAAATTTGCGTCACCATTGTTACCGGGCCAAACACAGGTAATTGTTCCACGGCTGCAGGGAGATATCAAATTATCAACACCACTTGGTATCAAATTGCCCCCCGCTATCACCCCAACCCCATGAGGATGGTGTTTTGGACTTCTTATAGTTTTGAACCAGAATTTCAAGATGTGGTGGTTTATCGTTGGTTGAATGATTTCCAAGTTTGGCGAGTTAATATTCCTCAACTGCTGCGTCAAGGCAAAATCATTGAAGTTTTGCGACGTTTATCTCCTACTTGGACAAGTTTAGGATATGGCATAGAAACGAATTCCATCAGTAGTTCTTTACCTCAGATTTATCAGAAAATGTTAAAGGAAGAATTAACAGCAGCAAATCAACCAGCATCCGCAAATACAATACCAAATCCAACACTAACTTTTAAGCCTAAAGTATCTAAATATTGAGCCAAAAATGTTGAAAAAGCGTTAAATTGTAAAGTCGTGAAATATAGCAGTTCCCAATTGCATGAGGTACATCCTAACTAGTCTCTAGCCTAAGCGCCCCTAACCTCAACGAAATGTACCTCACTAAAACGAGAAACGCTATAGTAGTTGATCCCCTTTTATTTTAATATTTCTCACAATAGATATAAGTTAAAAACTTAGTCAGCGAACAAAAACAGTAATCTTCCTATGACAGCACTTACATTAAATCTCAATTCTGTAATTAAATTAACAAAGGAGCAGTTTTATCAACTGTGTGCAGAAAACCCTGATTTAAAATTAGAACGCAATGCTCAGGGAGAATTAATTATCATGCCACCAACAGGAGGAGAAACAGGCAGAAGTAATGTTAATTTAATTCTGCAAGTAGCATTATGGAATGAACAAAAACAAGGTGGCGAAGTTTTTGATTCATCTACTGGATTTACATTACCAAATGGTGCTGAACGTTCTCCTGATGTTTCTTGGGTAGAAAAATCTCGTTGGGAAGCTTTGACTAAAGAACAAAGAGAAAAATTTATTCCTTTGTGTCCAGATTTTGTAATTGAAATCATGTCACCATCTGACACTTTGAAAAAAATCCAAGACAAAATGGATGAATATATGTCAAATGGATGTCGATTAGGTTGGTTATTTAACCGAAAAAGGCAAGAAGTATCAATTTATCGCCCAGGACAAGAGGTGGAAGTTTTGAAATCACCTCAAACTCTTTCTGGTGAAAATGTATTACCTGGATTTGTACTCAATCTGCAAAGAATTTGGGAGTAAAATTTGAATTAAAATTGAAAATAATAGCGAATCTTTAATCTTTGGCAAACATTTCTTTAATATTCTGCACAAAATATTTAGTATTCTCCAAGTGAATATTATGAGCCGAATTACTAATTATTTTTAACTGAGTAAGTTTGCATATTTTAGCCATTTTTGTATTAATAGTTAGAAATTTTTTATCATTATTACCCACTACTAAAAGTGAAGGTACTATATTATCTTTAAGTTTTTCCCATAAAGAAGGTTGACTCCCAGTTCCCATAAATTTTAGTGATTTAGCCAACTCAAGCGGCTGATTTTGTAACCGACTCTCTAACATTCTCTCAAATGCTGGATGATTTTTGATATCACCAAAAATTGGTTGATTGTACCAATTCAATAAAAACTCTCGAAATTCATTTTTAGAAATACATCTTGACAGTTTTCTTGCTATTTGCTCATCTTTTCTGACTCGTTCTAATCGTTCTGTTTCTGTAGCCAAACCTGGAGAGGCTGATTCTAATATAACTTTGTAAAAACGTTCAGGAAAATGCAGTGTGAGATATAACGCTAATCTTCCACCCATTGAATAACCAACTAAAAAGCATTTAGGAATATTCAACTCATCTAATAAATTAATTAAAGCTTGAGCAGTTTGTTCAATTGTATAGTATTTATCTTCACCTAATACTTGAGTTTTACCATGTCCGGGAAGGTCAAGTGTGAGATATGAAAATTCTGTGCTTAACAGTTTTATAGCTTTATCAAATTCATCTAAATTACCAATAAAACCATGTAAGAATAAAATGTATGGTCTATCTTTAGAAGTAATTAACTTATAGTTAAATTGAGATTTTTTTTGCATATTTTATTTGCTATATATACCAATATTCAATGCGATCGCACACCGCATTATTCTCTAGGTAAGAACGATTTAACTAATGGAATTCCCCCAATTAATACAAAAACTGAACCCATACCAATAAACATAGCAGGTAAAATCCAAAAATCTGACAAAGTATTAATCTTGGCAGATTCTGGCTCTTGCGGATTGTAAAGAATTTCTACCTTTTGACCTTTAGTATATGTTGGTGGGTTACTACCACTATTGGCTTCAAATTCGATTGGCTTACCAGAGTTTGCCGTAAATTTGATCACTGGATAATAAGCAGTAAAAGAACTGCCGTCACTGTCTTTAGATGTATGTTTTACTAAATCAATTACAGTTCCTTGAGCGGAGATAGATTTGCCAGCAATACTGCGAGTATTCACTGCTATTATGATGCCAGCGATGACAAAAATGCTGCCAACACCAGCGAATATAGATCCAAATAACCGAAAAAAAGCTACATCTTCATTCGTCATAAAAATTTGATATGGCAAAGGATATTTAGATTTGGCGATCGCGGCGATTATAAGGTAAGTCAAAATTAATGATGGGGCCAACTGGTACAATGCCATTTGGATTTAATTCAGATAAACCTAGATAATAAAGTTGTTTGATATGACTGATATTACACCATTGTTTAACACCAGGAAATTGATATAATTCTCGGCAATAGTTCCAGAGATTGGGATGATCAACCAACCGCTTCAGATTACACTTAAACAAACCATAATATGCCAAGTCAAACCGGAATAAAGTAGTAAATAAGCACCAATCTACTAATGTAATTTCTTCACCGCAGAGATATGGTTGTTTACCTAAAACTTTTTCCCAATATTCCAGTGCGAGAAATAATTCTTTCAGTGCTTGTTCGTAAGCAGTTTGAGATGCAGCAAAACCAGTGCGATATACACCATTATTAATTGGTTGGTAAATTGCATCTATAGTTTCGTCAATTAAAGTTTGCAGTGATTTTGGATAAAAATCTACTGTCTTCTCAGCAAAGAAATTAAATTCTGTATTTAATATTTGAATAATTTGGCGAGATTCATTATTGATAATTGTTTGTGTGTGTTTATCCCACAATACTGGGACTGTGACTCGCCCGGTGTAATTTGGATTAGCTTTGGTGTAAATTTGCCAAAGATAATCAGCTTGGTTAACTTTATCTCGAATACATCCTGGTTTATCTGAGAACTTCCATCCTTGGTTGCTAATTACGGGATCAACAATAGAAAGTCCAATAACTTTCTCCAGTCCTTTCAAGGCTCGTAATAAAACAGTGCGATGCGCCCAAGGACAACCCAAAGAAACATACAGATGATATCTGCCTGCTTCTGCTCTAAATCCGCTGGCTCCATCTGCTGTAATCTGATGATGAAACTGCGTTGGCATTCGCTGAAACTCGCCGTTTTCATTACGTTCTGTCCAGACGGTTGTCCACTGGCCGTTAACTAGTCTACCTAATGCCATATTTTTTCCCTGTATTAATTTGTTGCTGCTATGCAGAACACGCTGTAAGTATAACTGCTATGGAGTTGCTTACCTCTGGCATTTTTACACTTGCTTCCAAAGCCACAAGTAACGGCAGTAAGTGTTCTTCTCTGGGATGGTTATCTAAGACGTATAGAGCGAGTTGGCGATAGTTTAGCAGGCTTTTGACATTATTTTGAGCTTGCAGGTTGAACGCAGTGAAACCCAACAAAAGCAAAGTTTTTGGATGTTGGGTTTCGTTCCTCAAACGCCACTGAGGGAGTCGGGAAACCCGACGACAGTTGCGCGACTGTCACCGAAACCATGCGCGGCAGTTGCGTGACTGTCGGCAAAGCCGACGACAGTCACCTCAAGTCGAGCCAGTGCGTTGCGGTGAGCAGTCCGTTGGGCGGCTTTGCCGACAGTCACGCAACTGCGAACCCGAAGGGGGGTTCCAAGCGTTGTAGCAACTGGCGTGGCAGAGCCTTTCGGCAATCGCTCATGGGGGAAACCCCCAAGACCGCGTTGCCTCACCACGGTGCTGTCTCCCCAACGCACTGCCGACGCTCCTGCGTCGAAGATCGCTGCGCTAACACCACGGCACTGTCTCTCCAACGCAGTGGCTCGCCAACCTCCGCCTAAATTTATGAAAGTCGGTAAAAATCAGGGTTTGGGATTTTTATCTAGCGAGAGTGACTAAATAGGGCTAAAACATAAATAAAAAATTAAGCATCAAGGCGAAGATTTCACCTCATGCTTTATCTAACTAGCAAATATTTTGTTATTAATGCATTTCGTCGTATTCTGGCGCTTCAACTCGTCTAGCTTCTGTGCGGGAAGGCGGAAGAAATTCAGCCCGACGCACAGGAACTAAGGGTGTTGTGGAACCTTGATAAGGATGAATGACTTGTACTGTACGGGTAGGACGGTTACGTGGCCCAAACAAAGCCAATACCCCAGCAACTACGATCCCGCCACCAACAGTAAGCGTCGCGCCTCCCACAGCCCAAACAATGGGTGAAGACCACCAAGCATTTTGAGTTTGGAATGTTTCAGATGCTACTACTTTTTGGTTGTTTTGGGCTAATTGCAACTGTTGAGCGTTGAAATTATCGAGTAGTCGTTGGTTTTGGACTTTTAACTGTTCGTTATCGTTTTTTAAACGATCCATGTCAGCTTTTAACTGATTAAATTCTGCCCGTTGCTCAGGGGTAGGCGCATTCGGTAGCTGAGGATTGGGATAGGGTTGTCCGTAGGCGGAAGGATACTGCACTGGTGGCTGTAGCTGAGGTGCAACTACAGTGGGCATTTGGGGGGTAACGGCGAAGTTAGGTTGTAAGGGATTAGTTGTTCCCTTGAGCAAAACAAGAGCCGCCAGCCCAGCCACAGCGACTCCACCGATAAATGCCATACTCTCACTCATCGCCTTTGTCCCTCAACTGCGACGTAATTATTTGTGACTGACACACTCTCACACTCATAATCTTTTACTTACTCAACTTCACCTAAACACTTAAAGTATAAGCGGCAGTATCAGCTAGTTTTTTTACAGCCTGCAATCTGCTGTTAATATTCAAGACCATAAACGTCAAATTGTCTACTAAATCAGGGTAAAAAACTGCACTGTTATACATTCTTAATCTACTTTTTCTGAGGTGGCAAGAAAGTGATGAGTCAAGAGTCAACCCTTCGGCTTACTTCGACTGCGCTCAGTAACCAACGCTCAGGGCAAGTGGTCAATGATCATTTGTCATTTGTCATTGGTTCTTTTTTTCCCCAACTACCCCTATTCCCTACTCCCTATTACATAGAGCAGCTTTGAGACTTTGACAGAATTGGCTGATCGCCTTCAGCCCTTCTTCTGGAGTGCCTTCTGCCAAACGTTTGACAAAAGCACTACCCACAATCGCCGCATCTGCTCCCCAATCTCTCACCTGACAGGCTTGCTCAACTTGGGAAATTCCAAAACCAACACCGATGGGTTTAGCCGTAACATTACGTATCTGCTTTAGTAAGTCTGACACTCGCGTTTCCATTTGCGATCGCATCCCGGTAACACCAGTGACACTAACTAAATAGATAAATCCTTGAGAAGAACGCGCGATCGCTTCAATTCTATCGGCAGAACTAGTAGGCGCTACTAATAAAGTTAAATCAATCCCAATCTCACTAGCAGGTTTGAGCAAACCAGCAGCTTCTTCTAGAGGTAAATCAGGTACTACCAACCCTGCTACCCCAACCGCCGCAATTTGCTGGAGAAACTTTTCAATTCCTCGGTGCAGAATTGGGTTGTAATAGGTAAACAAAATTATTGGCGCTTGCAAACTGGGGGTAATTCCTTGCAACATTTCCAGAACAGCTTCTAACTTCGTTCCCTTTTGCAACGCGCGGGTAGCAGCCGCCTGAATTACTGGCCCATCTGCAAGCGGATCAGAATAAGGAACACCCAATTCAATCATGTCAGCACCGCTGCGATCAAGAATTTGCAAGGCGGATGCGGTGGTTGCTAAATCTGGATCACCAGCAGTTATAAACGGAAGCAGAGCGCACTCTTGATTCCGTTTTAAGATTTCAAAGCGATCGGAAATGGCAGTCATTAGTCAAGAGTCAAAAGTCAAGGGTCAATAGTCAAAAGTAATGACTATTGACTATTGACTCATAAAATGATCACTTTCTTAAACTTAGTGCTGAGTGCTGAGTACTTCTTAATTTACTCAGCACTCAGCAACGCCACTTGCTTCAACGGAGGGAACCCCCGCAACGGACTGGCTCCGCAACGCAGTGGCTCCTCGGAACTCAGCACTTTTTACACCTGAGATTGCTTTTCTTGTTCAATCTCGGCTTGAATTTTCGCTAGTTCTTCAGGCGTAAGTTCATCCAGCCGCTTTTGGAAAAAAGCTTGTTCATACTCTTCCCGTTGTTGATGGTAGGTCATATTTTTATTCACAGCGCGGTAAGCATAAGTGCTTATCCAACCAATCAATCCAATCACTAGGACAACTTGGCTCCATATCCCAGCTTGTTGACCATCTAAGCCAGCCAGCTGTAATCCCACATAAGCCAAGCCACCAGCAATAAAAATACCTAAACCAATTCCAAGAGCGTCGATGCGTCGCATGAGAGTTATGACCTACCAATCTCGTTAGACTTCAATTTTTCGTGGCTGTGGTCGGAGATTCACAAACGGCGATAGAACCAATAAACCGGGAAAGAAGAAGAAAACCAAAAAGTACATCAAAGTACGCTCAATAGAAGTAGCCACATACCAACGCTGCTTGAGGTAAAACAGTACAGCCACAGGGATGACTAATAAATAAGCTCCAGCCAAAATCAGATACAGCAGGGCTACGATCATAAGTTTTTTCTCTTTGTAAACAAGGCCATTCAGTGCATCTGTTTCTCATCATAGGCTGAACGCGCAGCTTGAGGAAAGTCTAATTAATCTCACTAAACAAAAATTCCGCACTTTTACCTGGACAAAATTCAAGATGGTGCTACAATGGCAAAGCCAGTATCTAATGAGTGTACTTGTAAAGTCCAGTTTAAGATGCTTGTCCAAGGTTACAGATTGCCAAAAATTCTGCGATCGCCCAACCTAGACAAAATTTCTTAAACTCAGTTGCACAAAATGCACAATTGATGGTGGAATAGATGAGGAGGTATTTGTTGCCTCCACAAAATAAGTGCCTCCTAAAAAAACTTGGGGGTGTGGCGGAATGGCAGACGCTACGGACTTAGCTAACTGAGCCTTGAAGAAGAAATTCTTTAAGTGGAAGCTCTCAAACTCAGGGAAACCTAAATCTGTTTCCAGACAAGGCAATCCTGAGCCAAGCCAAAAGTAGTGGTGAGTTAAAAGTGCTGAGTGCTGAGTAAATTTAAAGCTTGTACTCTTAGACTTTAACCAACAGTTTTTGGAAGGTGCAGAGACTCGACGGGAGCTACCCTAACGTAAAGGCGAGGGTAAAGGGAGAGTCCAATTCTCAAAACCTGAGATAGCTAGAGCTACCAGGTAGTAGTGAAAGCTGCAAGAGAATGAAAATCCGTTGACCTTAAACGGTCGTGAGGGTTCAAGTCCCTCCACCCCCATTAAAAACAAACATAAACAAAGCCTGCTTAGGAATACCAAGCAGGCTTAACTGTATATATACAATTCTAAAAGTTAATAAGGCATTGCGATCGCTCTGAATTTAAACCTCCTAAGACTTACGCATGAAAATGAGAAATCAAGGGTTTGGGGTGTGGGTGTAGGTGTATAAGTCTTCAAAACCCTTTCACCCTTACATCCAGTCTCAACAGATAATCTTTGGGCGTAAGTCCTGCCTCCGTAATTTTGCTTAATGATTTAGTTTTCTAAATTTAATCTTGAAGAAGACTTAAGTAAATTCATCAAAACTCCTTCAAAAAATTACTTTATCTTTGAAAAATTGATTGATACTGATCGCTGTCACAGGTAATCTAATAAATAATAGATTCATCAACTTTATTGGTCTTGAGAACTTCCATGACCACTCATAGTTTATTTCCTGATTTAGAAGAACCAAATTTTGTTAAACCCCATCTTCAATCATTAAATCTACAACTTGGGCAAGAAAAAATATATAGCTTCTTCATGGAAATTGTTAATCAAAATTCACCCGAAGAAGTCTTGCGAGAATTTAAACGATTATTTTTTGATTTTCTAGAATCGAGTAGTCTAAATACAGTACCATTCATTCGGAAACTCTTGCTGGCTAATAACGAGCAGGAATTTCGTCATACGATCAAGCGCTGTTGCTACATCATAGTGAACAACTGGGCATCTAAAAGAAAATATGAATATATTCAAAAATTAATTAGTTTATTAGCTAATTATGATGTCCGCTGTAAGAAAAGCAGTTATACCAGCTTGCATATTTATAAAGGCTGGCTAGAAAATTTTGTTAAAAGTGATGACTATCAAGAATTAAAATTATTTGCTAATAAACACGACAATAAAAGCAAAGTTCACTGGACTAATCGCTATGCTGCTTATTTATTAGTTGCTCAATCTTTGGATGCTAATAATCCTAAAGAGCAACAAGAAGCAGCAAGCCAACTTTCTAAACAAATGAAGGACAACTTTAAGTTTGAACTAGCAATATATATTGCGCGTTCTCAGTCGTCGGCTTCAAGTACTACACGCTATGTAAATCCTAGTATTTTGGGCGATAATGTTTTACGTTTAATCAAAATGATTATCGTTAAAAAAGGTTTGTTTAGTTATGAAAATTTAGCTCATATATTTATCAAACAAACTCAGAATCAAACTTTTAAAGAATTTAAAATAAGTATCCGTAAATACTTATTTTATTCTGTAAAAAATATAAATTTAGTCAAAATTTTAAATCAGCAGCTAACAGAAAGTTTATCTAACTGGAAACCAGAGTATGATGAAGAAATTTTAGATAAAAATTTATTTCTCAGAAGTTGTAATCGTCTGATTGATTGTCTAACTACAGAAAATGGTCGAGAACCTTCACCATTATTTCTTTTATTAGTTTCTCAAGGTCATCCATTAACTTTGGTGATTATACTACTGAAGATTATTTTAATTTGTCAAAATTCTCGCAGTCATTTAGAAATTAGAATTGCTAACTTAATTAGATATTACGAAAAATTACCAAAAGATGAATGTAAATGGGTGATTAATTTTTTGGAAATTTTTAATATAACCTTTGCAATCTACGCGGAAAATATTGAATATAACCTGATTAAAGTACAAGAAGATAAGCAAAATTATATCGGACAATTAAATATTGATTCTTACCATGTTTTTTCGCAATTAAGAGAAAACATTTATCAACAGTCAGAATAACTAAACTAGAAACATAGATTCCTGACTTATTCAAGAAGTGATGAAATGAATTTTTTTGTAGAGACATTGCAATGCAACGTCTCTACTATCAACCAACAGCAATTAAGCATATTTAGTGAGAAAACATAGCGATCGTTGGTAAAAGATGATAGGATTCGCTTTTAATTAGAATAGAGCATCCTAGGTAGATTAATACTAGGGGAAAAACTTTGCGACCGTAGCGAGTCAGAAGAGGAGCCATGAGAGGATTACGCGTTAAATTGTAAGAAAGGAAGCACCAGACTCCCACTGTTAGATAACAAACACAGAGAATGACTCCTAAACTTGGGAGATTGCTACTAGCAAACAGTGGTACATAAATCCCGATGTTATTACCTCCATTTGCAATGGTAACTGCGGAAACGCGATAAGTTTGAGGGTCGCGCAGAGTTGCTAATAGGGATTTTTTGCGGTGCTTGGTTGTAGCCGAAGAGGCAAAATCAACTGATACAGCTTGCACTGTTTCTTCATTTTTTTCTCTGGTTAATAGATGATTAATCCCAATGGCTATAGGTAAAAAACCTAATAAGCCAACCCAAGCTGTTGGTAAAATTAAACCACCTAAAAAACCAGGCAGACTAGCAAGTACTAATGCAGTAAATCCTAAAAATTCGCCAAGAATAATATTTTGCGGACGAAAATGACGATTGACTTTGCCAAAGAAAGCAGTCAAATATAAATTGTCGTCAAAAGTAGTTGCAAAAGCAGCAGAGATGCCAATAATCAATGTAGTAGTTAGCCAATTCATGTTCGTTGCGTAAGGTATATAAGCCTCCAAAATCTGGAGGATTTATCAGCATTTCCATCAATAAAACTGATGTGTTGTTTCAGCTAGGTACTTTAGCCGCGTATGTCATAAATATTATGGCTAACAACTAAATAGGAGCAAATATTCTTTTTTGTTAAATTGATAAATAAAGATTATTAATTTTAAACCAGACTATGAGCCTGTTGCTGGAGAGGAACTTGAATGATGAACTCAGTTCCTTGATTAGGAGTTGAGTAACACTTTAGTTGACCGTTATGGTTTTCTGTAACAATCTGATAACTGATAGACATTCCCATCCCAGTGCCTTTGCCAATTGGTTTTGTGGTGAAGAAGGGATCAAATATTCGTTGCTGAATGTTGCTCGGCATACCAATTCCATTATCAGCGATCGCTACTTCTACCCACGCTGCATCAACAACATCTGTGCGAATTGTAATTCGATTGGGTTCATCTTTTATTTGTTTGACATTGCCCTCTTCTAAGGCATCAATTGCATTCACCAGAATATTCATAAATACTTGGTTAAGTTGTCCAGCATAACATTCTACTAAGGGCAGAATACCGTAATCTTTGATCACTTCGATTTCTGGTCGCTCTGATGTGGCTTTGAGGCGATGTTGCAAAATCATCAGGGTGCTGTCGATACCTGAATGAATATCAACGGCTTTGAATTCAGCTTCGTCCATACGAGAGAAATTGCGTAGCGACAATACAATTTGACGAATGCGCTCAGTACCTGATTTCATAGAAGACAACATTTTCGGTAAGTCTTCCTGCAAAAACTCCAAATCCATATCTTCAGCAGCTGCTAATATTTCTGGGGCTGGATTGGAATTATATTGCTCATGTAACGCCACAAACGCTAATAAATTTTGCGTATATTCTTGCACATGGGCAAGGTTGCCATGAATGAAATTGACTGGATTATTAATTTCGTGCGCCACACCAGCTACCAACTGTCCTAAGCTTGACATTTTTTCCTTGTGAACAAGCTGCGCCTGCATAGCTTGCAGTTCTTGTAGAGTTTGCTTAAGTTCAACAGTTCGCTGCTCAACGCGATGTTCTAGCTCATTCTTGGCTTGTTCTAGTTGGCTGGCCGAGGTGCGGTTTTCTTGCATTGCTGCCGATAAAATTAATGTTGCAATAGTCAATGCACTCATAAAAGATTGCAACAGCAGCAGAGAAGTACCAACAGAGTCTTTGGCAAATGACCCAAACCCTTTAGATGTGCCAATAATTGCAATGATGACCATCACAATAATTAAAAGTGTAGTTTGCCACTGTTGTAAGCGGAAAGCAGACCAAAGCAATGGCAGCACCATCAAATACTCTACTGGGTTGTTGCTCCAAAAGGCTGCACAGCCAATGCCAACTAATAGTACTAGGACTAAAACAAATTCGGCGATCAATGTTCGTTGAAATTGCTGACGAGTGCAAAAGCGTTGAAAATATGCTAACAATGCCGGAGTAATAATTAACATACTCACAGCTGTACTGACATACCACCCCAGCCACAGCAGCCAAAAGTTGTTCCAGGTTGACATCCCGATAATACACTGAGTTGCTATCCCGACTAAGGAAGTGAAGGGTATAACGGGGAGAAGAAAAGCAATAAATTTAATAGCATCTTGGGCGCGATTAAATGGATAGTGTAGTGGAATGAAACGAACAACTAAGGTGCTAATAATTGTTGAGTCGATCGCATTGAGCGATGCAACTACAAAAGAAGCAGGTGTATTGAAAAAAAGCAACCGGTTAGTAATAAAATCACAAAGCAGCAAGACAATCCAAAACCGTCGCCCAAACAACAGCATCGTTGCCAAAAACACACCAGATGAAGGCCAAATTGCAGTTGAGCCATCGGGAAACGTAAATGCTGTTGCTAACTTGGCCAAGCTAAAGTGAATTGGCAGCAGGATGAAAAACCCGATTAATAAGGTGCGATCAAAGCGAAAACGGACTTTTGGAAAAGCTGATGTTGGGAACATTTATTTCTGACCTCACGAGCTTTGAGTATTGCTCTTGTTAGAATTCCCACCTCAGCCAACATTCTCCCTTCTGAATCTAAAATCTTGTCTGATACTCGATGACTGCACGACTGTCATCTTCTAAATTAGTAGAAGCACGCACCCGCAATTCATCGTTGATGCGGTAATTTATCCCCCATTGAAAGGGGTCATTGGCAGTTAAAATCTTAATGCTGGAAATAGAAAACTTCGTAGAAATATCAATCCCCGCCTCAGCGGCTAATTCTAATGTAGAACTGCTTCTTCCGGCTTCAGGATTATCAGAAATGACAGTCGGAAATATACGGAACTCACTTAAGCCAAAAGCATTAGCAATTTGATTAAACGTTGTCTGAAAGTTATTAAATACAGCGGAACCTGCAATGTTAATTAAGCCTAATGTACTATCGGCACGTCCTTGAGTATCTACAAATCCACCGCCTAACAAAGCTACGATTTCTGTCTGACTGCGTGAGGGACTGCTGGTAAGTTCCAGATTTTCGTTTAGTTTACTAGCAGGCCCTTGGACTCTAGCTTCGACTCGTACACTTTCTAAAGAACCTAATCCTCCGGTAGTAGTTGTTCTGGTGAACTCTGAAGTTTGGACTGCATCAAGTACTTTGGCAAATAGCTGCACATCTAAGATCGGATCACGTGGTTGGTCAGATCTAAATGTGGCTGTATTTTTATACCCGCGAACTAAGTTAAACTGGGTGGTAAATAAATTTACCCCTCCCTTTTGTAGACGGATTGTGCCATCGGGTATAGGTTCACTCAAAGCGCCGTTAACTGTAAGCTTACCTGTGGCTAGGAAACTCAGAATAGGTGGACGGGTAATTTGGATGTTTTTACCTAATGTTAATTCGAGATTACTTAACCTTGCTGTGTTATTTCTGGTCTCAGTTTTATTTTGCTTGTTGTCTTTGAGAGAATTACTAGTTGCAGGTTGATTGGCATTGGCATTAGTCGATTCTGCTAATAAAACCTGACCATCATATAAACGAATTTGACCGCCAATGGCTGGGTTTAAGGCCGAACCAGTAATTTGTAAATTGCCACTAGCACCGCCTTTATACAATCCTTTGAGATTCAAATTTAGCTGATCAAGGTTGACACTCAGGGGATTACTCGCCACTTCCCCATTATTAAAGACAGGAAGTTCACCAGCTGCCATGACTTGACCTCGACTAAATCTGCCTTGCAGACTTTCTACTAAAATGCGGTCAAAATTGAAATTTATCTTGCCTGTTACCCTTCTAATCTTACCTGGTAAAGCTTGGGCAGCAAAAGTGGCATCTTTGACAGTGGCAATTCCTGTTAACTCCGGTCGCTGTCTGGTTCCACGTACTGTGAGGTCGATTTCACCTTCGCCTTCCTCAAAAGCTACCTGATCAGTTAGCAGATTTAACAGTGCTAATCCTTCATTTCTGACTTTGACATCTAAGCTAATTTCGTTGCTGGCTGGTGCGGTAGTCGCAAAGGGTAACTGATAGGGTATGCTGCCTGTAATGTTAACTGGTTCTGGCCCTGCAACGGAGACATTACTACCAAAGTTCAAACGGCCGTTGATATAGCTGAAACTGGCTGTAGCTGACTCTACAGGCTTTTGATTGAGGGTTCCGTCCGTAATATCTAATTCGCCTTGGGCTTGGGGATTGGCAATATTGCCTGCTAAAGCTGCTGTGGCGTTGAGATTACCTGTGATGTCAACGGGGAGTTTAACAAAGTTATTGATTAAAGCGATGGGAAAATTAGTAACTCGTAACTGACCTGATTGGTCTTTACCGCCGATGTTACCTGTAAAAGCCAGCAAACTATTGTCTAACTCAATGCGTAGCGGCCGCAACTGCAACACACCATTTTCAAAGCTGCCTTGGGCAATGATTTGTTTAGCATTGTAGAAGCGCTCGCTTTCTGTTTCTTTACCCCAGGTAAAGTTCTGCCCGTTAAAGTTAAATTGCACTGATAAACCGTTGGCTGTGGCAGTATCTAAAGCCACTTCGCCGTTAAAAATTCCTTGCAAGTCGGCTAGTTCTGGTAACAATGTCGAGTCACGCCGTTGCTGCTGCTGTGCTACTTCTGCCTCAATTTCGTAAAAGCGTCGCAGTTGATCAAATAAAGGTTGATTGGGTAAGCCGCGTGAATATGTAGTTAAATCGGCGGCTGTGCCGTAAGCTGGCTCTGAGATACCACGTTGGAAGTCTTGAATGTCAAATATCTGTGCTGCTGCTAAGACATCTTGGATGTTACCTTGGCTAATGTTGAGTTTGCCTTGTAGTTGTGGCCCTTTAGGAGTTTGACCAAAACTACCAGCAAAGGCGTAAATACTGTTGCCTTTGACAAATTCGCTAGTGGTGAGAGTGGCTTTACCATTGGCGTAGCTGAATTGCGCTGTTAAACGATCGCCTTGTATTCTACCTATTTTAGGCTGGGCGATCGCTAAATTCCCATTGGCAGCAAATGTTTGTTGATTTACTTGCAAGTCCCCACTAATTAACCCAGCCACCTTACCAGTGCCTAAACGTAGTGCTGGTGGTACAGATACATTCAAGATTTGTAAGGGGAAGTTCTGCACATTCAGCGCGACATTATTGCCTTGAAATTGACCTGTAGCTAAGGCATTCTGCCACTGTACTAAAAAGGATTGCGGACGATTATTTCCATCTAAATTTACAGCAATGCGATCGCGATTGCCAATCACATCTAAATTTAAGCCGCGTCCTTGGGCTGAATCAATACTACCTGTTAACAATGGCTCAAAAGCAATGTTCTGCACTACCAAATTCCGTAAGGCAATTTGTCCTGTGACATTTGGTAGTGGTAACTTACCTGTAACTCTGCCGTTAAAATCTACCTTACCTTTGACAGCTACTTGATTAGGCAAATTAATCGGTAACTGTTGCAAATTATAGTCCTGAGCTTGGACATTCAAATTTAAGGCTTTAATTTCTGGTATGCCTGTTTTGTTGGCGTTGGCTATGATATCACCTGTGACATTTAAACCAGGGGCAGTGAGTTGGTTGATAGCTAGTTTCTCACCATTCCAAGCGATCGCAGCTGTTAATGGTCGTTCTAAACCTGGCAAGCCTTGAGATAACTGCACATTACCAGAGGCATTCACGTTAGCTAATCTAGCAGATCCCAGCCTTCCAGCTACTTGTAATCTACCGCCTAATTGACCCCGTAACTGCTGATTCAACTTCGTTAATTGCACACCAGCCGCATCCACTAATGCTTGATAGCGACCTTCCGCCACACGAATATTCGAGGCCGTAATTGTCCCACCTGCGAGATTCAACCTTCCCTGACCACTAGCTTGGATAGTTTGTGGTTGGAAGGATGCAACAGAACCAGCAACATTTAATTGACCTGTTAATGCACCTTGGAATTGTGGCGGTACGGCTGCCAATTTTTGCAATGGCACATTGTTAGCTGTGACTTGCGCCTGATAACGACCATCAGCCACACGAATATTTGCGGCGGTGATTGTCCCACCTGCAACGTTTAACTTGCCTTGACCGCTGGCTTGGATCGTTTGTGGTTGGAAGGATGTCACCGAACCAGCAACATTGAATTGACCTGTTAAATCTCCTTGAAATTGTGGTGGTACTTTTGTTAAGCGTTGCACTGGCACATTGTTAGCTTGGAGTTGCGCCTGATAACGACCATCAGCCACACGAATATTTGCGGCGTTAATTGTGCCACCACCGACAGTTAACTTTGCTTGACCACTGGCTTGGATGGTTTGCGGTTGGAAGGATTCAACAGAACCTGCGACCTTAAATTGACCAGCTAATCTGCCGCGAAGTTGTTGTGTGTTCGGTGTTAGTTCCTGCACAGCCAGATTATTTGCTACTAACTGCGCTTGATAAACACCATTCGCCAGTTGAATGTTTGTGGCTGTGACTGTGCCGCCAGCGACGCTGAGGTTAGCCTTGCCAGTACCACGGAGAGTTTTGAGGCTGAAGTTATTTCTATTTCCGGCGATTTGGAATGTCGCTGCTAATCGCCCTTGCAAAGCTGGGGGAGCTTTTTTGAGGACACGTCCTAGCCGCACACCGTTGGCGACTAATTGCGCCGAAAAGTTTTGGTCTTGGAGTTGGACACTCGCAATTGCGATCGCACCACCAGCAATCTGCACAGCTGCACCTTGAGTCTGAACCGAGGCAATTTCAAATGGCCCACTACTACCAGCTAAAAGCAATCGCCCGTTAAATTCTGCCCCATCCAAGGAAATATTTTGCAGTTGATTTTTGTTAACAAAAGGTTCTAATTGTACCCCATTACCTGTAACGGCTGCTTGCCAACGTTCATTAGCATATCTGCCAACCGCCCTGACTACACCACCACCAACTTTGAGTGCGACATTTTGGAAATAGACGGTGCGATTGCTGGTGATGATAATTTCACCTCTGCCGGGATAAGTGGCTTGAGGTACTTGCCACTGTACAGAAGTTCTGGCGTTATTTGGAGTACCTGTAACTTGAGCTGTAGCGGCGACTTTGCCGATTTGGAAAGTTGGGTTGGAGTTGTAGATTTTAGCGATCGCATCTCCAGCAAAATTCTTGGCAACAAAATTCAAATTCAACTGTGGCGTTTTTCCGAGAGCAATGTTGCCACCCCCTGTAATTTCTCCACCAACAGTGGTTTCCCCTTGAATGTCTCGCAAGGTTAACAAGGCAGCATTAGGAGAATACTCAAACTTACTAGTAACACTTTTAAAATTAAGTTTGTCAATCCGGGCGGTGTTAATTGTGGCAACTGCACCCGAAAGAATTGGGTTCTTTGCATTCCCAGTTATTTGTAAATCAGCTTTTAACAGCCCAGCTACAGGTACAGGTAATTTCAACTTGAGTGTTGTTTGGGCATTAGCAACACTTACCGTTTTGACACGTCCTGTTAACTTATACCCTGCTTGACTATCAATAATTCCATTAGCGACTAAGGGAATTTTGCCGTAGTTAGTAGTCAGATTGTCAAGGCGTATTTCTGTACCTTTAAAGTAAATGTCACCTTCGGTACTGCTTAAAAGTTGAGGTACGCGGGGAATTTGTAGCGTAACTTTTTGTAAATCTGCACTGCCATATAACAAAGGATTTTGCTCTGGTGCTAGTTTAATTTGCAAGTCTCCATTGACTCTACCTGCTTGTAAGTTCAGCGGTAACTTCACCAAACTAGTAACCGTCGAGGCGAGTAAATCTTGTCCGTGCAACTGGATATCAGCGACTAAAGTTTTCGGGCGAACCTGTCCTTGAATTGCTACATTACCACCGCTTTCTGCCTGTCCCGCCACATCAAACTTAACCAGTTGGTTATTCTCCAAAAGTTGAGCAGAACCGTTAAGTTGTGCAAATGTTACAGGTGATGCGATTCCCCCGCCTTTCTTCTGAGGTAGTAGCACTAACTTGCCATTACGCAGCCGCAGATTATCTAAATCTGTTTTAATCAAGCCGCTTTTACCAGGTGGCGCGATGGTAGTGGTAATCCAACGTCCTTGTTCGTCTTGGGCAATGTAGACATCGGCGTTAACTAAGGTAACATCGAGCTTAAGTTGACGATTAAAAACTAATTGCCACGGATTAAAACCCACTTCTACAACTGCCACTGTTGCTTTATCTGGATCTGTGGGTGTTGTGGGAATTTCCGAAGCTCCAAACTGCACTCCTGTCAGAGAAAAATTGGTGACTTTTCCCAGCTTGACTGGACGGTTAATGGTATTAGTGAGGCTTTGTTCTGCTAACGGTGCTAACTCTTTTTGAACAAAACTTTGTAACCGCCAAATGCCCAGGGTAATTCCTACTAACAATATTCCTAACAAAGGAATGCCAGCACGACTTAATATTAGCAACCACATACGCACACGGGTGCGGGATTTGGATTGACGTTCTTGATTGCGAGAGTTAGTCATGTGGTTTCACTCTATACTTGCTGAACGTAGTAGGAACATTACTGCTATTTACAGTATTTTTTTTTACTATATTTATTCCAGCACCAAACCAATTGTAGTCCTGGAAATTCGCATAACCTTGGTCAACTCATTTTGTTCAGGGGAGTTGGGGGAATATTCAATTAAATTTTACGGAATCGGGAAACTTTGGATTAATAAACAAAGTTTAGAGTGTCCGGAAATCTACATAGAAAGAAGTTGCAAGATGGAAGCTAATCAAAATTATGTTTCCCACAGCCTCTAATTTTATCTCAAATTATCAGCAAATTTTATGTAAAATATAATGCATTGAATTACGTAATAGTACGAAAATAAATTTATTTTTTTTAGAGATAAACGGAAAAATCTCAAATAATGCCTGATACTATTTATACTATATTTTTAGCGATTCATAAAGATGAAGTAAAGACTTGCAAGGTAAGGTCTAGTGACCAGCAGCTACTCCACCCTGCAATAAGCCGCATCAAGTGCATTTACAGAACATCTTCGGTGAAACAGAAGGCTGACGCTGTTAATGTCACTAACGCTAACGCCAACGCATCTACGCTCACCTATAATCTCGTATCTTCATAAAAGACCTTCTGATTCTGCGAATTTTCGCAAGCGTGGCAGACATTGACGCTGATAAAAGCTACTCAAAGTGGGAACAGGTAATCCAAATTCCTCAGATAGTTCTTTCCAGCTAACTTCTGGTGGTAGGCGTTTGAGAATCAATACCTGACAATTCACATCTGGACGACCTTTAATGTGAGTACTACGTAATTCTCCGTCTGCATCTGTTTTTGCCCATGTTTCTACGTTTTCGAGAATCGGAGGTGGTTGAGGCGTAGCCTGGAGGTTGTCGGTAAGATCAGTAGTCTCCCTATTTCCACTCGACCAAGACTGACGCACCTGTAGCGGAACTGTTAAGGCTTGTTCCCGATGATGGTTGAGGTAAAAGTCTTGGAGTCTGCGTTTGAGATAAGCATTCAACCAAGTGATTACAGTACCATAAGTGGGGTCATAAGTCTGACCAGTTAAACCATCACAAACATTACGACAGAAATACAACCAAGTTTGTTGCAGTGCATCTTGATAGTAGGGAGTATTTTCTCGCCAAAGTCTGCCTGAAGTTAAACGGATGATTTGGGTAAGCAGCTTTTGACGCTGCGGGCTTCCAGGAGGGTAGCCACAGGCTTGAGTAACTAAGTTGCGTAACTCTTCATCAAGTTCCATGATGGCAATTTTGACAAAAAAATAGCAAGAATATTCTAAGTATTGCTTACAACGACACTCCAGATACTAACCTTATGTTATGGATAGACAATCTTCTTGACTAGCATACCTAGGATTGATTTGACACGCGCTCAATCAAGGCTAGGGTTGTCAATGATCACTGGCGATCGCTTGAAGATTTAGAACACTTTGCCCGCAATCCCTCTGATCCTCATTTAGCCGCTTGGCAACGCTTTAACAAAGCTGTTGGTAATGATGGCAGTGTGGGGATTTGGCACGAAACCTACATCATTGAACCAGGACATCACGAAGCAATTTACGGCAATATGCCAGCTTTTGGTTTAGCAGCCGCAACAAAACTTGTTCCCATCACCAAGCGTACTGATACAGCTAAAGCAAGAGTGCAAAAAGTTATCAATTCCAGTCAAATATCCTGAAAAAGTTCTGAAAGCACAAAACTTTACCTTCAGTTGCACAATGATGGCGACAGATGGAACGTCAAAAAGCGATTCCTCGTAATGTCACAATTCAACATGGAATCTGGGACTCTAAATCTATGACTACATTTCGCTCAGAAGATGTGCAGCAGATTCTTCAACGAGCAATGGCTGATCAACAACAAGAAAATTTTTCACAACAGCAGTTACAAGAAATGGCGGCAGAGCTTGGTATTTCATTTGTCAGCCTGCAAACTGCTCAACAAGCATGGCAAGAGGAAAAAGAGATCATAAAACGGCGGCAAGCATCTAAATCTTACCGCCTGCAAAAAATCAAGCCACATTTAATTAGCTATCTTGTGGTTAATATCTTTTTAATTGTGTTGAATTTGATAACTAGCCCGAAGTACTTTTGGGCAATTTACCCTCTCTTAGGTTGGGGATTAGGTCTTGGGATACACATCTCAAGTGTTTACCTGCAAAAAGCTCAGAAATAAGCTTTACATCCCCAGCCAGGATAATAAATTTTCCCACCAAGAATAAGTCAAATTACCCACACTCAACTTCATTCTTTTGCGAATATCTTGAATATTCCAGTTAGTTAGCTTCGCCAAAGTTTGGGCTTCTTGCTCAAACCGCTTGGGTAAAGACCGCTTGTATTCTCTGCCAGCTTGACAGTTGAGTTCACCTGTAAACGGATGCTGCAAAATGTATCTTCCTTGGAAAGACTCGCGGTTGGAGGTAGCTTGAAATATTGGGTCTTCGGGGAATTTGTCGCGGGTGTAGCGGATATGTAATCGGGTGATGAACACGCTACTGCTGGGAAACGGACGACGGCGGAAATTTGACGGTACTGGTACGCCATCGTCGGAATTATTATCTAGCCAAAATACACCTGCTTGCTTGAGTTCTTCTTGGTTGAGTGGTTCGGCTGAACAAGGATCGCAACTACTCATATCCCAGGCGTATTCCAAAAAAGCTACCTTTCTGTCTTCTTTGACATAAGCCGTCTGGAACATGGACTTGTAGAAATCACTAAATTCATTTTTGACAAACACGGGAATATTGGCATCAGAAGGAACTTTCACTGTTCTGTAGTTAGTGATTTCTGCTTGCCCTTTGGGTGAGAGGACATACACAATTAAATCCTGGGCAGCGTTGGCGTTAATCATACCCAAACGAATTGGCAGCATGAACTTGGGTGATTGGTAAGAAATTTGTAGCGGACGCAGAAACTGATAGCCAGATTGTTCAAATTTATCGAGGTTGACTTTAGCAACAAAAAACTTCATTCCAGAGCGAATATATGGTTTAAGTAGCTGTTTCGCACCTCTAGGAATTTTGTAGCCATTGCGATTTAGCCAAGTTTCTAGTCCGCCCGATTCTTTAGCACTCAAAATTACAATGTCGTATTCGCCAACATTGAAACGTGCTTCGACTGTGACACCCAAATTAGCATCGGCGGGGCCTCTTGTTGCTCCTGGGACACGTCTAGCGGATGGTGCGGGTACGGCTTCTTCAAATACCCTATCATTTAGATCGCAAGGATTAGAGTCAAAATACTCTACCAAGCGCGGCGCACTAAAAGCATCTAAACGTTCGATGATTTTGGGTTGGGCAATGCGTACTTGCTCTTTTTTTAAGACTGTTGGCACAGGTACAACCATTGCAAAATCTTTGACTTCGCCTTTGAAGTCATTGGCCATAGTGATAACGGTGCGATCGCCATCCCGCGCCAGCACCACTTGAGATGCTTGGTTATATAATTTACTATCAGCTTTGGCTACATAAAATCCACAAAATGCCCAAGCCGTCGGTGCAAAGCACAGCACACCGATTAATACTACAAATAAGGAAATTATTAGTCGAAATCGCTTCATTTTATACCTCTTTTTTAAAGTGCTGAGTCAACTGTCATTTGTCCTTTGTCAACTGTCATTAGTTCTTCTCGCCCTTGCTCCCTGCTCACGCCAGTTGCTACAACGGAGGTTCCCTCCGCAACGCACTGGCTCCCCTGCCCCCTTGCCTCTCCCTTCTACCCAAGAAAATCTGGGAGATGACCAGAGCCAATCAATCACAATAGTCAAGGGTGCGAGGGCGAATAGTGACCAGAAAACTGCGGTGGAAACATAGAAATAATTTCGTAGGATAAAAGTTAAGCTGGCGATGCAGATAGCCCAAACTACTCGCCCGATTTTGGCATTGGGAATTGAGCGCGGATCTGTCACCATAAACAAGGCAAACAGCAGCAATGAACCACTCATTAACCGATGCCAATACACATCCCAAGTCCAACCCAACCAAAGGTTGCGTATGGCTTCAAGTAAAGAGTAGGAACCTAAAAAAGCGGCTGTGGTATCCCAACGACCAATGCGTTGCAGAATCATGCCGCCAGTCCCGGCAAATACCAGCGCATACCACCACTCTTCGCCCCACTGTCCTGGTGATACCCAAGCATCGGATGTCAGAGTCAAGACTGTGATGATGCCAAAATTGGCTGGGTTGAAGAAATGCTTATCGCCAACTTTGAAGAAAAATTTACTAGCGATCGCACTTACTGCTGCTAACGCCATCGTTGCCCAATGATCAGCCCGCAATAGCAAACTAAGTCCAAGGGAAGTTATCAACGCACTACGCAGATTTATTGGTTTTTGCTCTTGACCATTGACTAATGACAAAATCCACTGCGTTGATAAACAACAAGCGATCGCTACAACAATCATCTCAGGGCGCAGCGTCCAGTCCCTTGTGCCAATTCCCAAGACCAGAAATGAACCGAGAAATAGAATTTGATAGTCCCGTATATCTTTTAGCAACATTACCCTTATATTCAGGGTTTACCCTGAGATTTTTCACCAATCTAGTCGAGTAAAAGCTGAAATACCATTGCTGTTACAGATTTTGTTACAAATAAGATTAAAGATGTTAGAGAAATAATTATTATGTTAGGTCTGGAGAGAATTACATTTAACCCTAGCATTATGGGTGGACAAGCTTGTATTCGTGGAATGCGAATTTCGGTTTCTTTAGTTGTAAATTTGGTAGCTAATGGGAAACCTGTAGAGGAAATTTTAGAAGAATATCCTGATCTAGAAACAGAAGATATACGTCAATCTCTACTTTACGCAGCGTGGTTGACTCAAGAACGAGTTTTTCCCTTTCAAAGTGCTTAACAAGTAATAATGAAGTTTTTAGCAGATATGGGAATTTCGCTACGTACTGTATCTTGGTTGCGTGGTGGTGGTTATGATGCTGTACATTTGCGGATTATTTCTGTGAGTAATGAAACTTTCCGGGTAAAGCGATTACCGATATGAGTAAAATAACGCTGGGGAGCAACGCGATTTTCTGAAGTCGGACAAAAACAAGTGATAATGCTCGACCCCAAGGCCTGGCGAGCGCTAAACAGAAATTTAAGTACATTAGTAAAATAGATACTCACTAAATAGGCTAATACC
>NZ_JAIVFW010000046.1 GCF_020829595.1 Nostoc sp. CHAB 5844
CCCAGATGACATTTTGAATGTCACTTCGCTGGAGGGTATACAGGGTACTTTCGGAGGGGAACGAATATACTTGAAAAAATTGGCAAAGATTAAAAATTATGAACGCCACAAAAACGCTAATAGCGGTAAATTCTTCCAGTCCTCAAGGGATGGTAATTACTTGAGAATCAACGAGTCTTTTTTTAGGTATTCTCGTTAGTGTTTCGATGATTCTAGGCGCAACTGTCAAAGTAATTAGTAGATTTAATTCAATAGCGAACGAGATACGTGATTTAAAAGAAGATATAAATAAGCTTGCGACGATAGATGAAACCATTAAGGGAATACACAAAGATGTTTTGTTACTCGATAAACGGTTTGATATTCACATGAGGGATTATGAGAATAGAAAAGAGACTGTACAAATGGTACTAGGGCAATTAAATGAGAAGATTGACCATAAATCAGAACGGTTCGAGGGTGAAATTAAGGATATAGAGAGATATCTTGAAAAGCGGGAAGATTACAAGATTCGTGCTAGTGCTACAGAGTAGGGCATAAAAATAAACCACCTAATTAATGTTTAGGTGGCTTTATTGTTGGTTTTAATTGTTAGTTAGCTGATGATTTTTAAATGTCTTTTAATGTTACATTTCTATTTGCGTCTAAATAATGTTCGATAATCACATCAACTGAATTACCTACGCTATCAGCTAATAATTTTAAATCAGCACCATTATTAGCTTGAATACTAATAAATGTGTGACGCGTTGAATATGGCTTAAGGTATTGATGGAGCTTACCTTGTTCAACTAATTCTGTTACTGCGCCTGGATATGTGTAGGTTTTACCGCAATTTGTTGTTCTGTCGTACAACCATGACCTTCTAAGCATTTCTGTACTCATTTGTTTACCATCTTTAGTTGTAAATACTAAGTCATCAGGTTTTTTATTTTTATCATGCAGTTTTATCAGTAGGTTAATCAATCGAGTCATTCGCTGCATTTTAAAAAGCCTATCGATGTCGGTTTTGGTTGTTTTGGTTATTTTTGTAGTTGACTCATAGGATTCTTTAAAAATTATCCATCCAGTATCAAGTTTAATATGTTTCCACTTCAAAGCAAAAGCCTCACCAGGTCTACATCCAGTGAGGAATAAAAATTCAATAATATCAACCATTCTATGAATTACTTCTCTTTCATGATTTTTAATATAACTAATGACCAGATCTCTTTCTTCAATAGTGTAAGCTCTATAGTCTTCAGCTTCGGATAATTGCTTAGATTTTTTGGGTAAGCAATAATATTCCTTCACCTCTATGAAATAATTTTCTGTTAATAGTTTTTGGTTTATTGCGCGTTGACATAGTTCGCTTAATAGACCAAACAATTTTTTGATACTGGTTTTGTTTCTTTGTTTTGCTAAAAAATTTTTAATTAAGTCGTTAGCGATTTCAGTATCAAAAAGTTTATTGAGATAAGGAGCTAACAAAACTGAATAATTATTACGATAACTCTTTATATAAGTAGTTTCTTTTATTTGCCCTGTATTGAGTTTCCAGTTACAAAATTCTTCCCATAGTTCACCTAATGTCGGTAATGGTTTTGCGGTTGGTAGCTGAGTAACCGTAGCTAATGGTTTAATGTCCAGATACTTAGCAAGGGTAGGGTCAAACAATCCTCCATCTGGATGGTCAATATCCGCTTGTATCCGCCTAGCTATTCCTTCAGCCCACTGTTGGTTTTCTGGTGTATCTGCTCTGCCTAAGCCCTTATAAGCTTGTCTCTTTCCGTAGAATTCTTGGCTAACTCTGGTAGAGAACTGTAAACGTAGGCTTCCTTTGTCAATTCCTACCCTTACGTCAGCTAATTTGCTGGAAGTCTTGTTATTACGTTGTTTTGAGTACATCTAGTAAAACTCTAGTATTTTTGACTGAATTAATTATCAAGTAAACCTAGAATACCAAAAGATCTGTAATTCTTCTATTTCTTATCAGAAATATTGGAAACTTAATAGCACTAAACTCAACAAATATAGCTCCTTGAAGGTAAGAGTACATTTGCAATCGGATGCAAACTTAGTGAACATTTTTTATTAAGAATGATTTAAGATTGTTGCATATATCTAAGTATACTCAAAAGCAATATTTGCCAAAAGTTATATTTTTTAATATTATTTCAATGTATAAAGCAATTAACATGATAATAACAAAATATAGTGGGAGCAGTTTAACTTACTCAAGCATGAAAAATTAACGAAATAATCGGGTCTAAAACCTCGCCTTTTAAGGCGAAAAGTTTTTGGAACGGGGTATAAATCCTCGTGACAAAAATGGCCTTCTGCCTCCTGCCTTCGTTAACGCAATAGTCGGTAAGCGTTAAGTCCCGTTAAGATTGCCACCATCAGCCAAGTAATAGCTAATCCGATAACTTCACCTAAAAATAACTTTGTTAAAAGCAGTAAAACTATCCCCACAATTGAACCGATGGGTACTGCGATCGCCCAACTTATGGCACTGATGAATATCCATTGCCATGACAAAGCTACAGACTTACGGATGGCTGTCCATTGTGCTAATCCAATCACAAAGCCGCCAATTGTACCTAAAGTTGTACCCCAAAGCAGTCTCAGGGGAAAAATTTGCGTACTAGGGACAATCCAACCGATACCACCCACACCCATAGCGGTGATTGTCGCCCATGCCAACAAAGTAGCCAACAGCCAGCGCCCAGACAAGATATGATGGCGAATCATCAAACTTTGTGGAAATGCGATCGCTAAACTTCCCAAAGAAGCTTGCGCCACTCCCACATCTGGCTTTTCCCCGACTTCAATCCAGCATAAACTCACCAGAAAACCGCCCAAAGTAGCAATAACCCACTGCAATGTAAAACTAAATTGAGTTTTAGTAGATGAGAAGAACATGGAATTTCGCCAGTACAGCAGAGATTACTATACAGTGCGAGACAAATAAAAAAAGTTCAAATTAGATTGTCATTTGTCATTTGTCCTTGGTCATTTGTTAGGTGTTGAGATATGTAGCGATTCTCACTGAGAATGCAATACACTCGTCACCTCACCCCGTATTTGCTGACGCAAACACTCCTCTCTCCTTACCAAAGGGAGGGGTTGGGGGTGAGGTGAAAAAATCTATTTCATGCAAACGATAACTGCTATATCAATTACGAATTACGAATTACAAATTAGCATCATATCATGTCCGATTAAACACTTATAATATCTGTAGGTTGGGTTGAGGAACGAAACCCAACACGCTTATCTAAATTTATGTTGGGTTTCACTGCCGTTCAACCCAACCTACATTGATAGATTTTATTATAAGTAATCACCCGAACTTGATATCACAGCCTAAGTCTTGTACCTTCTTCATCAACTGGTAATGGCCGGATGGCTTTGGCGTTAAACAGTTCTTGGAAAGCCTTACGCCGTTTTTGGGGTGTTTCGGGTGCGATGTAACCCCACAAACTTTCCCAATAAAAAAATGAGATGCCAGAAAAAGAGCGATCGCGTACCATATCAATTTGTTCTTTAATTTGGGACATTCTGACTGGATTCTGCAAAGTTCCTGTAGAGATACCAATCACTACCGGAATTTTAGTTTGAGCTAATTTCACTGCTGATTGTTCCAGTTCTGCTTTAAAACTGCTTTTGTTATGGCGATATACTTGCAACACCAACTCATCCACCCAACCGTTTTTTACCCAAGTTGCCCAGTCTTGTAGATAGTATTTATAAGCAAACGCTTGTGCGTTAGGAGACAGAGATAATTTAGCATTAGGTTCAACTTCTTTAATGCTGCGATATATTCTGCCCATGAACGCAGTAATTTTGTTAGCACGCCAACGCATCCATTCTGAGTTAAACGGGTCACTAGGCGGACTTTTGCCTTGATGTTCTTGCTTGTAGAGTTGGACAGTGAAGCGATCGTAACCGAATTGTACTGGCATACCAAAATGGTCATCAAGTTGAATGCCATCGACATTGTAATTGCTCACCACTTCTAGAATTAGATTTAAAATAAACTCTTGAACTTCGGGATTTAGTGGATTCAGCCAAGCCTGCTTACTAATTGCACCATTGTTACCTTCTTCCGGCAAAATTTCTTTCACAGAATTTACACCTTCGTACCCAATAGTCAACCAATCAGGATAAAGCTTGGCTAACTGAGAATTTGGCGGTGTCATAAAACCATATTCAAACCAAGGAATAACAGTTATACCTTTTGGTTTAGCAAGTTTAATTATCTTTGTTAAAACATCCTGTCCGCCGTGCATAAAATTAAGTACAGATTCCGCTTCTGCACCGCTAATATTTTTCGTAACCTTACTTTTGTAAAAAGTATTGCCCCGGTTCCAAACCACAGGATAAATCGTATTAAAATGCAGCGCTGATAATTGATTTATAGCGCGGTCAATTCCCCAAGGCACATATAGAACACCACTAGCGACATTAGTTAGCCAAACGCCACGAATTTCTGTGATGATTTGTTGGCTATTTGGTCGAGAATAAAATGAGAAAGAAGGTAGAGAAAATACTGTTAAACAAAGTATAAATTCTAAAGATATTAAGTAAATAATCCAATGTTTAGCCAACCGATGCATTAGTGGGTTTGACTGCGTTTTAAAAGAACATTTATAACTACAAAATAAATTAGCATCTTCAGGAGTATAGCAATCTTATTTGATTCCTGACTTGCTCTAAAGAGTTGTTTGTAAAGTATTTGTCTGTGAGTTTAAGTACTGATTGATCCTCTCTAGCCCCCTTAAAAACGGAGGAAAATTAGAGAAGAAAAATAAAGGTAGGTTGGGTGGAACGAAGTGAAACCCAACAATGCCAAGTTCTTTGGATATTGGGTTTCATACCTCAACTCAATCTTGTATCTTAAGAGAAGTAGTAGACCGTCCCAACCTTGGCAGCTTAACTCCTCATGGTTGGAAGATGCAGTTTCAATCCCTGATAGGGATTAAGTGAAATTTCAACTTTTTGCCCCTGCCAGCGAAGCGGGGGCTATTATGTTTCAATCCCTAATAGGGATTAAGTGAAATTTCAACCAAGCAATTGCATCATTGCATCCTAAATCAATCGCGTTTCAATCCCTAATAGGGATTAAGTGAAATTTCAACCAGCAATTAAGCAAGCAAGTACCTCTAACTAAAGGTTTCAATCCCTAATAGGGATTAAGTGAAATTTCAACCGTCCCCGCCTCAAATGGCTCTTGATCGGGTAGGGTGTTTCAATCCCTAATAGGGATTAAGTGAAATTTCAACGTTGGGGTGATTCTCTTAGGCTAAATACTCTCAAAAGTTTCAATCCCTAATAGGGATTAAGTGAAATTTCAACTTCCACATATCATATTCCAGCATTTTGCAATTTTTGAGTTTCAATCCCTAATAGGGATTAAGTGAAATTTCAACCTGCTACTGGTAATGTGCCTTGTTTGTAATGCCAGTTTCAATCCCTAATAGGGATTAAGTGAAATTTCAACTTTAAAGTCTGGTAACGTGGCTTAAATGCCTAGAATTTTTGTTTCAATCCCTAATAGGGATTAAGTGAAATTTCAACTCAAAGCGCTTGAACAGCGCATTGCTGCCATTGAAGGTTTCAATCCCTAATAGGGATTAAGTGAAATTTCAACCTAACCAATACCATTTTGTTTTGTACCAGCAAATATGTTTCAATCCCTAATAGGGATTAAGTGAAATTTCAACAACAGCAATAGGAAGGTATGGTGTAGGAGAAGTTATCGTTTCAATCCCTAATAGGGATTAAGTGAAATTTCAACTGCTCAGTATCTTTCTAAGATTATCCACGAGCATCTAGGTTTCAATCCCTAATAGGGATTAAGTGAAATTTCAACCCTGGATGAGCGTTGGCATATTCTCAGCACTCCAGCCAGTTTCAATCCCTAATAGGGATTAAGTGAAATTTCAACCCGATGATGCAGTTAGACCGTTTTTGAAATTAAATGAACGCGTTTCAATCCCTAATAGGGATTAAGTGAAATTTCAACTTTCATCTGCCCTAACAAAGCAGCGATTTTTTGGGTTTCAATCCCTAATAGGGATTAAGTGAAATTTCAACTGCGGATGCCGGAAAAGCGGTCTATATTTGGTTTTCGAGGTTCAGTTTCGCGGATGGAATAATTATAACACTGGAAAACGTCAGTTGATTTAAGAGTAATGGCTGAAATCTAGACTGGGTAATGTGCGCGGACAGTTTTAATTTAATTTTTCTGCAAAACCTTGTACTGAGAGGAATACAGCGATTTTTCTTTAAGCTTGATTTTCTACACCTACCCATCCGCGCATTTCTAGGTTACTTAATATCTTTCCACACCTTCAAACTGCTTGTGACTTATAGCATTTGCGGCTTCGCCACAAGTTCGAGGTGTGGGGAATATTTTATCAGGATTAGCTAAACCTTGGGGATTAAATACTTGTCTTACCCATTGCATTGTTTCTAAATCGACGCTATTAAACATTTCTGGCATATAGCACTTTTTATCTGAGCCAATGCCATGTTCACCAGAAAGACTACCACCAACTTTCACACAAAGCTTAAGAATTTCTCCGCCTAATTCTTCGACTTTTTCTAATGCACCAGGGACAGAATTATCATAAAGCACTAAAGGATGAAGATTACCATCACCAGCATGAAAGACGTTAGCAATTTTATAGCCATATTGTTGACTTAAGTTTTCAATTTCTTGCAAAACATAAGGCAATTGAGTTCGAGGAATTACGCCGTCTTGCACATAATAATCTGGGCTTAAATGTCCAGCGGCAGCAAAGGCAGCTTTGCGTCCTTTCCACAATTTTAAGCGGGTTTCTGGGTCTGTAGCCGCAGTTACATTTCGCGCTCCATTTTGTTGACAAATTTCGGTAATTCTTTGTTTAAGTACTGCAACTTCTACTTCTAAACCATCAATTTCTACTAGCAAAATAGCTGTAGCATCTCGCGGATAACAATTAGTTGCCACAACATCTTCTACAGCATTGATGCTGAGGTTATCCATCATTTCCATACCACCAGGAATTATCCCGGCACTGATGATATCAGAAACACTTGCCCCGGCAGCTTCTATGCTAGTAAAGTCTGCTAATAATACACAAATTGATTCGGCACTTTTGAGAATTCTCAGAGTAATTTCTGTGGCAATTCCTAATGTACCTTCCGAACCGACAAATATACCTGTTAAATCATAACCAGGTGTTTCTGGGATTTGTCCGCCTAAATCGACTATTTCTCCTTTCGGTGTGACAATTTTTAATCCTAAAACGTGATTGGTGGTGACACCGTATTTCAAACAATGCACTCCACCAGAGTTCTCGGCAACGTTGCCGCCAATGGAACAGATAATTTGACTGGAAGGATCTGGTGCATAATAAAATCCTGCACCGCTAACTGTTTGCGTTACCCAACTATTAATTACTCCTGGCTGTACAACTATGCGCTGGTTTTCTAAATCAACGCTGAGGATTTGTCGCATTAATGAGGTGACAATCAATACAGAATCTTCTAATGGTAAAGCACCACCAGATAATCCTGTACCGGAACCGCGTGCAATGAAAGGGGCAGAATATTGACTACATATTTTTACTACCGCAGCGACTTGTTCTGTTGTTCTTGGTAATACAGCTACAGCCGGACGTTGACGATAGCTAGTCAAACCATCGCACTCATAGGTAATCAATTCTTCACGGCGTTGAATTACACCATTTTTACCAAGGACAGCCTCAAATGCTTTGATAATAGGTTGCCAATTCCGTTGTTGTTTATCTTGGGTAAGCATAAGGTTTCAGGTAGATGACTCTGTAGGAGGCAGAAGGCAGTGGTTCGGCTACGCTCACCAACCGGAGGCAGGAGTAAATTTATATAACTACCTACTATTGTTGCAAGGATAGCAGTTTAGGAGGAGAAAAGAGCGATCGCTCTTTGTTCAAAGAAGTGTCAAATAAAAAACGTAACTATTTCTGTCACCTGTCCCCTATCACCTATTACTGATTTTTTGGCTTGCGTAATTTTTGAGAACCTATCGGGACGAGAACTTGATTCAGACTCCGCAACTGTTCTGCTGTCCCCATACAAATCAGGGTATCTCCTGACATTAAGATTGTGTCGCCAGTGGGGCCGCCGATAAGATTGCCATCAGCACGGCGAATTGCTAGGACTAATGCGCCAGTTTGCGATCGCAGTTTGGCTTTTTGCAATGTTTGTCCGACAATGGGAGATATGGCGGGATCAAGTAAAAATTCTTCCATATATAACTGACGGTCTGTACCCGAAAGAATCCCATCGACAAAATCTAATACTTGCGGTCTCAGGGCGGCTGCCGCCATCCGCTTACCACCTGTAATATACGGTGAAATTACGGCATCTGCACCGCCACGCTGTAATTTTTGTAATGCTTCTTCTGTACTAGCACGAGCGATCGCCCGAATGTCTGGATTTAATGTTTTTGCAGATAATACTGTGTATAAATTTTCAGCGTCAGAAGGTAGGGCGGCAACTATACAAATCGCTCTGTCAATACCAACATGCAGCAGTGTATCATCTAGAGTTGCATCACCTTGGTATACTACGTAACCTTCCATCTGCGCTCTTTGGACAGACTCAATCTCCGAATCTATGATGACAAATGGTACACCTTCGGCGCGAAATTCTCTGGCAATTTGCCGACCAGTGCGACTAAATCCACAAATAATATAATGTCCTGTCAAGGATTCCATTAAGCGCCTCTGTTGTCGTAGCCGAATTCCTTCTTGAAAATAACCTTCAATAATTGCTTCTGTAAATCTGTTGACGATGTAACCAATATTGACTACGCCCAATAAAATCAGGGCAATGGTAAACAAGCGTCCGCGGCTACCGAGTGGGTGTGTTTCTCCGTATCCCACAGTAGCCAAGGTAATTACTGTCATGTAAGCTGCATCTTCCCATGACCATCCCTCAACTAATCTGTACCATAAAGTGCCAATCAGGAACACACCCCCAAGGGCGATCGCTCCTGCCATTAGCTCTTTTTGAATACGTTGATATTTTCTCTCAAGAGTGGAATACAAAGTTATTTTTCACCAGTGTTTTGCGTTTAAGGATATTTAAGCGTTAGCCTAAAAGAAAAGTACGATCTGCGATCAATCACAAGAAATTTTTAACAATTTCGAGGAAACTAGTAAGTGAATGTATGATGAAAAATTTTCAGGAGGAGCGGTAGTGAGCTTACAAACTCTAGTTGAAGAAGCCAGCATCCCCCCAGCATCAGGTTCAGTGTCATCTATTCCTTTTGATCCGGATAGCTTTAACGAAGCCGTGATGTCAACTTATGGTCGGTTTCCTTTAGCCCTGGAACGGGGTGCAGGATGCCGAGTTTGGGATACACAGGGGCAGGAATATCTAGATTTTGTGGCGGGGATTGCCACTTGCACACTAGGACACGCCCACCCAGCAATGGTTGAAGCTGTGACACGCCAAATTCAGAAGCTGCATCATGTTTCTAATTTGTACTACATTCCCGAACAAGGGGAATTAGCCAAATGGATTATCCAACATTCTTGTGCCGATCGCGTATTTTTCTGTAACTCTGGAGCCGAGGCTAATGAAGCGGCGATTAAATTAGCTCGTAAATATGCCCATACAGTTCTAGACATAGAAAAGCCAATTATTTTAACGGCTAATGCCAGTTTCCACGGGCGGACTTTGGCAACGATTACCGCTACCGGACAACCCAAGTATCAAAAATACTTTGATCCCTTGGTTCCTGGTTTCTATTACGTACCTTACAACGATATTTCGGCGATTGAAGCAGCCATTAGTGAGTTAGATGAAGGTGATTATCAGGTTGCGGCGATTTTAATCGAACCATTGCAAGGTGAAGGTGGCGTGCGTCCCGGTGATGTGGCTTACTTCCAAAAACTGCGGCAGATTTGTGATGAAACTGGCATTTTATTGATTTTTGATGAAGTGCAAGTTGGGATGGGGCGCAGTGGTAATTTATGGGGTTACGAACATCTCGGTGTCGAACCGGATATTTTTACCAGCGCCAAAGGTTTGGGCGGTGGTATCCCAATTGGCGCAATGATGAGTAAAAAATTCTGTGATGTTTTTCAACCAGGAGAACACGCCAGTACTTTTGGTGGGAATCCTTTTGTTTGTGGTGTAGCGCTGAGTGTGTGCCAAACCTTAGAACGAGAGAATATTTTGCAGAATGTGCAGGAAAGGGGAGAACAACTGCGTGCTGGATTAAAAGCGATCGCCCTTAAGTATCCTAATTATATTTCTGATGTTCGGGGTTGGGGCTTAATCAACGGCATGGAGTTGTCAGCAGACGTTGCACTAACCGCTGGTGATGTCGTCAACGCAGCCATTGCTGAAGGTTTATTACTTGTCCCCGCTGGGCCAAAAGTTGTGCGCTTTGTCCCACCATTAATTGTGAGTCAGGCTGAAGTTGACCAAGCTTTGCAAGCTGTGGACAAAGCACTAGCTAAAATTACAGGCTAAAAAGGTAAAAGTAAAAAAGTTAAAAGGCAAAAGTACACAGTTAACGTAAGTTTGACAAATTTTAAAACCCCTCTCCAAACCTCTCCCCTACCAGGAGAGAGGCTTTGAAAGCTTAATTTTGCATGAATAACTAATGATATTTCAGCCCCTCTCCGCGTCGGAGCGAAAAGTCTGAGCGGAGGCTTCCTCCGCTCAGAACTTTTCAAGACAGAGGGGTTGGGGAGAGGTTCATCGAATTCATGTTCAAAAGTTAAAAGGCAAAAGAAGGAGAAATTGTCTAAATCCCCTAAATCTTAAATTTATTTATGAGGATTATCTTTTTACTTTTTACTTTTTACCTTTTACTTTTTACTTTTTACCTTTTACTTAAGCTTGTCCCGTAACACCTTTTTTAAATGCGGGGCGTTCAGATATTCTTTGAATGTATTCCAAAACGGCTGGGTAGGCGCTCAGATCGATTTTTAGCATTGTGGGCATATAGTATAGAATCGATGCCACTGCCACATCAGCAACAGTAAATTCATCACCCAGTATGAAATGTTGTTTCTGGAAAATCTCATTCAGCGGAGTTAACAACCTGGGTACTTCTCTTTCTCTAACTGATTCTGTAAAAATTCCTGCTGACAGAGTAGAGTTAGCAAACAACACCCATTGATATATTTTTGCCCGTTCCACTGGTGAAACAGAAGATTTGCCATACTTTTCATTCAAATACAGCAAAATTGCTCCAGATTCCCAAAGCTGAAAATCGCCATCAACGATTGCCGGAACTTTACCCATCGGGTTAATCTGCAAATATTCCGGCTGACGGTGTTCGCCTGCTTGCATATCTAGCTGGACAAACTCATAGGGAAGTTGTAGTTCTTCTAGATACCATTTTGCGATCGCCGCCCGACTAAAAGCACCACCGTAAAGTTTTAGCATAATTACTTGTATTTAAAGAACCTTGTGTGTATGTGAATGCTGTTTCACATTGTCTTCTTTCGTGACAACTCTGGCAGCATTTAACACCCGTTTACGTTCAGTAGAATACTTGAAATCAGTGTAACTTGTACCCAAAGGAATCAAATTTTTGCTGTTTTCGCTGCGTTTATAAGTACGCGCCGCAGCAAACACTCGTTGGGCGAATTCTTCCCCAAATTGTGCCGATGCAGGAAAACCTTCAGGTAATAATGGTGTATCACCATCCAACACTGCGCCCAAAGTTGTCGCACAAGCTAATTTGTAGGAAGTCGGAATATCTTTCATTAATGCTTCTAAAGACGCAGAGGGAATTGGTTCTACCACTTCCACTTGATAAACTTCCCCATCTTCTTTAATAAAGCAGGTTGCCAAGCCAATAACGACATAATCATCAGCGGCTAAATCGGCAGTATTTTGATCAGAAATTGCTGTTGTCATTAGAAAATTGTCGCAAAACTTTAAAATTGGGAGCGGATAACTGGAAAATTGCCAGGGCAAACTTTGGTGAAGGGTGAAACACAGCAGCAAAAAGAACACCTAAGCGTCTTTGAGTCGCCATGTTCCTGTACCCTTTTCTCCATCTCTCATGAACGGCTAGTAGGATTCTACCAAGTTGTTGCTCATTTTCCAGTTTCCCTTTTCTTTTCTACACTTTGCTGATCGTGTACACACAAGTCAAAAAAATTTACCTACATTTTTGTTAAATTTTTACACTGACCATACAAAAGTATTCCAAAAGTCGTAAATCATTCGTGAACAACGAGATACTCGACTGTTTAGAGAAATTGGGTATTTGAGCCTTTCAATTGTTTTAGTATGGAACAGCAACTAATTACGCTGACTTACGAAATTGAACTAGAACCAGGAGAAAAATTACATCTCCCAGAATCATTACTCGAAAGCATAGGTGCAAGAAGTTGGGTAATTACCATCCAAAAAAAAGCAAAACTTCCTGTAGATACTCGTTACCATGATGCCTTTTTACAAGGTTACGCACCAGAAGACGAAGGACTTTATTCTACTTAAGATTTTTTGATTACGAGTCAGAAATTTGATTTAGACTTGAAAACCAGGATTTGCTGCCATATTCTCGAAACCTGCGTTAGTAAAAGGTTAAGAACAACAAATTGTCAAGACTGCTCTACTTAAGATTTTCATAGTCTTTCGTTAATATGCCGTAAATAAACTGACTATCAATCATCACAGTCAAGTTACGGTCTTGTACTAACGGAGGACAAGTGAGCAGATATTTAAAATTTTATGGAATAAATCAAGCATTGCGATCGCTATGGCAAACTTTGAGAAATCAGTTACTCTTGCGCCTATCTCTTGTGGTGCTGGTGACTTTTTTCTTCAGCTTAACTGTACATGCCATAGCCACTCAACCAGTAGCCAACACACCACGCCCTAAAGTGATTTTGATTTCCCTAGATGGTGCAACACCAGATTTTGTTGAAGAATATCTCAAAGCAGGTGTGCTGAGTCGAAGAAAAGGATTGGGATTACTGAGAAGGGAAGGCGTTTACGCAGAGCGAAACATAACTTGTAGCGCATCTTTAACTGCGGCTTGTCATGTTGCAATTGGTACAGGTTCAACCGCTGCTCGCAATGATATTAACGCTAACACCTTCCACTTGGTTGCCAGTCCATTTGCTTCTAATATTAGTGGTTTTGGCGCTCCTATTGGTGGTTATTCAACAATTGGCCCGGCTCCTAGTGTACAACCTACAGCTGAACCAGTATGGATTGGACTCCAGCGAAATGGTAAGCAAGTGGTAGCAGCTACATTTCCCGGCGCAGATGGAGTTGATGTCCGTGTACCAGGTTTAGCTAATAGCCCAATTATTCAACCTGCAAGCAGAAGAACTGTATCTTACACAGTTCCCTTTGGTGCTTTTGCTGGGGTAGGTGCGAGAGGTTTTAGTTTAACTGCGGCTAACTTTAGTTCAGCTTCTAGCCAAATAGTTACTCAACTCAACAATGCAGGAAGAATTTCCTACAGCCCCATCCAGCAAGCTAGTTTAGACGATCGCTTTACTGTTGGTGGTATCAGCTATGATATCCAAGTTGCGGCACTCGACACAACCAACGATCGCCGCACTAACTATGATACGTTAGTTTTTTTTGATGCTCAGATTGGCATTCCTGCCGGGCCTTTTAGTTTACCTGCAACTGGCCCTGCCTATGTGAGAGTGAGCGATCGTCAATCTAGTTTATTTTACCTAGAAGGTAGTTCCAATCAAGCAGGAACTGCATTTTACGTCAGCAATCTCGCTCCAGACCTAAGTACTGTACGCATCGCCCGTTATTCTGCTAATGCGATTCCGCGAAATCCAGCAGTGCAAACTACTGTTGATGATATCCTCAGTAATGTTGGCTTCTGGTCTCCCCAGCCTGATTTTCGGATTACAGAACGCCTTAGCCCTGGATTTACAACTTTTCCCGACCTTGAACTAGAAGCTATTTACGAAGACCAAGTTCAACTTTTTGTAGACTATCAAACTCGACTGGCATTGAGAGCAATTAACCAAAACCCCAATGCAGATTTAGTCTTAGTTTATATTGAACAACCAGATGGCTCAGAACACCAGTTTCTGTTAACAGACCGCCGTCAGCCCAGTGACCCGACAAATCCATCTACAATTGGCGCAGGACAAGACCGAGCTAAAGTCGCTCGATACAGAACCTATGTACAGACTGGTTATCGGGCTGCTAATAGAGCTGTACAGCGCATTATTAACGCAGTCGGTACAAATCGCCAAGGTAGACCCAATAGTAACATCCTCGTTGTTTCCGATCACGGCTTTTCTGCTTTCCACACAGCAGTTAACCTCAACAACTACCTGAGCCGTAGAGGTTTTGACTCAACTAAAGTCCGAGCCGTAACATCAGGGCCAGCCGTCAATATTTATATTAATCTTCAAGGACGTGAACCCAACGGCGTTGTTACTCGCGCTGAATATGCAACTTTACAACGACAAATCATCATTGCTTTGCGAGAATTGGTAGATACCAATCCTAACTACGTCCGGGGAAGACAACGAACCATTTTTGACAAGATATACCCTCGTCCGTTATCTGCTGATTTGAATGATCCCAAATTTGGATTGACTACAAGCGAATTTGTTGGGCAGGATACTGGTGATGTCTTTGCAATCATGCGCGAGGGATATAATTTTGACGGCACACAAAATCCGGTTGTAACTCGTTTAGGAGACACTGATAATTCCGTTTTTTCTGTGCCTAATTTCTATGGGGCGCATGGCTACGATCCCACCATACCTAATCTCAGTGCCATTTTTTATGCCGCTGGCCCTGACATCAAACGTCGTGGCAATATCGGTACAATTCGCAATATCGATATAGCCCCAACTATCAACAGTTTACTAAATGTTCCCTCTGCTTCAACAGTTCAGGGACAAGCTCTCAATATCAGAAATTGACCAGTGTTGCTGAATTAGTAAATATTACGCCTCTTTTGTCACTTTCAGCAGAGAAAAACCAAAAACCCTTATTTCTAAGGACTTTGATAAATTTAGATGTAGGTTGGGGAGCCACCGCTGTGGAAGGGTTCCCCGGCAATCACGCGAGTGGCGTTTGAGGAACGAAACCCAACACCAAGATTAATGTTGGGTTTCCTTACGTCAACCCAACCTACATTTTTTTGCTACGTATATTTCAAAAATCAAATAAGAGTCCTATATCTGGAAAATGTAGATATAGATTGGTAGCAATATGTATAGATAAAGCAAGATTAAATAATAGACTTTAGATTAATATGTCACGTCAAAAAAAAGAGCCAAATGGATGTGGATGCTTAAATATTCCATTATCTGTAATCATAGCTGTCTTAGGAGGTGGTTACTGGTGGTTCAGCCAAAAAGATAGTTTAGATATTATCAGCAAATTTTTACCTAAGAATGAGCAAATAACTATTCCTATTCTTAACCAGACTCCCATTGCTTCACCAATTCCCATCCCAACTGCTGCTTCTACACCGACTGACTCTTTATCTAAACCGCCAAATTTAGCTACTAAAAAGAATGAAGCCACAGGCACAACAATACAACAACAAAAACCTCAATTAGCTCCAACTCCTTGGGAGAAAAAAGTAATTAAAGGAATTTATTTAACTCGCTATCAAGCTACAAATAATGCTGATGAACAAACGATTCGCGAAAGGGTTCGCTACTATCACTCTCAAGGAATCAATACGATTATTCAGGGTGTTTGGGGAAATGGTTGTACGATGTACAAAAGTGATGTTATGCAGCAAACTCTAGGGTATAATAGTTGCCTAAATCAGTTTCAAGAACAATGGTTAAATTGGCTAGTTGATGAAGCACATAAACAAGGAATGCAAGTTCATGCTTACTTTGAAAAAGGGATTAAAATAGACCAAAATAGTCCGATTTTTGATTTAGCAGTTGCCAAAAAGTGGATTGTGCCAGGAGTGGATAAAACCTACTCTGGAATTGACCATTATGTACTTGATGTAGAAAACCCTGAAATTGCTACTTTCTTTAAAGATGTCTTAGTAGAGTTTGTCAAGAAATACCCTAATATTGATGCAGTTCAATGGGATGATTATCTAGGCTATTATGCTGAATTACCTGGAAAAGTTGATCGAACTGCTAATTTAACTAAGTTTGTACAACAAATGACAAGCTCCATGAAAAAAGCTAATGGCTCAGTGAGTTTTGATATTTGTCACCATAATCCGTATTGGGCGAAAAAATATTTTGCAGCTGACTGGGAAAATTGGGGCGTGGATCGGGTATTTATTCAAGCTTACAATGATAGTAATTTTGGTGAGGAATTAAATTATGCCCAAAAATACGCTGGAATTGCAATTACAGACAGTCAATTTAGTCGTTTAAAAGGGTTAGTTAATAATCCCAATATAAAGAGTATTTTAGTGTTTCCGTTTTCTGGAAATCCCGAAAAAACAGCTTCTAGCTTAAAACAATTTATCTGAGCGCAAGTTTTTGAATTATCTTGTAATTTACAAACTACCTTGTTTAATGTCCATCATTAGACCAGTGGGGGCGATCGCTAGTTAATTTTATGACACCATAGGAACGACCTACCTGCCATATGGTAGGATTTTCATAGCTAGTTTGTGGCTGATTAATACTAACAATAGTTCCACTAGCATTTTTGATATTTAAGGTTCCTGTCCAAGTAATTTCCCAATCAATGGCTAATCCTTTGGTATGGCGAGAAACCAAAACAGGACGAACATCTCTTTTTTTGTAAGCTTCAGCTAATCCTTTGGTACTATTGGGGCCAAAATCGCCATCAACTACTAACTTGGGATTTAAAGTAGCGATCGCATTTAGACTTTGTTGCAAGTCTTTAACTTGATTATCTTCAAAATTTAAATAAGCTAATAATCTTTTCCCAGCATTATTATAAATAGCAAAACCTTGCTCTAGAGCTTTTTTATAAGTATTAGTATCGACAATTCCTGTTGCTGTCAAAGCATTACTAGTTTGATATTTCCGAGTCGCCTGATAAGTAATATTGCCAAAATCTCCATCAATAGCCGCAACCGGAAAGTTATTATCTAACAAAAATTGTTGCCAAGCAGTTACCACCAGCCCTTCTGAGCCTTTTTGGAGAGTAGGAAGTTGCAAAGCTTGAAGTTTAAAGCTCATAGTTTTTTAATTTGTAACAAACAATCTGGGCAGGAGCTGATATCGGCTCGGTACTAGCAATAATGATTGTTATTTGCTACTCATAGACACCATGAAAAAAAGAAAATTATGGCTATTGCCGATGCTATTTGCAGCAACGCTAACAATCTGCATTATTACAGGTAATAGCCATTCGTTACAAGCAGCCTCATCTGTGGGCAAAGACACACTCACTATGATCACTTCACCAGATTATCCTCCTTATGAGTTTTATGATACTCAGGGGGGAGAGCGTAAAATTGTTGGTTTTGATGTTGATATAGCCAATACTTTAGCTAAAGAACTAGGATTTAAACTCCAAATTATGGAGTCTGATTTTAATGGTTTAATTCCCGCACTCCAAGCAAATCGGGCTGATTTTGTCATGGCTGGAATGACACCAACACCAGAACGTCAAAAAAATGTTGATTTTTCAATTATTTATTACGAAGCTAAAGATACTATAGTTGCACCCAAAACTAGTAATCTCAAACAAATTCAAGATTTAGCAGGCAAGAAAATCGGGGTACAATTAGGAACTATCCAAGAGCAAAATGCTAAAAAAATCAGCGCCAAAGTTCCAGGAATTCAGCTAAAGCAACTTAATAGAGTACCGGAAGTAATACAAGAAATTAAATCAGGGCGAATTGATGGGGCAATTGTTGAGGATACCGTCGCTAAGGGATTTGCTCAAGCTAACCCAGAATTAGAGTTTACCGTTATTCCTTCACAAGAAGCTAGTGGATCAGCGATCGCATTTCCCAAAGGTTCCCAGTTGGTAGAACCATTTAACAAAGTTCTCCAACAAATGAAAGATAAAGGTGAACTCCAAAAATTAGCAACTAAATGGTTTTCCCAAACTACCGCTACGAAAACTACCTCAACTCCTACTGCTAAAGGCGGACTAAATCTCGACTTTACACGAATTCTTCCAGACATCCCCTTTATCCTCAAAGGCATCCCTCTCACATTGTTGTTTACGTTATTATCAGTATTTCTAGGGTTAATTTGGGGAACAGTTCTATCCCTATGCAAAATTACCGGAATCAAACCCCTGGTTTGGGTTGCTAATGCTTACACCTCTGTATTTCGCGGGACACCGCTTTTGTTACAGTTGGCTTTAGTTTACTACGCCACACCGCAATTAACAGGTTATGACATCTCTGCATTAGAAGCTGGGGTACTAACCTTTACCCTCAACTCTGGTGCATATATGTCTGAAACCATCCGGGGTGGAATTCAAGCTGTAGATAAAGGTCAAACTGAGGCGGCGATGTCGATGGGTGTGCCTTACAGATTGATGATGTGGGATATAATTTTACCTCAAGCATTGAAAAATATTTTGCCGGCCTTGGTCAATGAAACGATTGGATTATTAAAAGATTCAGCTTTAGTTTCCACAATTGGTGTAGTCGAAATCTTACGCAGCGCTCAAATTGTCGGTGCAAATAAATACATTTATTTTGAACCTCTGCTATTTGCTGGCTTAATTTACTATGTTTTAGTTATGGGATTGACTAAAAGTGCATCAGTTTTAGAACGGAGGTTGAGACAAAGTGAGTGAAGTCATAATTCGGACAGAATATTTGTGTAAATCTTTTGGACATTTAGATGTACTCAAAAATATTTCTACGGCAATTCACCCAGGAGAAGTAGTAGCGATTCTTGGCCCTTCTGGTAGTGGTAAATCTACGTTTCTGCGATGTCTCAACTTACTAGAAAAACCCAGTAAAGGTAAAATATATTTTCACACAGAAGAAATCACCAATCCCAAGGTGAATATTGCTCAAGTGCGGCAAAAATTAGTGATGGTGTTTCAGCACTTTAATCTGTTTCCTCACATGACGGTGTTGGAAAATGTAACTTATGCACCTATCAAAGTCAAAGGAGTTAATCATAGGTTAGCTCAACAAAAGGGATTAGAATTACTAACAAAAGTCGGGTTAGAAGAAAAAGCAGATGTTTACCCATCTAAATTATCAGGTGGACAGAAACAACGTGTAGCGATCGCCCGTGCTTTGGCAATGGAACCAGAGATGATTTTATTTGATGAACCCACATCAGCTTTAGATCCAGAAATGGTCAAAGATGTGTTGTTGGTGATGCAAGCTTTAGCCCAAACAGGCATCACAATGGCAATTGTTACCCATGAAATGGGATTTGCCAGAGAAGTTGCTAGTCGAATTATGTTTCTCGATCAAGGTATTTTAGCAGAAGATACTACTCCCTATAAATTTTTTCAAAATCCTCAATGTGAGAGGGCGCAAAAATTCTTAGAAAAAATGCTTTGAATCTGTTGTACAGAATTTTACACCTATATTTGTATCATTTATAAAACAGGAGTCAGAATACAGAATTCAGAATACTCTACCCATAAAGGGCATTAGTTTTAAGGCGAGAATATTTTAATTTTTTTCGCCCACCATTCCACTCGCTTTTAACCAATATTCATTACCCACTTGTACAGAATTCATGCTGAATTCTGACTCCTGAGTTCTGAATTCTTCTCATAAATTATGTTGCCCCTGTGCTACATAGGCTGAATCTGCAACAATCCCAATTAAAGTTATAGAAGTATTTGCCGCAACATAATAATAATCAACCCGTGTTGCTAAATTTTTAACTTCTTTAGAAAAACCATCAATATAAATCACTAAAACAGTTGTTTTATCTAGCAAGTTTAATGCTAAGTCAATCTGATTTTTTACTTTTTCTTCCCGCTTATTTTCCGCATCATCTTTAGATAATCCAATAAAATCCTGTCCTTCAAGTAGCTTAGAATTGATAAAATCTAAGACGAAAATATCTCCAACAGGCTTCTTAGGCTTCCTCTTTTGATTCCAAAACCTGACTTTAGCAAAACCTCTAGTTCGCAACAGCTTACAATCGTCGGGTTCTGTTGTATCATCACTCGGTAAATAATAATCTACAACAGTTGTTCCAATTACCCTTTCGCGCTGTAAAGAACGCTTGACACTTTCAACTTCAGACTGAACTAAATCTGTAATTTTATTTTCTACTTCTCGGTTAATTAATTGACTGGCTAATTTTTTCGCATCATCTAAGTTTTTACCCACAGCAAAAGCTAAAAATCCACCCAAAAAAGCAAATACTACTAAGGTAAATTGCATTGCTGCAACAAATTTGTTAAAGCTTTCACCTAATTGACCATTTGTAGCTTTGAGAAATTCTAACTGGCTTTTGAGTAGTTCAATATCATTGAGGTTTTTCGCAGGAGTTAATACTGGTGAAGGTGTGGCTGTAGGAGTTGGAGTCTGGGCAATAAGCAAATCCCAAAGGTGTGATAAATCAATTGGAGGTAGCCAATCCATAGATATTTTGTTTACAGGATTATTTCCTTATTTAATCATGCGCGATCGCACAATTCATCTCAACCTTAACTAAGAGGATGTTTTAAAAGTCCACTGGTGGGTAGCAAAACATTTTAGATCCCCCTAAATCCCCGCCACTTGCTACAACGGTGGGAACCCCCTGACGCTCGAGGACTCGCTAACGCAGCGCTAACGGGTTCGCCAGTTGCCTACGGAGGGTTTCCCTCCTTCAGCACTGGTCTCACCGCAACGCAGTGGCTCCCCTTAAAAAGTGGGACTTTGAACTATTTTCCCCCCTTTTTTAGGCTACGGTGTACACACAAATCATCTGATCCCCCTAAATCCCCCTTAAAAAAGGGGACTTGAAGAAAAATTCCCCCCTTTTGAAGGGGGGTTAGGGGGGATCAAAACACTACTAGGCAACTTTATAAGACTTGTGTGTACACGGTAGCCTTTTTAAGGGGAGGCTCAAGGGGATCAGTTAGTGCTTAAAGTCACAGCTAAATACTTTTAAAACAACCTCTAAAAGCGCTCGCACAACCTACTCCTAGTTTCACCAAATCAGATAACTACCTTATCATCCCCGTCAGGGGTAATGAATTTAAAACCACAAAGGTTCCGCTTGATTAAGCAAGAGTATACCAGACTACTCCTCACTCTTCAAAGCGCGTCGTGCCAATTTGACATAAGTCTTTACCGTTTCATAAGGCATCCCCAAATCTTCTGCTACCACTTGCAACGACTCACCCATTTCCCGCCTTGCTAAGATTGTTGCCCATTTTGCGGCTATTTCATCTGCCCGTTCTCCTCCTGTTCGCTTGCGTTTTGCTTTAAATATCTCCGTTAAATCTTCAATGCGTTTTGCCAAAACAGTTTGCACATCAGGTAAATCTTGGATAGCTTGAGATGACCAACCCAACCGTGTTTGTCCCAAACCAAAGGTAGTTTTGTGACCAGTACCGCAGTAAGGTGCAAGTTTTCCTAAAGCAAAAAATAACTGCTCAAATTCTGACTGTTTGGCGGCATCTTTAGCTAAAGTGAACTCAATAGCGCCAGTAAATCCTGTGACTGCGCCTTTTTTTCCCACCAGTACCTTCGCGGTTGTTAATTGGCAACGGGTAATCAATACATGGTCATCAACCCAAGCCAGAAAAGCATCTTGGTCAACAGACGTTCCCGAAAAGTCATTCCAGCGACGCAGGTAGCTATGAAATACGTTCATTGGTACTGGTAGGGGGAAGTGATGACCTTTACGGCGAAAACTTGTGGGACTAAGAAATTTTAAAGTGACTGTCTCTGCGTGTTCAGATTCTAACAGTTGGGCATAAGTCGTGGGAGAATGGGCAATACTTACAGAACGAATCTGCAAAGGTGCATTTCTTAAGTCAAGCATCTCTGGCAAATTTTCGACCCATTGCACCATCCACTGTTGCACTCGACTAGATAAAGCTGTGACATACCAACGATAGGAGGTGTTTGCAGATAATTGTATTTGTCTGCCACTACTGGTAATCTCTCCATTTAAAGCAGAGATAGTAAAAGGTTTCTCTGACTCGCCATCATGGAGGTAAGCAGAAAGTTCTGGGTTTGTGGAACGCACTTGTTCAAGAAACCAGGCGTGGAGTCCAATAGTGTACTGAGGGAAAAGGCCACAATCTTTTTCTGGGACTAACTCAAATTCCAAGCCGATTAACTCTGTGTCCGGCGACCATGTAAGCTGAGATGGAGGGATATTTGGCTTTTTTTGAGAACGTCGAGGCATGGTATTGTTTGAGCCACAGTTTCTTTATTTTATCTTGTTATTATCCCCTTCTGGGGATAATAACAAATCCCCAGCAATCTGTTTGAGCGATCGCTAGGGATGAATAATAATATTGTCATACCACGTTACAAAAACGCAGGTGTTTCGTTCGGTAATCATCAACTCAAAGCTTCATTCTTGGATAACTTTCCCACTTCTTGCACATCAAAAATCAATACGGTTCAGTTAAGAATAATAGTAGGTTGGGTTTCGTTCCTCAACCCAACCTACATCAAATCAGATTTTTAGCTCTAACTGAACCGTATTGCATCAAAAATACCATTCCAAGTAAAAAGTAAAAAGTTAAAAGTTAAAAGGCAAAAGAAAGAGTCAAGCTATAGCGTTTCCAACTCCAGTGAGGTACAAGATAACCCCTCCCCAACCCTCCCCTTGGTAAGGGGAGGGTGCCGTTAGGCGGGTGGGGTGTATTTCATAAGCTTGAGAATTGCTATACTCTTGACTTTTTACTTAATCAGTGCGAATCTAAATGCGTAATGATAATGCTTTGTTCCTCCGTATAATGCCAGTAAAACCGTTTCGCCATTGATGCAGAAGAACTCCAAATATCGCCATCTTTGCATCGATATCGATGGGTTCTTAAACTGCGATATCCAGGCCCGTTATTAGCGAAACATTCAAAAGCTTTATCGTATTGCTTGCGGTCTTTTGGAGATAATAAATCAAGTTGTTTTTGGGCTTTTGCAGCGAAAATCAAACGGAACAAAATAAGTAAAAAGTAAAAAGCTAAAAAGAAAGAGAACTCAATATCAAAGCAATCAAGAACAAGTCTCGTTATGTCTTGACTTATTCAGTACATCTTTTGACTTTTGACTTTTAACTTTTGACTTGTTTGGTGGAGCGCGTGCTTTTTTCTCAGCGTTCATTTTGTTATGATTTGTGTGGTTAAAACTTTGTTAGGTGTTGCAGTTAAACGATAAATGCTGCATCGTCTACTACAAACTCAGGTTGCGTTCCTAACACTGCAACTTTGCAGCGATTGTGTGCAGACATGGGGTAAAATCTAACTTGGTCTTCGCGTTTATTGACAAGTCGAAAAACGTATTTGGATAAGGTTTCGTACTGCTTTTCATCTAACACGCACTCGAAAACCGACTTCTGCACTCGTAACCCATAAGCTTCTAGAAGTTTCGCCACTTTATTGCGACGGGTATCACTCACGATGTCGTAGCAAACCAAATAAAACATTAGAGGAAGTAAAAGGTAAAAAGTAAAAAGGCAAAAGAAAGAAGAACGAAGAAAGAGTTAGGTTGTGTTAAGTTGGATGGGCAATTCATTCTTCATTGTGCTTGTGACTAGCGATGAATCAAGATATTACTGAAAGAACATTTGATTTCGCGGTTAGGATAGTTAGGTTGTGTCAGTCTTTGGAAGAAAACCCTGGAGTTCCCCGAACCTTAGCTCAACAATTGCTACGTTCAGGAACCTCAATTGGGGCTAATGTAGAAGAAGCAAGAGCAGGACAAAGTAAAGCAGATTTTATTCATAAAAATGCTATTGCTCTCAAAGAAGCTCGTGAAACTCACTATTGGTTACGTCTGCTTGTTGTAACAGAAATTGTTTCACAAAATAAGCTCGATAAATTATTACAAGAGTCTGAGGAGTTGAAAAGAATTTTGGGTGCTATTATTGTCAGCTGCAAGACAAGTGAAAAGTGAAAAGTGAAAAGCAAGAAATGTGTAGATTACTACTAAAATTTCTTCAAAGATATTATCTTTTAATTTTTAACTTTTGACTTTTTACTTCATCATCATCTTCTCTTTTGCTTTTTAACTTTTTAATTTTTACTTCACTTGCAGGATGAAACTTTAACGCCAGGGGACGATAAAATTCCACATCTCCCAGCAAAGATGCAAGATATTCTCGTATCTGTAAGTCAAGACATTGACGATAACTTACTTCCCCAGCGTAAGGATGTAAGACAAAAGTTCGCAATTTTGCTTCCCAATGTTGGAGAAACTTTTGCAGAAGTTTGTGAGAGTGGCTTTTACCATTACCGTTACCATTGGTGTTTGTCGAATTGCGGACAAAATTTAACACCAAGTCATCAACAATAGGTGCGTGAAATTCTACGGTAAAGTCCCATGCCAAGGGCAATTCGTGATGATTATCACGGTGTAAAATTGCGTAGTTGGGGTCAAGTCCTGCGGTGTTCAGTAGTGTGTAAATATATTGATGTAGCAGTTGATTTCCCAGGTTTATTAGTCCGCTAATGCGTTTCGCAGTTATGTGTAAAGATCCATTGTAGAAACTGAGGAGAGAAGCAACAGCACAGTAATAGATATTATCAGCTTCCTCACTGTATTCTTGCAATTCTTCGATTCCTGGTGCTACTGGCAAGTTGTCCATCAACAGCATCAAATAATTTAAGGCGCGTTGGGTTGTGTAATTAGCATGATGGCGAGTCCAACTTTGCAGAAAAGTATGTTGATTGTGCAATTTTGCCCAAATAATGCTTTCTGCGATCGCGCGGTTAAATTCTCTATTGCGTGCGCGTCTGCGTTGGTAAGTGAGATATTTTGCTGGAAGTTGAGATGGGTGTTCTAGTCTTCCTAAATATTCACCTGTTTCGGTTAGATATAAGACAGGAATGTGGTGTATGCGAATGATTTTAATGACTTCTTTTGGTAAATTAATATTACCAAAAATGATGAATTGACTGAGATTGCGGATGGGAATACAGATGCGTTGATTTTGTTGATGAAACACCTTTAAATAATGGTGTTGAATTTGGAATGATACGTCTTGTTCGGTAATGTAAATTGTAGACATAAATTGAAGCTAACTAAGTTTAGTTGTAGGTGAGAAAGTTTTATTTCCTTACCTATGCTTCAATTTTTTCATGTCAATATATGAGTTCGGATTTGCGTTATAGCAATTTTTATATGACTTCGTAAATGAGTTATATGAGTTGCTCAAAAGGTATTAAAAAAGCGAATAGAATTCGCGGCTACACAAACAAAGTCCGCCTCTGCTGACTAACAGAAAATTAGGCATTTTAAACCTGCAGCGGCAGGTTTTGTTCGTATATATGCGGTTTCTAACAGCCGATTTTACGTTAAGTTATCCCAATTCTCTGTGAAGCTGCACATTATTTTCACCCCTCCCAACCTCCCCTTGCTAAGGCTACCGTGTACACACAAATCATCTGATCCCCCTAAATCCCCCTTAAAAAGGGGGACTTAAAGAAATTTTCCCCCCTTTCCAAGGGGGGTTAGGGGGGATCGAAACGCTGTTAGGTAACTTTATAAGACTTGTGTATATACCGTAGCCTTGCTAAGGGGAGGTTGGCAGGCGGTGGGGTTCTTCCTATGCGTCTTCATATGGAAATGGGATTAATTTCTTGTTGGTTTAACCAAGCTTCGAGTTCAGCAACTTGGGAAAAATCTAACAATGCTTCTCCCAAAGTTTCTAGTTGTTCAATTGATAATGCTCTAACTCGTTCAATTAAGGATAAATCAATTTCACGGAACCGCCGATTTAGCATACGTATAATCAGACGTTGCTCTCCTTGTTTGTTTCCCTGTTCTAGAATATCTTGGTAAATTACAGATTCTTTCATGATATCCTCTCTTAAAAATGTTCAATTTTTATACCCTGGCATGACGCTATTTTTACAACTGAGCAAATACTTTATCACTATTAATAAATCCGATCGCGGTAGAGCATCATCACCTCCACCTGCTCTTACTGGCTGACATTTCATGCGATCGCTCAATATAGCAGTTCTCGTTTGCATGAAATAGATTTTTTCACCTCACCCCCAACCCCTCTCCTTACCAAGGAGAGGGGAGTGTTTGCGTTAGCAAATACGGGGTGAGGTGACGACTGTATTGCACTCTCAGTGAGAACCGCTATATTGTCAGACAGATTTTGACTGGCGATGAGTAAATCCGATCGCGGTAGAGCATCATCACCTCCACCTGCTCTTACTAGCTGACATTCCATGCGATCGCACTGTCATCCACTCTACTAAATCATTGCTTAATGCGATCGCACTTACTTCTTTTTTGTTTCCATCCCCGTGAGGGGTAAAGGAATTAAAACGCTTCTCAGTAGAAGTGGAAGTACGATTTCACTGGTTTCCATCCCCGTGAGGGGTAAAGGAATTAAAACTTGATGACGGGGAGGGAGGCCGCTATTGCGGCGAATGGGTTTCCATCCCCGTGAGGGGTAAAGGAATTAAAACTCTTTTCTCTGTATTCTTTTTGTTTTTTGCAGGCCATGTTTCCATCCCCGTGAGGGGTAAAGGAATTAAAACTATTGTAATAGCTGTTGCAGAAACGGTTACTGTACTACTGTTTCCATCCCCGTGAGGGGTAAAGGAATTAAAACAGCAACATTGTCATTTACTAAGGATAACGGCATCGCAAAAGTTTCCATCCCCGTGAGGGGTAAAGGAATTAAAACCCTCCAAATTCGCCCCTCGGCGAGATTCCCGGCCTCAGTGTTTCCATCCCCGTGAGGGGTAAAGGAATTAAAACATAGATGGGAAACTGGTTTGCCGACTTAAAACCGGGTTTCCATCCCCGTGAGGGGTAAAGGAATTAAAACAGAAGCCTTGGAATGGCTAAAAAAGGAACATAAAAGTTTCCATCCCCGTGAGGGGTAAAGGAATTAAAACGAGGTTACTCAACCCAACTATGTGGAGGCCATTCGGAAGTTTCCATCCCCGTGAGGGGTAAAGGAATTAAAACGTTTTCAATCCTCAGGTGCGCTTTTTGCCAACACCTTGTTTCCATCCCCGTGAGGGGTAAAGGAATTAAAACGTGGGCGTGTGGAAACCCAAGGCGCGACTACGAAATGTTTCCATCCCCGTGAGGGGTAAAGGAATTAAAACTCTCTGGCATTGGCTTTTTCTGACGGCATATAACAATGTTTCCATCCCCGTGAGGGGTAAAGGAATTAAAACATGGTTTCGCTCGGTATACTTCTTGTATATCGAGTGTTTCCATCCCCGTGAGGGGTAAAGGAATTAAAACAAGCTATTTCAAACTGTGAGATTCACATATCATAATGTTTCCATCCCCGTGAGGGGTAAAGGAATTAAAACCCTTAGCCACCGCTGATGAAGTTGCCGAAGCCATTAAGTTTCCATCCCCGTGAGGGGTAAAGGAATTAAAACCCCAAAACCACGAGTTCGTGTCGGAAGCAAACTTTTTGCGTTTCCATCCCCGTGAGGGGTAAAGGAATTAAAACTGGTGGTAAGAAGTCTGCGGAACTGCTTAAGGAACTGTTTCCATCCCCGTGAGGGGTAAAGGAATTAAAACGTCTTTCAGTTGGGACAACAATCCACATTGTAAGCGTTAAGTTTCCATCCCCGTGAGGGGTAAAGGAATTAAAACCCTACCCTTGTAGAACCATTACTACAAAAAGGTTTGAAGGTGCCATTTTAGCGGGGGGTACATTTTACCTGTCAATAAGCGCAAATTATTGACAACTATGACTCATGCACCCTATTGAAACCCTTATACAGTAAGCGATTAGCGGGGGTCAACGAAATCATCAGGGTTTCAGGGATCGGTTTACCCCCGCTAAAAACTTACGTGTACAAAGTTCAAACAAATACTTTTGCTTTCACTTGGAAACGTAAGATTAAGTTTTCAAGGTTCTGTTTTTGCATCCAAGAGTATAACAAAGTACCGTGGACTTTTGACAACGTAAACCGCAAACTTAACATAAGTTTTCTTGGCTATCTCTCCCAAATCATCGGTCGGTAAACTTCCACTTCACCCTTCAAGCATGAGATATATTCTCGTACCTGCAACTCAAGAGCGCGACGGTAGACTACTTTTTGTCCAGTATGAGGGTGCGTCACTTCTGATTGCAATCTTTCTTCCCAATGTTTCAGAAACTTCTTGAGTGCGTGAGGTTGAAAATACACTCCTTGTCGTTCGTCAGGTAATGTAAAATCATCAATTGTAAAAACTTCAGAATTTACTAAATAAACTGCTAAAGAATCGACCAAGCCAGCCCTCCATTCTTCCATCAAATCAGAAACTAGTGCTGGATGATTATCACGGGGAACGTGTAAATTCCCAAAATGAGTATGCAATCCTACAGATTGAATGAACAAAAAAACATTTTGGCTTAATAGAGTATATCCCAAACTGAGCATACTATTAATTGGGTCAGTGGGTGGACGCTTGGTGCGCTTTTCAAATTGAAACGAACCAGAAAATAAACTTCCTAGAGCTTGAAAATAAATTGTCGCCGCCTTTCCTTCATACCCCCGTAGCATATCCATGTTATCTGCAAAAGGTAGTTTACTCATCAAAATTCCTAATTCATTAGATGCCTTTTTAATGATTGTTTCATCTAGATTTTTAGATTTTTGACGACGGTTTAATCTCATCAACAATATGCGTGAATTATGCAACTTTGCCCGAACTATAGCCTCAGATTGCTTTCTGGTAAACTCAGGATTTTGACAACGTTCAACTTGTAACATCAAATATTCAACTTTGGCATCACCTTCGACTTGCAACCTACCAAAATATCTACCTTTCTGCGATAAATACATGATGGGAATCCGTCGCCGCAACGCCATACTCACAGCACCATGCGAGACATTACAACAGCCAAACAACACAACATTACTCACCCGACTAACAGGAACCTTAATTCGCAATTGACCTTGATAAAATACCTGAAACTGCTGATTTTTTACACTTAAATAAGCGCCTTGGTCAGTTATATATAAAGTAGTCATAGTTTCCTGCCAATAATGGGATAAAGATGCTCTAGGAAAATTGATTGGCTTGTCAATACTGCAAGCTTTAGGAGGATGAGAAACTGGTTTTATCGGTTTTGGCTTACTGCGGAAATAAGGTGTACCCGAATCATTAATTACCCATTCGCCTGAGCGTACAGGTTCCGGTGGTGGAGGTGCATAAACTTCGCCTCCAGCAAACCGATAACCTAAAAAAGTAAACTCATCATTAGGAGTAAAAATCTGTGTTTTCTCTGGTTGAAAAGTTAAATAAACTTCTCCCAACCAAACAGTAATTTTGTCAAAAATACGATTAGCTTCTTGCCAACTATTGCAAGCAATGACAAAATCATCACCATACCGCACCAAGTTAATACCTTGACTGAGACATTTTCGATCAAAATTAGTCAGATATAAATTTGCTAAAGCACCAGAAAGTATCCCACCTTGTAAAACGCCTTTGCCAAAGTTGCGATATTGTCCAGAAATGATAATTCCTGATTTCAATTGTTGCTCTAGCAACTGTAAGACAATTGATTCGAGTGATAATTCCTCTAAAAAAGTTAACAGCAATGCCCAAGAAAGATTGTCAAAAAAATCAGCAATGTCGGCTTTGATAATCCATTTGGGTTGATACTGATAGTACCCATATAAATGCTGTACTGCTTGCTGAATATTATGTCCCGGACGATAGGCATAGCTGCAATCTAGAAACGTATCTTCCAAAGGAAAATACAATTCATCAAGGAGCAGGCGCTGGACAATTCTATCCCGCACAGTAGAGATACCAATCAATCTTTTATCGCCGTTTTTCTTGGGTACATAAAACCCTTTAGCGGGACTTGCAGTATAAGTTTCCTGCTGGATTTGATATGCAATATTCTGTAATTGTTCTGTAGCCATAGACTCGAATAAATTAACAGAAATTCCATCAATACCCGCACTCTTACTACCCGCACGAACTTGTAGCCATGCGAAATGCAGATGTTCTAAGGTGAACATGATATGAAAGTAAAAAGTTAAAAGTAAAAAGGTAAAAGCAAGATTTGTAGGTTGGGTAGAGTGATAGCGAAACCCAACATAGATTTTGAAAACTTGTTGTGCAGCTGCTTTGTTTTCATCGTTTAACAATAGCAAAACCCAACATGGTTATTGGTGTTGGGTTTCCTGACGTTAATCCAACCTACAATTTAATTGTTGCAGTGCTATATATGAGTTCGTATATGGGTTATTGACTCTTTTATATGAGTTCGTATATAGCGGTTCTCACTTCAATGCAATACAGTCGTCACCTCACCCCGTATTTGCTAACGCAAACACTCCCCTCTCCTTACCAAGGAGAGGGGTTGGGGGTGAGGTGAAAAAATCTATTTCATGCAAACGAGAACTGCTATATGACTTATGCTAATTCAAAAAATTATTGCTACATTTGCTCAAGAGACGTTGCATTGCAACGTCTCTACATCTGGTTATTGCATCGAAATTTGACGGCTTAAAATACTCATCACTTCATCTGGATTACCAGTTGGTAGCAGTGGACTCCAATCTCCCACACTGGCGTAGCCAATAACTTGCAAATAGTGAATTGTGCTAGTGACGGCTTTGGGTGAACCAATGAGTAAATGTTTAATCGGTTCTCGGTAGGGAAATGGTTGTTGAGGAATTTGCTTGCGGATGGGGGAGTTGAAATCTTTGCGTAAGAACTGCGCTAATTGGAATTGGGCGAATTTGAGTAATTGTGCCATCATTATATGTATGCTCCTTTTGTGAGGGGTATAAAAGCGATCGCTCTCTTCTTTGCCGGAATCAGACGATCGCTTTTACCTTTTGTGGGGTTTAGATAAGGGCGGTTGCTTTATTCTTTGAGGAAGGAAGCGATCGCCTTTATCATGTCTTTTATATTAAAGTATAATTTTATACTTGTCAACTACTAATGCCAAAATTTTTGTGACTAATTTCCCAATTTTTACAAAGACAAATTATCTTAGAGGTTGTTTGAAAAGTGTTTGGTTGTGATTTTAGGCACTTAGAGATCCCCCCTAGCCCCCCTTAAAAAGGGGGGAACTGGAGTCAAAGTCCCCCTTTTTAAGGGGGATTTAGGGGGATCGAGAATGTTTTTATACCAACAGGCAGACTTTTCAAACATCCTCTTAAATAGAAGTTACCTTTTACTTTTTACTTTTTACCTTTTAACTTTTTACTTTTAACTTATTATGTCTCGAACTCTGGTTGCATCACCTGAAGGCGTTAAACTGGCAAGAAAAGCCCTAAAAGCCAGAAATTTAACCCAAACAGATTTTGCTATAGAGTTAGAATTAGGTTATACAACTGTTAGTAATTTCCTCAACGGTAAACCGATATATCGCACAAATTTTCAAGAAATATGTAAATTCCTAGATTTAGACTGGCAAGATATCGCTGCATTTGCTGAAGAAATTGAAGAACTCACACCCCTCAATAGTCTTTGGCAACAACTTCAATCATTAGGTTCTTCCACTGAACAAATGGGGCTAGTCTTAGTCAAAGAAGAAACCCTCGGCTGGGGGAAGAAAATCCCCAGTCGGTACGAAAAATCAGTGCAAATCGGTAGTTACATTCGCTTTGAGCTAAATTTCTCAACTCCCGGTTATTTATTGCTACTGCAAAAAGATACATCTGGACAAATGTGGTGCTTTTGTCCCTCATGTTTTGCTCAACAGCCGCACTTGAATAATGGTAAAACAAGTTTGCCTCAAGAAGGTTCACCAATGACAGCTTTCCCCGTCGAAGGAACTCCAGGTAAGGAAGAAATTATCGCTATTATTACTCAGGAAGTACCTGCATTAGACTGGTTAACGCCAGAGAATGATCAGGTTTTAGAACTAGAAACCAGTCATCTTACAGAGTTACTAAAGTATGTGCATGAACACCAAGCATCTCAACTTTGGTATACAGATTACATGGTTACTGCTCAATAATAAGTATAATTTATAACTAACATTTCCAATTAGAAATCATGGAAACAAAATTAATGCCTTGCACCCTGACAAGGCATATTGAGGTTTTCAATTCATTACCCCTCACGGGGATAGAAACAAGTTCGGTCGATGCTTGTGGCATCTGTGCTAAGCGTTTTCAATTCATTACTCCTCACCTCACAGGATGAGAAATTTTAGATAAAATCACGCCGTGTGCAACTTTCTCTCAAACCTAACCCCCAACCCCTTCCCTTGTAGGGAAGGGGAGCAAGAATCAAAGCCTCTCTCCGTTTCGGGGAGAGGTTTGGAGAGGGGTTTCCAGAATAAGTCGCACATCGCGTTAAAATCAATAATTGCTAAAAAATACATAACCATCTGGAATAATCAGATGAAAAAACTTATAAAACAATTAACTCAACTTAACTTACAAGTTGTAGAATTAGCTGGACAAGGAAACTTAGAACAAGCAATAATTGTTGCCCAGCAAGCCGTAAATATAGGCAAAAATCGGCAACTAAGTGAACACCCTGCATACTGCGATAGCTTGAATAACCTCGCAGAATTATATCGGATGCAAGGACGTTACTTGTTAGCCCAGCCTTTATACTTACAAACTTTAACTCTCAGAAAAAGTATCCTTGGTTCAGAACATCCTGATGTCGCCCAATCTTTAAATAATCTTGCAGCCTTCTACCATTCACAAGGAAATTATGTAGAAGCTGAAAAACTCTTTTCAGAAGCACTGGAATTGTGGAAAGACATCTTTGGCGAAGAACATTTTCAAGTTGCAACTAACTTAAATAATTTAGCAGAAATTTATCGAGAACAAGGAAAATATTTTCAATCCGAACAAGTACATTTAGAAGTTTTAGCAATGCGAAAACGCTTGTTTGGTGAGTCACATCCTGATATTGTCCAAACCTTAAATAATTTAGCAAACATTTACATATCACAAGGGCGCTATGCTGATGCAGAACAAATGCACTTAGATGCTTTAGCAATGAAGCAAGGCTTATTTGATGATCAGCATCCTGAAATTGCTGTCAGCTTGAATAATTTAGCTGCGTTGTATGACTCTCAAGGGCGTTATTCAGAAGCTGAAGCAAAGTTTCAGGAAATTTTAAACAAACTACAAAAAGTCCTGCCAAACGAACATCCATACATAGCAACTATCTTAAATAATCTTGCCAGCAATTATAAAGAACAGGGACGTTACTTTGAATCGGAACAGAAATATCTAGAAGCTTTGGCGATGCGGAAACGCCTGCTAGGAAATCAACATCCTGATGTTGCGGTGAGTTTGAGTAACTTAGCTGAAGTTTATGTTAGCCAAGGGCGTTATTTAGAAGCTGAACAAATGTATTTAGAAGCTCATGTTATGAGAAAGCAATTGTTCACTTCGGAACATCCTGATATTGCTGATAGCTTAAGGAATATTGCCGTAGTTTATACATATCAAGGACGCTATTTAGAAGCAGAAAAACGATATTTAGAAGTTTTACCAATGCTGGAAAAGTTTCTAGGAAAAGAGCATCCAGTCATTGCTGATAATTTAATTAATATGGCAGCACTTTATGAAGAACAAGGACGTTATTCGGAAGCTGAACAGAAATATTTGGCGGCTTTAGAAATCCAAAAAAATATTTTAGGTAATGAACATCCTGAAATTGCCACTACTTTCAACCAAATAGCAGTACTTTATCGCATCCAAGGACGCTATGGAGAATCCGAAAAACTGCATCTAGAGTGTTTGGCAATGGCAAAACGTCTCCGAGGAGAACAACATCCATTTATAGCAGTTATTCTCAATAATTTAGCAGTATTATATGATGATTTAACTCAATATCAAAAAGCCGAATCATTATTTTTAGAAGCTTTAGCAATTGTGAAAACTGCTTTTGGTAATGAACACCCGCAAGTAGCAACTACTATGAATAACTTAGCGGTTATTTATGATTTTCAAGGGCGTTACCAAGAAGCAGAACAACTGCATCTAGAAACATTACAACTGAGAAAATTATTACTAGGAGAAGAACACCCAAAAGTTTCTATAAGTATTAATAATCTAGCAGAACTCTACTTTTCACTGGGGCGCTTTGCAGAAGCAGAACAGAAGTATGCAGAAACTTTGGCGATGCGAAAACGCTTATTGGGAGAAGAACATCCCGATGTTGCATTTAGTATGAATAATCTGGCTACTGCCTTAGCTGCTAACAACCGCCCAAAAGAAGCTTTAAATTATCGCATCCAAGCAAGTAAAATTGAAGACAAGATTATTCGTAACATATTTGCCTTTAGTTCGGAAAGCGATCGCCTGGCATTTTTACAAAAAATCAGAAATAATTTTGATTTATTTCTCTCTCTAATCTACAAGCACCTATCAAACTCAGATAACGCCATTGCAGCACTAGATTTTGTCTTCAAACGCAAAGGACTCACTGCATCAGCGCTGGCGGCGCAAAACCAAGCCCTCTCCAGTGGACGTTATCCCCAACTCCAAGGAAAGTTCCGTCAGCTAAGTGATTTAAGCACGCGGCTGGTACACTTAACTTTTTCTGTCCCGCAAACCGATGTTACAGCCACAACAGAGAAAACCTCACGCCAATTTAAAACCTACCAGGAAAATTTAACACAACTGCAAGCCCAGCATAACTACCTACAAAAACAACTAGCATTGCAAGTACCAGAAATTCAGTTATCTGAGCAAACTTTTGACCGTCAGGCTATAGCCGCAGCATTACCTCCTGATTCTATTTTGGTCGAATTTGTCCGCTTTGATGTGTTCGATTTTCAGGCAATTCCAGCCAATGGAGAAACACAATGGTATTCGGCTCGGTATCTAGCATTTATTTTAAAAGCCGGACAACCAGATGCAGTGCAAATGATTGACTTAGGAGCAGCCGACACCATTGATAGGCTAATTCAAGTATTTCGCTTACAAGCATCCGACTATAACCAACCAACATTAGCCTTAGGAAAAGTTCGTGACAAACCAAAGCTACATATTAAAACATACGATTCCACAGCTGCTATTCAACTAAGTCAACTGCTTTTTGCACCCATCCGTGACTTAGTGAAAGATTGTAGACATCTAATTATCGCACCCGATGGTAACTTAAACTTAGTGCCGTTTCAGATCTTGCCTATTGATAGCACAGGTCAACATTTATTAATGGATGAATATACCATCAGTTATCTCAGTGTCGGCAGAGAAATTCTCCGCACCAAAATTCAGCCACTAACACCTTCCATCTCTGCACCATTCATCATTGCTGATCCTGATTTTAATTTAAAAGCAGACTCAGATAGAGAAACTATCAAAACAGCTGATACACCAAGACAACTAATACCAGAATTACTCAGCACTCTCACAGGAAAAAGCCTGCACCGCGCTCCAGGTACAAGGTTTTTGGGCGAAAGCGTGGCCAAAAAACTCCCAAATGCACAATTGTACTTAGGTGCAGAAGCACTAGAAACCCGCCTCACAAGTAGTGAGTGTCCCAGTATTATGCTTATAGCCACTCACGGCTTATTCTTAAGCGACTCTGAACCGGAACCTGGCGATCGCCAGCGTCACTTATTAAGTATAGAACGTCTGCGAACAGCCAAAGTAGAAAATCCCATGATGCGTTCTGGACTAGCCTTAGCAGGTGCTAACACATGGCTATTCGGTGGAACTCTCCCCCCAAATGCAGGCAAAGGTTTTGTTTTTGCCCAAGATATCGCCAGTTTAGATTTATGGGGCAATGAACTGACGGTTCTCTCTGCTTGTGATACCGCCAGAGGAGACATTAAAATTGGCGAAGGCGTGTTTGGTTTGCGTCGTGCTTTTGCCGTAGCGGGGTCACAAACGCTGGTGATGAGCCTATGGCCAGTCCCAGACAAAGTAACTGCCCTATTAATGGAACGTTTTTTTGACAATTTACAGTTAGGTATAGGTCGTGCCGATGCGTTATATAAAGCTCAAGACTATATACGTACAATTACTGTCAAAGAATTACAGCAATCAACCTTGGGTATCGAGGTACTAAAAGAACTTTTAAAAGCTACTGAATTATCAACAGACACTCAGATTGATTGTCAAGAAGAAGACACACCCTTGCAGCATCCTTTTTACTGGGGAGCCTGGATTTGTCAAGGCAATACAGAGCCACTAATACCAATTCGTAATTAAGAAATTCAGATATGGTCTGGGTTTGGGCGTTTAAATGTGTTGCCTGATGTTAGAGAATTGATATAACAGTTAAAGGAATTTTCATTTCCAATCACATGAGGTATGGTCTATCTAGCCTCTAGGGCGTGTTTTCAAACTGTTCGTTTAGCCTTCTAATTTTTTAGATCCCCCTAAATCCACGCCACTTGCTTCAAGTCGGGAAACCCGCAAGGGCGCAGTGGCTCCCCTTAAAAAGGGGGACTTTCAGAGACTCTTAGCCCCCCTTTTTAAGGGGGGTTGGGGGGATCAAAGAATTTGAAAACAGTCCCTAGCCTCTAGCCTCTAGCCTCCCCAAAATGTACTTCAGCAGATTAAGAAACGCTATACCTAACAATTTTATTTTTCTGAATTAGAATTTTCTCTTTTTTCCTTTACATCGCGCAACTTTTGAATTAGTTGACGATCAGGTTTTTGAGAGGACGATAGTTGATTGCCATTAGTTATCGGTGTAGATGATGGTGTTGGCTGAACATTATTATCTGCTGGCGAGAACAATGGTGTAGCCGTCACCGCTGGAGTAGGCTTTAGCTGACTACTATTACCTGCTGGTATGATAGCTGGCTTGTTACCTGTTACTGGTTGAGTTATAACTGGTTGTGCCTGTATTGGCTGCGGAATATCCCCAGCCGTCTTGCTACTCTCTTGGAAGCGCAAACTAAATGGATAAAGGCTAATTGTTTTATCTACCTTTAGAGATTTAGCATTAGCATTGAAATATTGCCTTGCTTTTAATTGCAGTGCTGGCGAAAGTAATTTGTCTTGAAACTTAATATCCAACACTTTGCCATCTGGATCTACTACTAAAAAGCCTAAAACCGTTCCTTCCATACCCGTCTTACTGACAGAAACTGTGTCCCGAATTACCCCTTTGTCTTGCGAATTGGGGTATTGCTGCTGGAGTGCTTTTCTCAGTTCTTGGTAAGACTGTACTTGGGCTATTAGTGTCTGGTTTGGCGCTTTTGTCGGCAAGTTGGGCGTATTTATTGGCAGTAGACTTGCTGCTGATGATGTCGTATTATCACCTGCCTTAGGCGTTTGAGCAATCCCAGTTTCTGGAATCCGGTTTGGAGTAACAGCTATATTATTATCTGGCTGTATGGGTTGCGGAGTAATTCTGCTATTTGCGGCGGTAATACTTGAACTAGAAGCCGGAGTTGGAATTGGGCTATTCAGCAATTCCGGAGGTATTTTTGCTGGAGGTAGTTCTGGTAGTCTTTCGACTGGAAGTGGTTGTGATGTCTCTGGAACTACAGGTTTGTCATCAAAATTAGGAACTGATGCGGTAAATTTTTGGCTACCAGCTTTAAAACCAGAATTGTCAAATTGAAAATCTTGTTTGGGAATTTGTAAAGACTGCCTTGTAGGCAATGAGGAAACGCGGTAGTTATTAGGAGTTTTAGGTAAGTATGGGAGTACTGGCTGCGTATAACTAGATGGTGGTAGTGGCGGCAGTACAGTTGTCTGTCCACCTAAATTGGCTGGAGGTACTTGTGGTTGTAGCGCTAGTTGCTGTTGCTGTGGAAATCTTGGTAGTTGCGGTTGCCCAGCAAATTGAGGTGTACCTGGAGTTTGAGGTAAACGATTTTGATCAGCTTGGCTTAATTCTAAAATGCCAACGGATTTTGCAGATGCTGTTTCTTTAGGTTTATTTGGATCTACTGGCATCAATGGCACAATCAACGCAATAGCCCCATGAATACCAATTGAGGCTATAGCTGCTATCCCAGTTGGCTGGCTTAAAATTTCAGGTATATTTTTTAGCAGGGAGACGTAAGACATAGCTGTTATCGTTCACTCGGCTCAGTTGCAGTTTATTAGCAAATCAATATTATCTGGTTGGTAAAATATGCATCCCTTTAAAGATCATCAGTTCCTGGTAGAACTCAAAATGGCAAGATTTAGATTTTTTTGTCAGTTTTAATTTTTTAATGACGCAATTTTATCTTTCTAGGTTGCACTTGTAAATCAGGACAGGAAATAGTTATCACTTTACTAATTGCTATTTTACGTATATGTTTACGTAATCCGAACTGACAATTACAGTAGTTGCCAGTGACGCGGAACGCATCAGTCTAAAGATATATCGATCTAGATACCACCGGACTCAACTACTGGTATAACTGTTTTTTAGTCAGTTTATATTTTGTAGTTGATGGTTAGTTCGCTGGTTGCAAAAAATTGCATCCAGATGACATAGTATCACATCAGTTAGTTGCAAATTGTGGCCAAATTGGCTTTTTCTCTAATAGATGACGACAAACAAGGTCTTCATAGTTACTGATATTTTAATGACATCATTTCAAACCGTAAGCTCGTTATTTTAATTGCAAAATGCCGTTACCTACAGTTATTGTGCCTGGATATTTAGAAAGCGCGATCGCCTATCTGACCCTAGAACAATCCCTGACTCAGTTGGGCTTTCCTACCGTCACAGTACCACTGCGACGGCGCGATTGGCTTCCTACTGTTGGCGGCAGACCTGTCACACCAATTTTGCAGCAGCTAGACCTAACTGTTAAACAAATATTGCAGGAATCTCAAGCCACGCAAATCAATCTAATTGGACATTCAGCTGGTGGTTGGATTTCCCGGATTTATTTAGGAGAAAAGCCTTACACTCCACGCAGTAAAGCTAACCCATCTATTTGGAATGCTCATCCTTTAGTCGCCACCCTCATTACTTTAGGCACACCTCATATCAGTCAAGAACGCTGGACGCGCTGGAATCTCGACTTTGTGACCAATAACTATCCAGGCGCATTTTACAAAAACGTCCGCTATGTGTGTGTTGCTGGCAAAACCATCTTTGGCGAACGGCGGCCTGGTAGCTGGTTAGCCTACAGCAGTTATCAATTAACCTGCGGTCAAGGTAACACTTGGGGAGATGGCATTACCCCCATTGCATCTGCCCATCTCGAAGGGGCAGAGAATTTGATTATTGAAGGCGTGCGACATTCACCCAGAACCCCCGGAATGTGGTACGGCTCACCAGAACCGCTAAAAGTTTGGGTAAAATATTTGATTTAAAGCAGAATTCAGTAAATCTCTTTGGGGTAGGGAATAGGAAGGAAACCGATAATTAATGAGTTGGTTAAAGTAAATTAAAATATCTAATACAACATATTAGCTGACAGTCTGGTAGTTCAACCTTGTAGTTCTACAATGACAACTGTGATGTTATCGTGTCCTCCTTGCTCTTTAGCAGCTTCAATTAGGGAGATGGAAGCTTTTTCTAGCAAGGGAATGTTTTGTAGACAATCAGCAATCTTTTCGTCTACCAGTTCTTCGGTGAGACCATCACTACATAACAGCAAGCGATCGCCTAGTCTAACATCCAGTGGTTGCACATCAAATTGGTTGAGGTCTTCCCGGCCCAAACAACGAGATAAAACATGGCGGAAGGGGTGAATTCGTGCATCCTCAGAAGTAATGTCGCCAACTTTAATTGCTCTTGCTACCCAAGTATGGTCTTCTGTGATTTGCTCTAGTTGTGACCCGCGTAAGCGATACAATCTAGAATCTCCAATATGAGCGCACAAAGGAGCTTCTGGTTGGCGAAACAGCACTACTACAACAGTAGTACCCATATCAGCACGTTCTGGATGATTTTGCTGATCCTGCAAAATTGCTTCATTGGCTTGCCACAAAGCTTTTTCTAGTAATTTGGCGTCTGATTCAGCACAATTCCAGTTTGCCACTAAATGGGCTTGAATTTCACGCGTTGCAATGTGGCTTGCTTCTTCACCACCAGCGTGACCACCCATTCCATCAGCAACGATAAAAAATCGTCCTTCGGGATCAACATAATAAGCATCCTGGTTACTAGACCGAATAAGTCCCGGATCACTAAAACCCGTGAATTTCAATTTCATAATTTTTTATGGCAATAATTAATACATACGTTCATAACGGTCGAGGCGAAGAAGCAAGCGGATCAGGATGACTGAGACTGCTGCTGCAATCAAACCAGCTAGCAGCGCTAACCATACATAATGATTCACCAATAAAATAGTAGCTGACAGAGTAAATCCACTGATTATCAAAGCATAGCTGATTCCTAGTTGAATATTCCCCTGTCGGCGCAGCAGGCGTTCTGATTCTATGGAACGCACTCGTACACGCATATCGCCACGCTCTAATTTTTCCAGGGTATCTTCTAGCCTCCGTGGTAGCCCAAAGGCAGTAGTACTTACCTGTACTGCTTGACGACTTAATTCATTCAGGAAGCTATTACTGTCAGCACCATTCATATTTGTCATAAGCTGCATTGCATAAGGTTGGGCAACTTCCATAAAGTTAAATTCTGGATCTAAGCCTTTACCTACCCCTTCGAGAGTGGAAAAAGCTCGCATCACAAAAGTGAAAGTTGCAGGAAATCTAAATGGCTGATTATAAGCTATTTCGTATAGATCATCACTAATTGCTGCCACTGATTGGGTTTCAAACGGCTTATCCATAAAATTATCCAGCATATACTGGACAGAACGCCGTACTGGCCCCATATCTTCTACTGGGGCGATCGCTCCCAAATTAATCAAAGATTGTACGACGCGATCGCCATCTTTTTGAGCAATCCCAAACAAAGTTTCCATCAGTCCTTCTCGGATATTGGACTTAATCCGCCCCATCATGCCAAAGTCGTAGAAAATCAAACCACCATCTGCACTGACAGCAATATTACCTGGATGGGGGTCAGCATGGAAAAAGCCATTATTCAGTAGTTGATGTAAATAAGCTTGAGCGCCTTGACGGGCAATGATTTTCCGATCTAAACCCGCAGCTTCTATAGCTTCATATTGACTAATTTTAATTCCCGGAAGATATTCTAAAGTTAGAACGCGTGGTGAAGTGTAACGCCAATAAATTCTTGGCACTTTCACCCAATCATAACCACGAAAGTTCCGGCGAAATGTATCAGCGTTACGACCTTCACTGAGATAATCGATTTCTTCCCAAAGAATGCGACAACATTCTTCGTAAATCCCAATCCAATCTCGCCCTTTCCCCCACTTAGGATGGTTTTGGAAGTAACGAGCAATTCCTTTCAGAATTTGTAAATCTATCTCAAATAACCTCTTTAGTCCAGGACGCTGTACCTTCACAACAACAGCTTCCCCATTGTGCAGCACAGCTTTATGTACTTGTCCTAAACTCGCAGCAGCTAAAGGAATAGGTTCAAAACTTTGGAAGAGTTCAGGAATTTTTTTCCCCAGTTCTTGCTCGATAATTGCTTCTACTTGCTCATAGCTAAATGCAGGGACTTTATCTTGCAGTTTCGATAACTCTTCGACATATTCACTAGGGAATATATCAGCACGAGTGGAAAACAATTGCCCAACCTTAATAAAAGTCGGACCTAAATCCAGTAAAGTATTACGAACCCAAACTGCTTGGGCTTTCCGCCTTGCAGCTTGTTTTGCTTCCGTTACACCACCTGGATAACTCCAAGATTTGTTGTAACGCCACAGTTTGAACATAAAGGTCAATACAAAAGACCAGATATCCACAAAGCGGCGTTTGCTAGAGTAGTTTTCACGATTCCAACGGTATGCTTTGTCTGAATAACTTTGTTCCATATCTTTTGCGTACCGTTGTTTTGTCATCGAATCAACTGGAAGATAAGACACTCTGATTCCTAAACTGTGTTTGATGGAAGCGTCATTTGTCATTTGTCCTTCGTCATTTGTTAACAACTATTGACTGTTGACTATTGACCATTAACTAAACAGAACTGCTGCGATAGCGCTGCAACTCATTACGCAATAGCGCAATTTCGGCTCGTAGTTCATCAATGTTGGCTTGCAAATCAACTGGATCTTGCCCGACAGTAGTTGTCTGATTTGCATTAGCTGCTTGGGCTGCCCGATTTGCTCGTTCTGTGACTTCTTCTGTAAACTGACGCAGTTGTTCTCTCGCTTCCGCATCAAATTTACCTAGCTCACTCAACGCATCAGTTAAAGCAACTTCCAGGCGCTCATTAATGACTTCTGCTACAGATCTACCTACGAAAAAGGCTTGTAAAAGGGGGTTACTCATAAATTTTTGTTACGCTCGTCCGCAAAAGAATTATAACTTGCTCGTATGCTTTGCGGCTTCTATCTGGGAGTTTGGAGTTTATTTTCCCAGTTAAAGTGAGAAACTTTACAATTATTAATTATAACTATATAGATATATGTTTACTAAGGTAGGCGTTAACTACTATATTAAGAAAATCTAAAAATTTTGATTAATCTCCCTGAGAGATAGCTTGATTTAGTCAAGTTATTTCTTTAAGAATGTTTTTCACATCCTATTTGAATTAAGAAAGTAAAGTTTATCTGAATTTTTAAGTTAATTCTTATTAATAAAAATTCAAAAGCTCAAACTCATATTCAAATATAAAAATTAAGTTTTAAAAATTACACTCATTAAGAGATGATATTAACAGATATTAAATAATCTAGGGTGCGTATTTGATTTTTGCAGAGTTAGGTACTACTTATATATTTTTTCCTGTTCCCTGTTTCTGTTCTTATTCCTGCCCTATATAAACAATTTTCAGCATCAAATCGGATTGCTTCAGTAATTTAAAAGATTGGCATATTTCTTTAGAATAATTATGTCCATCAATTTTTGTAGTTCGCAAAAAAACACACTTGGTAAATTAGCTTTAATTTTTGTTGCTATTAGTTTAACTATTAGTAGTTGTACGCCTGAAAAAAGAGCCATGCTCAGAGCAACGGCGGAAAACTTCCGCAATCAAGCTTATGAAGCTATTACGTCATATAAAGAAATTAATCGCTTGCAACTGCGAGAATCAACCGGAGATGATACAAGTATAACTATTGCTGAACTACTAAATAATCCGATTATTGAGAATTATAGTGATGATGGTAGTATTAATTTTGAACAGTTAGATTTAATTATTTTAGGTGAAAAAAAGCAGCCATCAGAACTTGATACGGCATTAGATAATTTACAAGCAGAATATGATCAGGTTGTAGAGATATTTACCAATTTAGAAGCTATTGACTATGGAAGTAGCAAGATAGTTGCTCAAACTGCTCAACCTGCAAGGTGTTTGACAGTTAAAATGCTACGTCTTGCTCAACTTTTGCAAAAAAACCCACCAAAACCCAAGAATCCTGAAAGAGCAGAGATAGGAGTAGAACTAATTAAGCTGCGTCAAGAGTATAGACAATCTAATATCCCTGAAGCTGAGAAGCAAGAAGTTGAAAATAAAGTGGCTGTATTAATTAATAAGTGGCGAAATCTGGATTTAGAAGAAAAAGAAATGGTAGAAACAGCGATCGCCAAATTTATTGTAGCAGCAGATAAAGGACAAAGGCTATCTAAACTGATTGATGAATATCCTCATCTTAGCTTTGATGTGATTTCGGCAAGAATTACCCAAATTTTAAGTTTAACTACAAATATTACTGGCAATAACTACAGCTCATTGGCAGGTAAAATCAACACTATTGAGCAAGAGATAAAATCAGATAAAACTCTGAGTAATTTATATATAGATGTTGTCAATGGGCAATCAAAACCAGATAAATCTCAACTTAAATGCCAAATTTAACAAGGTGATAATTATGAATTCTGAACCTGTTAATAACATTCTCCCAGTTGTAGACAATAAAACAATAGATGGATTAGCTACCATCATCAAACAGTTGCAAGCAGAGCCGAGTGATAGCATTGATGTCCAAAAGTTACAACAAACAGAAAATAAATTAGCAGATATATTGTTGATGCTGCAATTTGAATTGAAACAAGCTAAAGAGCAAAGAAATTGGGATTTAGTGAACACATTAAGGCCAGCAATTCACGAATGTAGATACACAATAGATAGTGTCAGGGCAGCAATTATTAATAAAATTGTTATAGGGATAAATCCCGAAAATATCCAAGAGATGCAAAAAATATTAGATAATATTGATGAAGCACGTAAAACGCAGATGCCGATTAATGTTGTAATTGGTTTATTCGGCTTTTTGCGGAGAATTTTATCAGGAAGAATCCTGTTTTAGAGAAAATCTGGAAAATTAATTCACCTGTTAGCTATAGGAGTCCGGTTTGATTTCTGAAAAAATCTAAGTATCTGTAGTGGACTGTTTTAGCTGAAACAGTCCACTACTGGCGTGGCAAGGCTAAAGTTGTGCATTAGCCGTAGGTTGGGTTGACGTAAGGAAACCCAACATTAATCTTGGTGTTGGGTTTCGCTGATGCTCAACCCAACCTACATTTTTTTGCTACGTATATTTCAAAAATCAAATAAGAGTCCTATATATAACTAATTGGTAATTATTAATTACCAATTACGAATTATTTATTCTATTTCCACTCACAATTGCTACAGGCGCGAGACTAATACCGCGCACAAAAATATCTACACAAGTATCGATATATTCATCACAGCTATAATTATTTTTCTTGAGCTTGGCATTGCGACAGAGCATACCTGCTAGTAGCATCCCGGTGAACATATCGACTGCTGGTGCTGGATCAATTTCAGGTCTGACGTTACCATTTTTCTGACAAGATTTGAGATAGGTAATTAATTTTTCGCTTAAGGGTTGAGCCGCTTCTTGAATAACTTGTTTAGCTGCTTCTGGATGACGTTTAGCTTCCCCAATGAATGTACGAATTAAGTCTTCATGGGCTTCTAGCATAGTGTTATACAATTTGGCATAGCGTCTTAAGTCAACACTCAGATTTTGTGTCCATGTTTCGGGGTGAGCCAAAGCTTCTATCTGGAGAGCGAGAGCATTTTCAATGACTGTTTTGAGGAGTTGTTCTTTGCTGGCAAAGTGACGAAATAATGTCACCTCATTCACGCCAGCAACGCGAGCTATTTCGCGGGTAGTTGCTCCTTGCACACCTAAACTAGCAAATACCTCTGAGGCAGCTTCTATCAAACGTGTACGGGTGAGAGTCGATGAACGGATGTTTTTAATCATTTTGCTTGCAAGTGCTTACTTGCAGTATATTTAAAGTTAAAAAGGTTTTGTTAAGCAACTTAATACAATGTTTAGCAAAAAATTGCAAAGTTAACAAAGGGTAGAGGTAGAGAGATTAATAAAGCTTTACTATCAGGGATTAGAGACTAGGCGTTAATTTATTGAGCAGATATTAGCTTTATTGCTTTTTCCAAACATTTATTGTTACTATTTTTACATTCAGGAATCTGAATGTCTGGTTGAACTCCTTTGCTCTCAATCTTATTGCCTTTGGGTGAAAACGTTTGAGAAATGGGAGCAAGTAGAATAAAACCCGGCCATTTCAACTTAAAAACTCCGCCTCCTAACACGGAACCACTGGTATTAACACCTAATATTTTGGCTGCTCCGTGTTCTTGAGCCGCAGCAGCAAATACTTCACAAGCAGAGCCGCATAGTGCATCAACTAAAATAAAATGAGGTCTGGGGTCTTTTTTGGCTTCAAACCGCGTTCGATACTCAACATAATTCTTTTCTTTTGAAAGCTTAATCTCTGCAAGCGCAACATTTTTTACCGAGTCATCAAAATATCCTCGAAAAATATATGGCTCCTTTAAAGCTTTCCCATGTCGAGTTTTTTCGGTTGAAATTACTTTATTAGATCCAATAATGTCTTCAATCAAATAGCTAATGCTAGACTGGACACCACCGCCATTTTCTCTGAGGTCGATTAAGATGATTTTAGTTTGAGAAAGTTGAGCTTTTGCTTGCTCGACTGCTACCTTAGTAATTTGAGGAACGACAAAGCTTTTAACTTGCAGAATACCGATTTGACCTTTGATTTGCGCTGAAATAGGCGTTGTTTTAGCTGTTGGCACAGAAGGTTGACTAAATAAACGAAACAACTGCTCGCCTTCTATAGGGTTGAAAACTCTTGTATGAGATATTGCAAGTTTGTTGAGTTGACTATTAATGAGTTGTGTTAACTCTGACCTTGACCAATTTTGTTTTGTATTGACTTCAGCAATTGTAGCTTTTAAATTCTGTTCTCGAAGTTCTTTTTTAAAAGCGGGGTCAAAAATGTTACTGTCAAGGGTTTGATAAACATTATTAACAAATAATTTTGCATCTGAGGAAGAGATAACATCTGTGTTTTTTAATTTTGAAGATGTAAACCAATCTAATGAAATTTCTTCCTTTTGAATTGGCGATGATGGTGGTGAAGATATTGATTTGTTTTCAGTACAGCCCAGAATATTAAACAATGCTGCTATGAATATAGTGAGACTGATGATATTTGAAGATTTTGAGTGCATATTCAACCTCTTTTTTCCTATCTGCGTGTGTAACGATGCTTAACTCCGATAGGGAAATATTCGCGATCGCCTGTTGCGGCTAAAGCAACCTGTGGTGTTTGATATTCTGGGGGAACGTAATTAGCAAACTCACTGTTGAGGCGTAAGAGTTGCGCCAGAATTGACTCGGCTATGGCTTGGCGTTTGTCTTCACTACTTTCAACACCTGGTGCTAGTTCTACAACTACAGATAAAAATCGGTTCTTGTCTGCATCTTCCTGCACTTGCAACACGAATTTACCTGTCACCCATGCTTGAATGACTGGTTGTTCTAAGCCTACAGTGACGTTTTCAGGATAGATATTTGCGCCAAAGTAAGAAACTGTAAAGTTAGAGCGTCCAAAAACGTAGACGAAAGGTAATGGGTGAATTCCTTTGGGGGAGTGCTGAGTGCTGAGTGCTGAGTGCTGAGTTGTGAGTGTTGAGTTATTAGTGTGTGAACAGAGTGCTTCGAGTGGGTTGAATTTCCATTTTGCTAAGAATTCCAGCATGGCATCATAGGTAATGATGCCGCCAGTGTCTAAGATATCGTAACGGATTAATGGAATACCGTTGTCGCCAGAGAACAATAATGAGCCATTCTGCACTTCAAAAAAGCGACTTGTGGGGTCATATTGTACTAGTGTGGGTAGACGAGATTCGCCAAATAACACTCTAGCAGCATCGGGATTTTTAGCTAAGAAACGGCGAATGCAAATACTCAAAGGCGTTTCATTACCCAACACGCCTGCATCCGCAGTTCCGTATAGTGAGGCGAAATCGTAGCAAGGGTTTTGCCAACCTACTCTTTCACCAACTAAACTCCGCCATTCTTCGCTGAATACTTCTCCCGCCATGACTAGCTTAATGTGATATTGTGACCATTCCACGCCATGACTGATGCCAGTATCAATGACATCTTTAAGGAATGGCGGGTATCCCAAAAGCACAACTTGCTCAAAATTTGAGCCTAGTTCCTGAACTACGCGCAAGATTTCTTCTTTGTTGTTACCAGGAGTAATAACAGTGATGGGATAACCTTTACTAGCTAGGTAGCGACAGCAATTGGTGGTGAACATTCCCCCTACCCAAGTTCCCAGTGTGAAACAAATCACTGCGAGGGTGCGGCGAGTGTCTGCAAAAAAACTATCATGAAAAATTTGCTCAAAGCGCGTAGCAATTTGCAATTCATCGGTGAAGAAGCGCGGCCAAAATGTGGGTTTACCTGTGGAACCGGAAGAAGCGGCTATCATATCGCAGGTTGCTATTTGACCGCTGCGGCATAAGTCAGGCAGAGGATAACGTTGTATATAATTTTCTTTAGCGATCGCAGGTAATTGCTGAAAATCTTCCAAAGTTTGAATTGTTTCCGGAATAATCCCTCTTTCTGCTAAAAAAGCCTTGTACGCTGGGACATTAGCGGCTACATCGTGAAATAAAGTTAAGACTGTTGATGAACTGGCAGTGTGGCGATGCTCTTGTAGTAGGGTTTCTATAGGAGTAGATATAAACTCTGCAAATGCCTTGATGGCTCGCTGTTGTTGGGAATTAGCGTTCATAAATCTATCTGAAATTGTTGAGTATCAAGCCAGATTTGATCTTAAACGCGGAGGAACGCTGAGGTAAACGCAGCGAAAAGTTGCGTGCGGGGGTTCCCCTCCGTAGGAAACTTTTCAAGACAAAGGTACGCTGAGTTTTTGACTGTGTACTTATGTTAAGGCTAAAAACAAATGACAAATGACAACTTACTGATATGTTTTACAGCCAATTTAGTTTGCCGAGAGTTATTCAAGATTTCAATCTCACGCTTGTGGAAGGTGGTTCATTTTTACCGTTGATGGAAACTGATGTTAGTGTTAGTCCATATTTGGCTGAGTTTTTGCAGCGTCACCTTCAGTTAGCGATCGCTCTCAATACTGAAAAAGCTAGGTCTGAATTAATTATCTGCCCGTTGTTGTTAGCAGTCAAAGAAGCTTTACAAAATCAGATTAGTTTGTTTTCTGGCGAAGAGTTTAACGTTGATGCAGAAGCTGGTTTAACAGGGGTATGCGATTTTATTCTCAGCTTGTCGCCAGAACAATTGTTTGTCAAGGCTCCTGTGGCGGTGGTAGTGGAAGCCAAAAAAGAAGACCTTAAAGGCGGTTTAGGACAATGTGTTGCACAGATGGTAGCAGCTTGGAAGTTCAACCAAACAGCCAAAAATGCCATTAATACAATTTATGGCACCGTGACTACTGGTACATTGTGGCGTTTTCTGCGGTTGCAAGACAGTACAATTACTATTGATTTGACAGAATATCCGCTACCACCAATCGAGTCGATTTTAAGAAGATTAGTTTACATGGTGGGTTGTCCGTAAACAGAACTGCTCCTGTTGTAGTAATTTATAAAAACCCTAATTTATCCTTCAGCACCATGCAAGTTTATTGCAGTAAACAACACGCAAATTTTGACAGTAATCGGTTTTGTACCTCCTGTGGTGAACCATTACCTCTTGCTGTTGGGCAGATTGTCAATCAACGCTATCAAATTATACGTCAGCTAGGGCAAGGTGGTTTTGGACGTACTTATTTAGCCGAAGATCAACATAAAGCCAATCAAGTGTGTGTGCTGAAGGAATTTGCACCGCAAGTGCAAGCACAGCAAGATTTACAAAAAGCGAAGGAGTTATTTGAACGGGAAGCGAGTGTACTCAAGAAACTCCAGCATCCACAAATTCCGTGTTTTCACGCTTCTTTGCAAGTGCAGATAGGTAGTAAAGATTTTTTCTTTCTCGTGCAAGATTATATCCAAGGTGATAATTATTGCCAGTTACTAGAGCAACGCCAAGCTCAAGGGCAAACTTTTAGTGAGGAAGAAATCATTCTGCTGCTGCAACAAATTTTACCTGTATTGTCGTACATTCACTCAAAAGATGTTGTTCACCGCGATATCTCACCCGATAATTTGATTTGGCGACGTTCTGATCATCTACCTGTGCTAATTGACTTTGGAGGTGTGAAGCAATTACCAGCTTCTCAAGGTTTTTGGTTCACGAAGTTAGCAGTAAATCACACTTTATTAGGTAAAAAAGGCTACGCGCCAGAAGAACAGATTCGGCAAGGGAAAGTATTCCTGAGCAGTGATTTATACTCTTTGGCGGTGACGGCACTGGTATTATTAACAGGTAAAGAACCGCAAAAATTATACGACAGCTATCAAGGAATTTGGTATTGGGGTAAGGAAATTAGGGTTAGTCCCAAACTAGAATCTGTATTGAAAAAGATGCTGGCTTATAAACCGAGCGATCGCTATCAAACAGCCGAACAAGTTCTCAAAGATTTACCATCGCCAGCTATCACCAAACCTAGCAATTCGTATATTACCAAACTAAAGACTCAGATAGTTTCGCCGGGACAAAAACGCACTAACGCTATTGTGAGTAAAATTCATCAAAGAACTCAAGCTGTTACTAACGCTTTACCTTTACCTGTGTGGTTACGTCCTTTTGCTGTGAGTATGGCTGGTACAGCAATAGTCGGTTTAACAGTCGCTGGAACTTGGGCGGCGGTAAATGCGGTAGTTCGCGGGATACAATCTTTCACTATACCGACAATTTCCATGCCGCAATTGCCATCGTTACCTAATCCCCTTAGTCAACCAGTCAGTGACAAAGGAAGTAAAAATAATGCGGATGTGATGGCGCGTCGTCAAGAGTTAGAAATCCCAGAAGTCTTTTTTATCCGCATGGTAGACAACATATTTTATAGCCAGCGACCAGATATGCAAGGGCGTAGCATCACATCTCAAGATGCAGCTTTGCGAGATGAATGGTTGACGATCGCTGATGAGTTGTTGGATAAACTAGAACAGGCTGAACTTAGCACCGCCGCACGTCGGAAACTAGGAACATACAGCCAAAAAAATTACGAAAGATGGAGACTACAAGCCAAAACCGGAAAGTTAGGTGACTATACAATGAGTCAGTTAAACAAACAGACCAATCAAAAATTTGAGCAGTTATTTCCGGGAAAACAACGGGAAAAACAGAATCAACAAACTTACGGTCAAATTTGGTATGCGATCGCGGCTGATAAAGTTAGTAAAATACAATCGAACAATTAATTAGGGTGTCAAGGTGATGAGTGAGGAAGTAAGAGGTGCAAGGGTGCAAGGGTGCAAGGGTGTAGGGAGAGAATGTATGACTCAGCATTCACCACTATTGACTATTGACTATTGACCAATGACTAAATTCTATTGCTCTAAAGGTCATGAAAATCCCGCAGGTAGTCGGTTTTGTCTCCAGTGTGGTGAAAATTTACAAGATTTACCTGTAAGTTATAGTATTCAACCTGGTTTAACTTTAGGCGATCGCTATGTAATTGTCCGTCAAATTGGGCAAGGTGGATTTGGACGTACTTATTTAGCTGAAGATATCAACCGCTTCCGCGAACTTTGTGTTTTAAAAGAATTTTCGCCGCAAGTTCAAACTGCTTACGTTTTACAAAAAGCCGAAGAACTGTTTCAACGAGAAGCAAATGTTCTCTACAAATTGCAACATCCCCAAATTCCTCGCTTTCGAGAATTGTTTCGCACAAATCTCCAAGGTAAGGAATATCTCTTCTTAGTGCAAGATTATGTAGAAGGGTCAACTTATAATTCTTTATTAAATACCCGCAAACAGCAAGGCTTACGGTTTACAGAAGCAGAAGTTCGCCAACTGTTGCAGCAAATTTTGCCAGTTTTAGAATATGTTCACTCGCAAAATGTTATTCACCGAGATATTTCACCGGATAATTTAATATTACGTACCGCAGACCAACTGCCAGTATTAATTGACTTTGGTGGTGTGAAACAAGTTGTTGCCACTGTTGCTTCTCAATATTACCAACCAGGGGCAGAGGCTCCACCGCCAGCCCCTACTCTATTGGGAAAAATCGGCTTTGCACCATCAGAACAAATGCAAACTGGCGCAGTATATCCGCACAGTGACTTATATGCTTTGGCGGTAACGATATTAGTATTATTAACAGGCAAACAACCACAAGAATTATTAGATAATTACACTCTGACTTGGAAATGGCATCAGGAAGTTAGCTTGAGTCCGATGTTAGGACAAGTGTTAGATAAAATGTTAGCGGCTCGACCGAGCGATCGCTATCAATCCGCTAGTCAAGTTTTACAAGCACTCAGCCCTTCATCTGTTCACCCTGTAACTCAACCACCAGTTGTACCTCCTCCGGAAACATCCGCCACTTTTGCTGTCGCCCCTGCGCCTGCTGTCACCCCAGCACCACAGCGTCCTATCATTGCATCTCCCGCACCCATTGCCCAACCAACAAGCTGGTGGACACCAACCAAAACCTTTGTTGCAGCATTAACCTTAGTTAGTGTTATTGGAGTAGTTTGGTTGGGGACACGAAATCAGGATGATGGGAAAAATCCTGACTCTACACCCACGCCGACAGTTACCCAACCAGTTGATCCTTCAGCGAATTACTCGCCAGAAGAAAAGCAACGCAAAGAAAAATTAAGCGATCGCCGTCAACAGTTAAATATTGATCAAAACTTTTATGTAAACTTAGTCAATCAAATCTTTTGGCAGAGGAACCCCAGTTTAAAGGGGCGCACCCTTAGCGATGAACCAGAAGATGAAAGCTTGCGGGCTGCATGGGATAGAACTGCTGACGAAGTGTTGGATAAGCTTTCAATTCTTAGTACAAAGGCACGTCGGCAATTAGGAAATTATACTGCAAACGACCGCGATCGCTGGAAAGCATCTGTGAACAAAATTAATGTTGGTAGTCGGGCTTTATATGATTTAGGTGACGCGGCCTTTTACCGCATATTTCCTGAACAACGTGGTCGAGATTTTACCGCTGAACCCATTGGGCAAGTTTGGCATGGGTTTGTCAGCGATCAACTTAGTGCTATCCTGGCAGGGAGTGCTTTTGAAAAGATTGTCTTTGATCTGGAGGCTACAAGCAAAACAGTAACTGGGACTCTCAAACCAGGTAGTGGGAAAGTCTTCATTGCTGAATTAGCCAAAGGACAAAAATTGGGCTTAAATCTGAAAGCGAGTTCCAAAGTTTTGTTATCGGTTTATTCTCCTTCCGGCAAAATCAAACTTTTAGAAGACTCGAAACAACGCACCTTGTCAACAGAATTACCAGAAAAGGGATATTATGAGTTTGCGATCGCTTCTACAGCCTCAACAGCAGTAGATTATCAACTCAGCATCACTGCCGAAAATCCCGCCCCAGTGGAAACACCAACACCCACGCCTACACCTACAGAAACATCTAGTCCAGCACCAACACCAACCGAAACATCTACACCTACACCAACATCCACGCCACCAGAAACAACACAGTAATTTTTATCTATTACCGAATAAGGCAAAAGTAAAAAGTTAAAAGCGCAAAGTTGAGCCAGTCGCGTGGTGAGGCAGCACGGTCTTGGGGAGCCAGTCCGTTGCGGGAGTTCCCCCCGTTGTAGGAACTGGCGTGGTTTCCCCCATGAGCGACTGCCGCGCATGGTTTCCCGACTTGAGCGAACTGGCGATTGCGGTGTCGGTTTCCGTCCCCGCAATCGCCTCAACGGGGAGCCACTGCGCTATCGCGGCAATGCCCGACTTGTAGCAAGTGGCGTGGGAACCCCCGCACGGCGTTGCTCTTCGCCTAACTTTGTAAGAAGGCACTCATAAAGAAAAAGAAAAATGGTTTGATGCCCCCCTCTTACAAAGTTCTGATCGCCGGAAGCCGGCGATCAGACTTTGCGCTAAATTTATTTAGGGAAAGAAATAAAATTATTTGTTTCGAGACACGCAGCCAATAAGTTAAAAGTCAAAAGTCAAAAGAAATAAATATAGCAGTTCTCGTTTGCATGAAATAGATTTTTTCACCTCACCCCCAACCCCTCTCCTTACCAAGGAGAGGGGAGTGTTTGCGTTAGCAAATACGGGGTGAGGTGACGACTGTATTGCATTGAAGTGAGAACCGCTATAATTCATCTTTCTTTTTACTTTTTACTTGGTTCTTTTTATTTTTTCAGATGTCCGTGATTATTTCCCCTAAATTTATTTATGGGGATTATCTTTGGCTCTTCATTACTTATTATGCTAAATACGTCTGTGAATAAGCTTAAAACCCTTGCTGGACAACAATAACAGCTGTTACTCTCCTCGTTTGAGGCTGAATTCTCAAATTGACGCTATAACTACCTACAAGGCTTGATATTCAAGGCAAGTTACGGACTTTATTTAAAATTCCAGCATAATACGTACCGAAGAACCTTATCTTTTTACTTTTTACTTTTTACTTCTTACCGTTCCCTTTCATTTCTCAATAGGCACGTCAGTCAGGCGACTCCACTCATTCCAAGAACCGTCATAATTGCGAACATGGGGATAGCCAAGTAGATACTTTAAGACAAACCAAGTGTATCCAGAACGCCCACCAATCGCACAATAGGGAAACACTTCTTTATCAGCCGTAATGCCTTGGCTGGTATAAAGATTTTTTAATTCGGCGAATGATTTAAAAGTGCCATCCTCATTCAAAGTCAGGATATGCTCAAGATTAACTGCACTTGGTATATGTCCAGTGCGTTCATTTTCTTTTGGTGGCTGATTAAAAAACCACTCACCACTGTATTCTTGAACTGTGCGGACATCTAACAAGATGCGCTCGCTTTGATTAATCGCTGCTTGAACTTCAGGATGTAATACTCTCAGACTGTTATCAGGCGCTTTAGCTTGGTAATCAGTAGTAGGAAATGTAGATAACTCAGTTGCTAGTGGACGATTTTCTGATTTCCATTTTTGGTAGCCACCATTGAGAACTCGGACATTCTCATGGCCAAAGACTTTCAACAACCAAAAAATCCAGCCACCTGTGCCTGGGTAACTGCCGTAGGCAACTACTGTTGTATCATTAGTAATACCTGAGCGTGACATTAGCTTGGCAAAAGCGATCGCATCGAAATTTATCTGCAAATTTGGCAATAGTAAGTCTGTAAGAATGTTCCAAAATACAGCACCAGGTATATGAGCATTTTTGTAAGGTTCTGGACTCATATCCACTTCGATAATGCGAATATTTGGATCATTGAGATGAACTGCCAACCATTGAGTATCAACCAGAACTGATGGATAAGCGTAATTAGAATTTATCGTCATAGTTAAAGTTATTCAAAAAGTAAATATTTGATACCAATTCTCTAAGTTCAGGCAACCGATTCAAACCTTGAAACTTAGATGCTGTAGTACTTTCATAATTACGAACTTGTACTACGAATTGGTATAAAGCTAAGATAAATCTGGTGGTGATACTGTTTCTAGACCTCGAAAGTGTACAATTTGCCTATGGTTGCTTTACAAACTTTATTTCGGGCAATTGCTCAAGCTCAAGATGAACAGACATTGCGATCGCACATATCCGCAGAAATGAGTCAGTATTTTTCTGCTACACGTTGCGGATTATTTTTCTTGACTCAAACTCATCTAATTGATAGCAATATTCAAAAAGCTCTGCAAATTGCCTTATCACCTCAACACAACCCAGTTGCACGCTACTTACTAGAACGCCATGCCCCAGTTCATGAAGCTTTGGTTGTAGAACCGAAAACATGGAGGTTGATTTGTTCGCGTGCTGACCACTATCATGTAATGGCAGGGCCAATTGTCAGTAATGGCCAGTTAGCAGGTGTAATAGGTTTTACCCGTGAACCAGGAATGCTTGCATTCGATTCACAAAATTTGACAGATTTAAGTGCGATTTGTCTGCATATTTCTACTTGGGTGACAATGGCTAAATTCCAACATCGGCCATTACAAACAGAGCGTTTAACACCTCGTGAAGTGGAAATTGCTACCTTAGTAGCACAAGGACGCAGCAATGCAGAAATTAGTAGTGAACTGTGGATTACAGAGAACTCTGTTAAACAAGCTTTAAAAAGAATGTTCCGCAAGCTTGAGGTTTCATCTCGCACTCAAATGCTGGCAAAGCTTTCCACAGTTGTACAGCCCAGTCTACTGACGAAATAGTAATTGCGATCGCCATCTAATTAATTTGGGAAAAAGTCACAACCGCAGCAAGTCAAGCGACTTGAGACGCGATGAGCGCTCTCATCAGAGACAACTTCTGCCAAAATGACATCAAATCACTGATTGTTAGGAACTTGGGTTAAGCTACCTGGTTGAGTCCGACGCAAGTAATTGACAAAACGATACACCAGCAACGGTTGATTACGTACTGGTCGCAAAGCATACTCTTCTATACTTGCAAACAGTAGTGTATCTTGCAATTGTCTGTCGTTAGTAAATTCAGCAATACAAGCCATTTGCTGTTGCATATAAGTATCGCTTTGCAGTAGTTCTTGGATGACTGCTTGTAATAGATCCATAACACTGCGTTGGCGATCGCAACTCACAGCTAACCAAGTTTGAATCTTACCACGTAAACAAACTAAACTCCCCAATCGAGTCATTAAATTACGATAAGCTTGTTCTCTACCAATCCCTAAGTAGCGTTGACGTAAAATTTTCCAGCGATACTCAATCGCTTGCTGGGCAATCTCCAGTTCTAATGGTTCAAGTAGTTCAAACCGTTTTAAGTCCTGTCCCACAAGCCAACAAACAATACTTTCTCTCGTAGTTACACTTTGCTCTGGACATTCCTGGGCTAGGCGTTTGTGCCAATACTGGTTTAGTTTTACTGTATTCCTTTCTATGAAACTCAGTTTTACAGTTTGCATCACAACTCCTTTGCTGTCTTAATAGTGATATTCGCCTGTGAAAATTTATTCTTCTGAAATCAAAAATTCAACTTCAGCAGATACCGCAGAATCAAGCATCGGTTTCGGCAAAAACTTATATTTCTCCAGTAAGTTTAAGTTGAGATAATTTAATAGATACAAAGAAATCGGGAAGAACTAGGGACTATACCCTAGTTTTCCGCAAGTCTGGGAGAGGGACTTGAAAATTTACTCAAAAGATAAGGTTCAAAGCAAAGCCTCGCCCCTTGTGGGCGATAGCTCTCTTGCTCCCTTGGTTGAAGCCCCAACGCCAGTTCTCTCAAGTCGAGCCAGCCGCTTGCGGTGAGACCAGTGCTGAAGGAGGGTTTCCCTCCGTAGGCAACTGGCGTTAGCGAAGCGTTAGCGACGTTAGGAGCGTCACCCGAAGGGGGGTTCGCCCCGTTGTGCGGACTGGCGCTTGTACCCGCCCACGAGACTGGCTCCCCCTTGTGGGTAATTTTTCTCCTCTGCCCCTCTGCTCAAGAGCTTTTTCACTCCCCTTTTTCCCAATATTGGCAGAAGGGGTTGGGGGTTGAGTTCCCTTTTTTGTGTTCATGCAAGAGGTCTATTCAATTGCAAATGGCTATAAAAGTCTAATGCACAGTACAAAAAGGATAACGAAGTAACTTTTTGTAATGACTAATTCCACGCTGCTCAAACACTATAAAATGTTGAATTAGCTCTAGAAAGCGTCGCTTGTCAAAGATGCCTTGGATTAACACATCTATTTCTGTTTCTTGTGGATGTGGGAAGTCTTCACCATCTATTGAGTACCAAGGTAAAAACTCTTTCGAGTTACAAGTTAATGTACCAATACCTGCTCGATTGCCATAGGTAATTACTAGAAAGGTATTATAGAAAAATAATGTTGGGATATTTTGAATAGATTTTTGCAAACACTCTTGGGCTTGTTTAAATGTAACTATTTCATACCTGGGTAGATTCCATAGAACTGCCAAAGGTAAGCCATTAATAAAAATAACTGCATCCAACTGATGAGTATGATTATCAACAATAATAGTAAATGGATGTATTACTAACCAATCGTTGTTCAGCAAATTAGACGAATCTATGAGCCTTACTTTATCGATAATTTTTTGATTATTAATAGAGTATGTAATATCAATTCCTTGAGTTAATAATTTGTGAAAGTGAAGGTTATTTTCAATTAGGTTAGTATGTGGTATGGCAGTTAACTGACGGACAACTTCTTTGAGCGCCTGTGATGAGATGGTATGATTAATTCGCAGCAAAGCATGACGTAGGCGATCGCTTAAAATAACTTCAGTCTCATTGTTGCGTTCTGTATTATGTCTTCCCGAGGCGATATCTGCCTCTAGTTCTACAGTGTAGCCGATGACTTCAAACCACGTTAGTAAAGAGTCTACTGCAACTGATGGTGTCAAATTCCAGTCAGGACGAAATTTTTTAGCCAAGCTACTGGCTTTGACAATTGTTCTTCTTAACTTAATAGGATTATTTGGACTCAAAGACTTGATTTTGAGCCTATGCCAAGTTTTCACTTTGCTTACTAATATTGGTTGATATACTGTTCTTAGTAAGTATCAAAGCCCAAAGTAAGCACCAAAATTGTATCAATTGCATCTTTTTACCAAATAAGTTGGTAAAATAATTAATACTTGAAACATAAGTTGCCAATATCCAATAACAGCTGCATAGTACCTTGGTAGGCAGTTTTAGTAGATAAAGCATGACCTAAGCGGTCAAAAATTGGAATTCCTTGACGATACAGAGGAATATTGAGTCGTTGAGATAACGCACCTGCATAGGAATTGGCAATCAGCAAGTCAGAACCAACCGCCATTTGTTCAAAATCTTCTAAGTCTCCGATAGTAACACAAGGAATTGCCAGTTTTTCCAGCATAGGAGAACGGCTGGTAGTGACGGCTGCGTGAATTTGCACCCCCATTGACTGTAGAAAAGAAATTATTGACCAAAGTAGTAGTCAGCCAAGAAAATTATGATAGGTATAAATCAGGATATAATCGTTGGAATTTAACTCTGGCATCTGAAGTAGCAAAACGCCAATCAATTTTAACTTTTTGGTGATTACGTTGTTGCTCCCA
>NZ_JAIVFW010000047.1 GCF_020829595.1 Nostoc sp. CHAB 5844
TGTTTTTTCATCATTAAGCAACAAGAGAATTAGTATTCTTTCTCTTATGTCTCCATTTTCTTCCCGTTTTAAAGCTTTTTGTAGTTTCTCTATTTGCTGGGAAGTTAAATGATTTTTTGCTGGCATTATTACACTTGTTTGACTGAATTCAGCTTTCTATTATACCCTATTTAAATGCTGAACAGCTTACGATAGTTATATTCGGTAAAAATCTGCTTGATATTCCTATATTTAATTTAAGTCCAGTATTCTGGTTGAATTAGCTCGTTGGCAAGCAGCATTATGTTGGCAAAATTTATCCGGCTGAAAAGTATCCAGAATCGAACTTGGGCGCGGGAACGGTGAATGCCATGTGATTTAAGAATGCGCCATAGGGTAATAGCTAATGGCAACCAAGGATACGTGAAACGAGTAACTTGCCAGAAAAGCTTGCAAAACATCTTTCAAAATTTGATATTTGAATTGGTAATCAAACTTTAGCTAAAGGTAAATTCACCAGCGTTAACGGGTTGCACATTTAATTCTTTACGCCATACAGCCACAGGCTTTTCCCAAGCTTCTTCCCATTTTTGGGCAATCAGCGGTTTGGCATTTTTCCCCATTTCCCAACCCCGCGCGATCGCCATTAGCAACAGAGAGAGTGTCTGCGGTTGCCACACCGTCACAGCAATCAGTGCATTGGCAATCAGCAAGCTGGCTAAAGGTAGTTGAAACTGCGCTAAATAAAAAGCTTGCAAGCCAATTTCTCCTATTTGACTCGTATCAAATCCGGTAATGATGTGCCAAATATCATGGGTTTGTTGCCAGCGATTCTCTACATAACTAGTATCAGAATTAATCTCAATGCCTGCCTCTATGGTTTGCAACCCTAACTCTTGCATTTGGCTGGCGTAGGTATAACCTAAAGAATCTGGCGGATATTGCAATAGAGCTGCTAAATCGTGCGGAGGCGCAATGTAACGTTCTGCCAAAATGTTTGCGACTTCTGGATTTTTGATCATGGTGGCGATCGCTAGTTGAAAAGAACGACTATCAACCAGACTATTACTCAATTCCCAAACAGGTTCTAAATTACCACTTTCATCGAACAGGAGTGTGACAAAAGCTTTGATACCTTTCAGTTTCCGCACAATGGATGGTTGGTTGATCAGGCTGAGAGATGACATAGTATGTTTTAAACACGAACAGTGTTCATGTTTTTAATATATGAACACTGTTCGTGTTTTGTCAATGATAATCTGGAAGAATGACAAAAGAACCTCAGAAAGCCTCAACCATGCGGCGACAACCCAAGCAAGCGCGTAGTCAGGAACGAGTTCATCACATTTTAGATGTAGCAGAGCAGTTGTTTATTGAATTGGGATATGAGCAGACAACCACAAGAGCGATCGCTACTCGTGCAGCCGTTCCAGTGGGGTCGTTGTATCAATTTTTTCCAGATAAAGATGCGATCGTTTGGGCGCTTGCCAATCGGTACTTTGAGCAGGAATATCAGATGTTTGTGCAACTTCATGCAGAGTTAGCAGAGGCAGATATTACAACCTATGTAGATTGCATGATAAATGCGTTTGAGCAGTTTGCCGAGCAAAATCCTGGTTATCGGGCAGTTTTGGGAAAGTTAATCGATTTGATGACAGTTGCTGATGCCAGTAAGTTGAATGAATATGACCAGCAAATGCTAACTGAATTAGCTCATTTCTTACATCGGCGAAATCCTGAACTTGATGCGGCTCAATGCGACTTGATGGCAACAACCGTATTTAAAGCTGCCAATGAACTGCTATGGCTTTCATTCACCCGCGCTCAACTTTATCGAAAACAACTATTAGCAGAAACCAAAATTTTAATCACTGCCTATTTGCAGACTTATCAAATTTAAACAGTTAAATTAACAGGACTAAAGCGGCGGTACTAACTGCCAGTAGAACAGTAGTAACGCTCTCCTAATTGCCAAAGCTTCAGCGCCAGCAGAAGAAAGAGAATGCCTGCTATGGGTGAGGTGTAACAAAACCACAAAGGTACTAAAAAAGTAGCTTCTTTTTCCAGTACTGCTAACAGAGGAAAATAGCTTACACAGCCAAGCGGGATGAAAAAAGTAAAGAATCGCTGAAACCATTTAGTATAAATTGATAAAGGATATTGAGCCGTTTCTACTCCTCCATAAGTCAGGATATTCACAATTTCCAAAGATTCAATAGTCCAGAAAGTAATTGTTGCTTGGATAATGACTATCCCGATAAACAAAGCAACTCCGCTAATAAATGAAGTGCCTAAAAGCCACAAATTTTGAAAAGTAAAAGGAATGTGCAGTGTTGAAATTGACCACATCATAACTACAAGTCCTTGAAACAATCTGCCGATGCGTTTCAAGGTCAATTCTTGTCCCAAAAGTTGAATTACTGTGGTACGTGGCCGCAGCAATAAACGATCAAAATCACCACTCTTAATGATTATTGTGAATGAATCAAAGCCTCTTCCGACAGCATCAGCGCAGGCAAAAGAAATATTCACCATGCCATAAAACAGAGCAACTTCGTTTAAATTCCAAGTACCAATATTATTAAAACGTGTAAAAAGCGCCCAGATGCCAAAAAATTCAATTACAGTTCCCAAAAATTGTCCTAACATTTGCAGCCAAAAGGACATTTTATACTGCATTTGTGCCTTGAAAGAAATAGATATATATCGCAAGTAAAGCAAAAAATCATTCATACTCAATTCACTCCTTGCAGATTAGGCTATGACATTCTTTTATCCGCCTTGAATGACAAGCTTTCTAACACCACGATTTACAAGAAAACGTCCCAAAGTAATCATAATAGCTATCCAGAAAATTTGATGCAGCACTATATTAAATAAGGCATCTGGTGGCAGATTACCAGTAAAAAGACGAAAAGGTTGATCAACTAGTCCTGAAAATGGCAGTTCATTCAACACAGGTTTAATCCATTCAGGAAATAGTGGCAGAGGAACTATCATTCCAGAGAAGATAACAATAAATGTGGGAAGAACATTATTAATCCCTTCACCAGAAATTGTCCACATCATTGATATAGTCATCAGCATAGTGAATGCTGAGGAAAGCACAACTGCACATATAAAGGAGACAACAAAAGCTACAAGCGATGCAGTGGAAGGTGGAAAAGAAAGCGACCACCCAGACAACCCGATAAGGGGCAAAACCAAGATTGTGAGCAACAAAAGGGGAATACCACGGAGTATCAAAGGCGCTGTACGCATTGCCAAAGCGCGAGTCAACCAAAAATTATACAGGTCTGTGGGTCGTAGTAAATCGTATCCTACCGCACCTGATCTAATTTGTTGTTGAATTTCTCGATCGCCACTCCAAGGTACGATCATGAGAAATACTTGTCCCAGCCACACATATCCAATAGTCTCTTTTAAAGTCATGGGTTGAGCAGTGGTTGTATGCGTAAAAAATGCCTCCAGCACCATAACTTTCACAAACCCCCAAAAAAGCTGAGTTACTACCCCTGCCATAGCCGCAGTACGATATTGCAACAGTAAGGCAAATCTGGCTACAAACAGTGACCAATATGCTCTCATTCTCAAATTTCTCCTGATTTGGCATAAAGTTGAGCAACTATCTCCTCAATTGGTGGATTTTCGACAAATAAATCCTCTACATCATGTTGTGCGGTAACTTGGCTAATCAAGGATGCAGCAGAAATCTGGGTGGGATCAAAAGCAAGAGTGACGGTACGACCTTCTTGTGAAATAATACTGACTCCTGCTTTGGCAAAATGGAAATCTTCATTTTTCAGGTCTATTCTTAAGTACCGACGAGAGGAAACCTGAGAACGCAGCATTGCCAAACTTCCATCACACAAAATCTCACCACCGCCGATAATAATGATGCGATCGCACAATGCTTCGATATCATCCATATCATGAGTGGTCAAAATAGTGGTTACTTGATGAGTTTTATTCAGCGTTTTGATAAATTTTCTGACTGCCAACTTAGAAACTGCATCCAACCCGATAGTGGGTTCATCTAAAAACAGAATCTCTGGTCTGTGAAGCATGGCGGCGGCAAAGTCACATCGCATTCTTTGACCAAGGCTTAACTGTCTAACAGGGATAGAAAGCAAGCTGGAGAGATCCAACAAATCAATCATTTCTTGGCTTGTCTGGCGATATTCTGAATTAGGAACGCGATAAATATCCCGCAGTAAATCAAAAGACTCAATGACCGGCAAATCCCACCATAGTTGCGTTCGTTGACCAAATACTACTCCAATCCGGCTAACATGGCGGATTCTATCTTTCCAAGGGGTATGTCCGCCAACCAAGCATTTTCCGCTGGATGGTACAAGTATACCACTTAAAATTTTAATTGTCGTCGATTTACCTGCTCCATTCGGCCCGATGTATCCTACAAGTTCTCCTTGTTGCAATGAAAAAGAAACACCTTTTAAGGCATGAACTTGTTTTGTTTTGCGCTGCACCAGCCCGCGTACTGCACCAAACAAGCCAGAGGAGCGTTCAGACATAAAAAAAGTCTTTTTGAGGTTTTCGACAACAATGTAAGACATATAAGTAAGTAGAACGGCAAGAAAAGCTTTGGTAGAATTAGGCGATCGCAGTGATAAATTATAATCGAAGTTTACGATAACTCACTTATGTCTCTTAGTCTTGATTTAGCAGAAATTTCTTTACCAGAGGATATCAAATTAAAACTTAAGTCTTTAGACTGTATAAATCTAGCCACTTCAAGTTCAGAAAATTATGTAGATTTTGGCCATGATTTGCAGTTAAATTTAGACAAAATTTTTAATATTCATAGTACAGTACCATATATAGATGTGGCGCTCAATAAAATTATTATTGAAATATTTGGCGACTATGAAATTACAATATCTGAGCCTAAATATAGGACTTTGCAAACAAATCAAGAAGTTGAACTTAGTGTTATAGGCTTACTAAATGACCAAAATATTGAATTAATTTTTGGTAAACAAACCACATTAAAATATAAATTATCCACAAATTTTACTTTTGGATTTTTAACAAATACAGTACCTATTATTAACGATTTAAAAATAAGCAAGCCAGATTTAATTATAACTGATATCGGCTATGATTTTCAACATTCAAAGTTAGGTTGTATTAACTTAAGTAGAGGACTTAATTTTATCGGAGATATTGATTTTGAAAATTTTTGTACAAATTTCAGTATATTTATTCATCAAAATTTAAATACTGCTTGCTGCGGAGCCTTGATTAGCTTTAATCCTGCGGGAGAAGTTAGCTTAACAGGTAATATTGCAGGTGAGATTCAGCTATTTTCTCAGCAACAATTTAAAGCTACATTTAATAATTTGCTCATAGGTTTAAATATTGGGGCTGATTTAGAGCCAAGCTTTGGATTAACTGGAAATTTAATTCTTCAAGGCTACGATCTCACCCAAGAAAACGAACCTAAACTATTGCTTTGTGGGAATCTCTCTCTCGAACCCGACTCTTTAACAGCATTCTTCAGCCAACAAAGTGAAAAATCCTGGTGTAATCCCTACGGTTTGCTAGGAACTGAACTTCGCAATGTTAGGTTTCAAGGAGGCGGAACGTATTTACCTCCTTATTTCGATAACTTTGGCTTCATTGGTGATTTGACATGGGAAAAAGCAGACCTTGAAGTAGCATTTCTCATTGATACTAATGATCCTGAAAGATTAGCTTTAATTTTAAATCCCAAGCAAGCAGTTAGCTTAATAGATTTGTGGCGGGGCCCAGTCACTTCTTTTATTACGAAACAAGTAGGTTATTCAATTGATTTAGTTAACAAAGCACTAGGGTTTTTAGAAAACTTGGTGGACTTAAAAATTGAACCACTTGATGGGGATGGAGATGGCAAACTCAATCTTTTAATCAAGTATGTTCCTTTCCCAACAACACTTGCGGCTCAACCAATATCAGAGGGTTTAGAAATTAATGGCAAAGTTAATGCTTGGGGACATGAGGCAATCTTAATCCTTCAAGGTGATAAAACTTTTAATAATATTGGTGGTTTGTTAAAAGTTAGAGAAATCGATTTAGGATTTCTGAAAATTAAAGGAACGGATGACGATAGTTTAGATTTATCCCTAAAGGTAACGCCTAATGAGCAGTATCTGCAAGGGGATGGTTATGTAGAGATTCTGAATAACAAAATTGCCAATGTTGAATTTAAAATTGCACCTAATAATGCTACTTTTAAAAACTTTGACCTCAGTTTAGCCAATCTGTTAGCTATTGATGTTGATGCCCTAAGTATTGATCTAGAATCTGGTATTGGTAGTGGTTCAGGCACAATTTCGGTTTTAGGAAATACTCTAGCAGGCATTACATTTGATGTTAGCCAAAATAGTGTTAACCTGAAGAACGTTCAGTTAGGTTTAGCACGTTTTTTGAGTTTTACTATTCCTAGCCTCATAGTTGACTTGATCAACCAAAGCGCAACAGGAACAGCAAATATTATTGCTTTTAATCAATCTTTGGGTGGTGGCACTTTATCATTTAACACTCAGAACATTTCAATTAATAATGTAGCGATTAATTTAGGCAATGTTTTGCAGCTAAATGTGCCTAATTTCAAACTTGATGTGACGAATAGAAAGCTTTTTGGTTTAGGCGATGTTACTCTCTTGGGCAAGCAATTCACTGCGTTAGGTATCAGCCTCAATGAAGGCGGGTTTCAAGCTACGAGTAATTTCAATTTTGGGATTTTAGCTTTCAATGGCGCTACAGTCACTCTGGGGAAAGCCAGCAATGGTAATATCAATAATTCTGCTAGTATTGCAGGTAACCTCAAGTTTCTAGGCTCTACCTTTGCTAATATGAGTGCAACCGTTAATAGCAATCAATTAACTACATCGGGTAGCTTTAATTTTGCTAACATTTTATTCCTGAAAGGAGTAAAGAATCAAAGAAATGCGACAATAACGCTTAACAAAGCCAAAAATGGACTTTACAATTCCATTAGTATTATGGGTAGTTTTTATTTATTGGGTCAAGAGTTAACCTCAGTTATTATTCGTCATAATAAGGGAACTCTAAAAATTTTAGGGATAAAATTTATGAGTAACCCTAGCCGTACAATACGGAACACATGCGTAATATCGTGTCCGGTGAAAGACTGATCATTAAGGCAGCTTCAGGTGCAGAGGGGCAGGGGAGCCAGTGCGTTGCGGTGAATCAGTGCGGAGGGAGGGTTTACCTCCGCAGGCAACTGTGAACCCGAAGGGAGGTTCCAAGAGTTGTAGCAACTGGCGTGAGCAGAGAGGAGGGGTTTTTGGGTTCTCCGTATAGATTTGGGAATTATAACTAATTACCCGGACATGATATAAGTCCTATTAGTTTTAGTAATCAAATGCAAGTTTGATTGCGCCCGTTTTTCTTTGCTTCTCTAACTTTATCACTGGCACGCTGCAACAAAGACACAAGGTTATTTTCTTCCATGAGTTCAACAACACCAATACTGGTAGTTAGCTGAAACTGCTTACCGTTATAGGCGGTCACGATTTCCTCGCTCAGAGCTTGGCGAATTCTTTCAGCTATTTGATATCCTGTGTTGAGGTCAGTGTTGGACATGACAATACAGAATTCCTCTCCACCGTAGCGTGTCACCCAATCCCCTGCTCTTACATTACTTTTAAATATTTGTGCAGCAGTTTTCAAAGCTTGATCACCCGTAGGAAAACCATAGGTGCGATTCACTTCTCCAAAATAATCCAAATCGAGGAGTAAAATTGTTAGTCTTTGTTGATACTTGTAACTCTTTTCTATTTCACGCGCTAATAATCTGTCGAGATATCGGCGGTTGAAAATCTCAGTTAGTCCATCACGTTCTGCTTCCACTTTGTACTTATTGGCTAGACGACTGGCCTTAAGCACCATCTCATTAATCATCCGTTCAGCAGTAACACGAATTCGATGCTCAAAGTCGGTGATGAGCTTGTCTTGCCCAGAAGCATCTGCAATAGCATCAAATTCTTCACTAGTCACAACTTGGTTACGTCCCCTTTGCTTGGCAGCATAGATACATTGATTGATTTCCTGCCATAGTTGCTCAACTGATGAATGCCCAAGCATCGAAACTACTCCGAATGAAGCTGTTAGATGAACAGAAGACTTTGTATCCAGCTTGAATTCATAAGTGTGAATCTGAGTTCTGAGAAATTCTGCAAAAGCTTTACCCTGCTCAATACTACCACTTAGGCAAATGGCAAATTTATCACCACCTGTACGAGCGACGATACCTCCTCCGAGTGAGTATTTTTGGAGGATTTGTCCAATTTCCTGTAATATCTGATCTCCGACAATATGACCATGACTATCGTTAATAAATTTAAAACGGTCAACATCTAAATAAATCAAAGATACAGACTCTATATCCGCTTGAGAGGTCAAAATTTGGTGTGCATAATCATTAAATTTGCGAAAATTAGCAATTCCTGTTAGCTTATCAAGGTTAAATAAATGCTTTTGCTGATTATGCCAAATACTGCGCTGCAAACGCATACTTATTTGCTGATCAATTGCATCGTATTTACAGGTTTCATCTCCTGGTTCTAACCAACAAAGAACAGCAGATTCTTGCTCAACTGTCTCTACCAAAATTATTGTAGGTAAACTAACAGTAGTATATATATACCTAGCTTTCTCCAGGTTCTCAAAAGCCTTGATGTCGAGTACGATAATATCAAAATCTTGCTTCGATAAAACTGAAGTATCAATTTGAATCCACTCAAAGTTGAGGGAAATATTTTTGGGTTGAGGTAAATCTAGTAAACTACACCAAGCAACTCGAATTGCTTTTATAAGTTCAGCCATTAATTCCAAATTTAGTAATCGATAAGTATATATAACTTAAAGTGTAACAAGTAAATTTAGCTATGACTATAGTCTGGTTGTAAGGAGTAGGAAAAAATATTTTTTGAGTGTATATATTGATGATTTCTTATCTCAAAATTCGCATTGTCAAAGGATAGCGATAATGTTCTCCATGATAAGCTTTGATAGCGGCAAAACTGATTAGGAATGATTGTAATAAAAATAAGCCGATAATTAAGAAAGTCCAGACTAAAAGTAAACCATCTAAAACCGATTTGACTTCATTAACTGCACCATTGGTTGTGATGGCAATTCCACAGCTACCCAGTACGAGTAATAAGGAAAAAATAATCACCACTAAAGTATACAAAGTCAATGAGATTTGAAAGTTTAAAGATTCTCTACCTTGAAAGTCAATCCAAGGATATTTAGACTTTTTAAGTCGCCAAACTGCTAAGGGTAATAAAATATTCAGCGGTAAATACAAAGGAATCCCAAGGAAGACTAATCCAAATAACAGTAGCCATGCTAATAAAGCCGAAAAATGACATAACATCGCCCATGTACGCATTTGTTTTTGGACTTGTTTTCTCATGGCTTGTTAATTGGGATGTGGATGAATGAACTTTCTATCTACCACACTACCTTTAAACCAGCAGGACAAAAGTTTAAAATTTGAGTATTTCTCGCTCATAATTTTCTGGTAGAGGTTCTATTTCCCAGACAATGCCTTCACCTGGTTCTAAGGCAACTTCTACATAGAGTTGTTCGACAGCGGTTGTAGCGATATCTTCGTTGTTGGGAAAAGGCTGTAAATCTTCTGTCAGGAGTCGCAGCTTAAAACCACCAGGAATGGTTGCACCGACTGTGGCGTTACGCAACTCAAACCGCCAATAGGGTGCGTCTATTTCACCTTGGGGTGTAATTGTGAGTTCGTATATTTGTCCGGCGATCGCTAACCGCCGTGATATATTCACCTCAGTCTGTCTATCTTCTACACTCCGCGATGCTGCACTCAACTCTAAATTCTAGCGTTCCCAACCAATAGCTTCTGCAAGTTGAGATACACCGTTTTCTAACCATTGCAAAATTGAACGCTGTTCTGGTAAACCTATGCGGCGTTCATATAAATTTTGTCGCCAACCGCCATGTTCAATTAACCCACCCCACAGTTGAAAAGGAATAGCTAACCGAGGCGTGACAATTTCGGCGTTGCCTAGGCGGTCAATCAAGTTTTGCGCTTGGGCTTGTGGTAGGGTGGGAATTGCTGCAACAGCGCTGCGCGTAGGTTCTGTTGTACAAAATTCTCGCGCTACCGTTAATACACTAATATCGGCAATTATTTCACTAGCATTCAGAGAGTAGGTGCGATCGCCTGGATCATAATTTCCTTTATTCTTAAGTTGGGCATGAGTACAATAACCCCAAACCCTAACAAACCCTGCTTCTGGTTCAACTTGCACAGCTAAATAATAATCACCCAGCCAACTCTGTAAATCTACCCATTCTTGCGGTACGCGCAACTCACTCAAATCAATACTTTCACTGGGAACTTGTCACAGAAATATGCAGGCTATCTCTGCACCAGTTAGCCAAATACCTCAGCAAAATCTCCTTAGCTTTTGTCAGTCGCCGCGAAACAGTGTACTGCTTCATGTCTATATTTCGGTTGGCAATCAAATCTTTATATAATTGGTAGTTTAGTAGCTACATCTAAAGCAAGTAATGTTTTGGCCTAATTACCTTTAATCATCTCGTGTTAGAACACACAACACCACTTTGTTATTCATTCAACCACAGTCAAAACCGACTGAAATGGTTGTAATAAAATACCTAAAATCTTATCAACTTCTTTGATATAGTATTCAATTTTATCAATATAAACAGTTGTGCCTTCTAAAAATAAAAACTTCCAATTAGTACCAGTAGTAACAGAACCATAAATGCGTTCAACTTCAATACCTTTATTTTGATTAAATAACTGCGCTGCAACCATCGCCGCAATACATTGACCAAGACCGCCAATTATATCTTCTTTTTTAGCTTCAAATATTATAGTTACAGGAGCAGTTATATATAACTGCTCCTTAGCACCACTGATAATGTAATCACAAAAACCTTGTAAACCTCTTTGGGCATCAACATTAAACTCATTCCCAGAAAAGAGAGAAATTTGGTTACTTAACAACCGTCTTACTTCTGCTAGAATTGGCGCGATTAAAAATTCTGACCTAGCTTTTTCAGTTGAAATAGATGTTGCTAACGGAATGTAATCACTCAGAAGCGTTTTTAAAGTTTCAGATGGCATTACAGGTTTAATATCACTAAACAAGTTTCGACTTTCATCTAAAGTCAAACCAAAGTCATTTTTAACTCTAGCAAGGCTGAAATCACTGTAAGCCATCTTGCTACCTCATGACTAAAAAAGCCGCCATATTGTGACTTTACCCATAACTTTACCGTATTTTCTTCTTCCGGTAAGCCTAAGTATATAGAAATTGCTTCCCGGATTAATTGAGTTCTGTCTTTTTCATGCAGAATAGCGTCAGGAATTGGTAAAGATTTAGCTTTTGTTGACCAAATACCCAATCTTGTCAAAGAAATAATATCATGTCTGGTTAAACACTTATAATATCTGTAGGTTGGGTTGAGGAACGAAACCCAACACGCTTATCTAGATTTATGTTGGGTTTCACTGCCGTTCAACCCAACCTACATTGATAGATTTTATTATAAGTAATCACCCGAACTTGATATAATTGATAACAAGTTATAAACTTCTATAACTACTAGCAACAGCTTATATTGTCTGTTACTTAAATTTATGAGACTTGCCCCTGAACAGACTAACTTGCCATCCAAAATTTCTCACAAAGGTGGTTCTAAGGATTGCGTTCTGCGAAATTTTGTGCGTAAGTTCTAACTAACTCGCCGCTAATCTACCCCAACCGACATAAGGCAGTTTTACTGCTGTAGCTTGAATTTTTTCAGCGTTAGCTACTAACTGACCACAAGCATCCCAGCTACCAGAAACGAACATATTTCTCGAACCTTCACCGATGAATATTGGGGCTGTAAAGTCACTAATTTGCACTTGTAAGGTTTCTAAATTCAGTGTTACTGTTGCTTGAGGATTAGCTGTGACTAATTCTTGTAGTTGTTTGACAGTCGCAGCCTCAGCCGTCACACAAGGCACACCGATAGCCACGCAATTACCAAAAAAGATTTCCGCAAAGCTTTCACCAATTAAAGCTTGAATCCCCCATTTTGCGATCGCTTGCGGTGCATGTTCTCGTGATGAACCGCAGCCAAAGTTACGGTTAACAATTAACACCTTTGCATCTTGATATTGAGGTTGGTCAAAAGGATGTTCACCTTTTAACGCTGTCCGGTCATCGATAAACGCATTTTCTCCCAAACCATCAAAAGTAATCGCTTTCAAAAAACGGGCAGGAATAATCCGGTCTGTATCAATGTCATCGCCAACCAAAGGAACAGCCCACCCAGACACTTGTTTAACTTCACTTACCATAATTTCCTTTGCGTGAGATAAAAAAGATGTGGTTTGTAAACGCAGAGTATCGCTGAGTTTATTATCTACAGCAAGTCCCGCACATCAGCTACTTCGCCTTTAATTGCCGCAGTCGCCACCATCGCCGGACTCATGAGTAATGTACGCCCGGAGGCTGAACCTTGTCGTCCTTTAAAGTTGCGGTTGGAGGAGGAAGCACTGATTTGTCTACCTTGAAGTTTATCGGGGTTCATGGCTAAACACATTGAACATCCTGGTTCGCGCCACTCAAAACCTGCTGCTTCAAAGATTTTGTCTAATCCTTCAGCTTCGGCTGCTTGCTTCACTCTTTCGGAACCAGGGACAACAAATGCCTTGACTCCTTCAGCCACATGGCGACCTTGGGCAATTTTCGCTGCTTCCCGGAGGTCACTGATTCGTCCGTTAGTACAGCTACCAATAAAGCAGACATCAATTTTTGTGCCTTTGATAGGTTGTCCGGGTAACAAATCCATATAGCGATAGGCTTCTTCGGCAACGAAGCGGTCTTCTTCGGGGAGTTCTTCAGGTTTGGGGACGAACTGATTGATGCCGATACCTTGACCTGGGGTAATTCCCCAAGTCACTGTAGGCGGAATCTTGGCTGCGTCGAAAACAACTACATCATCATATTCGGCATCGGCATCACTCTTGATGGATTCCCACCAAGCCACGGCTTGATCCCAATCTGCACCTTTGGCAGCAAAGTCTCTATCTTGGAGGTAATCGTAGGTGACTTGATCGGGATTAACGTAACCACATCTCGCACCACCTTCGATCGCCATATTACAGACTGTCATGCGTTCTTCCATGTTCATCCCTTCAAAGGTTGTGCCGGCAAATTCGTAAGCGTAACCGACACCACCTTTTACGCCGAGGGTGCGGATAATATGCAAAATCACATCTTTGGCGTAGACACCAGGGTTGAGAGTGCTGTTAACTTCAATTCTGCGGACTTTGAGTTTGGCTAAGGCGAGGGTTTGTGATGCGAGAACGTCGCGGACTTGGCTTGTACCAATCCCAAATGCGATCGCGCCAAAAGCACCATGACTTGATGTGTGACTATCACCACAAGCGATCGTCATTCCTGGCTGGGTTAATCCTAATTCTGGGGCGATAACGTGGACTATACCTTGACTGCCGGAACCAATATTATAAAAAGTTAAATTATTTTCTTGACAGTTCTGTTCCAGCGCTTGAATCATTGCTTCTGCCACACTATCGGCAAAGGGACGCGCCTGATTATCTGTGGGTACGATGTGATCTACTGTAGCTACAGTACGCTGAGGAAACAGTACCTTGAGACCTCGTTCCCGTAACATCGCAAAGGCTTGGGGACTAGTGACTTCATGTATAAGATGCAGGCCGATAAATAGCTGTGTCAGCCCTGAAGGAAGTGTACCAACGGTGTGTAAGTCCCAAACTTTATCAAACAGGGTGCCTTTGCTCATAGGTCAATCGTTATGTAACGAGTCAGGATTTTTATCGTATCAAAAAAGCGCCAGACAATTTTGGATTTTGGATTTTGGATTTTGGATTTTGAATTGATCCATAGCTAAATTTAGCGGCTTGAGTATTTTAGATTTGGGATTTTCGATTGATTTTACAGATAAATCTGAGGGTGTTTACCATCTAGTAATTATTGGTCAAGATTTTGCTATTTTGCTTGTCCTTACATTTAAGTTTGTGTGGTCACAAATGGCAGACAAGAATTTAATTTAATCTGGAGAAATTGTTGCAAAATTTTTTTGAGGGAATTTTGCTTCACCATTTGAATAGCCATGTTCACATCTAACCATTCTCGCTGTCTTTGCCCGGCTTCGGGATAATCTTCACTCAGCATTTCAACTAACAATAAATACATCTGCACTCGGTAGATTTTGCCGCGTTTGCGATATCTGTAACTACCTACTGCATTGACATCTACTTGCCCAATGATGCCTGCTTCTTCCCAGGCTTCTTTGGTGGCGGAAGCAGGCGGACTCATGCCTTTAGTTATACCTCCTTTGGGAACTACCCAGTTGTTGCGATCGCGAGTTGTAATCAGTAAGATTTCGATGTTGCCGTTCTGCACTCTATAAGGAATGACCCCCGACTGCTTGAAGATTTTGCTGATTTTCTGATTCATGAACTTTCTGGATAAGCGTCATCATAAAACAAAGATCAGAAGTGATTTTAGCTAAGTCTCAATTTTATACAGCTATTAGGCATCTACTATAAGGCAGAAAGCTTTGAAAAATAAAAAGTAAAAAGTAAAAAGTAAAAAAATTTCGATAAATTAAGGTGTTTAAAACCATTTTTATTTCTTTTGCCCTTCGGGTGACGCTCCTTCTCCCAAAGGGAGACGCTACGCGAACGTCGCTAACGCCACTTGCTTATGCCGGGAAACCCGTCCACCCTTCGGGTTCAGCAGTCCCCCAGACGCTCGAGGACTCGCTAACGCTGCGCTATCGACGGGAACCGCCAAGATGGGGGCTGCTTCACCGCAGTGGCTCACCTTTTAAATTTTTACTTTTGCCTTATTCATTCATGCTGGCTTGTGATCTAAACGAATCGCTGCTTCTAAAGCTGCTTTTTCTTTGGCGCGGCTGGCATAAGGCTGTAATTGAGAGCGATCGCAACCTGTCAAAATACTCAATTCTTCCAAACTGATGCCGCGCATTAACATTTCTACACACCAAGTTTGTTGTGCTTGGGCAATTTCTGGTGGTTTGCCTTGAGGTGTTAGCAGTCCTTGAGTCCAAACTTCCCAACGTTGTAGCAGTTCTAACTCAGAAATAGAATTACCTACATTATCAACAAACATAGCAGGATAATGATCTTTACGACTTTTGAGCCATTTGATGAGAGGATTGTTAGTGTAAGAACCGTAGTGTTTACCCAAAATCCATTGATTAGCAGGTACTTGGCGGGGTAATCCTGGAGTGGTGATTTGCAGAATTAGTCCTTGAGGATCAGATATTTGATGCGATCGCTCTAAGCCAACTATCTCAGTAACAGATAAACCAGCACCAAATAACAGGTATGCTAAAGCATAGTCTTGTATTCCCGTCTTCCTGGAGTTTTGCAGAATTTTATGGACTAAAATCGCCGGTAAATCAGCTACTTCTTCGGCAATAACAACTTCTTTTGCTAGTTGGGGAGCAGTGGACATAGCTCCATGTAAAAACAACTCTACTAAATTTTCTAAAAAGTCATCACGATCTTCCCATAGTTCATGAAATTCGCTTGTGAATTCAATCACCGCATAACCCAAAATCATCCCATTGAGTAAACTGGCTAATTTTTCTGCGGGAAGATAGGTATTTATGTCTCCCTGTTGGATAACAGTTGCTAAATACTGCGCCACATAGCGGTTGGCCTCTGTTAATCCGCGTCCCAAAGCCCGGCGATTTTCCGCTGGAAATTGGTCTGCTTCACCCACTACAGACCGCACAAACTCAGGGACTCGTTCTAATGTATGTAAGCTTTCACTTGCATAATCTTTTAAGGCTTGATAAACGTTGCCAGGAGGAGTAGCCCGTCTGACTAAAGATTCTCCCAAATCTTTAAAAGCGGCTGATTCTTCTAACACAGCTAAAAGTAGCCCATGTTTATTCCCGAAATGGCGAAACAGCGTCACTTCATTAACTTCAGCTTTTTCGGCAATTTGCCGAGTAGTAGTACTACTAACTCCCTGAGTAGTAAATAATTCTAGTGCAGCTTGAATAAGACGTTGACGGGCTGAATTTGATTGAGATGCCATAAGAAATAATGCAAGTGCCACTTGCATAAAATACCAATAGTTGTTACGATGCCTAATGTAAGTGATACTTGCTTAAGTTCACTGTAACGAACTAGTTTACAGAATGGGAAAATTTCTTGGGAAAGTTTACCCAAATGAAAGCAGATCACTTAATGATCCATCAACGGAAATGTTTATGACTGCAAAATATCTGGCGGTTGCTCCTGAGACAGGAAATTCACCTCGCCTCAGATGGGTGAATGTGGCTTTTTTTGCGACTATTCACGCTTTAGCTCTGTTGGCTCCTTGGTTTTTTTCTTGGTCAGCGCTAGGATTGCTGGTGTTTCTCCATTGGTTGTTTGGGAGTATCGGCATCTGCCTAGGATATCATCGACTGTTAAGCCATCGGAGTTTCCAAGTACCCAAATGGTTAGAATATGCGATCGCCTTTATCGGAGCCTTAGCTATGCAAGGTGGGCCGATTTTTTGGATTGGTGGACACCGCCAGCATCACGCCCATACAGAAGACATCCTCTTAGATCCCTACTCTGCCCAACGTGGATTTTGGTGGAGTCATCTGCTGTGGATTATGTATCCCCGTCCTGAGTTCTTTGATTATGAAACCTATAAAAAATACGCCCCAGATTTAGAAAGACAACCGTTCTATCGTTGGTTGGATCGCTACTTTTTATTATTACAACTTCCCTTGGGGTTATTGTTGTATGCTCTAGGCGGCTGGTCTTTTGTCGTGTATGGAATATTTGTCCGAGCAGTCTTGTTGTGGCACTCCACTTGGTTTGTCAATTCTGCATCACACCTTTGGGGTTATCGCACCTTTGATGCTAATGATGGTGCGCGTAACTTATGGTGGGTTTCACTCCTGACTCATGGCGAAGGCTGGCACAACAACCATCATACATTTCCCCACGTAGCCAAATCTGGCTTTCAGTGGTGGGAGATTGATATCACTTGGTGGAGTATTCAAGTTTTGCGAAGTTTGGGTTTAGCGAAGAAAGTCATATTACCACCACCACAAATTGCACGTCAAAGATGAATTAGCTCAGAGTTGCCAGAAAAACCTCTGGCAGCATAACAGGGATAGTAGCCAGACGAAAATCTTTAATATTGCGGGTGACAACTGCTTCTATACCTGCGGCTCTGGCAGATGCATGAGTCACCGCATCCTCAAAATCTGTAAATAAACTTGCAAGTGCTTCTCGAATTACTGTATCTGTAACGGCGGCTACCTGCATCTTAGACATCAAAGTGTTTAGAGTTTCTCGGCTCTTTTCGCTACCTAAATTTCGTCTTAAAAGATAGAATAGATTAGTTATCGTATGTCCTGCTAAGTATCCTTCTACTTTTCCTTGAGCAACCGTATCAATTGCTAATGCCGAGGCTGTAAAAAAAGGCTGGCGTTGCAGCAACACATCCAGAACTACATCAGTATCAAAAAGTATGAGTTTCACTGATATTTATCCTCAAGGTAATCCAAGTATTGCTCTTGCAAAACCTCAGAATTGTCAATATTGTCTTCGATTTTCAAAACACCTACTAAACTCTGAGTCCAAGAACTGAGTTCTACTGGTTGATCTGGATCTGGCAATTGTTCAAAAAAAGTAGCGATCGCTTCCGAAAGGGAGATTTGGTGGATTTTTGCCCATTTCTTAGCTTTTCTAACTAGTGCATCGTCTAAGCGTAAAGTCAGCTTTGTTTGCATGATGCTTCTGGTGACGTATATTTTCAACTGTGATATACGTCATGATAGCTAAATCAGCTTAACTCCTTCATGATTGAGCAACCAACGCTTGCGCTCTAACCCCCCTGCGTAACCTGTGAGTGCAGCGTTTGCACCAATTACGCGATGACAAGGAAGCACAAGTGCGACTGGGTTAAGTGAATTTGCCATGCCGACAGCACGATAGGCAGTCGGCTTACCAATTCTTGTTGCTAAATCAGCATAGGAAACAGTTGTTCCCCAAGGAATAGTTTGCAGTGCAAGCCACACTTGCTGTTGAAACACAGTTCCAGCAGTGCTAATCGGAATGTTGTTTAAACTAGTGCGATCGCCATCAAAATAAGCTTGAATTTTACTGCTAAAACCTTGGGGATTGTTCACATATTGAAAATCAAAACTGCCATAACGTTTCTGGAGCAGTTTCATCATTCTTGGCTCATAATCAGCAAAATCCAAAGCGCAAAGTTTTTCACCATCAGTGACAATTAAAATTGTGCCGATTTCGCAATTGATTTTGTCAACTAGTAATTTCATAATTGTATGTAAAATGAATGATTCGAGAGGCTCAGATACCCGACTTCTTGTTCATAAAATCTAAAATAGACTCTAGTATGACTACAGAGTAGAATTCTGCAATGAAGACGCTGGCTAAATGGTCTGTCGATGATTACCATTGTATGATTCAAGCAGGAATTCTGCGCGATCGCCGCGTAGAATTACTGGCGGGTGAAATTGTTGAGATGAGTCCAGAAACACCAATTCATTACACTACAGCAAAAAGAGGCGCAAAATACCTAGAAGAATTGTTAATAGGTCAAGCTGATGTCCGGTTTAACGGGCCAATCACTCTATCTAACTCGGAACCTGAACCTGACATTGCGATTGTGCGATTACCAGAATCTGCTTACAGCGATCGCCATCCTGCGTCTGATGATATCTTTTGGATCATAGAAGTTGCTAATACTAGTTTGAAAAAAGACATAGAACTAAAAACATCAATCTATGCCGATGCTAATATCCAAGAATATTGGGTTTTAAACTTGTCAACCAAGGAAATCATTGTGTTTCGATATCCCCAAAATAGTCAGTACACTTTAGAACAAACTTTTAAGGAAGGAACAATTACCCCATTAGCATTTCGAGATATTCAAGTATCAATTGAGCGACTTTTAGGGTAATTGTTAGTCATCCTCTGTTGAGCGGCTGCAAGTCAACCACTGCTAAACTAAGAAAAAACAGTTCCAAGCAACAAATATTATGACTGTTGCAAAACCTTCATCAATCACACTAGAGGAGTTTCTTGCTTTACCAGAAACAAAGCCTGCTAGTGAGTACATTGATGGTGAAATCATTCAAAAACCAATGCCTAAAACTCGTCATTCACGACTTCAGAGTAAGTTAATTGGCACAGTTAATGAAGTTACTGAAGAAAGTCGAGTTGCTTACGCTTTCCCAGAATTACGTTGTACCTTTGGCGGAAGGTCAATTGTTCCTGATATAGCAGTTCTTCGTTGGGAACATATTGAGTTTGACGAAAATGGCGAACCTGTAGACGATATATTAGTTGCTCCTGATTGGACGATTGAAATTCTTTCTCCTGATCAGAGTTCTAATCGTGTTACTGGCAATATTTTGCATTGTCTGAAATATGGCTGTCAACTAGGATGGCTAATTGACCCAAGCGATCGCTCAATTTTAGTTTTTCAGCCAAAACAACAACCAGAACTACTGCAAGGAAAAGATAATTTAATCGTGTTAGATGGAATTGAACTGAAATTCACAGTAGAACAAGTATTTAATTGGCTCAAGATGGCATGATGAAATCAGAATTTTTTCCCCAGGGCTATGCAAAATATGAAATTATTAATTAATGAAAAAACTATTATTTATCTGTAGTCAAAATAGATTGCGGAGTCCTACTGCTGAGGCAGTATTTGCTGAATATGAAGGACTTGAGACTGATTCAGCAGGGTTAGACCACTACGCGGAAGTACCAGTTTCAACAGAAGCCATTGAATGGGCTGATATTATTTTTGTAATGGAACAGCCTCATAAACGAAAGCTGACAAAAAATTTTCAGCCTTTTCTTAAAGGTAAGAAAATTATTTGTCTAGACATACCAGATGAATTTGAATATATGGAACCAGCTTTAATTAATTTACTAAAAAAGAAAGTGATTCCTTTATTAGGAACTTATTAAAGCCAATAAAGTTGATATAGCGGTTGAAAGTCAAGCGTAAAATATACACCGTAATCAATTATTTTCTTAAACACTCTACAATAACCGCTACATTCACCGCACCTTCCCTACAAAAAATGTTATTTACCAGCGCAATAGGTATTAATTTCGCTTACTATTACACCTTCCTCACTACTACTCTTTTTCAAGGTTGCTAAAGAAGCATTTGCTGCTTTAAGATTTTTTTTATCAATAGCCGCAGCGGTATCACGTAAACCTTTACTTGTATCTTGATATAGCTTGATAAACCGTCCCTGAAAGCCCTGCAATTTTTCATCTTTAATTTCTAGCGCTTTCATTTCATTAGCAAAAGTGTCTATTTTACCAGACACTTCTGTTAATGCTTTAGAACCTTTTTCTCGTTGCGGATTTTTGCTGAATTCTTGACTCAATGTTACTGCCTGATTCGCAACTTTGATAATTTTATTGCATTGAGCTACTTTGCTTTCGCCGCAACCTGTAAACATAACTGCGATCGCCGCCGTTGCTGAAAACATTACAGTTCTTTTAACAATACTTTGCATTTTTTTTGGTATCTCCTACATCTATTTCACGCAACAGACAGTTAAAGTAAATTAGTGATAGCAAAAATACTCGTTAAAGTCACAAATTTTAAATAATTATTGAATTTTTGCTTCTAACTTGCTTTTAGCCCTGCTAAGTTATACTGCATGATTCGGAAGATGCGTATTAAAGGCTACTAATTTAATAAAACTTAAAGTTGCATCTCTCCAGTGAGTAAAATTACAAGCGATCGCATGACTATACCCATTAACCAAACTTGACGCAAATCTTAGTGAAGGGTGAGTTTAGGTTGCGATCGTCACTCTACAAGTTTCTGTCGTTATGACATCAAACTGTGTCGTTATGACATCAAATCATGTCGTTATGACATCAAATCATGTCGTTATGACACGAACTGTTGTGGTTTAAAAGTATAAATTTTTCGTGTTATTTTTATGTAATTTTCGTGAAAACTAAATACTCTACGCAGTAGAAAAAATACTGAATTTTATAATTCAAGCATTTGTAACTTTTGCATTTAACTTATTGGCAGTTAAAAGTTTGCTGGCTATGTCATTTAAGACAACTGTCCAAAGATAGATAAATGCAATTTTTTGATAGATAAATTTTGCACTGCAAGTTGGTATTTAACGAGGAGCAAATTGTATGTTAAAAATGAAGAGCTTAAAAACAACAATTAAAAACCTAGGAGTGGTCAGTAGTAGTGCTGTGCTAGTGTCACTGGGGATAAACACCTCTGCAATGGCAGCAAATTTTTATAATATTACTGATCTTAGTTCTGATGAGTATGCTAATCATGCACCATTTGGAGAATACGCCACAGGTATTAATGATAAAGGTCAAGTCGTGGGGTATGTTGAGGTACATAACCGCTTTAAACCTTCTTGGTTCTGGAGTCCTGAAACCGGCAAAATTAGCATAGCAACTGGTGTTACAGTACCAACCGCCATCAATAATGCTAGTCAAGTGTCAGTGTTCAGAAGTACTACTGATTATGGCAGTTGGAGTGGTGTGTGGACTAGAAACACTGGCGTGTCTTTCTTGGACAATAGCATTTATCCATACAGTATCGCGGCTTATGATATCAATAATGTTGGTCAGGTAGTAGGATTCTCTAATTTCTCTTCTGAGGCTATTTTCGATGAAGATGGACAATTAATATTTCCAGAAACACAAGATCATGCAGTTTTATGGAATAGTAGTACTGACAGAATCGACCTTGGTACTCTTCCAGGTAGAGATAGAAGTTATGCCAGTGCCATCAATGATCAAGGTCAAGTAGTAGGATATTCAGATACTAGCGAAGGTACAGCAGGCGCACATGCCTTTTTATGGAATGAAAACACAGGTATAACAGATCTAGGCACTCTTTCAGGTAGAAATAGGAGTTATGCCCAAGACATTAATAATGCTGGTCAAATAGTGGGGTATTCAGATAACGATGGTAGAAACACACGCGCAGTTTTATGGAATGAAGGCACTGATATAATTGACCTTGGCACTCTTTCAGGTGCTAACAACAGTGCAGCTTATGGTATCAATAATGTTGGTCAGATAGTAGGTACATCTAATGCCAAGGCTGTTTTATGGGACGAAGACTTTAACCTCACTGACCTCAACACACTGATTGACCCAAGTTCAGGATGGACGCTGTATTCTGCATCGGAGATTAATAACAAGGGACAAATTATTGCTTATGGAAATAATCTCACTGCACCTGATACTTACCTAGTACGTATTTTGTTACTAACTCCCAGAACTGCTGAACCTGTACCGGAACCAATCACAATGGGCGGTACATTGTTAGGTGGAGTAGGTTTAGCTTATCTGCGTCGCCGTCAACGTCGGTTGCGTTCTGCCAAGGTTGCAGGGTAATCGTATTTATTACGTAACAACGCTGAAAACAACTTTGATTAGGGGTATGGGAAGAATATGTTTCTCATACCTTTTTATTACTAAAATTTTCATCTATCTGTAACCTTTACAAGTAAATACGATCGCCTGCACACATTAGTTAAGAAATGAGAGCGATCGCCACTCTACAAAAAGTTGTCGTTAGCACACTATAAAAGTATAAATTTTTCGTATCCTTTTTATGTATTTTCTATGAAAATTAAATACTTTACGCAGTAGAAAAAATACTGAATTTTATAATTCAAGCATTTGTAACTTTTGCATTTAACTTATTGGCAGTTAAAAGTTTGCTGGCTATGTCATTTAAGACAACTGTCCAAAGATAGATAAATGCAATTTTTTGATAGATAAATTTTGCACTGCAAGTTGGTATTTAACGAGGAGTAAATTGCATGTTCAAGATGAAAGACTTGAAAACAACAATCAAGAACCTAACAGTTGTCAGTAGTAGCGCAGTGCTGATGACACTGGGGATGAATGCCTCTGCAATGGCAGCAATTTTCTACGACCTAACCGATATTGGTACTCTTCCAAATGGAAACAGAAGCCTTGCTACTGATATTAATAACGTTGGTCAGGTAGTAGGAGTTTCATACAGTAATAATGGCGATCGCGCCTTCTTATGGAGTAAGAACACAGGAATTGAAAATCTCGGCACTCCCTCAGGCGATCGCTCAAGCTTTGCTACTTCTATTAATGATGCTGGTCAGGTTGTAGGTGCATCTTCATTCGATACTTCATTGAACTATGGTACTTTTGACTTTCTATATAACATTTTGCCTTTAGGTGGTCTTCCTTTTTATTGGAGTCGTGAGACTGGCATAAGCCCCATCAATGGTTTCGCTTTTCCTTCTCCTTCTGACCCAAACGTTTTTTTTGCTAACAGTCAAGCAACTTCTATCAATAATCTTGGTCAGGTTTTGGTTAAAGCCCAAGTCAACGCTGCTAGATTTCAATCTTTTGTGTGGAATTCTACGAATGGCGCAACTAGCTCATTATCTGATATCTTTATTTTTGCTAATGATATCAATGATAGTGGTCAAATAGCTGCTGGCACTGCAATATTAGACACAGGGGGTAATTTAGTAACTAACTTAGGTCAATTACCAACTGAAGATGAATTTGGCAGTATTAATCAAGCTAATGCCATCAATAACCAAGGTCAGGTAGTTGGATTCTCTAACGACAGAGCCTTTTTCTGGAGTGAAGAAACAGGTATTGTTGCTCTGACAAACTCCTTTAGCGAAGCACGTGATATAAATGACAATGGCGAAGTTGTAGGAGTTTTCAGCAACTCTGCTTTTGTTGGGAGCCAAACTCAAGGTCTTCTTGATCTCAACAGCCTCATTGATCCTAGTTTGGGTTGGACTTTATTGGAGGCAAATGGCATTAATAATCAGGGACAGATTGTTGGCTTTGGTTTGAATTCTAATGGTCAGGGCCGGGCTTTTTTACTAACTCCCAGAACTGCTGAACCTGTACCAGAACCAATCACAATGGGCGGTACATTGTTAGCTGGAGTAGGTTTAGCTTATTTGCGCCGTCAGCGTCAGCTGCGTTCTTCCAAGGTTGCTGGATAACAGATTAGACTTCTTGCATAAATATTTTTTTGCCTCACGCAAAGGCGCAAAGACGCAAAGGAAAATGTGAGAATAATGACTTTTGCAAGAGGTCTATTGGTTACTTCACAACGCTAAGAAAAACTTTGATTAGGGGTATAGGAAGAATATGTTCCTCATACCCCTATGCCTTTTTCTGTAGGTTTTAATTACGAATTACGAATTACGAATTACGAATTATGTAAAATGCACAAAGTAAAACATACAGGAGGCACAAATGGCATTGACTGGGGTCAGAATTGTGTTGGTAGAACCAGCTGGCCCGATGAATGTGGGTGCGATCGCTCGCGTGATGAAAAATTTTGGTCTGCGTAACTTAATATTAGTTAACCCCCAATGTGATCCGCGATCGCCAGAAGCAATGAAAATGTCCGTCCATGCTAAAGATGTTTTAGAATCTGCGGTATTGGTGGCAACTTTACCAGAGGCTTTGCACGGATGTGTCAGAGCGATCGCTACAACTGCTCGTGTCCGTGATTGGGAAACACCTTTAGAAGCACCTCGTAGCGCCTTACCTTGGTTACTAGAAGAACCAGAAAAACCCTCTGCCCTCATTTTTGGCAGAGAAGACCGAGGATTAAGCAATGAAGAATTAAATTATGCCCAGCGATTTGTACGCATTCCTACCAATGAGATTTATCCATCTTTAAATTTGGCAACTGCTGTCGGGATTTGTTGTTATGAACTAGCACAACACGCCCAAATAGCTCAACCTCAGATTACCCAAGAGACAGAATTGGCACCTTTAGAGCTTGTGGAAGCATACTACCAACAATTAGAATCACTACTGTTAGACATTGGTTACATATATCCCCATACAGCAGCTAGTCGCATGGAAAAATTTCGTCACTTATATAATCGCGCTCGTCTAACAACTAATGAAGTAGCTATGTTGCGAGGCATTGTGCGGCAAATGGAATGGACACTTAATAACCGCATTCAGTAGTCTTGAATTTTACAAGGCGCTAGTATTTTTACTCAGCACTCAGCACTTTCCACTTAGCACTTAATCAAATGATGATGAAAACTTATGATACATCGATTAATATATACGGAATCTCCCCCAAAATAGATAATATGGCTTAAACTAAACACACTACTGAGTAGTAAAAGTTGATTTCAGCATCAAGCTGCATGAACAGTGAGTTTTAGGCCGGGAGTCTGCAAGAAAAAATTCGAGTGAGTCACAAGGAGTAGTAGTGACAGAATCAAGTGACAAACTAAGAGCTTTCTCGCGGCGACAACCCGTAAATGGCCGCCAGCGATCGCGCAAAGCTCAAAAAGTCGAACCGAAAAAAGCTAAAGTTCCGCAGCCACAACAACGTCCTGTGGTGAGAGAACCAATGCTGGCACCAAGTGCAATCGCTATTGGTGGAGTCCCTAAGCAAAGACAGGGGCTAGTTATGCCCACGGCCGTTAAACCTATTCCCAGAAAACCAGTTAATGTTCCCCCCTCCCACTCCAGCACTGTTAAGGTAAAAACAGTGCGGGTGCAGAAGCCGCCACAGCCTAAAGTAACCAGAAGAGTGTCGAAAAAGACGCGGTTAAAGCCAATGGCCAGAACGATGTTGTATATCCTGCGGTTGTTGATCGTGGGAGTTGGCATGGGTGCGATCGTTGGTACAGTATTATCAGTCCTAGACCCTGCTACTCGCATCAATTCAACTTCTTCCGTGTCATCCAACACAAATAATTCTGGACAAGTTCAGCCACAAACTACCCCCAATCCCGCAGTTGCAACTTCAGGTTTATACCTATCCCAAGAAATTACCTCGTTGAAAAATGCTGTACAAAATGTGGTAGCAACAACCCCAGACATCACTCCAGGCGTTTTCTTGGTAGATTTAGATAATGGTGGTTATGTAGATATTAATGCTTCCACTGCTTTTCCCGCAGCTAGTACCATTAAAATACCGATTTTGGTTGCCTTTTTCCAAGATGTCGATGCAGGCAAAATCCGGTTGGATGAAATGCTCACAATGGAACAGAATATGGTGGCTGGTGGTTCTGGGAATTTCCAATTCCAAACAGTCGGCACACAATATCCTGCTTTAGAAGTTGCCACCAAAATGATTACCATCAGCGACAATACAGCCACAAATATGCTGATTGCGCGACTAGGAGGTATAGAAGCATTAAATCAGCGTTTTCGCAGTTGGGGATTAACAACAACCGTCATTAAAAATCAACTTCCTGATTTACAAGGAACAAACGTCACTAGTCCTAAAGAATTGGGAAATTTGATGGCAATGTTGAATCAAGGCAACTTCGTGAGTCTGCGATCGCGCGATATCATGCTTGATATTATGCGTCGCACCGAAAGAAATCATCTACTACCATCTGGTTTAGGCGCAGGCGCAAGAATTTATCACAAAACAGGCGATATTGGCACAATGCTGGCAGATACGGGTTTAGTTGATATTCCCAACGGCAAGCGCTACATTATTTCTGTGATGGTAAAACGTCCGAATAATGACCCCCGCGCCGAAAAACTGATCAGTTCAATTTCTCGTACTACTTACGAAAACCTAAGTCAAAGTCAAAGTTCTCCACCTAGCACCATCAACAACAATATCCCTACAACTGGCTATCCGTCTCCAGCTATTAGTTCTCCTGTACCAAATCCTGCAACTGGTACAATGCCTATGAGTCGCTATCAATCACCCATCATTAATTCTCCTGTAACTAACACCATGCCTATGAGTGGTTATCAATCACCTATCATTAACCCACAATATTACCCCCCAAGATAAATTTTCAATTTGCATTGCTCATGACATCTACCACCCCCTCAATTCAGTTTTTTGCAGGCATTTTTGAAGAACTTAGTAATGTCAGTTTGCGACGTGGCAAAGTTTCCGGTAAACGCATCGTCGCCATGACTTTTAATAAATTGCAAGCTTTGGAAGGATTTAATAGTTTTACAAAACCATCTTTAAACTCCATGCTGTTGACTGATGAAGAAGGTGAAATTAATGTCACTCCTTCTTCGACTCGATTTATTTTTGGCGGTGATGAAGGCGACGAATTACAACGCGTAGAATGCCAATTTGAAATCGAACAAGATGATCATTGGGAACGCTTCATGCGCTTTATGCAGCGATATGCCGAAGCAAACGGTATGGAATATCAGGGTTAATTTTCCACTAATTGTTGACTATCAGTTGCTGCTATGGCAATTGACTATGGCGAGGCGGATGTTCCGCAATGAAATGAACAATAGCAGCGTTAAACGCCTCTGGTTGTTCAATGTTCGGGTAGTGACCAGTTTCAGCAAACTCCAGGTATGTAGCGTTCGGTATTTTCTGAGCAAGTTGCTTGAGGGTAGCAGGAGGAGCGGTAGTATCAAGCTCACCCGCTATTACTTGGACTGGTGCATGAATGCCAGTCACATCCATTTGCAGAAAATCATGAGTCGAGAAATTTTGCAATGTCTCAATGCGCGTCTCCAGATGCTCTTTAAGCAAGCGCTCAAACAGTTGAGGCTGCTGTTTAATTTTGGGGCCAAAGTTAGCAATAACGTTGTTTCGGATATACTCAGCAGTAATTTGAGGTAATTCTACTAGCTTTAGCGGAATCAGAGGTGGGCAAGCCAACACTAGACCATCAACCAAGTTGGGATAGCGTAGCGCTATAGCTTGAGCTACTGCACCACCCATCGACAAACCAACAAAATAACTATGATCAACTCCAAGCACCTGACAAACCTGAGCAGCATCATCTGCCAATCGTGAGAGTGAATTGGGACTAGTAAGTGAACTGGATGCCCCAAACCCGCGTTGATCAATGGCAATGCAGCGAAAGCGATGAGAAAATGCCCGCAGTTGTGGCTCCCAGTGTTGCCAACGACCAGCATTTCCATGTAGAAAAACGATATCTTCGCCGCTGCCAGCATCATACACGCTCAGTTGTGCATCACCAATGTCAACGATTTTGGCTTCCATTTGATTCCTTATGACTCGAAAAGTTTGTTATTTTCAGAGTACATACAGAGGCGATCGTTTTACTAACTAGCTATATATAGCAGCTGCCAGGTAGATTAGGACATAATGACAAGCGTGAATCTCAGGAATAGTAAGGTTTTTACCTCCTGCCTCTTGCTATATTTGGAACTGCGTGAGTTTGAAGTTATTTGATTCAGAATGCAGATATAAAAAACAGCAATTATGCTCCGCACATACACTGATTGCTGCTCTAACAGTTATTACTCACAGCTGACTACCTATTCTGTTTCCTCAGCAATTTTACTGTATTGAAAATTGATTTTTAAAAAGTTAAAAAATAGTTTCGTAATTATACGATGTTTATCTCTATAAATAATTGGCATTTTATAGGGGAAACAAATTGATTGAGGGAAATCTCATTTATGCACTCATTAAATAAAGCTCAATGGAATAACAGCTTGTTAAACCAACTACGATATCAACTTGAAGTTGTAGAAATACATAATGATAAAATTGCCAGACTCTTGTGTAAAATCATCCCTTCTCATTGCCCATTTGAAAGAACTGTGTCAATTTTAGGACGGAAACTTTTTCAAATTCCACCTTTGTGCAAGTTAAATCCCCTTTATGAACAAGTAGTTGGTCTTCGTTTTAAGTGTTTGATTTATTTAGCAGATGTGTGTGGTGAAGATGTAACAAAATATTGTTAGATAAAGTAGAATATTTCTTCGTGTTGTGAAACAGCCTGAAATAATAAGGCTTTTTTGTCGGCTAATTGAGATTATATTTCCTATATATTCTTTATGCTGGTTGTGCATGGTGAATGTTGTCTGATGACTTTCCTAAATGGCAAACAGTCTACTAATATTTGCTCAAATAGTAAATTAAAGGCATAAAGAAATTTTATGGGGATAACTATTCATTATAGTTTTAATGCAGGTGAGCGATCGGTTACGGAAATACGTCAGCTGATTGAATCGCTACATAGAACTGCTCAGGATTTACCCTTTGAGCAATTGGATGATGAGATTGTTGAGTTAACAGGAGCAGAATGTACTCCTAATGTTGGTTTAACTCCAGATCCCTGGTATATCTTGAAAATTCGTGCCAGAAAGATAGACTTTTACAATCTTGATGTACAAGAGTATCCAGTTCATATTATCGGATTTACTGCACTTCCCAGACCGGGGACAGAGGAATTAGATATTTTCTTGTGTCGCTACTTAAATTCTCTGGACTGGGTGGCACACTCATGGTGCAAAACCCATTATGCACAGTTGCCAGAACATGGTGGAAGTGCCAATTTTGTACTAGCCCATACGATGATCATCGCTTTATTAGATAAAGCAAAAGAGCTAGGAATACTTGAACAAGTGTGTGATGAAGCTGATTACTGGGATGAGCGCGATCCAGGTAAATTGGTTAAACAAGGTGAAAACTGGAATGCCCTAATAAATGAGATTGGAAAGATGTTGGGGCAAATTCCAAACGCACTCAAAGATTTTTTGGCAGATTAATTGATCATCACTACTTTATTTATAGGACTTACGCAGAAAAATATTCTGTTGAGACTGAGTGTAGGAGGGGTGTATGGTTTTTGCTCATTTATACCCTTACAACCTGACCCAAACCCTTGATTTTTCGTCTCACTGCGTAATACCATTTCACTTTATAGATGATACAAATACAGGTGTAAGGGTTTCCGTCCGTTCGCGCCTACTTCCGGCCGGAAAGCCCCTAAAAGTTCTTGTAGGTGTATCAAGATTTTGGTGAATTGGTATAAGTCCTACGAAAGTATCGGTTGCCTTTTCACTACAGGGTTTTTAGGAGTTGAGGCATTGAAATTATAGCTGCCAACTCCAATGCCACGCTCATCAATCGCTACAACTGGCAAGTGTGGAAGAATATCTGTTTGGGGGGAATATTAATGAGTATTTCAGGAGTCTTGAGCAGTGCTTTTGTGAATGCTTGTTTTAATTATCATGAATAATAGGAGACAACGAGACTCTGAGAAGTTTTCAAATACACACAACAGTAACAATTCTTCACAATTAAAAGGTTAAGAAAATTCATGCGACGAAATCAAATGATTATTGCAGGTACTATAGGCACATTAGCAGCAATATCCATAGGGTATTTCGGAGTTCAAATATTTGGACGAGATACAATGTACGGTGTGAGTGCCGGAATGTTTGGACTGGGTGCTGGAGAGTATCTTGGTCAGGTTGTTGCGAAGAAAAAGCAGCGGCGGGTAGTAATGATATAAGCGAATAGGCTTTTAATTAAGAGACTAGAGGCTAGTGTAGTGTACTTCATGTAAATGAAAGGTGCTGTCTTTGCCTCTTATAGTTGAATGCTAGGGGCGATCGCTACTTGTAGCATTCAAGTACTTTTAGGTAGTACTGTGGTAAATGCGGGGCTGAATGGGAATAATACCTAATACCATTACGGAGTCATACTGATGGAAGAATATTTAAGAGAAGCCATAGGTCTAAGTAGTTCTCAAATCACTCCCGAACCTTTACCAAAACCGGAAGTAGAACCACAACCACAAGTCACCATCTACGATTTTGCGGACTTACTTCTAAAAAATGAACCACCAAAAATCGAACGTCACCAAACTAATAATATATTGATAAAAATTCAGTTGCTCTAGGCAGATAATCATTGCTTCGTCTTGTAACGTCGTAATCTGCGATCGCTTCAACATAAAATTAAGGCAGCATATAGACAGATAAAATACTATCTAGTCGATTAACTTTTCTGATACCGCATTCCAGGGAGTTGCGAGACTAAACCCATTAGTTCTAACTGTAATAAAACACTGGAAACAGAACTAGCGGGAATGCCTGTTGTTTGAACGATCGCATCAAAGGCTAAAGTATCAGTGGCGATCGCATCGATTACTTGTTGCATTTGCGGTGCTAAAGTCGGCAAACTTAACTGTTCTACTGCTGGGGAAGTTGTTACCGCATCTAGTTTTGGTACTGCACCCAACAGAGTTAATAGTTCATCTAGTTCTCGAAAAATTATCGAAGCGCCTTGCGAAAGTAACTTTAAACAACCTTGCGAAGGGTAATCATCTAGTCTTCCTGGGAGTGCATAAATATCTCTGCCAAAATCGTTAGCGTAGGTAGCAGTAATTAACGCACCAGATTTTAAAGGTGCTTCCATTACCAAAATGGCACGACTTAAACCAGCAATAATTCTATTTCGGCGGGGGAAATGTTGGCGATCTGGCGGGGTTTTGGCGGGATATTCACTCAATACTAAACCCGCATCTAAAATCTGCTTGTACAAATCTCGATTTTTGTGCGGATAGATAACATCTACACCTGTTCCTAAAACTGCAATTGTTCTTCCGCCGGCTTTGATTGTAGCGTTGTGACTTTCGGTGTCAATTCCCTCCGCCATTCCTGAAACTACCGTGAAGCCATTTTTAGCCAAAGCTGTGCTAATTTGGCGAGTCCAACGAATACCATACTCGGAAGGTTGGCGTGTCCCGACGATGCCAACCATCGGTTTTTGTCCGAGATTTTCTGCTAAATCTACTTCTCCTCGATAGTACAAAACAGGTGGTGGACAGGGTGTTTCTAGCAGCAAGCGGGGATAATCTGCATCGGCTGGTGTCCAGAAATGGGGATTGTCTTGCTGGTGCTGAGTGAGTATCTGTTCTGGATGTAATTGCGATCGCTCTTTTATTACCTTCGCTAATGTTTGCAAGCCAAAACCTTCAACTTCTCCTAACTCAGCCTTGCTGGCTTCCCAAGCTGTAGATAGAGTTCCAAAATGCTGGTGCAATCGTTGCAGCAACACTGGGCCAATTCCCGAAATTTGCGCCCAAGCTAACCAATATGCTCGTTCTTCTACCACTTGCTTACCCTCACACCCACTCTCGTTGAGTATTCCCAAATCACACGATGAGAATTACAGCAGTTTTCATCCGTAAAGTCAGGTTGGTACAAATAAAGACACTACTCATGTTTTGGACAATTCGCCAGCTATACCAAAAGCAACTAAACTGGTTTGACAGCATCCACGAGATGCAGTCAAAATTATCAAAATGTTTCAACCCAAGGTCGTAATTCAACTTCCCATGTCCAAGCACTGCGAGGTTGACGGAGAATATTGAGGTAAGTTTGAGCGATCGCATCAGGATCGAGTAAGCTATCAGGTTTATCTGCGGGTTCTTGACGTGTCTTTGAACGAATCCCACCATCAATAATAAAGTGCGCCACATGAATATTCTGCGGCGCTAGTTCACGAGCAATGCTTTGAACTAAACCCCGCAAGGCAAATTTCCCCATCGCAAAAGGTGCAGAACGCGGATAACCTTTGACACTAGCCGACGCACCTGTAAAGAAAATTGCGCCTTCGCCTAATTTCAACATCCGTTTAGCTGCGGCTTGCGCTACCAAAAAGCCTCCATAAGCAGTAATTTCCAGTGACTTAGCTACCTCGCTAGGGTCAAGTTCAATCAGTGGCCCTGTGACTCGCAAGCTCGGATTATAAACTACAATAGTTGGCGTTCCTAGCTGTTGTTCCACATCGTTGAACAGTTGGTTTACTTCGTTTGGTTGAGAAGCATCACAGGCAAAACTAACTGCGCCAATTTCTTGGGACAATGTACTGAGCTTATCAATTCGTCGTGCTGCTAAAGCAACGCTCATCCCTTCAGCCATGAACAGACGTGCTAGAGATGCGCTCAGTCCATTACCAGCACCGACAATTAATGCAGTGGTTGCCATTGGCTTTATTTCTCCCAATTCAGATTGCAGGTTTAATTTACTAGTTTTTGTCTTGCTATTTCAGCTAATCTTAGACATAGTTTCAGACTGCTCTGTAAGCCCAGATTTCAAACTTTGCCTCAGAAGAAATCATTTTTTCTCAAGAGCCATAATGTCTGAAACAAAATTCTTTAAACTCGTTCATAATCAAATGAAATTTTTCATCTGATACTTGCCAACATAAACCATAAGCTCGTGATTGCAGAAAAGTTACCATAACAGCTTAAGATTAAAATATAAAGCTGAAATTCATCAGCCAAGGGATGTTAAAGCTATGTCCCCTTTAGAAATTGATGTATTAGAAGCACGACGCATATACAAATCTATTAGTATTATTCTGGCACAGATGTTGCGCTCAACTATCTATCGGGCTTGGGTGCGATCGCATCTGCAAGAACCCAACTCTCACGCGCTCCAAGCCAAAAAACTATCAAGCCTAGCCTAGCTACAGAAGCGAACTTTAATTCAAGTGGCAACTCCTTGCCGTGCTGAAATTTGGCAGAATTTAGCATCCTTCGAGATTGGGACACTCCAACCTGTATCATTGACTGATAATATATCCAACTTAGTGGAGCTTCTCTCAATCAGCACCGACATCGCAGGTTTTTTATCTACCAATCAAAAGAATTAAAAATGAACAGTAAAAATTCGGGGAAGCGCAAAGTACTGATTGCAGACGATGATGATGATAGTCGAGCTATGCTGAGTTTTCTCTTAGAGGAGGAAGGTTGGGAGGTAAAGGAAGCCAAAAATGGTAAACAAGCTCTAGAAATAGTAATTAAGGAGCGACCAGATTTATTAATTTTAGATAATAGAATGCCAGAACTCACAGGAGTTGAAGTATATAAGCAACTCCAGGCACAAGGTATCAACATAGCAGTTGTGTTAGCCACCGCACACGGTTATCTAGACGAATTAGCCTCATCCTTGGGAATTGCTCATTTTATTTCTAAACCTTATGACATTCCACAGTTGTTAAAAACTATAGAGTCTGCTTATAAAAATTCCTAAGTTAAAGTTGCTGAGATTGAGACGAAAATAATTTAGCAATAGCAACTGCACTCCCAAAAACCTTAAAATAATTAGTGTAATCTGTAACAAATATTTATGCCTCCTCGTTGGCCTCGTAAACCCGATCGCAATGACCCTGAATTTCGTAAGTTAGATGACAGGATGAATTTTGCTGTGCATGTCGCTGTGGCTGCCACAATTAATTCTGGCCTTTGGTTCTTCCATATCTTGAAAGCTACCGTTTGGCCGTGGTTGCCTTTGTTGACTACAGGTTGGGTAATAGTCTTGTTGGTGCATCTAGTTTATATTGCTGCGATCGCCAACTATTCATCCACACCGCCTAAATCCACCTGAAGATGGACAGTTCATGCTAGGGCATTTGTAACCTGTGGGAGTAGAATTAGCTTGATTTATTGAGCAATAATAATATATAGGTTGAGATCTGGCTCTCTTTCTTAATATAGGGTGATTTTTATGGCTAAAACTAACACCGCAGAACTACTAGAAGCCCTAGCATCAGAAATTGGTGAAAATGTTTACATAGATATTGCAAAGTGGCATCTTTACTTATCTGATGCCAAATTGCATACCGTTGTCGCCGAACAACTATATCCTTTAATTACTTCTAATACTGTCAATGAAGACCGTGTAATTAAAGTATTAGAATCTATACCAGTAAAGATAGGTGGTGGTAGAAGGGAACTCGCACTAATAGATTTACTGCCCCTGCAATGTCAGGTAAGTTTAGTAGATATTTTAGAAAAATTTCAACGCGAAATATAATTTTTAGACTTTGATCATCTCACAAATTACTTTTTTAACACCCCTGTTTGTAGGAGGTGAAAAATATGACTGCCCATGAGTTTCACGATGAATATACTCTGGCAGAAACAGCAGATAAACTAGGAAAAAAAGCTCTAGAGTTAAATCTAATACCTAGCTTTGTCGTGCGTTATTTTGCTGATAGCAGGCAATACTACATTCCTAACGAACAAGAATCTCAACCGCTGACACCAGAACAAGCATATATGTGCTTTAAGAAATTAGTTGATACTTCTGGTAAGTAGGCATTTCCATATCTTTGAAGTGAAAAGTTGACATTTATTTGTGGAGGTTAATTATATGTTTCTACAAGTCAAAAATACCAGCGATTTAGTGAAAATTACTAATATTCAAGAATTAATCGACCCGAATATTAATATTGTTCACGGACAAGACCAAGAAGGTCAAGAAGAACAAGATGCTGATTCTTTTGAAAAACAAAATCTCGTTTTTCCATCTGGAGAAAGCTTACCTCGCTGTTGGTTAGATGCTAACTATCGTCAGGTTTAATCTGCTTAATTGCACAATTACAGGAAAGTACATCTTTATAAGAGAGAGGCTAGAGACTAGGGGCTAGTGTACATCATATAGATGAAAACTGCTGTATTTGAAAACTCTTGTAATGGGTAATTAGGTAAATCTAATTACCCATAAATAGCAAGAGTAGAATAACCTACAAGGCTACAAGTTGTGATTCTATTTCTTTTAAGTTCAAATTACGCCCGATAAAAACTAAGCGAGTTTGCCTTGCTTCTGCTACTTGCCAAGGGCGGTCGTAAAATTTTTCAAATCGATTTCCTACGCCTTGCATGACTAGGCGCATAGATTTATTTGGAACTGCGACAAAGCCTTTAATTCGGTAAATTTCTTGTTGATTGGCTAGATTTTGCAACTGTTGTTGGAGTTTTGCTGGGTCAAAGGCGCGGTCTAAAATGACGTGTGTTGAGGTGATTTCATCGTCGTGGTCGTGGTCTTCTTCGTTGTCGTGATGGCTGGGACGGCTATCTAAATTGTCTTCGACGGCGGCTTGCAATCCTAATAATACAGATGAATCGATTTGACCGCGATCGCTCTCTATCATTTTCACCACTCTGGGCAATTCTTGTTTAACTAATTTCTCAACTTGGGCTTTCGCTTCTGCATCTACTAAGTCAGTTTTACTCAACACCACTAAGTCTGCACAAGCAAGTTGGTCTTCAAACAATTCCTGCAAGGGTGTCTCATGTTCTAGGCTATCATCTGCTTGGCGTTGGGCGGCGATCGCTTCTAAATCGCTGGCAAATGTCCCTGCGGCTACGGCTGCACAATCTACAACTGTAATTACTGCGTCTACTGTTGCAGCGTTACGAATTTCTTGCCAACGAAAGGCTTTGACTAGTGGTTTAGGCAAAGCTAACCCAGAAGTTTCAATTACAATGCAGTCAATGCTGTCGCGTCGTTTAATTAATTCTTGCATTGTGGGATAAAATTCTTCCTGCACAGTGCAGCACAAACAGCCATTAGTTAACTCAAAAATATTACTGCCGCCATCTTCATCTTCGGGGCAGATTTGACAGGATTTCAATAATTCACCATCAATACCCAGTTCGCCAAATTCATTGACTAAAACGGCGATGCGACGACCTTGGTTATTTTGTAAGAGATGGCGAATCAGGCTGGTTTTACCACTACCTAAGAAGCCTGTAATCACGGTGACTGGAATTTTTTTAGCCATGTTTCATGTTTAAACGCAGAGGAATGCTGAGGCAAACGCAGCGAAAAGTTGAGCCAGTGCGTTGGACGGGTTTCCCGGCTTGAAGCAACTGGCGTTGCGTGCGGTGAGGTAGTCGCAGTCTTGGCGGTTCTCGTCGTTAGCGAGCCTGCGAGCGTCTTGCGAACTACCGAACCCGGAGGGGGGTTCCCCCCGTTGAGCAAACTTTTCAAGACAAAGTTACGCAAAGTTTTTGTTTGAATTTTCGTTGTGGACTTATGCAATTCTGTAGTTAGTCTAATTCTGCAAAGGAAGTATTTAACTTATGAAAATAGCCATCATTGGCAGTGGTAATATGGGACGTTCTTTAGGTATTCTCTGGGCGCAACAGGGACATCAAGTGTATTTTGGTTCCCGTGATGCTGCCAAAGGCAAGGCTGTAGCTGAATTTGCTGGATATGAAACCCAAGGAGGGACAAATGAGCAAGCAGCGGCGTTTGCGGATGTGATTTTGTGGACAGCGCGGGGCGTAATGCCACAGGAATTGCTATCTAACACGGAAATTCTTAACGGTAAAATTATCATTGATTGTAACAATCAAGAAATCCCTGCGGAATTTGCTTATCCAGCGATCGCAGAATCTCTAGCTGAGAAACTAGCAAAAGCGATGCCCAATGCTCGTGTGGTCAAAGCATTTAATACAATGGCGCAGGAGATATTTGAATTAGCACCAGAACCTCTTAAAGATTATCAAGTTTCGGTCTTTATTGCTGGGGATGATGAACCAGCGAGAAAAATAGTTATGCAACTGGCCAAAGAGATTGGATTTGTACCAGTGGATTGCGGCGTTTTACGTAATTCCCGGTTGGTGGAAGGTTTGGGAGATTTTATTCGTTTGATGATCATTGGTCAGCAACAAGGCGCTTACGCGACTATCTCTGTTAATGTTCTACCTGCTGCCCAAGAACAACGCCTTGGTGGACGACAAGCTTCAACTTTGAAGTAAATTCTCAAATGGACAGAATTTAGGGACAATCTTCCTCCGGTTACTTTGCTCACAAAAGCAATCACAGGAACATTGTCCCTAGTTGGGAAAAGTTTTGAGTGCTGAGTGCTGTTCTCTAATCTCTAGCCCTTAGCCTAAGCGTCTCTAACCCCATTTACTCAGCCGTAACTAGTTCAGTACTACCACGTGTCCGGCGACGGGTGAGGCTGTTGTACAACATTAAGCCGATCGCTTTAATCAAATTGCCTTCTAATTCTTGGAACATCTTCATGTTTGTTCCGAAGGCGGCGTTGGCTTCATCAACGATGCGATCGCCTGTAGCATCATCAATGGGCAGTTCGTCTAAAGTTTGACGATACTTAGCTTTAAATGCCTTCTCATCAGAAATTTCATCAAATTCATAGAAGGCTGTTCCTTGCCCATCAGTCATATTCATCGCTGTGATCGCAATGTTTTTGAGAATCTGTCCCCCAGATAAGTCACCCAAATAACGGGTGTAGGAATGAGCAATTAATAATTCTGGTTCTGTTGTAGAGATTTCGCGGATGCGTTGTACGTAAGCTTCTCCCGCTGGCGATAGTTTGATTTGCTCACGCCAGTTAGTACCATAATAGTAACTCAGGTCTTGCTCTAAGCTATGCTTGCGGTGCAGTTGGGGAAAATTAATTTTAGAAACAATTGGGTGCTGGCGATGCTTTTCCATCTCCTCTTCCATTGCCGAGTAGACGAAGTAAAAGTTAGCCACTAATTTCCGGTAGGAATTTTTCTCTACCACTCCTTTTAAAAAGCACTTGACAAAACCTACATTTTCTGCCATTGTGTGGGCTTTTTTGGTGCCGACACGCAATTTGCTGGCTAAATTGCTGCTCATACTAAAATTTCTCACCTTTAAAAGGATATACCGAGGTTCCGATTTACGAACGGCTAAGAAAGGTCATTAAAAAGTTACATTAGAACTATTTGATGAGAATTTATATTAAAATTTTTTAAGTAAAGGAATGTATATTTTTGTGAAGCTGAACGAGATTTTGAAACAGTAACTGCTCTACTCATCCCCAAGGGGAAAATTTATGATGAGGAAGGCGATCGCGAGAATTTTTTGTATAAAGAATTTACAAACCTCAGAAAAATTTTAGAGATTTTCACTTAATTCAGTCTATTGGTAATAGATTCTTAAAAAGAAAAACGAGTATATAGTACAGATAAAAGTGCTGAGTTAAAAAACAATACTCTCTAGTCTCTAATCTCTAGCCTCTAGTTCCTAACCTCAAGGCTACTTGAATTTGTTGAATCGAGAGTAAAGTAATATTTTCCAGTGTTATGGTGTGGGGTGTTTAATATTATGGTTTCATCAATAACTCGAACTCAAGGCAACATCCGAGGTCTTTGTGTCAGTGAATCTCATAGTTCTGAAAAAAGTCTAGACGAGAATTTAGCATTTAGCTTGATATCGCTACCAGCAACTCCCCTGTTCGGTACAGATGGAATTCGGGGGAAAGTAGGAGAATTACTGAATGCGCCCTTAGCCTTACAAATAGGTTTTTGGACAGGTGTAGTTTTACGTAACCATGCAGGTGAAGCAAGACCAGTAATTTTGGGACAAGATTCTCGCAACTCCAGCGATATGTTGGCAATGGCTTTGAGTGCCGGGTTAACAGCCGCCGGAATCGAAGTTTGGTATTTAGGATTGTGTCCTACTCCTTGCGTTGCTTATCTTACCAGCATGAGTGAAGCGATCGGCGGCGTGATGATTTCTGCCAGTCACAATCCACCCGAAGACAACGGTATTAAAGTTTTTGGTGCTGATGGTGCGAAGTTACCACAAGCATTGCAGGCAGAAATTGAAGCCGGATTGCGTGGTAAGTTACCAGTTGCAGGTGGGATGAGTAATTGTGGACGACATTATTCACGTCCGCAGTTAGTGAGTGAGTACAGCCAAGCATTGAAACAACCAATGCACAAGAGTGGAAATCTACAAGGGATGAAGATTGTTTTAGATTTGGCTTGGGGTGCAGCCGTTGGGTTAGCACCACAAGTATTTATGGAGATGGGCGCAGAAGTCATCTGCTTACATAATGCAGCTGATGGCGATCGCATCAACGTTGAGTGCGGTTCTACCCACCTAGATATTCTGCAAGCCGCAGTTAAAGAACATCATGCCGACTTGGGCTTTGCCTTTGATGGTGATGCCGATCGCGTGTTAGCTGTAGATAATACTGGCAGACAAGTCAATGGCGACTATATCCTTTACCTGTGGGGTCGCCACCTGCAACAACAGCAACAACTACCAGATAACCTAATAGTTTCCACCGTCATGGCCAACTTAGGATTTGAAAGAGCATGGCAACAACAAGGTGGGAAATTGATTCGTACTGCGGTTGGCGATCAATATGTGCAAGCAGAAATGCTGCTGACTGGGGGAATGCTAGGCGGCGAACAATCCGGTCATATTTTGTGTAGACACTATGGCATTACCGGAGATGGCTTGTTAACAGCCTTGCATTTAGCCAACTTAGTTAAACAAGCGAGTGTTTCTCTAGGGGAATTAATAGACCAAAGCTTCCAGACTTATCCCCAACTATTAAAGAACGTGCGAGTAGTAGAGCGCGATCGCCGTTTGGGTTGGAAAGATTGCCAACCTGTTCAAGATGCGATCGCCTTAGCCGAAGCCGCAATGGGTGATGCTGGTAGAATCTTAGTCCGCGCCTCTGGTACAGAACCAGTCATTAGAGTTATGGTTGAAGCTACTGATGCAGAACTTGCCCAACATTGGACAAATGAATTAGTTGCCAAAGTACAGCAACATTTAGTATAAGCATTGCTGAGTTAAGAAAGTAGTTTCACATTTTGTACCAAGCGACTGAAGTCGCGGCTACACAGACAAAACCCGCACTTCGGCAAGCTCAGTGACCACCTGCGCGGGTTCAAAATCCTTATCCTTGATTTTACTAGGACTTATACCAAATCAAAAAATGTTTGTCACAGATACCCTACCAGCCTGACGGCATCCTCTCCTTGGCAATTACGGTGTACACACAAGTCGAATCACCCCCCTTACCAAGGCAGGGCTGTTTCATTCCCGCTCAACAATGACAAAGGACAATTTTTATTGCCGATTAATCCGAATTAACTCTGTCAAGATACTATCCAAGCTACCATTAACTTGAATTTTTTCAATCTTTTCGGCAATTCGCTCTAGCACCTCTAGTTCTTTCAAACGCAATGCAACGGGATTATCCTCCATGACTTTGGCGGTATTTAACATGCTGCGAGTTGCAGCAGTTTCTTCACGACGACGGACTACGTTTGCTTGGGCTGCTTTTTCGGCTTCTACTACTTTGCTCAAGATAGTTTTAATTTCGCCAGGAAGAATAATATCTTTCACCCCAACTGAATCTACTTCAATTCCATAGTCGGCGGTTTTCTGACAAATGTATTCAAAAATACTAGTATCAATCGCGCCTTTATCTTCCAGCAACGCATCTAAGGTTCTTTCTCCGACCGCCCCACGCAAAGCAAACTGTAATTCTTTATACAAATAGTTAACAATATCTGACAAACCATTTTTGGCTCTCAGAGGGTCAATGATGCGGAAACCAGCAGTTAGATTCAAGCGTAATGGTACTTTATCTTTAGACAGGATATCTTGACCGGATACCTCCATAGTTTGCTGGCGTAGGTCAAAGACTTCTGTTTGTAAAGAACGCCCGAATATCCACCATACGTGCTTTCCTGGTTGCAGTTGTGTTTGGAACTCTTGATTGATGTACAGTAGTCCAATGTGCTGTGCAGGTACTTCGCAGATATACAAACTATTGCGGCTCAAAGCGAGAGTTTCTGGTAAACCTGAAACTAACTCGGCAATTAACCGAGATGGCAATGTTGCATCAGTGTTGATGTCAATAACTTCCACTTCTACACCGCGCCAAAATAGTTTGCGACTGCATGGCTTGAGGATAGCAATTACTTTACCTTGATAGCGAGCGATCGCTACTTGCTGATTTTGTAATTGAACTATCTCACAGTAAGCAGCGACAAACTCAGGATGTCTCTCAATTAGCACATCCTCTAAGGGAAAATCTGGATTCGGTACAATCCGGCTGAGAGTCCGTACTGTCACATCTCTATCCACAACCCAGAAAGCATACTCACCTGATTCTAGCGGTTGTACAAAGTTATTCTGCACATACAGCAAACCAATCTCATACTCGGAAATTTGGAATTTCTTGATTCCACTCAAAGCAATTCCACGTAATTGTTGCACGAACTGGGCAGGTAATGCCAAGCTTTCATTCAAGTTAAAAAGATAAGTTTCTACCTCAATAAAACCACGCCAAAAAGCCCGGAGTTGATTTGGTGGAACGCTAACCCAATTTTGACCCCAGTGTACTAAAGCAGCTTGATTGAATGCTGTTCTGACTATTACAAGATATTGCTGTAACTCTGAACTGTGATTTCGCAGCAATAGTTCTAGGTTTTCAATCTTAGCTTCAGGTTGGTTGAGATCATAGGTTTTAACTTGCCAATGCTTACCAAAATAAGTGTAAGTACCGGGTGGCAAAATTTTTTTAAAATCACTCCGGTGATATAAGATGCCGATTTCGTTAGGTTTAATATAGAAAGTTTTCCACATAGTAATTTGCATAGATAATTTAGGCAGTTGTAGCCGACGTAGAAGATTTGATAACAACATTTATAAGTTCAACGTGGAGAGTTTACCCTGTGTTATTTTTAGGCGAACTTGATGTATGAGCAGGAGACATAGCCTTATGTGTTACAGTTCCTGCTATCCTCATTTATAGATTTAGTCGGGTTTTAATCAATTGCATACTACATATAATACATGATATTTTTAAACTCTGCAAATGTCAGTGTTTACAGTTCAGTTACGGGCAAATTGCGTCTCCAAAACTGGATTAAAAGCGCTGCTACTTTGTTTAAACTACCCAAGGGCAATCTAGAAAAAGACAGCAACCCTTAGATATGCCGTTCAGTTTGTCAGTTCTAGAAAACTAGATGTGACAAACGAAGGAACATACTCAAGTTAGGGAGGAAACAATTGCACTGGCTTCTTGGCTGTGACTACCGAACATTACGAGTAATCAACGGTAGCAGAACACTAACACCACAGAGTTTACCAACCAAAGTAGATTTCTTCTCCCTTGGTTTTTCCGAGTTCTGTGAATGCGAAGTTGCCTTGTCCCTAACAAGGTGCCTTTACCCAAGGCGAGGGTGTTGTGGCGGAAAGTCCAGGATTCTTACCTGTTACCAATCGGCGATACACCGCTACAAAGTTGGCAAATCCTGTGATTGAGGCGATGAGGTTAGGTGAGTTACCCCAATGCTTACCTTCTAATCCTTCATGTTCTATTTGATATAGAGTTGCACGAAAATTTTTTAACTTTTTCCGAGAAATATTAATTTTTTCGTTAACAATAATACCTGTGACTTCTTGCTGTTGAGAGTTTCGCAAAATGCGGGTTTTTTCTGAGTTAATTGTGAATCCTTCATCAGAGACAATTGATTGAGTCTGCTGGATAATATTACTGATATATTTAATGCTCTCACCTGATGTCGAAAATGTTAAATCATCAACATAGCGGGTGTATGTAAAACCAGATTTTTGTGCGATCGCACTCAAAAGATCATCTAAACTACCACAAATAATGTTTGTAATTGCGGGACTTGCTGGCGAACCTTGGGGAAGAAGACGCTGTTTAAGTTTAACAAAGTCTGCTTTACCGTCTAAATCGCGTTCTGCAACTGCGGGTGTGGTACATAATAAACTGAAGATTGTAGCGATAGATGAAGAGTAACCGAAGGATTGAAATAATCCTTTGACACGCTGATATGAAATTGCCGAGAAAAAATCTTGCAAGTCAATATTAATAATTACTTCTGCTCCTACATGGGGTGTGGCATTGGTAACTATGGAGCGATCGCGGCAAAAACCATGTGCCGCATCATGAATTCCAATTTTTTGGAGAATGTTCTTCAAAATCCAGTGTTGAGTGCGTTTTAAGTCTGGCAATGGTGCAGATATAATTCGTTCTCCTTCAGTTTTTTTCGCAGTTTTGAAGTGAATATAATGCGAGACAGTGGAGTTTTTAGAATTAAATACTAGAAAACGAAGTCTATCAAAACTAATTTCCATCGCCGCCGCAATTTCTTCGGCAGTGTTATAAGCATCTAAGCCATATTTTTTTAACTGTTCGATATTTTCTTGTGTGTTATTTTGCAAATCCATTCTAATATCCTCAGCAATGTGAGAACCGCTATCAGTAATTAAGAAGTAAAAAGTAAAAAGATAATCGCCATAAATAAAGCGCAAAGTCTGAGCGGAGGAAGCCTCCGCTCAGAGGATGTCTGAAAAGTAATGGGCGAATATAATTCGCTACTATACAAACGAAGTCCGCCTACGCGGACTAATAGAGAATTAAAGTTTTTGAACCCGCGTAGGCGGTGAGACCAGTGCTGCGGGAGGGTTTCCCTCCGGAGCCACTGCGGTCTTGGGGTCTCCCCAAGTGGAGCAAGTGGCATCAGGCAACTGGCGTTAGCGACGCTCTTGAGCGTCACCCGGAGGGGTTTTGTCTGTGTAGCCGCGACTTCAGTCGCAAAGGCTAGTATGAAATGAGACTTCTCAGACATCCTCTCAGACTTTGTAAGAGAGGACAAATGACAATCTTAACTATTTAACTTTATTTGTACCAACCTACTGATTTCATTTTAAAACTCTGCAAATGTAGGTGTTTACAGTTCAGTTGCGGGCAAATGTATCTCCAAAACTGGATTAAGATTGCTGCTACTTTCTTTAAACTACCCAAGGGCAATCTCAAAAAAGACAGCAGCACTCAAATATGCCGTTCATGCCAATTCCAGAAAACTGGAGGTAGCCGAAGGACATACTCAAGTTGAGGAGAAAACATTTGCACAGGCTACTTTACTGTTACTACCAACATCACGAGGTGATATTAATAGTTAACCTACATCGCAGAGTTTTGACTAAAGTTAAATTGGCTATCTTGACAGGATAGTGTCTTTTGACCCGGACAGGGTTGGTGGCAGAAAGTGGATTTGAACCACTGATCTTTGGGGACAAGCCCAACGAGCTACCCGCTGCTCTATTCCGCAATTTGTCTTTTGACCCGGACAGGGTGGGAGAAAGTACAGGACTCGAACCTGCAACCTATCGATTATGAGTCGACCGCTCTACCAGTGAGCTAACTTTCGGGGTGTTTGATGTAGGAATCGAACCTACGCCCAATCGATTATGAGTCGATCGCTCTACCACTGAGCTAATCAAGCTATGGAGTAATCACGCATTGCTCTACGGTATACGCGCAATCCAGAGGTTGGCGCACCAGTTAGGCATAAAGAACCCGAACCATAGTAAAGCAGATATATTATTACCTTGTAATTTAATGTAGCACAATAAAATTGAATTTTGTTCTGGAAGGTATTAAGTATTAATGGACACAGAAAAACTTCAAACTTGTTTATTTCTGACGGTTGTGCGATCGCTGTATTAGCACAACTTTAGTTAGAAGGTAACAGTGTTTTAGCTTGCTTAGGATAAGGAACACATTTGACTTTCGCAAAGTAAATACTAACTAATGTTCTTTTTGAATTAATCCAGACAGATTTAACTGATATCTACAGCTAATGATAGAGTGCATTCGTATTTTCAATATCTAGCATAAGAGTAGTTACAAATATTAGTTTGTCAAACTAACTAAAAATTTATTTTAGATATTATGCCTATTAATTGCTTGACGCAACAAAATAAAAATAACGCTCCTGACACAGATAATAATCCCCCACAATCCATAAAAGTAGAAGTTGCCCTAGCGTTGGATCAAATTAAAAACTGTGTTTGGCTAATTGGGATTCCATCATGGTTGTTTGCCATAACTGACAGAAGCTTTGCTATCTTAGGTGATGGAAATTTATCACCAATAGATATTTTGCAACTATTGATGACTTGCGTATTTTTTGTCAGCTGGATTTATTTGAAACCAGAGGAAAGTCTAAATAGTAATGATGTAGAACCTGATGAATATGAAGAATACCTAAGTCGCACTCAAGCTAACAAGTTTAGGTTGAAGAAGCGGCACATGATTAGCCAACATTATATTTTACCTTTTCCTTATTATTGCCAAATCTATCACCTACTGAATTTAAAACACTTAGAGACAATACATAAATTCAGCCTTAACAGCTTAAAAGTCTTGAACATTAGTCAGTTTCAAGCAACTAATATAGGTGGAGTGATTAAATTTACTACCATGTTGCAACCAAATATCAATATATTGAGATTTTGGCGACAACCAATTGTGGAAGTAGATTTAATTTTACATACTCCCTATACTATTGAACTGAGTATTCCTGCATATAACGACAAACGTATAGTTGTAATTTTTTATGTTTTCCCTTTAAATGAACGAGAGCATCAATTATTTATAGATATATATAGTGATTTAGAGTGGCCGAAGCCGATATTACAAATAATTTTACATTGTGCTACTTGTTTGACACTGTTTGAAGATTTGCCATATTTACAAGCTTTAGCCGAAAAAAATGTCGAGCGTTTATTTAACTTAAATTTGGTTTCTAAACACGAAACCATGTTACTGTTTAAACGATTCATAGAACTGTATGGTTCTCGTCAATCTAAAAAACAATTACCAGAATCAACGTAATAGTGATACGTATTTTATTGTAGAGATGTAGCATTGCTACGTCTCTTGAAATGTAATAGAATACTTTTTTTCTCAAATTAAAAACAAACCACGATATGATTTTGTATGCATCTGTGCTTGATTTTGCAAAACAATGCTTGATTGGCTTTATCGTTACCCTACTCTCTACCCCGGTGTTTTACTCAAGCGCTACAAGCGCTTTTTTGCTGATGTGCAACTTGCTGATGGTCAAATAGTGACAGCACATTGTCCGAATACAGGGCCGATGACTGGAGTCTCAACCCCTGGTAGTTTGGTGCAGTTGTCTAAAAGTGATAATCCTAATCGTAAACTTGCTTACACTCTAGAACTGATTCAAGTACATGATAATGAACCAACTTGGGTAGGAGTGAACACAGCTTTACCTAATCGCATCGTCAAACTAGCTTTAGCAAAATATTTATTCCCAGAATTGGGTAACTACAACCACATTAAAGGTGAAGTGGTTTATGGCTTAGATAACAAAAGTCGCGTGGATTTCTTTTTAACAGGTAGTGATGCAGAACTTTCAATATATTTAGAAGTAAAAAACACAACTTGGGCGCAAGGAACTTTAGCATTATTTCCAGATACAGAAACCACAAGAGGGCAAAAACATTTACGAGAATTAATGGCGCGGCTACCTTTAACTCGTGCCGTCATGCTGTACTTTATCAATCGGGGTGATTGTATAGAGTTTGCTCCTGGAGATAGTAAAGATCCAGTATATGGCCAGTTATTGCGGCAAGCGATCGCTCTCGGTTTAGAAGTGTTACCTTGTCGGTTTGATATCTCTCCCCAAGGTATCCGTTATTTAGGATTGGCTAAATTAAGAATTTAAACTAGTTAATTTTATGCAGTGAAGATCATCATATTATAGGTTATTGTCCTCGGTACATTGTGGATGATGTTTTTCAACTCAAGAACAAAAATCCAGAACTTGTGAAAGTTCAAGTTGAGCGGGTTAACCCAGCACCAACCCCACTGCAGTTACGTTTGTTATGCAATATGACCACAGAATGGCCGCCAGATTTTGAGCCATATTCTGGTTAGGAATATCAGCCGATTGTTGCTGATATCCCGACTAGTTATGCTACTGCTTAAAGTTGATGAGCAGCGAGAAAAGCATCGACTTCTGCGGCGGTGGGTTGAGAAGCGATCGCTCCTGGTTTAATAGTAGTCAAGGCTCCTACAGCACTAGCATAAGTAACAATATGTTTTGCTGTGTCTGCATCTTCTAATTTCTGGATACCATGTTGATTTAGTTGGTGGATAAATCCTGCCAAAAAGCTATCTCCTGCACCAGTAGTATCAGCTACTTTCACAGGAAAAGAAGGTAATACACCTTCACTTCCACTTAAGCAATAAGCACAACCTTTGTCTCCATCTGTCACCAATACTCCTTCAACAGAATCGAGACGATAAGTGATAGCTCCCGCATCTGCGGTATCAAATAGCCATTCTGCTTCCTCTTTGGAGAGTTTGAGAAAATCAACGCGTTTAAAGGTGTCTTGAATTTTCTGCCGCGCGATATTTTCATCTTGCCAAAATACTGGTCGCCAGTTTACATCTAGTACAATTTTGAGGTCGAATTGTTCTGCTAAATCTAAAGCGCGATAAACTGCCTTTTCGCTGTCCGGATAAGCTAATTCTAAAGTACCCAAAACGAGAAAATCTGCGTTTTGAAACAGAGAAGTGGGTAAATGCTGGGCTTGCAGGCGGGTATCGGCAAATTCAGTTGTATCATATTGACCGAAACCAGCGAAAGTGCGATCGCCTGCCAAATCCCGTACCACATACACTTGTCGTGTTGGCGCAGTCGGATGACGTTGTACACCCGTAGTATCTACACCGACTTCTTGTAATAACTGAACCAATGCATTCCCTGGTTCATCCGCGCCTACCGCTCCGACAAATCCGGCGGAAGTTCCTAGTTTCACCAAAGCACAGGCTACATTAGCTGGCGCTCCTCCTGGATAAGGAGTCCAAGATTGTACTTCTTCCAGCTTTAGCCCCAATTGATCGGCTAAACAATCGAACAGAATTTCACCAAGACACAAAACACGGGGATTGCTCATCTCATTTTAGATTTTCGATTTAGGTTTAGGAAGTTGAGAAGAATCCTGAAGTCAGAATTCAACAATAAAATGCTGTTCAGAATTTTTTCTGCCTGAACTTTGAATTCTAAGTTCTGAGTTTTCCCTGTTGACCCCTGACTTTTCAGTTCTTTTGAGGCCAGTATAAAATCTACAATAATCTTCATCGTCTGTCGCCAGTCCTTCATAGAATTCAATAGCAATTTTTATTACTTTCACCGAATGTGTAGCCTCTGATTTCAGCTTTTTTAACTAAGTAAAAATATTTTATAAAAGTATTAAAATATACAAAATCTTATGTACATTCAAATTTTTCATTCAGTTGAAGTTGAAAAAAATTATTGTCAATCGTATTACAGCGAACACTTCAAATCCCTACCAACAAAAGAATCTTCTAGAATTAAATAGAGTGATTAAGTACATATACCAAGGGAGGATAGAATCAGTCATGGCTGGTGGCGAGTCCCAGACCCCTGTTACTCTGTCAGACAGAGAACTGCAAATTATCGACTTAGTGGCCGCTGGCTTAACTAACCAAGAGATTGCAGCAAAATTGGAAATTAGCAAGCGAACAGTTGATAACCACATCAGCAATATTCTCACCAAAACCCAAACAGAAAACCGAGTGGCTCTTGTCCGCTGGGCTTTACAGTGGGGCAAGGTCTGCTTGAATGATGTGAATTGCTGTCCTCTGCCTAACCAGAACGAGTGAATTATATGCTAGTAAAGATGCGGTCAATGGCGTTTGGCAGATGCCATGAATCGCGTCTAATATTGCGATAAATTTCGTCTGGCGTGCAGCTACGACATTTTGACGGTTCACTGCTTGTTTTCCTCCTCACGCATCTATTTCAGCGTGAACCTTTAGTTCTCGCTAGCATCAACGTCAAGCAAAACAGATTACTCAGTTATTAGTTATCGCGCAAGGTTGTTACCGTTGATACAGTTTGACAAAACTGTATCAACGGTAAATCTCACCATATTTAAAAAATTATTTATCCAGTCATCAATAAAAATTAGCAATAATCCTTTGCTGCAAGCGCTACATTTGTAAGAAATCTATGTTGCTCCATCAGTTTAGGGAGCAGTGTTGCTATGGAAACTTCTGCTTCTGTTCAAGGTGGCTTGTCTTCCTTTAACTTTTTTAGCTTCGACTTCACTACACCTCAATCTACACTAGATGCCGATTTACTCAGACAGCTATCATTCGTTCCGGGTTTGAAAGAAATGTTGATGCTGCGGCAAGTTCATGCTTTGGAACACGCTACTGTCTGGGTTCTCAGTGAAACAAAAAACGCCCATACTCCGCCAGGAAGACACAATACAATTCAAATCGATAACGAATTATTGAGTGGTTTGTCTACTGATCAAGGATTTTACCTCTATGGTGAAGTCAATATTAGCAACTTGCGACGTGCAGTTAGCCAAGCCCTTTACCGCCTCACACATGGTGAATGGGATTTGGCAGTGCATCCCCGTTGCGGCACAAATTTATCAGTAGCAATGTTGTTAACAGCTGGACTAGCTGTAGGAGTACATTTGTTGTTACCCTTCAGACCAATTGAGCAATTGATTGGTTTAGGGTTAGCCGCTACAACAGCAGCAGAAATTGCCCCAGATGTAGGTTCAATAGCACAGCGTTATCTGACCACGGCTATTCCTTTTAACCTCACAGTGGAAAATATTACAGTGGCTCGTGATGTTTGGGGACGGCAAGGGCATTTTGTTAAGGTAAAATGGCGAGAAGCTAATTTATAATTCGTAATGAGAAAACTTTATTTTTTAGTGCCTGGAACTGATGGCAAATTTGCCTGTGGTGGTTTGTGGGCAGAATTAAAAACATTAAAACTAGCTCAACAAGTTTGTAGTGCAGAGGTAGTCACTTACCGCCAAAGAGAGACAGATAAACTTTTCTTAGATGATTTGCTTAAAGAAGCTAATTTAAATCATGTAATATTTGTGATTAGTTGGGGGTTTGATATAGCTAAATTAGCTACAAAACTCAAGCAACACAATGTTGTTTATCATGCCCACAGTTCCGGTTACAAATTTAATTTATCTGCGAGTATTCCCATTATTACTGTGAGTCGCAACACATTGGGTTATTGGGGTCAAAAGTCTCCCAATACGCTAATATATTATTTACCTAATGAAATCAGCCCTGAATTTAGAAATTTACATCTGGAGCGAGATATTGATGTTTTAGTGCAGGCACGAAAGTCTTCAGAGTATTTATTAAAAGAGTTAATTCCGACGTTGCAACAAAAATGCAATGTGCAGGTAGTTGATTATTATGTAGAAGATTTACCGGGATTATTTAATCGAGCTAAAGTTTACCTTTATGATTCTGCTGAATACTGGGCGCAACAGGATGTAAGTGAAGGTTTTGGATTGCAACCAATGGAGGCTTTAGCTTGTGGATGTCAGGTATTTTCAAGTGTCAATGGTGGACTTTCAGATTATTTAGATCCGGGATTTAATTGTCATAAAATTGCTGCCTATTCCAAAGAGTATGATGTGCAACGGATTCTGAAAGTAATTCAATCTCCAGGATGTTTGAATTTATCAGAACAGGTACTTAAAGAGTATCGCCAGGAAAATATTCTTCAAAGACTGCAAGTTATATTGGCTGAATTAAGTGAGTTTTTTGACCACAAGCAGCATCATCTATCTAATATCAAAAGTTTGACTCAAGGAAGATTAAGGAAATTAATGATTAAAAATATATATAGCAAGGTCAAGAAAAAATATTTTCGTGCTTAATTAGTGTATGCAAGTAAAATTACTGAGGTTTCTGGGCATCTGTGCCAGTTTCTCTAATGGAACATAGTTAGTTTTACTGGAGATTACATTTTAGTTGCTTGCGGATAACATGGAATTGCACTTGTAGGTATCTCATGTAACTTAATTCAGGGGTTGAAGTATGAAATGCCCACGTATAACTTTAGCTGTTGTTGTTGGTGCGATCGCTCTGGTTCGTCCTGTTCACGCACAACAAGCAGATTTATCTCCGCTAACTATCGAGCGCCACGAGGCTGCTACCCTAATCACAGAACCAATTACAATCAACAGTAGCGCAGTTAATGCCCGCGATCGCGCTCATACTTTAAGACAAATCGCTAACTCTATTGGCCGAGTCCGCGAAGAGAAAGGATGTAAAAACATCAAACCTCTAGAAATTCTTAATGATCCGGAGGCGGCGATTAAAGAATGCGAGAAGCCAAGTAATACTCCACCTGCTCAACGTAACGGTGAACCAGTAGATTATTTAAAGACTCCTCGACTGGATTCTGGTGTCCGTTTGACAGTGACTCAGTTTTAAAACCATCTCAAACCAAATGTCTTCAATCGTCAATTGCTCTTTCATCACTTTCATAAGATTGATGAAAGAGCGATACTCTGATTAATTGATACTCAAACTCACAATTGACCCTGGATAATAAGAGCGATCGCTTATTTTTGTATAAACTATAAAAATCTTAAATATAACTAACTCAAACATTAATTAATCTCTGATGTTGGTATGAAAATTAGTAGATTTCAGATCCCCAACTTCTAAAAGGAAGTCGGGTATCTTATTGTTCACGAATGATTTATGAATAGTATATGTATTAGTATTAATACCAATTAACCAAAGTCTTGATACACATACAAGAACTTGTAAAGGCGAACGACCGTTCGCCCTTAAACGTGTTGTTATGTCTTTTTATGCCATGAAATTAAGTCTAATAAATTTGAATACTTTATTTCAAAACACTACCTTAATTACAAAAAATCTTATATTTTAATAGTTATACCAATTCTCTAAAATCAAGCAACAGATACAAACAAAAAAACACAGATTATACTGACTTTGTTAATGTACAGCAGTTTTCTTTTGTATGAAGTACAAGACCACGGGTTTGAGGCAGGAGGTGAAGCAGTCGCAGTCTTGGAGCTTTGCGTCGATTGCGAACTGCTGAACCCGAAGGGCAGGAAGAATAAGAAGAATTTCTTTTTTGAGTTCTTTATTGTGTACCTCATTTAGTTGCAAACTGCTGTAATAATCCGAATTGGTATTACTTAAAGAGCTAATTTAGTCTCTCTAACTTGCATAAACAACATCCAGCAAAGAAGACTTAATTTCTCAAAACCAAGGATTTTCTCACATGATTTTAAATTCTCGTTCTGCTGGAAATTTTTGGAAAGCAGGTCTATCTGTGACAGGATTAATTAGCTGCTTAACCTTTGTATCTACCCCAGCATCAGCACAAGTATTAATAGAAAGACCCATCGACGATTTTTCCTCAGGAGACGCAGGTTCCTTTGCAGGTGCAGTAGTATATGTTACTCCTGGTGCTTATTTATCCACCGTTGCTGCTCAAATAAATCCTCCTGGAGGCACGTTTTTTGCAGGATTCAACGGTGATTTTACCGTTACAGGTTCATCATATATAGATCCCATTACTCATATTTCCGTACCAAGTATTACACTCCATACTGGTGGACTATTACCACTGCCATATTCAGCACCAGACGGTAGTATTAGAGGCGCTGTAGTTGAAAGACTAAGGTACGGTAATCTCACACTAGATGAATTTGCAGCACTTGTCAGAGCTGCTGTTGGTAATGATGGTTTAGAGTAGTACAAAATTTTAGGGATGCACAGCTGTGCATCCCTACCAATCTGTAATAGCAATTCTCTAAAATTCGGCAACACGTCCAAACCCCAAAACCCAGAGTATTTCTAACTTTCTTAATTACGAACTTGTACTGAGCTTTGTCGAAGTATTATGAATTACGAATTACAAATTTGTATAAAGTCCAAGTTTGATTGAATTCATTAGCTTTAAAATCGGAAACCTCCTTCAAAACGGGCTTCAAATGTACCTCCACTTATTCCCAAACGAGACTCCCAAAACAGACCATCACTCGGAATTTCACGCTTGATTAATAATCCGTAAGACAAATCATTAACTCGGCTTCTAATACCGCGACTAATATCTCGAAAATTTTGCAGATAAGCTCCAAAATACCAATTCGAGTTTACCTGTTGAGTGGCTTCTAGAGTGTAGAAAAAATTTTCACTGATTTCTACAGTAGTTTTAAACTCTAACCCTGTTCTTAGTTCCAATATACCTTGAAAAAATCCTGCTTGTCTCAGACGACGAGTTTCATCATAAAATATAATTCCTGTAGCCAATGAATAGTTATTCCTATGTTTATCTTGACGCAGAAAAGAGTAACTTAAATTTATATAAGCAGGATTTTGGTAGTTAGCTCCACTATTCCAATGAAATCGTAACGCTGGAATGTGGCTAGTAATGGCTTGAGTTTGCCCAGATGCATTTAATTCTATATGAGTATTGATATAGTTTAATAACCCATTAGTATAAACACCTACAGTAGGCTCTGAAGTACCAAGATTATTTGTGATATTAAATGCATTATCTGCATTTAAATTAAACCAAATTCCTGAATTAATACTATAATTCCAATTACCAGAAGAACCTGCCCATAAAGCTTCCAGAGTAGGTAAAGATAAATATCCGTTAAAAGTTTGCAAATGAGTAATGAGTCGGCCATTTTGGCTTAATTCGATATTGTCGAAAGCCAAATCAAATGAACGTATATTCACCGGAACTGTTGTAATATCAGATGAATTAAAGTTCTGGACAAAATCTTGACCATCAGAACTAATTAAAGCCACCTGTAAAGCTGATGAGCGATTACTCGGAATAATAGATGTTTGTTTTGAGGGAATAGGCACATTAATAGATATTAAACGACCAAAACTCTGATTAGAAACATCTATTTTAGAAATATAAGTCTCTCCTTCTCTCCAAGTACGTTGAGCATCTATAAATTGTACTGCTCTGCGATAATTACCAGTACGGATTTGTAAAATACTAGAGCTATTTGGTGTAATCGTACTGGGAAAGGTAAAAGTTCCAGAAATTTGCTCTAAACTACTTGTACGGTTGCCTAAAAACAGTGTTCTGTTGAGGATTTGATTAATTTTTCTTCTCTGTTCTGGTGTAGCTTTTGAGTTGATAGGTGCAAAATTTTCTTGTTGAGAGAATCGCTTTTGAGCTTCCTGCAAACTTTGTTCTATTTCTGGAGGATGTATTAACTCAAAAATTCCTCCCACGAGCATTCCCAGCGAAGCATTAGCCGTTTGTATTTGATCTACATCTATTTGATCAACAGAGAAAGATAGGGACACACCAGGATTGCTATAAATATTAGTGTAGGTTGCTTTGTTGACTAAAGAATCGTACTGCAATAAAGTCCGATTATGAGGACGACTGAAATAAAATCTTTGCCAGTTCTGATTTTCTGTTTTATCTATAGTTCTAAGTATAGTTTGTCGTTGACCCAAAGTAACCCAAAATAGTGAATTCAAATAAGACAAATTACGTTGCTTATCACTAATATCAGGATTTAACAAAATGTCAAACAAATCAGAATTATCAAATTGTTCTCGACTTCCCAGTTTGATTCCTGGTATAGATGTAGTTGGAGCTTGAAATCGTGTTTTTTGTCCAGTTAAAGGATTTCCCCAAATAAAGCCAGCTTGTTCTAAATTATTTCTAGGAACTGCTGTTTTTCTATGCAAACTGACATCTCCTAATAGTGGTTGTAAGTTGCTGGTAGGGAAGGATTGTAAAATTAAGGGGGGATTATTAGCATTCAGGCTAGAAAGATTAGAAATGAGCGAAGTTACGTTTGAACTATTGGCTGTCCTCTGATTAATAATTTGAATATGAGGTGCAGGAATACCTTCTGGATTGACTAACTCAGCAGCAATTGATTGAATAGAAAATTGATTTAGGCTAGTTCCTCCTACTAGTTCTTGAAAACCTTGAGGAAGTGAGGAAACGGCTTGCATTCCCCAGAGTCTTTGTGTTAATCGCACAATTTGTATACGTTGAAAGTCTGTGGTTTCTCCTTGGTACAAAATACCACTTTGCCATCCCTGAGTTTCCACTACAATTCGATTTCCAGGTAGTACCCAGTAGAATTGGTCTTCTTTAGGAAAATGGCTATAAGTAAATCGCTCAACTATTGGATCTTCTGCTGAAAACTTAATGGAAAAATCAATATAATTGCTATTTTGGAAAGGATTAAATGATGATGAAGCAAAAGTTAAATTATCTCTAGGAGCAATTATCCAAGGATATCTAGTAGCACTGTTAGTTAGAGCATTTAATATAAATAGTTGTAAATTTTTTTTATTTAATATAGGATTCTGATTCGGTGAAGTTGGCATGGTTACATCAGGTTCGTTAAAATCAGCATCTGGTATCAGCAGCGGATTAAATAATTTTGGTATATTTGGATCATTAAGGTTAGGAAAAACTCTTACTGGTTCTGAAGTTAATTTTTGTGTAATACATCCATTTTTTGAATTACATAAATTGTGTTTCAAAAAAATGTTATTAGCTACTTTGTCTGAAGTTTTATTTGCTGTTTTGCTTGAAGTAACTAAATCTTCAATTATCTGAGATTTTGCTTCCACTCTATCAAGTATTAAATGAGTGAGAAATAATAATGTTAACAACGTTATCGTCATACATTGCTGACCACGAAGTAATTGGTTAAACATGAGCAAACCCAATGTACATTTACAGGTGGTAATACGGATGAAAAATTTTGGGAAATACTAAAGGTTACTCACAAACTTCAACCAGAAAAATCGAGCTTGAAATGCTGAGAATTTTAAGCCAGCTAAGGAGTTAATTCTATTGACCCAGAGACTGAATTAACTATCGTGCTAAAAAGCTATATTGAATAGTTTTAGCAAGTCTTATATATAGATAGCGTTCAGAATTAATGTCTGGAAAATATAGTTTTTTACTAAAAATTTCAACTAAAATGTTGTAGAATTAAGCAACTTTATAATAATAAATTTTGTCTTTTTTACTAGTAGCAATTGCTGCTAACTCTCTTGATGAGCAAAGACATATATAATTAGTAAAAATATATACGAATATATTGCGATCGCACTTGTCCATAAATCTCATTTAAGTTCTATCTTAAGATTTATGAATTCTTGAGACATAAGACTTATATTTAGAGCGCATACTTATGTAAGTAAGGCTGAGATCATGCCATCTCATGAGCAATTGTTTACTGAACTAACTCCAGAAGTACAGGCTAGTATATGTGGTGGTGTCGATACCAAAAATGAATCTGACACGAGCCGCACTCAAAGTCGTATTGGTAGAGGTCGTGCTAGAATTATCTACGATTTAGGAGAAAGATTACCAAATCAAAATATCAGTAATGAATATGGAGAATGTCGTCCATATTTTAATAATTTTACTGGTCAATTTACTTTTTCGTGTGTTTTGCGCGACCCTGGTATATTTGGAGATGAATTGTTTCCCGACTTGTAAACTTATCTAAGATTTAGTTACCAAGGTAACTTACTTCCATCCCAAGAGAAAAATTGCCCGCTATCACCTGTTTGAAGTTGTTCAATTACAGTTAATAATTGGGTAATAGTGCGTTCTACTGAGAATAATTTATCTGATGGTACATTGCGTTGGAATGGACGAGAAAGACGTGTATCAGTTGTGCCAGGATGTAAAGTTACAACTAAAGTGTGAGGACAACTTCTCCCATACTCAATTGCAGCTGTTCGCATCAACATATTTAGTGCAGCTTTAGAAGCACGATAACTATACCATCCCCCTAATTGGTTGTCGCCAATACTGCCGACTTTAGCAGATATAGTGGCAAACACACTGGGTTCTTTATGCCGAAATAAAGGTAATAAATGTTTAGCTAGTAGAACCGCACCAATACTATTAACTTGAAAGTAGCGTAGTAAGTTTTCTGAGTTAATTTGTCTTAAGCTTTTTTCTGGTTGTAAATCACCCTCATGTAGCAGTCCCACACAGTTAATAACTAAGTGCAGCTTGTTGACTTCTGCATTAATCTGTTGCACAGCTTTAGCTATTTGCAACTCATCAGTAATATCCATCTCTACGCAAGTTAATTTATCAGGATACTCGTCTCTGATAGATAGTAATTCTCCAACGGTTTGCTGTTGACGATATGTTGCATATAGTTTATTAATTCTTGTATCCTGAAGTAAATTTTTGACAAAACCTAAACCAATACCTTGGCTGGCTCCGATAATCATAGCATTAGCATTTTTAAAATTATTTATAAAAGACATTTTGTTTAATTGACTAGATACTTTGTTTTAATTTCCTATCGTCCAATCTTCAAACTGCAAACCAGGTACGCGGGAAAAATCACGCTGATTACGTGTTACTAAAATAGCATTATTAGCAATTGCGATCGCTGCAATGCGTAAATCTTGCGTTCCAATCCGGATTTTCTGATACAAAAATTGGGCGTAGTGATTAGCAGCTTCTTGGTTAAAGGTAAGTAATGTAATATCGGGTAGGTAGGAGGCATCGCTGCCTCTTTCCCCCCTCAGAACCGTGCGTACAAGTTTCCAAGTACACGGCTCAAGCAAGTCCAAGTGCCACTTCAGTGGGCGACTCAATTTTCTCAGCAATAT
>NZ_JAIVFW010000048.1 GCF_020829595.1 Nostoc sp. CHAB 5844
TTAGGTTTAGCATATATCTATTGTATCTTAAAAACAGGTGAATTGTTTTTAAAGCCAAATAAATTTGGCTTATTCGCTTATATCCCCCCTTTGGAAAAGGGGGGCTTTACGCATCACGACCCGTAAAGGTAGTAAGGGTATAAGCCATACAATGATTGAACAAATAGTGAGATTTTTCATGCTGTAGGCTTTAATTCTACGTCGTAACTTCTTAATAAGAAAATGATATGAAATATGAACAAATTAAACATGAGTTAAAGACTTCTGCTGCCCTGAAGCTGTTACGAAGCCGAAACGCAGCTTTAATTTTGAGCTTTTTATATCAACAATTTAAGGTAAATCAACGAGTTTCCATTGCTCAAATTGTATTAGAAGAAAAGTTGAGCGAGTATCTCGATTTTTTGCAGGATATTGATCCAGAAGATGACTATCGATCGCCCAAAGACTACCTCAGCGAATGGTGTAACGATCAGCTTTTGAGAAAAACATTTGATAGTAGCGATGATCCCGTATTTACTCTAACTCCAGCGGCTGAAAAAGCGATCGCCACTTTAGAGGATCTGCAAAAACGAGATGAATTTGTCGGTACAGAATCTCGCTTTCTGCAAATCTTCGACCTGTTAAAAGAAATTCAAGATCGCAGTACCACTGATGTGGAAACGCGGATTGCTCAATTGGAACGCGATCGCGATCAGCTTCAACAAGAAATTGATCAAATCCGCCAAACTGGAGTAGTTGATCGTTACAATTCGACACAACTACAAGAACGATTTCTATTAGCCAATAAAGTTACACGCCAATTAATTGCTGACTTTAAAGTAATTGAGGATAACTTTCGCAACCTCACTCGCAAAGTTCAAGAGGCACAGCTGGAAAAAGATAGCCGTAAGGGAATAGTAATCAGTCGAGTGTTGGATGTCGATCAGGAATTGAAAGAATCTGATCAAGGACGAAGTTTCTATGCTTTCTGGAATTTTCTCATATCACCCACTAAGCAACAAGAGCTAAAGTCCATGATTAAAACCATCTATCAGTTAGAAGAGTTGCAACCATGGACTCAGGAGTATACTTCACTGTACCGGATTGAGCGGAGTCTATTGGATGCCGCAGAACATATCGTGAAATCCAATCATCGACTGACTGAAAAGTTGCGTCAGATGTTGGATGAACGAAATCTTCAGGAAAATCGCCGCGTTGCCAAACTGATTATTGAAGTACAACGCCTGGCTTTACAGGTAGCAAACAACGCGCCAACAGAATCAGATTTCTGGACATTAGAAGGAGAACCTGATGTTCATCTGGTAATGGCACGTCCTCTGCATCCGTTGCAAGAGTCAGAAGTGCCTACCTTTTGTCTGGATTTCGATAACTTGCCAGATATGACCTTGGATGAGGAAATCGCTGAACTTTACCAACAGTTTTATGTAGATGAAGATTTGTTGGCACAGCGAATTGCTCAAACACTAGAACACTTTTCAACCATTGCATTCACAGATCTAATTCAACTCTATCCAGTAACGCAGGGATTACCCGAAATTGTTGCCTATGTAGCGATCGCCACGCAATGCAATTATCATTTCATCGACTATAGTAAAATTGATACCATCACAATTCCCAGCCTAGAGCCAAACAGACAACTCCAACTGAGTCTGCCACAAATTATCTTCCGTCGCTAACCGCTCGAATGATACAACCGCAGCCAACCCTAACTTACGCCGCCACAATTATTAAACTCCTGAAAGGGGTAATGTATAGCGATGACTCCGATTGGAATCTTTTGCAAAGAGACCTGACTGATGTTAAGAACTACTTCAGCAAAATTGGGTTGCAAGTTCACAATTACGAAACGGAAGGATTTGCCTATCTGGAACAACCCGATCCTGACCCGGACGATCACACCAAACAAACCGTTACCGCGTTTAACCGTTCGTCATAAGTTGAGCTTCAAAGTGACAGTTCTCTGTGTTATATTGCGGGAACAACTGCGTCAGTTCGATTCTAGCGATGCCACTGGGCGGTTGGTGCTTAGTATTGAAAAATTGCGAGATTTGTTACAACCTTACCTGCCGGAAGGGAACAATGAGGATAGATTTCGGCGAGATGTGGATAGCCTGGTAGAACAGGCGGTAGAACTCGGATTTCTCAAACTCTTGTTTGGAGAGGATAAGAACTATGAAGTACGCCCGATTCTCAAAGCCAAAATTGATGCCGATATGCTGGAACTCTTGAAGCAAAAGCTGGAAGCTTATGCAAACCCTTCTAACCCTTGACTTAGTTGATTATTCTCACAACGCTTTGGCAGGCTTTCGTCTGCAACGATTTGAAGTGCTGAACTGGGGAACATTTCATGAACGACCTTGGCAACTCGATTTGCGTGGAGAAATTGCCTTATTGACTGGGGCAAACGGTTCGGGAAAATCGACTTTGGTGGATGGTTTGCTGACGTTACTGGTTCCCAGCAAACGCCGTAACTACAATCAGGCTTCTAGTAACTCTGGCAAGAAAGAGCGTGATGAAAAAAGCTATGTGCAAGGGGCGTATGGTCGGACTCGTGCAGAAGAATTTCACGGTTCAAAACTGAAGTTACTGCGAGACAAAGCAACTCTTTCGGTTCTGCTGGCCTATTTTAGCGATCGCGTTACTCAGCAAGATGTAACCCTGGCACAGGTTTTATGGATGGAAGATGGCGCTGTAAAAAAGTTCTTCATCATTGCGGATGCCGAATTATCGGTCGCCACTCATTTTACTCACTTTACACGCATTGGCGACTTGAAGAAACAGTTAAAACTGGTCGGGGCTGAAATATTTGAGGAGTTTGTCAATTACAGCCAGCAATTTCGTAAACGTCTGGGGTTGCAATCTGAAAAAGCACTAGATTTGTTTAATCAAACAGTCAGCATCAAAGAAATTGGTGGATTGAACGACTTTGTGCGTAATCATATGCTGGAAAAGACAGATGTACAAACCAAAATCCGTGAGTTACAGGAAAGTTATGACAATCTCACCATTTCTCACAACGCAATTCAAAAAGCCCGTAAGCAGTTGGAGGTATTGCTACCGCTAACTCAACAAGCAGAGAATTATGCAAAACTAAAGAATGATATTGCAATCTCGCAAAAATTCCAATCTTTCGCACCGATATTTTTTGCTAGTAAAAAACTAAATCTGTTAACACAAGAACTACAGATAATCGCTCAACAACTGACTCAACTGCAACATCAGCGTAGTAAGAGCGATGACCGTTTAGAAAACTTACGCCAAAAAGAAAAAGACCTAGATTTTGCAATTAAACAAGACAGCGTTGGGCGACGGTTACAGGAACTTACACGAGAAATTGAACAATGCCAAAAGGAAGTCAAGCGTAAGAAAAAACAGGCACAAGATTATAATCGCCTTGCTCAACAATTAGCTCTGTCTGAATATAGCGATCACCATACCTTCCATACAGCCAGAACAAAAGGAGAAGTCCTAAAACAAGAGATTGATGCCGCTTTACAAGCCTTAGAGGCACAACGAGATCAACAAAAGCTGCTATATGCTGACTCGGAAAAACAACAAAAGAGATTAAACGAGGAATTAACATCCCTTCGCAACCGCAAAAATCAAATTCCTAAAACTAATCTCGATATCCGCGATCGCCTTGCTCATGATTTAAATTTGGATGATAGCGAACTTCCCTTTATTGGAGAGTTACTGCAAGTTCGCCCAGAAGCGCAGGAGTGGCAAGGGGCGATTGAGCGTTTGCTTCGGGGTTTTGGGTTGTGTATTCTGGTTCCTGAAGCACATTATCAAGCAGTAAATGCCTACGTCAATCGGACTCACCTGCGGGGACGGTTAGTATATTACCGTGTGACAACCATTGCGCCCAACTCCACCCAACGCGCCCTTGAGCCTCACCAAGTTCCCTACAGGTTAAAAATTAAGGAGGACAATCAAATATTTTTCCACTGGTTACGTGATCAGTTGGTGCGACAGTTTAGCTATGTTTGTTGCGACACCATTGAACAGTTCCAACGTGAAACCCGTGCGATTACTCAAACTGGATTAATCAAGCATGGTGGAGAACGGCATGAAAAAGACGATCGCTCTCAAATTGGCGATCATAGCCAATATATTTTGGGTTGGAATAATGCCAGCAAGATTACAGCACTAGAAGCAGAACTAAAAAACATTAACCAGGAACTTGCTCAAATTGGCAAAAAAATTAAATTACTAGAGGCTCAGAGTCAACAAAGAAGGGAACAAGCCTCTTGGTTGCAAGATTTCATGAAATTTGCTGATTTTGCGGAAATTGATTGGCGATCAGTAGAATTTGAGTGCGACGAACTTAAAAAACAACAACAGCAGCTAGAAGCAAGTTCTGATCAACTGAAGCAACTGAAAGTCCAACACGAAACCGTTCAAGCAGAAATTGTTCAGGCAAAGCAGCAGGAAGAACAGATAATTCGAGACATTCAGACTCTTGAAGGGCAGCAACAAAAGGATAGGAAAGAACACAATCAGTGTGAGATAAAGGTACGAGCAGTTGTAGTGTCAGAAATCGAAGCCTTTGAGAAGCCTATGGCAGCTAAACTCAGGCAATATTCCATGACATTAGAAACCATAGCTCAAGATGAGGCAGACTTATGCAAGTACTTGCAAGAACAGATCGGTCAACAAGAAAAACAACAGATCAGTTCTCAAGGCTACCTTAATAGGTATATGGATAACTTTAAGAGAGACTTTCCTGAAACTGTATCAGAATTAGGAACAACCCTGGAATATTTAGAGGAATACTTAAAGCTGAAGGCTCAAATTGAACGGGATGATTTACCTCAACATGAAAAACGCTTTAAGCAATTGATGAACGAGAAAGTGATCATTGCAATTTCAACGTTTAAGAGTTCTTTAGAAAAGCAAGAAGAAGAAATACAGCAAGCCATTGAAGAAATCAATGAATCACTAAAGAAGATTAACTACACAGAATCAACTTACATAAAACTCTGCTGTGATGCGAATCGTCACCATCAAGTTCGAGACTTTAAGGAAAATTTGAAAACCTGCTTGGGTGATGTTGCACGGCAAAGTGCTGAAGATAATGAAGAACGCTTTCAAAATATTCGCACTCGTTTAATTGAACGATTCAAATCTGACGATAAATGGACATATTTTGTTACTGATGTTCGTAACTGGTTAGATTTTTCAGTGAGCGAACGTTATCGCTCTGACAATAGCGAAAAAGAACACCATACCGACTCATCCGGTAAATCTGGTGGTCAGAAAGTGAAGTTGGCTTATACTATTTTGGCATCGGCGATCGCCTATCAATTTGGACTAAACCAAGACACAGAAAAACATAAATCTTTCCGATTTGTTGTCATCGACGAAGCCTTTAGCAAATCAGATGATAGTAATGCTCGCTACGCAATGGAACTCTTCAAAAACTTGAATCTTCAACTGCTGGTTGTTACCCCAAAAGATAAAATCAACGTGATCGAACCTTACATTGCCAGCCTTCATTTTGTCTCCAATAAGCCTGAAGGAAACTATTCCAGTATTGCTTCTATCGAGATTGAAGAATATCGTCATAATCGTCAAGCTGCCATCAGTTCAAATCATGATTAATCCTACTCAAATTCAACAGAAGGCTGAACAGCGTTATGTTACTTTTCTGATTTCAATTATTAAAGGTGATAACCTTTTCCCTGACGAAAATTTTCCCGTTGGCAGTTATCCTAAAGATTACCTTGCTTTACGTGAAGCCGTTACTCAGTTAATTAATCAATCAAAACAGACTATAGGCTATGGCTATACGGTTGAGTTGGAAAGTCGAAAAACTCAAAAACATGGCTGGCAATCCTTGCCCAAACGGATTAGTATCGACACAGAACAAGACTATCTAAAATTTATCAAAAAAGAAAAAGAAGTTGCACAATTTAAATTAAATGTAGACCTGATTCGGACAAAAATTCCTCAGTTGTATGATTGGCTTTGCGATAACCCTTTGAAAGTAATTGAATACAGCGATCGCTGGCATGACTTACTAAAAGTTTGCCAGTATTTTCAACAGAATCCACAACCCAACCTTTATATTCGAGAACTTCCTATTCAGGTACATACAAAATTTATTGAGCAGCATCAAAGAATTCTTCGTAACCTTTTAGAAGCTATTATTCCAGTTGAACAACTAATATCCGTAGAAGGAGAGAAGGAATATACATTTGAAAAACGTTTTTCTTTAAAATATCGTGAACAGCTCATTCGACTTAAACTGTTAGACCAATCATTAAAAGCCAAATATGGTTTTCCGGCATCTGAGATTAGTATACCTGTCTCTGAATTTAAACAACTAAACTTAGAAATCCATCGCTGCTTCATTACTGAAAATCTGATGAACTTTCTAAAATTTCCCTCTTTAGAAAATAGCTTTGCGATCTTTGGGAGTGGCTATGCAGTTCAAACCTTAAAGGCTGCCGAATGGTTATCACACTGCCCCATCTTCTACTGGGGCGATTTAGATACTGATGGGTTCAAGATTCTATCCCAATTGCGGTCTTATTTCCCTCAAACAATCTCTATCATGATGGATATGATAACATTTGAAACGTTTCATGAATTTGCGGTTTCCGTGGTGGGAGCGATCTCTGAAACTTTACCTCATCTAACTTCTGAGGAAAAAACTCTGTATACCCACCTTGCACTTCATCAAAAACGTTTGGAGCAAGAGCGTATCAGTCAAGATTACGCCGATCAATTTCTACAGAATTTAATGCAGCAAAGTGTTTGACTCAGAACGAGCAGTGAGATATTTCTCTGTGGATAGATAATCAAAGTAATTTTGATTAATTAATTTACGTCTTAAGATTGAGTGACTTGATATTTCGGTTCCATCTCAAGGGTGATAATTATTAAAAACTTAATAGATAACTTAAAAACAGATGAAGAGACTTAAATCTTTATCAATAGTAAAGTTGTGTACTTTGTTTTCCGTGGTCAGATTAAGAGCGTGTTTGGGGTGTGGGGAGAATTAACGTCAGTCAAGTAAATTTGGCTAATATCCGGGGTAAAAATGCCTCAACTTGCCTATGGTAAGTGAAAGCAAAATCTATCAGTAAACCTTGGTTTGAGTTTTCGATCCAAGGTTTATTTGTAAGAATTTTTGAGCAAAAATCTATTATCAGGAAAAATTCAATGCCAGCATCAAGACAAAAAGAAAAATTACAACCACCACAGCAGCAACAACCACCAGGTACTGAATCTCAAATGCAGCCAAAACCTAAAGCTGAGGATGAACAGTATCGCGGTAGTAGTAAATTACAAAATAAAGTCGCATTAATTACAGGTGGAGATAGTGGTATTGGTCGTGCTGTAGCGATCGCTTTTGCTAAAGAAGGTGCAGATGTAGCGATTGTTTACCTGAGTGAACACGAAGATGCAAAAGAAACAAAAAATTTAGTAGAAAAGCACGGACAACGGGCGTTAGCTATAGCGGGTGACATTACTGACGAAGGTTTTTGTCGAAATGCTATACAACAAACAGTAGGTGAATTTGGTAAACTTGATATTCTCGTAAATAATGCTGCTGAACAGCATCCCCAAAAAAGCATTGAGGATATTACAAAAGAACAGTTAGAGCGTACTTTTAGTACCAATATTTTTTCAATGTTTTATTTGACAAAAGCAGCATTAAAACATTTGAAACAAGGCAGTGCTATCATCAACACTACATCAGTGACTGCTTATAAAGGCAATCCCCAACTATTAGATTACTCTTCTACCAAAGGTGCGATCGTCGCTTTTACCCGTTCGCTATCACAAAATTTGGTAGAAAAAGGAATTCGGGTAAATGCTGTAGCACCAGGCCCAATTTGGACACCATTAATTCCCTCAACTTTCCCCGAAGAAAAAGTCGAGACTTTCGGTAAACAAGTACCAATGCAAAGAGCAGGACAACCGGAAGAAGTCGCACCTAGCTATGTATTTTTAGCTTCTGATGATGCTTCTTACATATCTGGTCAAGTGATACATATAAATGGTGGAGAAGTTGTTAACGGTTAATTTCCGGATAGACGGAGAGAGGCTAGAGGGCGTTGCATAATTGCGGGATGAAATGATTAAATTCAAAGTTTAAAACTCTTTCTCTTTGCGCCTTTGCGTGAGACAAAAATCATCCCATCATTCAGCAACGCCGGCTAGAGACTAGTTTCGTATACTGTTATCTTGCTTCATTCTCAATAATTATAAGGTGGGCAATGTCCTCAACATCAAAATCAAGTTTTGACCGACTTTTTCGCATTGCCTACCTGACTTTAATTGCAATAAACTAGCTGATGCAAGCTGTAATTATACCTTTACCCCGCAAGGGGACTGAGAATTGACAATTTCAATGTGATCGCTATTGCTATAAATCCCCGTAAGGGGATTAAAAATGAATAAAATTCCTAACTTTCATTGCCCAGTTCTTGAATGACTCGTGAAAACTCCTCAGTCAGAAAGTCGGAACCACTTGCACAATAGACTTGCTGCAACTGTTGGTAAAACCACAAAGTTCCTTCCTTTCCAGTTTTGAACTGTTGCCAAATGCTACTACCATGTTGTTGTAAGTCTGCCAATAACGACCTTGCATTGTGCAGTTTATCTGCTAAAGATACTAACCTGACAGAGGGTGAAGCATGACGCAGATTCTCTAAATACTTTTTTTTGCGTTCTTCCCAAGGTGGTTTTGGGAGTGTATCGCATTCAGTGCAACCATCGACTATTGCAACGATTGTCTCACCGAAATGCTGACGTATTTCCTCACGGGTGGATTTTCCGCCTTGGTCTTCGACTGCATCGTGCAGTAGACCTGCGATCGCTTCTTCTTCAGTCCCACCAGCTTCTAATACCAATGCTGCCACACTCAGTAAGTGTGCTATGTAAGGAACGCCGCTAATCTTGCGTGTTTGGTGAGTATGAAGACGAGTTGCATAAACTAATGCTTCTTCAAATTTACTTGTTAACTCTAATGTATTCATAGAAAAAATCAATCTTGATGATAAAGTTGAAATTCTTTAGCTACATCAGCCGCAATACTTTGTCTTAACTCGTAAGGAAAGAAAACTTCGCATTTAGGTCGCCATGCACGCAGACGCATCATAATGCCATTATCTGAACGACGGTAACAAACTTGGTAGTAAGCATCTTGCGGAGAACGATTCACTAATATTTTTAATAATGTTTTTTGGTGTTGTGGTTGGGTAACTTGACGACGTATCAGACTTTGTGCTTGTTGATAAGTAATAGCTTTAAAAGTTTCGTGGCGGATGGTATTTTGAATGTAGCGGTCATTATAATCACGGTCAAATCTTAACAACATTAGGCTTGAAGGTAAATAGAAATCAAACCCCCAAGCATCAGACATTTTTTCAGCAATATAATCTGGACTGAAACTAGATGATTGTTGATGGCACTGATGTAAATTTTGAGGAATCTCTACATCGCTCCATTCTAAAGATGTTATGTGTTGAATCCGGTCAAGACGAAAATTGTACCAGTTAGTTTTGCGATCAGGACTTTCACCATAAGCACAGAGATATACTGCTCTCTGCATATAATAAATGCAAACTGGATATACGATACATACAACTACATTTTGAATCTTGGCACTGTCATAAGTGAGTTTGAGCGGCGGAACTGGAGTCTTTGTCCAAATCTGCCTTAACTCGTATTGCCAATTACTAACTAAATCGATAGTACTACTAGGAATAACATAATCTAATTGCAAGAAAAAACGCTGAATACCATTGATTTTTTGGGAATGATTTTGAGCAATTTCTACCAAATCTTCGTGCAGAAAATTTAATTCATAAGCACTGAATTTGCTAGGGTCAGTTTCATGTTTAGGTGTAATTGGACGTGGCGGAAACTTGTTAACTCGGTAATATTTTTCGTTTTTATATACTAACCAACCTAAATCTGCTAAGGTTTCTAAATCGCCTTGCAAAGAACGACGAGTTACACCAAACAATCTTTGCTTAAATAATTTGTTCAACTTAGATTCTGTTATACCAGTATGAGCTATTAACAATTCTTGCCACTGATGAGCAAAAACTCCTGTTTTTTCATTAAATAACCACTGTTGGGTTGTTTTGGCACAAGGACAATCAGAATCATGTAAGTGAGGAACTTCTTCTCCTTTGGTGTGAGTGGAACTAAAAAATGCGTCTCTCCATTCGGCATAAGTGAACGAATCATCCAAAGCTAGACGTTCTTGACGATCGCCGTACAGCGATCGCAACCACACCCACAACCGAATTGTCCGCAACAGTTTTTGCTTAAGTGAACCGCGTGCTAACCATTGCAGTAATTCAACTTGGGGAACGTCTTGAAACACTAATTCAGACACTAGCAGAATCTCGATAAATAACTTTCTTTAAGATACAGCCTTTTGGAAGACACCTTTTCCAAGGGCGTGTATGATGTACCCAGCAAATCAAGCTAAAAGTGATGTCTACCTACAAAATTGAAATTAAAGACAACTTATTACGAGTTAATTTTGGTGAACCAGCCCAAAATGACCAGATTGTACCTGATGCCGCCGCAAGATTAGAAGAAATGGCAGCATCAGGAGAACTAGCAGGAGGGCAGTTACTCAAGATTAATGGCCCTATTTCTATCCCTGTAGCATTTGTTTTAGCACACAAGCTAGCTCATATATACGGAGCAGTCGCTTTTTACGATCCTAAGTTAAGTAAATATGTGATTTGTATCACACACAATCCTAGTTATAAACTAGGAGACTTAATTGATTGATATTTGATGGACGAAGCAGCTAGAGGAGTAGATTGGTTTTATCTTAAACGTGCAATCAATCATGAGTACATATCAGATAAAGTTACAGGGTGACATCCTCAAAGTAGGATTTGGTAATACACAAGCTAAAGGCGATCGCATAGTCCGCGATGTAGCAGCAAAATTAGACGAAATGATTGCTACAGGGGAATTACCCGGTGGTAGTCTTATCAAAATCAATGGTCGGGTATCAGTATTAGTTAGTCAGGTATTAGGTGATAAATTAGGGAAATTGTCTGATGCGATCGCCATCTTTGATCCGAAGATTGGAGATAAAGGGCTTGTATGGTTGCTTCTGATCATATTCTCTCTAAACCAGAAGTATATGAAACTAAGCAAATTCAACTCACTAGTCCAATTTTACATATTGGCAGTGCTGTCTCTAAATTAAGTCGATTTGAGTATGTAGCTACAAGTGAGCGAGTATACCTGCCTAATCCAGAAGTGCTTGTGCTTGCTAGGGCTTTTCAACAGCGAGGTTGTTTAAATGAGTATATACGCCGCATTGAAAGTCAAAAAGACCAAGACCTCACTAGCCTACTAGAAACAACCTTTGGAGATGACTGGCACAATAAAAAAGACTCCAACAAAGAAGCTATTTTTCCCAAACATACAAGTAGCTTGAGATGGACACAGCAGGAAATTACTGACCTTCGTCCGATGATTCGTAATGGTTTTGGGCAATTGTATATTCCTGGTTCATCTATTAAGGGAGCAATTAGAACAGCTATTGCTTATCACTTACTCAAACATGCAGATAAATATGGATTACCAAGAACACAGCAACTTAGTGAGATTGAACTTAAGCTGCATGAAAGTATGGGACAAATTAAACAGCGTCCTAAGTTTGCAGATGACAAACTTTTTATGGATGCCCTTTTTTCTGAATTTAATCTCATTTATCAAGATAAGCCAGCACTTGGTAAAACTAGTTCGCCAAACTTAGACTTGCCAAACTTAGACTTTATGAGGGCTATTCAAGTCACAGATTCCCAGCCTCTTCTAGAAATAAAAGTGACTGATAAACAGGGAAAACCATGCTTTTATAATCTTCCTGTAACAGCAGAAGTAATAATTATTAGCCACTGGGAAGATGGAAAAGCAAAATATAAGTCTCCCATTTACACCGAGATGGTGCAAAGTGTGAAAACTCGATTCACAATTAGCTTGGATAAAACCATGTTGCCTTGGTTCAGTCCAAAAAACAAAATTCCTTTTGAAACAATTGATGATATCCTGAAAATTTGTCAGGAATTTGCTCAAGACCAATGGGATGAAGAACATTTTTATTGGGAAGACATTAAAAATAATCTAAATGCTAAAGATACTAATCAGCAACCAATAAATTTAAATTTTGATAATATTCGAGACTTTTCTGAACCTGAAGTCTGTTCTTATAACTTAAGAATAGGTTGGGCAAGTGGCATGAATGGTACAACGGTTAATTTATTATTTCATCCGGAATTGAGAAAAAAAATTCGTGATAATTGCAGTCCTAAAAGCGCTCCTGGTTTTGAAGCTCCAAAGTCTCGGCGAGTTGTAGCTTTATCAAGTCGAGAAATTAAGTTTGTACCAGGATGGGTAAAATTTAAGGAACTGTAGCTATGTTAATTCGCTCTAATTGGACTTTAACTGTAGATGAACCTACTGTCTTACCACGTACATACGGTTTGGAACTAGTTAAAAATTTACACCAACGTATGAGTCTAGAAATGGGGAATGAGACAATTTCATCTGTCACATTTTCAGGAATTATAGGATTTTATTCAGTGTCAGGTAATTTTATAACTTTTCGTCCTGATGAATTTTATCAATTATCGCTTTTAGTAAAATTGTTAAGACAGCCAATGAAAGAATCAAACCGCTTCTTTATAATCTTGCAAAAACTTGGGAACTTGAGGAACTTGAATAGTGTTCTGAGAGCGACTGAATCATACCCAGGAGCGATCGCACTTTCCAATCAATCCCCCTCAAACCCAAACAGCGATGCTTGCAGCGGGTTGCATCTACGCACCTTGCGTTAATCTAAGAATAAACATATTATCCCTCATCAAAATGGCACAATTAACCATTCAAGTACCAGACGAACTAGCTAACCGCTTAGAACCAATATTACATCGTCTTCCAGAACTTCTTGCACAACTTCTAGAAACAAATACATCAACAACATCAGCTTTAATTAATTCTCTAGATACTCCTGCAACTTATATGGAAGTTTTAGACTTTTTAATTCAACAACCAACACCGGAAGAAATAGCTAAATTCAAAGTTTTATCTCAAGCGCAAACACAACTGGAAAACTTACTAGAAAAAAATCGCTTAGGTACTATCACCCAAACAGAAAATAATGAATTAGATATCTATGAACAGCTAGATCAATTAATGACTTTACTTAAAGCTAGAGCTTACAGCGTAATTAATGACCAGTAATTTCTTCTAGTCTACGCCAATTAGTCATTGAACGCGCTCAAGGACGTTGTAAGTATTGTTTAATTCATCAAGATTTTTCTATCTACAGTCATGATATTGATCATATTATTGCTGTTAAACATGGAGGTAAAACCGTTCCTGAAAATCTTGCTCTTTCTTGTTTAACTTGTAATCGTCATAAAGGTTCTGACTTTGCTACTATTGACCCAAGTAGTGGTGCAATCATTCCTTTATTTAACCCACGTCTGCAAATTTGGGAGGAACACTTTACTTTAAAAAATGCAGAAATTATTGGTATTACTTCCATTGGTCAAGCTACTTCACGTTTATTGATGTTTAATATCCCCAGCAGAGTGCGATCGCGTCAATTATTAATTAATCAAAAACTATATCCTTAACACTTGCAATATAAAAATAGCTACACCCACTACAGGCATCGCCTCTAGAAATTACATCAATACATAGGAATAAAAACTGATATCGCTCCTCAAAATATCCAGGTATGTCATCCATCCTTTATCTATCAACAGTTACTCCAAACTATATCTTAAGGATGATTAATAATTATATCTTTAGAGCGTTTTTATTCAATTGCAATGAAAAAGGCAAGATTAAGAAAATTTAAGCAGTATTTGAGAATAGCTCAATAAAGTATATTTGATACTGTAAATCTATTTAAGTAGTAGCTTCCATTACTAACTAAATTGTTAATTTAGTCAATTGCTAAGAAAATTAGTTGGGATAAAAACTTGTTAACTACTTACGCTTACCTAGTGGGTAAATGTAGGCTGGAAAAATCTAGATTCTAACGTAGAAGATAACTAGAAAACATATTTGTTGCTCTTAGCGGGATTGTTTAACAGATACCCACAACAGACATTATGAAACTTGAAAACAAAGTTGCGTTGGTCACAGGTAGTAGCCAGGGCATTGGACAAGCGATCTCTGTTCGTTTAGCTCAGGAAGGAGCTAGTGTAGTCATCAATTACCGCTCCCACCCAGAAGGTGCTGAAGAAACATTACATCTTGTGCAGGCAGCAGGTGGAGTCTGTCATGTAGCCCGAAGTTCCAAAAAAGGTGTCACTATTCAAGCAGACTTGTCCAGCATTAGTGAAGCACAAGAATTGGTACAAGAAAGTACTGCACAATTTGGCAAGTTAGACATTTTAGTAAACAATGCTGGACTAGAGAAAAATCAAGACTTTCTAGATATTTCTGAAATTGATTATGACAAAGTATTGGATGTCAATTTGAAAGGTACTTTCTTTACAACGCAAGCCTTTGTAAAACATCTTAAAGAAACAAACCGCCCTGGTAAAGTGATTAACATCAGTTCGGTGCATGAAGAGTTGCCCTTTCCTCACTTCACTGCCTATTGTGCTAGTAAGGGTGGTTTGAAAATGATGATGCGAAATCTGGCAGTAGAACTGGCATCTTTGGGTATAACGGTGAACAATGTTGCCCCTGGAGCGATCGCTACTGAGATTAACAAAGAACTGCTCAACGATCAAGAAAAACTCAATGCAGTTCTGAAAAACATTCCCCTAGGTCGCCTCGGCAAACCAGAAGATGTTGCTGGATTGGTAGCATTTCTAGCATCTGCCGACGCTGATTACATTACAGGTTCTACCTTTTATATCGATGGTGGATTGCTCTGGAATTATCAGGAACAGTAGCGAATCACACATGAGAACTAATCAACTGAGAATTAATCAGCTTTCGTCAGAGACTTACAACTGGTATCTAGGCTATTTAGAGGCTGTAGATTCCGGCGATGTCCAAGCTTACAGCAATTTTCTGGCAGAGGATTGTGTGATGCAGTCCAACAATAATCTACCAGTTCAAGGCAAAGCAGCGATCGCCCAGTTTCTTGCTGAGTACTGGAAATCATTCGCCAGCTTAGAGCATGACTTACTTAATATTTACGGCAGTGATTGGGCGTTTGTTCTAGAAGCTTTGAATCACTACAAACGCAATGATGGTAAATCGGTGACACTTAGAGCCGTTGCATTTACAGATCGCAATCAAGCCGGACTTGTGACTTCCGTCCGATTCTACACCGATGTAGCGCCCCTATTCGCATAGTTACACAACTTTCAAGGAGAGCAATCATGGCAACATTAGCAAACAAAGTAGCGATCGTTACAGGAGGATCTGGTGGCATTGGCTCTGCCATCTGCGATCACTTGGCAGAAGAAGGCGCGAAGGTTGTTGTTCATTATGGTGGTCACGCGGATGCTGCCATGAGCAAAGTGCTGTCAATGGAATTGGGCGATCGCGGTATCACCGTCAACACCGTTTCACCAGGCCCCACCGAGACCGAAATGTTTTCTCACTCTGGCGACGATCCCAAAGCTGCCGCTGCGCGATCGCCTTTTAACCGATTAGGACAGCCGGAAGACATTGCCGATATCGTTGCTTTTGTCGTTAGTGAAAAATGTCGCTGGATTACCGGACATACTTTTCAAGCAGGCGGCGGCTATGTATAAGTTGTATATTTTGATCAAACTATTCTCAATGGTTGTATGGAGAAACTATGAGTAAAGTTGCACTTGTGACAGGCGCAAGCCGTGGATTGGGTCGTGCTATTGCATTGCGATTGGCAAAAGACGGACTATCTATTATTGTTCATTACGGTCAAAATCAAGCAGCAGCTGATGAAGTTGTTGCCGAGATTACATCTTTAGGCAGTAAAGCGATCGCCATCCAAGCTGATGTTTCTCAAGTTTCTAGCATTAATGCCATGTTTGAGAAACTAGATGCTGAGTTAGTCAGCCTGACAGGTGAATCTAAGTTTGATGTCTTGGTTAACAACGCCGGCACTGCGATTGCTAAACCATTCGGTGATTGGACGGAAGAAGATTTTGATCGGCAGTTTGATCTAAATGTGAAGGGGCTATTTTTTATCACTCAATCTGCCATCCCACGCTTACGAGAAAACGGTCGAATCATCAATCTTGGCACTGGTTTGACTCGCTTCTCTTTGTCTTATCCAATTTATGGAGTGTATGCCGCTTCCAAAGGGGCTGTTAATGTCCTGACTCAATATCTTGCTGCTGCTTTAGGAGAACGAGGAATTACAGTCAACACGATCGCTCCTGGCGCGATTGATACCGATCTCAATGCTGGTTGGTTACGCTCCGAAGAGGGACAGCAACAAACAATGGCGATTTCAGCCATTAAGCGGATTGGTATGCCAGACGATATTGCTGATGTCGTTTCATTTCTGGCATCCGAAGATAGCCGATGGGTCACAGGTCAACGGATTGAAGCTTCGGGTGGCGCACATTTGTAATTTATTAATTGATCACCAAATGATAGCCGTAGCCAGATAGGTTAGGACATTCTAAAACGCTAAAACCAATTGACTGCAAGCATTTCACTTTTGAACGCCAGTGAGGGAGTCGGGGAACCCGACGATAGTCGCTTCAAGTCGAGCCACTGCGTTGCGGTGAGCAGTCCGTTGGGCGGCTTTGCCGACTTGAAGGAACTGCGAACCCGAAGGGGGGTTCCCGCCGTTGTAGCAAGTGGCGTGGCAAAGCCGCCCACAGCGCTGTCTCCCCAACGCACTGGCTCCTTTTGACTTTTGACTTTTAACTTTTGCTAGATTTACCCTCCGTTGAGATAGGAGCAATGTTGACATGACCGCTGAAGAGAACAGATTACAGCAGGAAAGCGATCGCACCGCTTACTGGAGTCGTTGGGGGCCTTATCTCTCAGAGCGCCAGTGGGGTACTGTACGCGAAGATTACTCTGCTGATGGTGATGCTTGGAATTATTTTCCCCACGATCATGCCAGGTCGCGGGCATACCGTTGGGGTGAAGATGGTATTGCCGGACTTTCGGATAATCATCAGCGGTTATGTTTTGCCATTGCTCTGTGGAATGGTGAAGACTCGATTCTTAAAGAACGAATGTTTGGCTTAAATAGCACCGAAGGCAATCACGGTGAAGATGTCAAAGAATATTATTTCTATCTCGATAACACACCAACGCACTCCTACATGAAGTGTTTGTATAAATACCCGCAGCAGACATTTCCTTACACTAAATTAATTGAAGAGAATCACAAAAGAGGCTATCAAGACCCAGAATATGAATTGCTGGATACGGGGATTTTTGATGAAAACCAATACTTTGATGTCTACGTTGAGTACGCCAAAGGTTCGCCAGAAGATATTTTAATTTGGATTCATATTGCAAATCGCGGAATCGAAACAAAAACGCTGCACCTGTTACCGACGCTCTGGTTTCGCAACTACTGGTCATGGGGCGATGATTTTGAAAAACCTATTCTTAAACGTTTATCTAATTCCAATATCATCGAGGCATCTCATCCACATCTGAAGCAACGCTGGCTTTATTTTCAACAACCACAGGAGGTTTTATTTACAGAGAATGAAACCAACTTTGAACGCCTGTTTAACGTCCCGAATCAATCCCGCTATGTCAAAGATGGCATTAATAATTACCTAATTGGCGGTGAACAGGATGCAGTCAATCCAGAGCAAGTCGGCACTAAATCAGCAATTCATTACGTGCTGACGGTACAACCAGGAGAAACTCAGTCCGTAAAATTACGGCTGACCGATGCCTTCCTTAATCATGATGGTGATTCTCCATTTGCAAATTTTGAAACTATTTTCTCTACCCGACAGCAAGAAGCAGACGAATTCTATGCCCACATTACAAAACCTTGCGAACTGACAGACGATGAGCGCACTGTGCAGCGGCAGGCATTTGCGGGGATGCTGTGGACAAAGCAATTCTATTACTTCGTCCTGGAAGACTGGCTCAAAGGAGATCCAGCCGGGCCTTTGCCGCCACGCGATCGCAAAGCAATCCGTAATCGAGAATGGCTACATCTGTTCAATAACGACATTCTCTCCATGCCAGATAAATGGGAATTTCCCTGGTATGCGGTTTGGGACATGGCATTTCATGTGTTGCCGTTAGCAATCATCGATCCAAACTTTGCTAAACGTCAATTGCAACGCCTGACAAGGGAATGGTATATGCACCCCAATGGACAACTGCCTGCTTACGAATGGTCGTTTAGTGATGGCAATCCACCACTACTGGCTTGGTCTGCCATGCGGGTGTATCTAATTGAGCAGGAGATTTACGGTCGCAAGGACATCAAATTTCTAGAGCGAGTCTTTCAAAAATTATTACTTAACTTTACTTGGTGGACAAATCGAGTTGATACCGAGGGCAGAAATGTTTTCCAGGGTGGTTTCCTGGGTATGGATAATATCGGAGTGTTTGATCGTAACACTCAGTTACCAAAAGGAGGGTATTTGACTCAATCCGACGGCACCAGTTGGATGGCGATGTATGCACTGAATATGTTGACAATTGCCCTAGAACTAGCAAAGGAAAACTCGGCTTACGAAGATATTGCCAGTAAATTTTTTGAGCATTTCTTACGCATCTCGAATGCGATGAATGGCATTGGGGAAGCCCAAACACCCTTGTGGGACGAGGAAGACGGCTTTTACTATGATGCTTTGCACTTCCCTGATTGCGATCGCCAAGTGCTGCTGAAAGTGCGCTCAATGGTGGGATTAGTCCCATTGTTTGCAGTTGCGCTCATGGAACCAGAAGCCCTGGAGCAGTTTCCAGATTTCAAACGCCGGACAGAATGGTTTATCCAGCATCGTCAGGATTTAACCTCTGGAATTGCATGTATGCAGCGACATGGAAAAGGCGATCGCCGACTTTTGGCAATTGTGGATCGCGATCGTCTGGTACGAATTTTATCTCGAATGCTGGATGAGCAGGAATTTCTTAGTGATTATGGCATTCGGTCTGTTTCAAAGTATCATGCTCATCATCCCTATGGGTTTGAGATAGAGGGTCAGCGATATGAAGTCAAGTATGAGCCAGCCGAATCGGGAAGTAATTTATTTGGTGGTAATTCTAATTGGCGTGGCCCAATCTGGTTGCAAATGAATCTTTTGATCATTGAATCACTGCAAGAGTTTTATACTTACATGGGCGACGATTTCAAAGTTGAGTGTCCAACCGGCTCAGGGCAGAAGATGACATTGGCAGAAGTAGCGATCGACCTATCTCAACGACTGATTAAAATCTTTACTCGTGATGAATCTGGACAAAGACCTGTGTTTGGCAATCAGATCAAATTCCAAACAGATCCATATTGGCGCGACTATATTCTCTTTCATGAGTATTACAATGGTGACAATGGAGCAGGTCTTGGAGCCAGTCATCAAACTGGTTGGGCAGGAATAATTGCAAAGCTAATTCAACTCCATGGCATCTATGGGGTGCAAAATCAAATCCCAGAGTTGCTTAAAAAACAACCATTAGGTATTAAATAGGGAACTGCCAAAGCTGTCACCAAACGCAAACTAAATTCATCTATCTTTGCTGCTACAAAACAGTAATCTCACAGCAGTAGCTAGTAGTTCATCTAACATTCTTGAGGCTATCAATCACATCGCGTGGCATATACTTTTCTTTGCAATATCAACCTTTTTAATTAGCCCCGCAAGTCGCCGCCCTTATACCAATTTCTGATTGTAGAGACGTAGCATTGCTACGTCTCTCAAGGGTTAGTTTAATTTGAATATGCTTCCATAGGCAAACAAGCACAAACAAAATTCCTGTCACCAAAAGCGGCATCAATACGACCAACACTAGGCCAGAACTTAGATTCGCGTATCCAAGGTGCGGGGTAGGCGGCTTGTTCACGGGAATAGGGATGAGTCCATTCGCCAGCGATAAGACTTTCGGCTGTGTGAGGTGCGTTCTTCAAAAGATTATCTTCAACATCCATTTTGCCTGATTCGATTTCGGCAATTTCTTGGCGAATTGCAATCAAGGCATCGCAAAAACGGTCTAATTCTTCTTTAGATTCGCTTTCTGTCGGTTCCACCATGATAGTACCGGCTACTGGCCAAGAGACAGTCGGCGCATGGAAACCATAATCCATTAATCGTTTGGCAATATCATCGATGTCAATGTTGGCAGATTTTTTGAGCGATCGCAAATCTAAAATACACTCATGGGCAACTAAGCCATTTTTGCCTTTGTACAACACTGGATAGTAGGTTTCGAGTCTTTTTGCAATATAGTTAGCATTGAGAATTGCTACCTTAGTTGCTTGAGTTAAACCAGTCGCACCCATCATAGCGATGTACATCCAAGAGATTACCAAAATGCTGGCACTACCCCAAGGTGCAGCCGCAACTGCGCCTGTTGAGTGCTGAGTGCTGAGTGCTGAGTGCTGAGTGCTGAGTGCTGAGTGAGGAGTAGGTTTATTTAGAGGAACTACAGCGTGTCCAGGTAGGAAGGGTACAAGATGGGCAGCTACACCAATTGGCCCCATACCAGGGCCGCCGCCACCGTGAGGAATACAGAAGGTTTTGTGCAAATTCAAGTGACAAACATCTGCACCAATATCCCCTGGACGGCAAAGCCCGACTTGGGCGTTCATATTTGCCCCATCCATGTAAACTTGTCCACCATGGTGGTGAACAACGGTACAAATTTCTTGAATGGCTTCCTCAAACACACCGTGAGTTGAAGGATATGTCACCATCAAAGCGGCAAGTTCACTACTATGCTTTTCTGCCTTAGCTTTGAGGTCATCTACATCAATATTACCTTCCGAGTCGCAGGCAACAGCTACCACCTTCATGCCACACATTACCGCACTGGCAGGGTTTGTTCCATGCGCGGAGGTCGGAATTAAACAGACATTGCGGTGTGCTTCGCCTCGACTGGCGTGATATTCGTGAATTACTAAAAGTCCAGCGTATTCACCTTGAGAACCTGCATTTGGTTGCAGCGAAATTCCGGCAAACCCAGTAATTTCAGCTAACCATGCCTCAAGTTGCTGGAACAGAATTTGATAACCCCGTGTTTGCGATGGCGGTGCAAAGGGATGTATCTTGCCAAATTCCTCCCAACTCACCGGAATCATCTCGGCGGTTGCATTCAACTTCATTGTGCAAGAACCAAGAGGAATCATTGATGTAGTTAGCGACAAGTCCTTGGTGTCTAACTTGTGCAGGTAGCGCAACAACTGGGTTTCGGAGTGATAGCGGTTAAAGACGGGATGAGTGAGGTAGCTGCTTTGACGAGGTAGACGAATAGAAGAATTTGAGTTAGTTAATTCTTCTGTCGTGAACGGTAATTCATCTTTAAGCGCGAAAATTTGCCACAGGTCGATTAAATCTTCTAATGTAGTTGTCTCATCTAAAGAGATACCAACAGCAGTATCATTAAAAATTCGTAAGTTAATATTTCTAGCTTGGCAACTTTCCAGAATAGTTTCTAGGCTTTGTGTGCCTAACTCTACTCGCAGCGTATCAAAGAAATATTCCGAACTAATTTTATAATCCAGACGCTTTAATCCTGCTGCCAAGATTAAAGTTAGCTTGTGGATATTCTCAGCAATATTTTTCAGTCGCTCTGGCCCGTGATAAACGGCGTACATACCTGCCATGACTGCCAGTAGTACCTGTGCTGTACAGATGTTACTTGTCGCTTTTTCCCGGCGAATGTGCTGTTCACGGGTTTGTAATGCTAGACGTAATGCGGGTTTACCGTTGGCATCCTTTGATATCCCAACAATTCGCCCTGGAACTAGCCGTTTATACTCCTCTTTGGTGGCAAAGTATGCCGCATGAGGCCCGCCAAACCCCAAGGGAATACCAAAGCGTTGGGTGCTACCGACGGCAATATCAGCACCAAATTCACCTGGTGGTGTGAGTAAAGTTAAGCTGAGAGGATCTGCGACGACTGTAACTAACGCGCCTACTTCATGGGCTTTGTCGATGAAGGCGCGATAATCGTAAATAGTGCCATCAGTCGCAGGATATTGTAAAACTGCGCCAAAAATTGGTTGTGCAAAATCAAATGTTTGATGGTTGCCAACTATGATGTTAATTCCCAGAGGTTTCGCCCGTGTTTGCAAGACATCGATTGTTTGGGGATGACAGTCACGGGAAACAAAGTAGCTATGGGCTTTATTTTTGCTGACACCATAACTCATACTCATGGCTTCGGCGGCGGCGGTGGCTTCATCAAGTAATGAGGCGTTGGCTATTTCCAAACCTGTTAAGTCGATAATCATGGTTTGGAAATTCAGCAGTGCTTCCAGCCGTCCTTGGGCAATTTCTGGTTGATAGGGAGTGTAAGCAGTATACCAACCGGGGTTTTCTAGGATATTACGTCCAATTACAGGTGGTGTAATGCAGTCATAATATCCCATACCAATGTATGAACGACAAACTTGATTTTTTGCAGCAATCTTTTTTAACTTTGCTAGTGCTGCGTACTCAGTTTGTGCGTCAGGTAGTTGTAGCGTTTGCTGCGATCGGATTGCTTGTGGTACTGTGCGATCGATGAGGTCGTCTAGGCTGACAAAACCCAAAAGTTCCAGCATTTGCTGAATTTCGTGGGAGTTAGGGCCTACGTGTCTTTCTAGAAAATTAGAGGATAGTAAATTTCCTGGGTGGGTAGACTTGGTTTTAGGGGCATGGAATACCACAAATTGAACTCCGGACGCAACTATTTAATATTTTGCAATAAAAAATACTTTTAAGAAGTCGGCAGTCAAGGAAAAGTACGAAGTATGAATTTCATACTTCACACTTCACACTTTTTACTCCCCCTCTACTTGGGCGCTATATTCATCCGCCGTCAAGGTATCATCAAGTTCACTGGGGTCATTAATGCGTACTTTCAAAAACCATCCTTCTCCGTAAGTGTCATCTGTCACTATTTCGGGATCATCAATCACAGCATCATTACGTTCTACCACTGTGCCTGTGATTGGTGAGACTAGTGATTCTACGGCTTTCACTGATTCGACTGTGCCAAAATCCACACCCTTCTCAAGAGCAGAACCAATCTCTGGCAGGTCTACAAATACAATCTCACCTAATTCTTTGATAGCAAATTGAGTAATGCCAATGGTAGCAATTTCACCATCTAGCCGCACGTATTCATGAGTATCCAAGTATTTCAAATCATCAGGATATTCAGACATATAACTTATACTCCAATGTCACAAAAATTATTGCCTTAACAGTAATACTGGTCATATTTGATTATGATCTTTACTGTAGATTGAGTAGTTCACAACACATTATTCCTTAAAAACTGCCAAGGATGAAGTATGAAGTGTGAAGTGTGAAGTATGAAGTGTGAAATTTCAGCCTTCATTCTTCATTTTTTAGTTTTTGACTGATAAAAGGGACGCTTCACTACAACTGCTGGGTAAGCTTTACCTCTAATTTCTACTTCTAACTGCTGGCCGACGCTTGCTAGTTTGGTAGGAACATAAGCTAAAGCAATAGGATAACCAAGTGTAGGCGAGATAGTACCACTAGTAACTTCTCCGACAACTTGACCTGCTGATAAAACTTGGTAGCCGTGACGGGCGATATTACGTCCTGGCATTTTTAAACCTACGAGTCGGCGTTGCACTCCGTTGGCTTTTTGCTGTTCTAATACTGACCGACCAATAAAATCACCTTTGGTATCAAGATGAACTAACCAGCCTAAACCTGCTTCTAGGGGTGTGGTTGTATCGTCGATATCTTGGCTGTAAAGTGCCATTGCTGCTTCCAGGCGGAGGGTATCTCTAGCACCCAGCCCACAAGGGACGACACCAGCATCGCAGAGACTACGCCATAATTCTATGCCTACTTCTGGGTCTACCATGATTTCAAAACCATCTTCGCCGGTGTAACCTGTACGGGCGATGAAGGCGGGTTTGCCCAGGATGGTTGCTTGTAAATGACCAAATGCTTTAACTGGTTGGAGATTTTCTTCGACAAATGGCTGGAGATATTTAACAGCTTGTGGTCCTTGCAGGGCAATTAAAACTTTGTCGGGTGAGAGGTCTTGAAATTTTACTTCATCTAAATTGAGGTTTTGCAAAAGCCATGTTTTATCTTTGACAGTGGTCGCTGCATTGACAACGATCGCCACTTTCTCTATACCGCTGCTCTCCTCACCTTGATAATAAACAATAATATCGTCAATTATTCCCCCTTGGGAATTTAACAATACTGTATATTGTGCTTGACCTGCTTGTAACCGACTCAAGTCTGATGGTACTAAAGCCTGGAGTTGGTCAATGACTTTTTTTCCTTCGAGCGTGAATTTGCCCATGTGGGAAATATCAAACATCCCCGCAGCAGTTCTCACTGCTGCGTGTTCGCTGGTAATACCACCATATTGTACAGGCATTTCCCAACCACCAAAGCTGGTCAGGCGGGCTTTGAGTTCTACACCCAGTTGATATAAAGGAGTTCGCGCCAAGGATGCGGCGATGTTTTCTTGATTAGCCACAGGTAGTTATGCTTTGCTTTGCGATCGCACTTCAACATTTATATATCCTAAGTCAATGCAGAAATTTTCTACTTCATACTTCAACCTAGTAATGTTATTTGTATGAGTGTTGAGATTTGTTAAGAATACGTTATGAAGTATTGGCGCATACTAGCTAGTTTTGTTTTAGCTATGGCTTTATTCTTATTTCCCTTGGCGGCGGAGGCTGCTAGTTCTTCGAGTATTACCCGTTCTGCTGGTGACGAAATCAAAGGGAAGGATTATTCTGGTCAAAGTTTAATCGGTAGTGAGTTTACCAACATTAATTTAGAGAAGGCTAACTTTAGCAATGCTGACTTACGTGGAGGTGTATTTAACGGTACTATCCTGGAAGGAGCCAATCTGCACGGTATAGATTTTAGTAATGGCATAGCTTATTTAGCCAAGTTCAAAAATGCTGATTTAACTGATGCGGTTTTGACAGATGCGATGATGCTGCGATCAACTTTTGATAATGTTGAGATTACAGGTGCAGATTTCACTAATGCAGTGTTAGATGGGCCACAGGTAAAAAAACTCTGTGCTAAAGCTAGTGGTGTAAATTCTAAAACTGGTGTAGATACGCGTGAGTCTTTAGGTTGTAAGTAAATTTACAAATACAAGGCAGGAAGGAGGCAAAGTGCAGAAGGCCGGAGGTAAAAGTATGACTCTTCTTCGTACTCATGCTCTTACCTATCTGACTACGGCTATATATTTAATTATGTCCACCTATTAGAAATAACTCTCCCAAATATTGGGAGGGTTATTTAATGCGAATTTTACAACGCAGAGAAACCCAATAATATCGTGTCTGGTGAAAGACTTATCATTAAGGCAGCTTCAGGTGCAGAGGAGCAGAGGAGCAGGGGAGCAGAGGGGAGGGGTTTTTGGGTTCTCTGCATAGATTCGGGAATTATAACTAATTACCCGGACATGATATAATTTATTAATATAACAGTCAAAGTATGGGTATTAAATTTATCAGTTTCTTTGTGTTTATATAGTTAGATTAACCGAACATCAAAAATCTGGTTTTTTCTCCATCTTCTCTAAAGAGTGAGGAAATTTACGTCTATAAGTAACGTATCTTACGTAGTAATTAGTAATATGATTTTTATCAATGATGTATCATCAATAACTTTCAAAACATTTAGCTAACAATATAAAATTTTGACAAAATATAGGCAAATGTCCAATTAATTTGATAACATTATAAAACCGCTGTTGGGTTACACAGCAGAATTCTAGAAAACTATCTTGGCATAGAAAACTATCTTGGCATCTACATTGGTTAATAGCTGGCAACTTGCTTATTCATATATTGCATCCGTTGCTTGATTGCAATTAAAGTCAGGCGGGCAATGCTGAAACTTAGCTCAAAACCTTATTTTTACGTTGTAGACATTGCCCACCTTACAGTTATTTAGCTGTTATGCTATAGCCCAATTGAGTGTTTTTAAATTTTTTATTCGGAATAGCATCTATCTCAATTGACCGCTGCAAGTATTCAATTTGGAGACAGAAATGAAAAAGTTAATTCCGTTTCTCATCAGTAGCATTCTGGTAGTTGGTGCTTTTGGTTGTCAAGATTCTAAAGATGCTGCTAAAAATCCTAGCAATAATAATGAAACCTCCCAACCTTCAGCAAAACCTGCTTCTCAGACTACTCAAACTACAGATAAAACTCCTAAAACGACAACTGAAAAAACAGCAGCAACAAAAAATACTACTGCAACTACAAAATCTGAGTCTGAATTAAAAAATGAAGTTACCAAAAAGCTGAAAAAAAGCCTACCAAATAATAAATTAAAAGTTGAAGCTAAAGCAGATGACATAGTAATTAAAGGTACTGCTGCATCTGGGGCAGAATTACAGAAAGCCGAAAAATTAGTTAAGGAAGTCAAAGGTGTGAAGAGTGTAAAAATGGAAGCGAAAGTGCTATTACCAAATAAAATTTAAATCTAGCTGATGACCAGTTTAACAGGACTTCAATCTGTACTTGCTTCAACGCTCTTAACTCGCGCAACGCAGTGTCTCCCCAACGGACTGCTCACCGCAACGCACTGGCTCCCCAACCTACATATGTATCAAATTTTTAGTGAAATGGTATAAAAGTATTACTATTCCTAGTTTTCACGCTTGTCATTATGTCCTAACACTGGCTACGGCTGTAAGTCCTGTTTTTCTGTTAGTTATGGTGTGACTGGTACTCAGTTATTGGTGAAATCAGGAAGTAAGCTTGGTTCGGCTGAGTCGTTAATTGGTAAACGAATTGGTGTGCTGGCACAGCACTATTCAATATGAGATGAAACTTGGGATTTACTCAATTCATGTACTAAACGATGTGCTTGGTGCAAGTAGAGGGGATATTGCAGAGTTGCTGGAAGTTGATTCATTAAGGTTCTGGCTAGTTGCATATCACAACCTGTGACTCGTGAAATCACTGCTGCGCCTTCAAATGCGGCTTCTGGCGAAATGGTTTTTTCGACTCGCACTAACCTTTGACCTGTTTTGATAGTTCCGCGTTCGACTCGTTGCAGTCCGTCAATTGTGGCTAAGACGACTAAGCGATCGCCCACTGCCAGTTTGATATCATCAGAGGGCATAAACTTGGGTGTGTATTGGTTAGCTCTCAGATGAAAAATTGGCACTAGTCCATAGCCATAGGCAATATCAGCGATTAATTTACCATTGAGGGTGTCATCAGCTTCAATTTGATATTCGGTAACTAAAGTTGTTTGGTTATCTAAACGAAATAAATTTAAAATATTTTCCCCAAATGCTGCCCCCGCATAAGCTTCAGCGGCTAATGCATAAACCCCCAAGACTCTGGCATAAGGCAGGAGTTGTGCCACATTTTCGCTAAAGCGTGGGTCAAAGGTACGAATTACTAAGTTGGCTTGTGGGTTGACAGTACGTGCTTTTAAAGCAATTTCCAAATTTGCTACTTCATCATCAGTCACCACAATCACACTTTTCGCAGTTTGCATATTGACTTTACTTAAAGCATTGTTGATGTTTCCCACAACAAACGGCATTTGGGGTAACACTCCTGGTTCGAGGTCTTTGGTATGCACTCCTACCAAGGGTTGTTTGAGTTCTTGCAGTAATTGTGCTACACCTCGGCCGACTCTCCCCATCCCAATTAGTACTACATGGTCTGCTTTTGGGATGCGGGGACGACGTTTAGAAAACTGAAATCTCGCAGATAAGACACGTTCTGTAATCAAAGCATAAAGAATACCAACAAAAATTGTCCCTGTGATACTCATACTAATACTGAATAAATGCAGCCACCAAGGAGCCGGAAAATCTATTTTTAGCCCGCCAAATAAATCGCCGTAGCCGCCGAGACTCAATACCAAAGCAACATTGAAAGCGTCTTGCCAAGTAATTTCGGGATATTGCCACTTGTAAAGCAGCGTACCGAATAAGAAGCAAATCACCAACAGCATCGCCCCAACAAAAGCTACGCGGCGGGTTTGGCTACTTTCTTCCCAAAACTGAGTTAATTTGTTGCGGAGATTTTGCCATGTGATTTCAGTGACAATTTCATCCCAAAATTGCCCAAAAGTGTGAATCTGTTTTGTGGAATGAGCAGTAAGATTTTCAGTGACTTCAATATAAAAAATAGAGTCTCCGGGAAGAACTTTTGCATCTGGTTTCCATTGATAGAAACCTTTGGTTAGTGGTTTTCCGGCTCTGGTGTGAACAAGTACGCGGCGGTGGCTAGTATTAATTTCGTAAAGGCGAGAATGACTCCAGCGATGAGAATTATCAATAGATACTCCGAAGACTCGCAGTAAGCGATTTTCTAAAGTAAAAAATCCTCTAGTTTCACTATCTAATGCTGCTAAAGCAAAACTGTTAGCTGGTAATTGTGTGGCTTCAAAGGCAACAAAATTACCCAGATTTTCGCGCAGTAAATCATTGAGATTATCTTGGGCGGAACGGATGACTAAGCGAACTTCGGGATTAAGCGATCGCGCGGCAAATGCAGCAGCTATATTTACACGCTCATCACTAGTTACAATCAAAATTGCCCGACACTGTTTGATTCCTGCTTGTTCTAATATTTTCGGTTGACGACAATCACCTATCACCAGTTTGTCGATTAAATCTGGTAATTCAGGAATTTCCCAAGTTTGAGTATTTACTTCTTCAATCGCATTTACTTTAACGCCAAACTCCTTTAGTACAGATACGCAATATTGCCCTAAACTGCCCAGTCCACAAACTAAGAAAAAGTTCGGATCTATTGTTGCATTCTGTTCCATTATCCCAAACCGAATAGTTTAGAAATTACAGGTAATAATTTATTTGCTGCTTCTACCAAGGTGGCGACAGCGGGTAAACCAGAAAATAACCCTTTCAACATTGTGATGGCTGTCTTTGCATTCAGGTAACTGTTGAATTGTATTGGTAACATCACCGCCAATTTTACCCAGGTTGATGACACCACTAATATCTCTGCCAGCACTGATATGGATGGGATTATCTTGCGACATGATGGTAGTTCCTTGTGTATGAAATTGCGGCTGCTGGAGGGCAGTTGTGAGCATATTTTCTAAACTACAAATGTGATCGTCTTTTTCTATAAGTAATAATTGCCGACTCTGCGATAAAACTTTGAGTTGATTATCTGCTACTAAAGCATAGAGAGAACGTTTAGTGAGGAAAAATTGGTGAGTGGCATGGTAAATTTCTTGTCCGCCAAAATCCCAGATGTTGACTCGAAATTCTCGCCCATTTTCCATGAAACTCCAGCGAATTATTTTAATTCCCTTGGTAGAGTCTTCTTCTTGGAGTTGATAATTTTGACTTTCAATCTTCTTAGCTAGGGTTGTCTTCCCTGCGCCGCCTTCACCAACTATGAGTAACTTGGCTTCGGACAGGTAATCTGTGCCTTCTGTTTCCAGTTGCTGGAAATAATCTCTAATTGCCTTAATACCTTTTGCAACAATTTCAGGCGGCGTTTCGATGGGGTTGTTGTCTAAATCCAGGATGGTGAGTTGTGGTAGACTGGCGATCGCTTCTGGTAGTGTGGTGATTTGGTTGCCGCTTAAATGCAGGGATTGGAGTTGTTGTAGACGGGCGATCGCTTCTGGCAGTGTCGTGATTCTGTTGACGCTTAAATTCAAAACCTCCAACCATTCCAGTTCAAACACCTCAGCAGGAATCTCTGTTAATTTTTCCTTGTCATCAGTACTCCAAACATTGCTTAAGTGTAATTTTTTAAGCTTTTTCTCTTTTGCTTCTCGGATTTTTTCAAAGAAACGTTGAGGCGTTTCTGCCATACTGAGGTTCACCTATCAACGATGATTATGATTTTATGTCCCTGATTAGCTGGACAATCTTATAGCAATTCCCCATGCCATACCACACTACATGAGTAGTAATAAATTTTACATAATTATGCAAAATAATTTATCATTGTGAATTTGCCGATGGCGTGGGAGTAGTTAAAACTCGTGAATGAGTCTTGAATACTCGCGGACGAGTTTCTGATACTCGTGAATGAGTCTTGAATCTTAGTAAATACCAAATATATGAGAAATGATCAAAGCGATTGCCTTTATGTAACTTCTAGAGGATTCGGAGAGAAAAAAGCGAATGGCGGGTCATCAGCCTTCTAATATGGACTATAGTCAGTTTTTGTGGAGTTTTAGGAATGACCGCAACAGATCCTGTAAAGTTGATGAAGCAAGAGGTTGGTAAAGCTGCCGCCCTATTAGTAAAATCAGGTTCAATTGTCGGTTTAGGTACGGGTTCAACTACAGCTTATACAATTCAGTATTTAGGCGATCGCCTCAAATCTGGTGAACTAAAAGATATTGTTGGGATTTCTACTTCTTTTCAATCAGAAGTGTTAGCGAAGGAGTATGGTGTGCCTCTCACCACTTTAGATGCTGTTGACCACATTGATATTGCCATTGATGGTGCAGATGAAGTCGACCCCCAGAAGAATTTGATTAAAGGTGGCGGTGCAGCACATACCCGCGAAAAAGTAGTCGATTATTTAGCAAAACAATTCGTTGTTGTTGTAGACAGTGGTAAGTTAGTTGACCGCTTGGGTTCTGTGTTCGCAGTCCCAGTAGAAGTTATCCCAATGGCAATTACTCCCGTCACCAATGCCATTAAGCAACTTGGCGGTAAACCAGAACTGCGTATGGGTGTGAAAAAAGCCGGGCCAGTCATCACCGACCAAGGTAACTTTGTGCTTGATGTCCGATTTGACTCAATTGACGACCCAGTGAATCTAGAAAAAACTCTCAATAACATTCCTGGCGTTTTAGAAAACGGCATCTTCGTCAACTGTGCAGATGTAGTTTTAGTCGGCGAAGTAGTAGACGGTCAGCCAGTAGTGCGGCAATTGTAATATTAGCTGGGTGTAAGGGTGTCGGGGTGTAAGAGTTTTGATCATTCATACTTTTACACCCTGTCCTTCCCTATTTCTAGATAAACGAATGTTTCTTTATTCAGCACTCAGCAACGCCAGTTGCTACAACGCTCTTAACCCGACGACAGTCGCTTCAAGTCGAGCCACTGCGTTGCGGGGGTTCCCCCCGTTGTAGCAACTGGCGTGGCATTGCCTTTCGGCAATCGCTCATGGGGGAAACCCCCAAGACCGCGTTGCCTCACCACGGCGCTGTCGCCCCAACGCACTGGCTCCTCAGCACTCAGCACTTAACTTAAGCGTACTTATTGATTACCTGGGCAAAATCTGGTACTGCCTCTTCTACGTGTTGTTTGGCTGAACCTCTAAGTTTTTCGTAGGTTCCCCGCACAATAGGCCGTGTTACCTTCTTGACTCTGGCATCCGTAACGCTTAGTAGTGCGTCCGCTGTGCGAGATTTATTTGTAACTAAGTGCGCCACTGGATCACCCTGTTGTACTCCTTCGTTCCACACTGGGTCAAGTGCTGTAAAGCATTCTGGTAAAAGTTGCTCAACGGCGTAGGCGATATATCCTGGTTTAACTCCTTTCAACGCTGCATAGGCAGTTTTCAGAGCAATACCGCTAAGACCTGACTTAGAAGTGAGTTGTGTTTCTAACAATTTGCAACAGTCATCTACAACCATTGCTCTTTTGTCAGAGTTTAAAAGTTTGTCGCTCAGTCCCATTTCACTCCTCCATAATGTTAAAGCGATCGCTATTCTCTATTTTGCCGATTCAGTAGGAAATTATAAAAAATGGTAACAGAGCCTGAGAGTTTTCGTAGCCTTGCTTGTTTATGTTGACAGACTTTCGTGATTTTAGCTCATGACAGGAATAGGTTTAATACATTCATGTCCTAAAACACACATACTCCTCAGTAGAAAAATAAGTGCGATCGCACTTACTCGCCGCTCACGCGCAACACGATTTTGCCCAGGTAATGCTGTTTCATCGCTGACTGCGCTTGCACCGCTGCTTCGAGCGGAAACGTCTGCGCGATGTGAACTTGAAATTCACCCATGCTCATCAATCGGTTGAGTCGATCAAACAACATCGGGTCGGCGTAGCCATCTGCCTTCTTGAGTTCTACACCGTCAGGCGCTTTCGGTTCGGGCATCACGCCATCTGGAAAGGAAATGATGCCGCCCTGACGCACCAAACTTAGCGTGGATTGAACGGTGTCGCCGCCCACCAGCACTAGCGCGGTATCAAAGCCATCGGGCGCAAAGGCACGGGCACGTTGCATAACGTCGGCACTATGTCCGTCTACCGCTTCATCCGCACCCAACTGCTTGGACAACTCAACGCCATCCGCGCCTGATGCAATCGCGAAAACGCGCGCCCCCATCAGCTTGGCGAGTTGCAGCGCGACGTGACCGACACTACCGCTTGCGCCCCACAGCATCAATGTGGTTTCGTTGCCTGTCAAGAGCGCCTCCAAATTGCGGAGCGCCGTCCCACCCGCACAGGGCAGTCCACCCGCCATCCGCATATCGAGGCGATCAAGTATCGGCGCGACCGTCTGTTCGGAGACGACGACGTATTGCGCGTAGGAACCGCCCTTGTCGTTCATAAAGCTTTGGGCGTAAACGCGATCGCCGACGGCAAACCGATCGACACCCTCACCGACAGCGGCGATCGTGCCCGCACATTCGCTGCCCAGTATGCGCGGAAAGTGGACTTTGTTATACACCAGATCACCTTCGCGCTCCATCGCGTCCCAGATATTACCTCCGGCGATCTCGATGCGAATCAAAACTTCGCCCGCGTCCACAGTGGGTACGGGTAAAGTGTGCAAGGTCAGCTTGTCGAGACCGCCGAACTCGTCAACAGCCATTGCTTTCATTTGTTGGGGAATAGTTTGCATGATTGGGTTCTCCTGTAATTGCTTTGGCTTCGTGAAAGGCAAAAATTGTTCCATCTGACGACGGTGAGCATCCAAATAGATATCCACGCTTGAGTCAAGCTGCGCGTCGCGGCTCAACTATCAACTAACTGTATTTAAAGATCTCCTGGATATTGTCCTCATGTGGGTAGATATGCAGAAATTTTATGGATATTACTCTTGCAGTTAATGGATAGTCACATGAATGGGTAACGATAGAAAAATGACTGGGCGCGATCGATGGTACTCATCAGACTTTCGCCATAGCATTGGTTAATCTGCATTGTGTTGATGAGCATAATGGATTCAGACATGATGTTTCTCCTTATTTCTACTTCAGTCCGATCGCCCTCAGAGTCATACTAATTCTCAAAAGTAACTGGAGACAGTGATTTAGGGATTCAGAAACCTGTCATCTGGAGAGTTTTGCCACTTCAGAATGGAGGCGATCGCACGATCTCTCTGCTATCAGAATCTCAACTAGTACAGAGTCATTTCACACTTTTGATTCAACCTTGGACGCGCTTTTGACTGGTTTTGCCCAGTCGCGATCGCGCAAATAGAATTCAAGGTCGGTTGGTGCGGGAAACTCGCGCTTCAACGCTACTAAATCCGCTTTGTAGCCAACGTTCTCAAACCAGCGATACATGATGGTCATTTCCTCTCCGGCTTGTTGCTCAAAAGCTTCAAACGGAATTTGTTGATAGTTAACGGGTTTGCCCAAAACGCGGCTGAATATAGCCGCAGCTTCCGGCATCGTCATGTCTGCGCTGGCAACTTCAATTTCACGGTTTAAGAACTCGGCGCGCCGATCAAACACCTCGGCAACCATTGCCCCGAAATCTTCTTCGGAAAGTTGCTGCACCTTCGTCTCAGGGCTGAGCGGCAGAGAAATTGTTCCCTGCTCAATCATTGGGCGCATCTCGTTGTAATTGAAAAAGAAGAAAACCGGACGCAGAATCGTGTAGGGCAGCGCCAACGTGCGAATATATTCTTCCACTTGAAACTTGCTGTCAAAATGTGGAATGCCCGTGTTGCATTCTGCGCTCCCCACTGAACTATAGACGAAATGCTGAACGTCCGCCGCTTTCGCCGCATCTGCCAGCGTCTTGCCTTGGCGGATCTCAAGGTCTTGTCCTTCTTTGAAGTCTTGCGCTGAAATTTTGAAGTCTTGCATTGAAAACACGCCCCAAACTCCTTGCAAAGCGCGATCAAGGGAAGCACGATCGTTGAAATCTCCTTCTACGAGTTCTGCGCCTGCTTGTTTAAGTGATTGAGCGGCAGGCTTATTTGGGTCACGCACAAAGGCACAAACCCTAAAATTTCCACGCTGTAAAAGGTGCCGCGCTACTGCGCCGCCTTGATTGCCAGTCGCGCCCGTGATGAGAATTGTTCGATTTGAATTTGCCATTTTTATCTCCCTTGTAAGTTATTACCTACTGAACTGAACATGAGAACAAGTGTTTGTTTACCTCACGACCAATAGGCGATCGCTAATACGCATGGATCGGGTTTGTCTCCAAATCCACAAGGCACTTAAACCGAGCAAAATGACATTGTCGATTACTTCATTTTTAGCGACAATAACCTGCTCTCCACCCCGGCTTTCCATTGCCCAAGCAGGTGAGATTATAAATAGCCCGACTACAAGCACTAAACTGAGCAGAACTAAAAGCCTTTGTCTCCTTGCCCCTGATAATCGTTCCATTTCGGATTCCTCCGCGCTGAGGCTGGCATATTACTGACACCTCTCTAAGCTTGGTAGGGGTATGAATGAATTTCTACTACCCTTTGACATAGCTTTGATAATGGCTAATTTTTCTGGGGCGTGAGTATCAACGGATACTGTTGGCGAACTTCACAATTCACCGAAGAAAAGATAGGAAGGACGGGGAAAGATTTAAAGCCCGTTTCCGTGTAATACATAGATAAACCCATTTTTCCGTGTAATATACGGAAAAGCCAGTAGAGATTAGACCTCTTGCAAAAGTCACTCAAGAAGATTTAATTTTGAGGAGACAAAGCTCGTAATTGTAGAGAGCAGCAATCAAATTAAACCTTAAACTAAAAAATCGTTTTTGACGAGTTCTATAAGTCAAAGACAAAATTTTAAATACCTTCAACTTCCGATTTACATGCTCACCTAAAACTCTAATTTTGGCTAATTCTTGATTGCTCTTTTTATCCTCATAACTTAATTTACCTCCTCAGGGCTTTTTCTAAGGAATCCGACTATTACCATGTAGTTTTTGAATACCTTGATCGCACTACAACAGCGCATCTGGTTAAAAGTCTCTGGACGTACACCACACCAGCGTTTAAAGTCTTCCGGCTTCAGGTTCTTTACTTGTTCGTAGGTCATCAATGCTACCCAACTCTAACCTAGTTGTCCCACGCATCTGGGACTTTTGCAAGAGGTCTATTGAACCTCAGAACTCGAAAGTTCCACTTCTGAACACCATCATTCAAGCAAAAAGCTCAAAACTTCCCCTTCCGAACTCGAAGATTGGACTTCAGATGTCCAAACGCCGGATAAAAAACTGCAAATTTGAGTTACAACAGAGATAACTTACTGGCAAAAGGGTTAGACAATGAGTGAAACTCAAACCCAGTCACCGACAGACACATGGATTCCGACTTCGTGGCCAGAATATTTACAAAAACTTGCCAACTTGCTCAATGATCAGGCAAAAAGTTACTACTACAAAGGACATATGAGGCTGGAAATGCCACCAGTTAGCTTTGATCATGGTCAAGACCATGTGGTCATCATATTTGCAATCACTCTGTTTGCAACTCTAAAAGGAATTCCAGCTAGGGGTCTAGACACCACAACTTTTCGTAAAAATGGAATTCAGGACTGCCAGCCTGATGTGGCGTATTACCTCAGAGAACACGCTCAAACTATCCCATCTGGTATAGGAATTGTCAACTGCGATCGCTACCCTGTACCAGATTTAGTGATTGAAATTGCGAAAACATCTCTATTGGATGACTTGGGGACAAAACGCGCTCTCTATGAAGAATTGGGCGTTGCTGAATATTGGGTGGTAGATGTACAGAATGCTCAAATTATTGCATATATTATGGCAAACCAAGGTAGCAAACGTATTCCAGAATCACGGGTATTACCTGGATTGATAATTGCAGTTGTAGAGGAAGCTTTACGTCGCAGTCGTGAAATGAATCAATCTGAAGTTTGCGCTTGGTTATTGAATCAGTTTCAGTCACAGTAGGAGTGTATAAATAGCGTGCGCTTCTGCTAGTACAGTATGGCGGAAATAAACAGATCATTTGGAATTAGTAAAAAGCTTGTGGTATAAATATTTTTTCTTTTTACTTTTGCCTTGTTGTACTAGTACGTCACGGCGAAAATAAAGCTACCATTTGAAATACGTCAAACGCTGGCAGTATAAGTATTTTTTCTTTTTACTTTTGCCTTTTTACTTTTGTCTTGTTGTACTAGTTTGTTGAATTTTCTTAATTACTCATTAATACTATGTCTGAACAAAAGCCTTTAAATCCTTGGGACTATAAACCTTGGTGGTGTCAGCCTTGGTCTATAGTCCTGACATCTGTAATCTTGATTAGTGGTAGTTGGTTACTATTGAAAATTGTTTGGCTAACAATTCTTGTGTCTATTCCTGTACTAACTTGGATGGGCTTTTTCGTATTTATTTGGCCACAATTGATGATTCGTAGCGGAATATTGGAATCTTACCAAAGGGAAAATTCCTAAGAGGATATCTGAGAAGTAATAGGCGAATATAATTCACTACTACACAAACTAAGCCCCTGACGCTCGTGCCTCGCTACCGCTACGAAGATCGGGTTCGCCAGTCGCCTGCGCGGACTAACAGAAAATCAAGGTTTTTTAACCCGCGCAGGCTGTGAGACCAGTGCTGCGGGAGGGTTTCCCTCCGCAGGCAACTGGCGATCTTCGAAGCGTTAGCGACGCTCTTGAGCGTCACCCGGAGGGGTTTTGTCTTTGTAGCCGCGACTTCAGTCGCAAAGGCTAGTATAAAATCAGACTTCTCAGGCATCCTCTTAAGCTGATGCACCATCTTTAAACTTAGTTTCATTTTCAATTAGTTTAAGAAATTCGGAAATCTGTTTAGTTGAACGAATGTGATAGACATTTTTGGTATTTTGAGCCTTTTCGATATACTCACGATATTTTGGAGTCAAATATTTGTGACATAACCAAAGTACGCGGTTAGACTCGGCACGTTTCCGCAGTTGAGATCCTTCCACGATTTGTAAATATGATAATCGTGCTTCAATACCAGTCAGAGTTAATAAAGTAAAGCCTATTAAGAATATTGACTGTATACCGTGTCCGACAGTACGTGTATCTTTTCTACTATTAGGTAAAGATGATGGAAATAAAGCCATAGGTCAATATATATAAGTAAAAATTATGAAATAGAGTGCTTGGTATAGAATGCCCGAAACTTAGCCTTGATATTAAGCTTGTAACAATCACAAATGTATACTCCCGATCTAGGGTTTTTGGCGGATACAATAAACCAAAGTGTTATTTAAGTCTGCTTAATAGGCTAATTTCACTGAAAAATCAGGTTAAATCACAGCATTCTACTGAGGATTATGGCTCAATCTGTTGTGCAGAATCACAAGGGGGTTACGTCGTTTCAACCACTAGATGTGGAATTGCGTAACGTGTTTAAGTTTTTTCAGCAAGAACCAGCCGTACATGGAATAGATTTAGATGTCCGCAAAGGGGAATTTTTTAGTATTTTAGGCCCCTCTGGTTGTGGCAAGACAACAACATTACGTTTAATAGCTGGGTTTGAATCGGCTGATGCTGGCAAAGTATTAATTCAAGGTCAGTCTATGACTAATGTTCCGCCTTATCGCCGCCCAGTCAATACTGTATTTCAAAGTTATGCACTGTTTAATCACCTGAATGTGTGGGATAACATCGCTTTTGGACTACGTTTACAAAAATTACGCAAACTCGTAATTGAAAGCCGAGTTACAGAAGCTTTAAAACTAGTAAAAATGGAAAGTTTGCGATCGCGCTTTCCCAATCAACTTTCTGGTGGTCAACAGCAAAGGGTAGCATTAGCTAGAGCGTTAGTAAATCATCCGGCTGTGGTGCTGCTAGATGAACCTTTAGGCGCTTTAGATTTAAAACTGCGTAAAGAAATGCAAGTTGAATTATCAAACCTGCATAAAAAGTTAGGCTTAACCTTTATTTTAGTCACTCATGACCAAGAAGAAGCATTGTCTTTGAGCGATCGCATTGCGGTGATGAATCAAGGCAAAATTGAGCAAATTGGTACTCCTAGCGAAATTTACGAACATCCTCAAACAGCTTTTGTGGCTGATTTCATTGGTGATACTAATTTATTTAGTGGTGAAATTGCTGCTGTCGAAGCTGACTGTATTCAAGTTGTAACGAAAACTGGTCTGAAAATTATCGTCACGCGCTATGAGGACACACCAATAGAATTGTCACAATCTGTAGTCGTAAGTGTCCGCCCAGAGAAAATTCAACTATCATTATATCCACCTAATTTACCAACTAACTCCTTTGAAGGCAGACTAGTTAACGTCATGTATTTGGGAACTCACGTTACCTATGTTGTGGAATTAACAAATGGGATAAATATCAACGTTTTGCAACCTAATACTTTTGGTAATTTGCCAGACAGAGACACACCTATTTACGTTTTATGGGCAGAAAGTGATTGTTTGGCTATTAGTCAATAGTCAATGGTCAATAGTCAATAGTCCATGTTTATATAGATTAGATGTCTAGCAAATATTTTAAAGAATTACGGGTTTATAAATTATCAGAAAAATTAGCTGATAAAATTTGGCAAATAGTTAATGGATGGGATATGTTTGCCAAAAATACAATGGGTACACAAATGATACGTTCAGCAGATAGTATTGGAGCAAATATAGCAGAGGTAGCTATCAAGATTATAAACGCTTTGTCAGAATGGCAAGAGGCTCTTTAAATGAAACCCAACATTGGTTAAGAAGAGCATACTGCCGTAACTTATTAACAGTTGAACAAGTAGAAACACTCAAAAGGATGATTAACGAACTAGCACCACAATTAAACGCTTACCTAAAATCAATAGGCAACATACCTGAAGATTAATTACTTTTTGACTATTGACCATTGACTATTGACTATTGACAAATGACAAGAAGAAACTTTTTACAAAAATTAGCAGCATTTTCTAGCTTATCTTTAACTGGTTGTGGCTGGAGACTAGCTAATGTCCGTGCTGCTACTAAATCTAGCCGCAGTGACAAATTATATATTTACACTTGGACACAATATTCAGATAAAGAATTACTCCAAAGTTTTAGCACCCAAACAGGATTGAAAGTGCTTGTAGACCCGTATGATTCTAATGAAGTAATGTTAGCAAAACTATTAGCTGGAGGTGGTGGTGCTTACAGTGTAATTTACCCATCTGATTATATGGTACAGAAGATGGTAGAGAAAAATTTATTAACAGAATTAAATCACGATCGCTTAATTGGTTTAGATAATTTATTTCCGCAATTTAAAAATCCAAGTTATGACCCTAATAACCGTTATAGTTTACCATTCAATTGGGGAACTACAGGATTAATCTATAATTCCGAAGTTATCAAACAAGCGCCAGAAGATTGGGATTATCTGTGGAAAAATCAGACAATCCTCAATAAGCGGATGACATTACTAAATGATGTGCGTGAGGTGATGGGTGCAGTATTAAGAATGTTGGGTTATTCTTATAATTCAAAAGAGGAAGATGAACTCAAAAAAGCATATAACAAATTACAAGAATTAAAACCTGCGATCGCATCTTTTGATACTGATGCTTGGCAAAACCAAATTCTGGCAGGAGATTTAGTATTAGCTATGTGCTACTCGGCAGATGCTATTCGAGTCATTAAAGAAAATCCCAAATTCAAATATGTGATTCCTCGCAGTGGTTCTTCTTTATGGACTGATACAATTGTAGTGCCGAAAAGTGCGCCAAATTTAGATGGTGCTTACGCTTGGATTAACTTTATTTTGCAACCAGAAGTAGCAGCAATTATTAGTCAAAATTTAAATATTTCTACTCCTAATAGTGCAGGATTTGAACAATTACCAAAGAAACTCAAAAATAATCAAAATTTATTTCCGCCAGCAGCACTTTTAGAAAAGTGCGAACGCATCACTCCCTTAGGCGATTTTGAAGAAGTTTATGAGCGCTACTGGACTCAATTAACTAGCGGTTAGGTAGTTATATCGTCATTGGTCATTTATCCTTTGTTATTGATAAAACTTTAAGCTTGTAACTATAAGAAATATGTCTTCCTCAATCAATCCTACAGACGATATTCCCAATCTAGAAAAAATCAATCGTCACTCATTTAACTTACTACAACCATTAGTATTACTAGCGCCAGCAGGGATTTGGTTGCTATTATTACTAGTACTACCAACACTAATAATTTTTCAGCTAAGTTTAGTTCCTAATATTAGACCAGGGGATTTGGTCAATCCCAGTGGATTAGATAACTATATTCGGATATTTGACCAGCTTTACTTACAAGTAATTTTGCGATCGCTATGCTTAGCGGTGGGTACAACTATAATTTGTTTAATATTAGGTTTCCCTGTTGCTTACTGGTTAGCACAAATTGCACCCAAACAATGGCGAAATTTCCTATTAATAGCCTTTGTTTTACCTTTATGGACTTCCTCTTTACTCCGTTCTTATGCTTGGATTACAATTCTACGTCCAACTGGTTTATTAAATAGTATTCTAAGTAATTTAGGCTTACCAACTTTAGAATTACTCAATCACATTCCGGCTGTACTAATTGGCATGAGTTACAGCTTATTACCTTATATGGTTTTAATTCTATATGCATCAATAGAAAAACTAGACAAACGCTTGCTAGAAGCCGCTGCTGATTTAGGTGCAAATCCTGTGCAGACTTTTTGGAAAGTAACAGTACCCCAAGTTTTACCAGGAATTACTGCTGGTTCAATGCTGGTTTTTATTACAGGACTTGGAGATTTTATTGACCCAGAACTCTTGGGTGGTGCGTCAAGTATGACAGCGGCGCGGTTAGTTTACAACCAATTTCTTGGTGTAACCCAAAATTGGGGGTTTGGCTCAGCGTTGAGTATGACATTAATTTTAGCGGTGAGTGTAGCGATCGCCTTCTTAATTAAATTTGGTGAACCAACGCCAAGCCGATAAACTAAATCTATAGACATTAAACCCAAATTTACAGAGCTATGAATATTACTCCAACTCAAGCTATAACTTTAACGTGAGTTCGACGGAGCTAAAAAATGGCAGGAGTAATACCGTTTCACTTTAAGTTTGATACAAATAGGCCGCAGGGGTGCAGAGGGGCAGAGGAGCAGAGGAGAAATTATTTGTATCATTTATTTGGTGAAATGGTATAAGCTTTTGTGCTGACAAGTTGCACAATTGAAATTTTGGGGAAAAACTTCAAACCCTCTCCCCTGCTCACGCCAGTTGCTACAACTGAGTGAACCTCCCTTCGGGTGACGCTCAAGAGCGTCGAAGATCGCTGCGCTAACGCAGTTCCGTGACTGTCGGCAAAGCCGCCCAACGGACTGCTCACCGCAACGCACTGGCTCCCCTGCTCCCCTGCTCCCCTGCCCCCTTGCGGTCTCAACAAGCAAACTTTTGTGATTATTAGCTTAGTGCAGGTAAATCTTTTAGATAAATATCAATCGAAGGTTTTTTAGGCAAATAAGTATAAGCACGATTACCAGTCATCAAATTAACCAAAAAGTTTTCAGACATCCTCTATGAATTACGAATTAATAATTATCCCAAATAAGCTTTTTTCACGCGCTCATCACTAATTAATTCTGATGCTGCACCTGTTAAAGTGATAGAACCAGCTTCTAGTACATATCCCCTATCAGCAATTTGGAGAGCCAGGTTAGCGTTTTGTTCAACTAACAGAATCGTAACTCCTATAGCTCGTAAATTTTCAATAATTGAGAAGATTTCTTTGACAATTGCAGGTGCTAAACCTAAGCTTGGCTCATCTAATAATAACAGCTGTGGTCTACTCATTAAAGCACGAGCGATCGCCAGCATTTGTTGTTCACCACCGCTGAGTGTTCCTGCTAATTGATTGCGCCGTTGTAACAAACGCGGAAATAACTCAAATTGATGCTGAATATCCGCTTTTATTTCTGCTTGATTAGAACGAATATAAGCACCCAATAATAAGTTGTCAAAAACTGTTTGCTTTGCTAACACTCTCCGCCCTTCCGGACAATGAGCAATTCCCAGTTTCACAACTTCGTGAGGTTGACGGCGGGTAATATTGCGTCCACTATAAATAATTTCCCCACTCTGAGGATTAACTATTTTTGATATTGCTCTTAGTGTAGTAGTTTTACCAGCACCATTAGCACCAATTAAAGTGACTACTTCACCCTTATTAATAGTTAAATTAATCTTTTTCAGCGCTTGAATACCGCCATAATTCACATCTAGAGCTTGAACTTCTAAAATTTTAAAATCTTGGATATTTTTTATATTTGCGTTCATCTGCTTATCCTATGGGCAGCTGCTATAGCGTCTATATCGGCGGTTTTAGCTAAAAATAATCTACAAAAATTATCTACCGTAGTGAATCATTTTTGTGTGGATACCAAAAATTTTCTCAACCACCTAATTGCCTCACTTGTCGTTTCTTCACTGGCGATTTGGAAGCATTGCTGCACAATTTCTGCAATGTTAGGAAAATACCTGCTTTCCCCAAGCACATAAGTTTCTCCTTGCAACCGATAAATTAATAAATGTTTATTTCTTAACAGCCAAACCTCTGGCACTTTATAAACAAGATAATCATTAATATCGGTATAACTAGTAACATCTATTTCAATTGCCAAGTCAGGCGGAGGATCATTTTGCCAATCGATCCGACTCTTACCTACCGCCGATCGCCAATTTTCAATATAAAAGCAAAAGTCAGGCTCAATGCCGCTAATCTCCGGTAAGGTCATGGTGATGGGTGTAAACGAGTCATATCGGCGGTTTAAATGGTCAAGTAGAGTTATTGCAACTAATGATAGTAAACTTACATCTCTGCCATGTTCGGGTAGCGGTGCCATTAACAAAATCTCTCCTGGTCTGTATTTAATGCGGGGTATGGCGCGATCGCCTAACACCGACAACATTCTTTGGTAGTCTTGCCAGTTTCCCAAGAGTTTGAGGACAGCACCAGGAGGCAGATCAATTCTTTCTGATGTGATGACAGTATTCATGCTAAAAATCAACAGAACCTGCGGTTCATGTACACTTGCTAAGATAACATCATGAACAACATGGGAGGAATCAATCGTCATGAGTGTGATTGTTGCCAAATGGACGATTGACGAATATCACCGCATGATTGAGGCTGGCATTTTAAGCGATCGCAAAGTTGAACTTTTACAGGGAGAAATTTTTGAAATGTCACCAGAAGGTGAACCTCATGCTTATTGTAGTCATGAAGCTGGTGAATACCTAGCAAAGTTATTGGCTGAACGCGCCTCAATTCGTCAAGCTAAACCAATTACCCTACCCAACAACTCGGAACCAGAACCAGATATTGCCATTGTTCAACGTTTGGGACGCGAGTATCGAGAGCATCATCCTTATCCAGAAAATATTTTCTGGTTGATTGAGTATGCTAACTCCAGTTTAGAAAAAGATTTAGAGATAAAAAGCAAAATCTACGCTCAAGTAGGTATTTTAGAATATTGGGTTGTTAACTTACAAAAGCAAAATCTAGTAATATTTCGAGAAATTTTAGATGGAGAATATGCCTCAAAACAAACATTAACAGCTGGTAAAATTCAGCCACTGGCATTTCCCGATGTAATTGTTGCGGTAGAGAAAATTATTAATAGCTAAAATGGAAAATACACAACTTTGGTATATTGTCAAGCGCAAGACTAATAATTGCGAAATCGTCCCAAGCAACTTGGTTAGGGACGATGATCCAGAGATTATAGAAAAGTGGGGGAAGTTTGCTTCCCAAGAAGAAGCGATCGCACGACGCATTGGGTTAATCAGGGCTGGTAAATGCCAACCCTTATAAAACCTTAATTTTTATCCGCGCTAGTAATACCTTTAGCAGCAATCTGCTTGCCTAGAATTTCCACTCCTTTAGCAAATTGTGGATCTGCAAGTGTTGCAAGTTTGTCACGCTCATGTAACCACAAATCTTGCCTTTGAGCATCGGTCAAATCCACCTTCACATCTGGATCAATCCCATGCTTATTAATATCTTTACCGCTGGGAGTGTGATATTTGGCAATTGTCACTGCCAATCCTGAGCCATCTTCTAAGGGACGCACCGATTGTACCAATCCTTTACCGAAGGTTTGACTACCCACCAGAACAGCCCGCTTATTATCCTGTAAGGCTCCAGATAAGATTTCACTAGCACTAGCAGAACCTTTATCTACCAACACTACCATTGGTTTAGTCGTTAGGGCGCGGCCGTTGGCTATTTCTCGCTCTTGCTCACCTTGGCGGTCAATAGTGGAAACAATTGTACCTTTATCAAGCCACATCCGGGCAATTTCTACACTAGAGAACAACAAGCCACCTGGATTACCACGCAAATCTAGAACATATCCAGCAACCCGCTTAGACTCTAAATCTTTGATTGCGTTTTGCATTTCCTTACCAGCATTAGCACTGAATTGGTTCAGGCGAATGTAGCCAACATTACCTGTTGGTGTTTGTTTTTGAGAATAACGTACTGGATGGATTTCAATCCTAGCGCGTTTAATATCAAACTCCTTGATAGCACCACTACGCTGAATTGTTAGCGTTACTTTGGTGTTTGCTTCACCTCGGATTAAAGATACAGCTTGGTTAGTATCCATTCCCTGCGTGCTTTTACCGTCAATTTTTAGAATGACATCTTTAGCTAAAATTCCTGCTTTAAATGCTGGTGTATCTTCAATCGGCGCAATCACAACCAATTGCTTAGTTTTCTCATCCTGACCGATGGTAATACCGATACCTGTGAGTTCTCCAGAGGTATCAACTTGCATATTTTTGAATTCTTCAGGATCCATAAACCGGGTGTAAGGATCACCAAGCTTTTTCAGCATTTCCCGGATGGATTTATACGCTTCTTGCTGATTACTGTAGGACTTGTTCAGGTACTCTTTCCGAACAGCCTGCCAATCTACCTGATTAAAAGTGCCATCCACGTATTGGCGGTTAACAATTTGCCAAACTTCATCTACTGTTTCCTTGGGACTTGCTTTAAATAAAGCCTGACCACGCGAGTGAATGCCCAGGCTAGTAACAGCAATTGTGGAGAGTGTTACTGCCGTAGCACCCAGAACAAGCCTACTTTTTGTAATCACCATAAATGACAGCTGTGTCAGAGGGAAGAAATAATAGTCAGTATGCCCAATCTAACACAGGTATTCTGCAAAGACCGGGCATGTATTCCTAAATTCATGAAAATACTTGACAATCCGGCGAAGTGGGGAAGTATGAAGTATGAATTATGAAGTATGAAGGATGAAGTATCAAATTTTAACCTTCATCCTTTTTGAGCTTTTAGTAGCCTCAATTATGGGTCTACCCAACGTCCATCTGTTTTAATCAGGTTGATTAACTCTTGAACACCTTCCGTTTCTGGTACTTTTTTAATTTCTTCTCGCCCACGATACAAAGAAATGTAACCAGGAGTTTTGCCAACATAACCATAGTCAGCATCTGCCATTTCGCCAGGGCCGTTCACAATACAACCCATCACAGCTATGTCTAGTCCAGTTAAGTGCTTGGTGGCTTCCCGGACTTTGTGTAGCACTTCCTCTAAATTAAATAAAGTACGTCCACAGGATGGACAAGCGACGTATTCTACCATTGTTTTCCGCAATCCCAACGCTTGCAAAATGCTGTAGCAGACAGGGATTTCGTTTTCTGGTGCTTCTGTAAGGGATACACGGATAGTATCACCAATACCATCTGCTAGTAAGGTAGCAATACCAGCGGTGGATTTGATTCTGCCATATTCGCCATCACCTGCTTCCGTCACGCCCAAATGTAAAGGATAATTCATGTCTAATTCATCCATGCGCTTGGCTAACAGACGATAGGCGGCTACCATCACGGGAACTCGTGAGGCTTTCATGGAAATGACTAGGTTGTGGAAGTCTAAAGATTCACAAATCCGAATGAATTCTAAAGCCGATTCCACCATTCCCTCTGGAGTGTCACCGTAAGTGAACAGCATTCTTTCTGCTAGAGAACCATGATTTACCCCAATCCGCATAGCTTTACCTTGATCACGCAGGGAAACTACCAGAGGTGCTAGAGTTTCGCGGATTTTTTCACCAATTTCCTCAAATTCAGCTTGGGTATATTCGGTGCGATTGGTGTTTGGTTTTTCAAACACATACAAACCTGGATTAATGCGTACCTTTTCGATGTGTTTGGCGACTTCTAAAGCAATTTTCATGCCATTGTGATGCACATCAGCTACAATTGGCACATCTTGGTAAGTTTTAAGGATTTTTTGCTTAATTTCTGCCAATGCTACAGCGTGAGCTAGGCTAGGCACTGTGACACGCACGATTTCACAGCCAACTTCGTGCAACCGACGAATAGCGGCTACAGCTCCATCAATATCAAGAGTATCTTCATTAATCATTGACTGCACTACCACAGGGTGTCCACCGCCGATGGTGACATTGCCTACCTTTACAGGACGGGTTTTACGCCGCTTGATCGTAGTATCAAAGGTGGGTTGACCAGATGTGGTATTTGACGTTGTAGGTGTCGGCAGAGTTTGCATAACTCTATGAAGTAAATTTTTTTAGCTAAAATATCTGTTTCTCAGATTGCCATAGGACGGGCGTGTTTGGGCAGTGAGATGACCAAAAAGAAGATAAAAAATCTTGGAGAAACAGTTAGTAATAGATTTCTGTTATGCGGTATAAGTTTGATTCTGCTTAAATTTTCTTAATATTTAGAGCGATCGCCTTGGATGCTGCGCTCCCTACAATTGCTATTTTGGCGTTATTGTTAGTAAAACTTATATATCAACTTCCTACAGCGAATTAGACCTAACGCTTCTTAATTACGCTTGCGTACTAGAGTGAGTCCGTCTGCGATCGCAATCAAACTTAGGTCTATGCGATCGTCTTGAGCTAGCTTGCTGTTGAACTCACGAATAGCTAAAGTAGCTGGGTCTTGTATTTCTGGCTGAATCAATCTTCCAGACCACAGCACATTGTCAATAGCAATTAAACCACTTGGTCGCACTAACTTTAACGCCAGTTCGTAGTAAGCATAATAGTTTTCCTTATCAGCATCAATAAAGGCAAAGTCAAAAGTTTCTGCATGACATTGTGCTAAAAGATACTCTAGCGTCTCTATTCCTGGAGCAAGTCGCAAGTCAATTTTATCTGCGACACCTGCTTTTTCCCAATAGCGACGAGCAACAGATGTAAACTCTTCGCTAACATCACAGGCAATAATCTTACCATCAGGCGGTAGTGCTAAAGCTACACTCAAAGAACTGTAACCAGTGAAAACTCCCACTTCTAAAGTTTTCTTTGCACCAATTAGCTTGACCAAGAAAGCCAAAAACTGCCCTTGTTCCGGTGCAACTTGCATATTTGCGCGTGGATGGTGAGCAGTGTCTTGTCGTAACTGCAATAGTACTTCTGGTTCGCGTAGAGACACAGACAACAGATACTCGTGCAAATTTTGTGTCAGATTCAGTGTTTTACCAGTAGACATACTTTTTCGGAGCTTGCATTTGTTCCTTATTTGTGTAAGTATTCTATCAAAATTACGGTAAGTTGCTCGATTTAACGTAGTATTGTATATGCTTATATTTTGAATGTACGTATGTTGCTCAAGTATTTATCAAATCGACTTATGAAGATTGTCAGCAGCTTTCTTCAGAATCATGAAATATGGAGAATTAGTATATTTACCCTATTTTTTGCTTGCGGTTTAACTTTGAGTCTGGTTCTATCTGCGTGTTCTTCTAATAACACCAGTAACTCTGCGTCCATACAAACCACCAATCAAAGCACGACAAATCAAGCTGTTGTGGTGCGGATTGGCTATCAAAAAGCAGCAACTATTCTCAGCGCGATGAAAGCACAAAAAGATTTAGAAAATGCTTTTGAGAAGAGTGGTGCTTCGGTGACATGGGCGGAATTTCCTTCTGGGCCGCCAATGTTAGAAGCCATCAATGCTGGGAGTATCGATTTTGGCTACACTGGTGAATCTCCCCCAATTTTTGCCCAAGCTGCGGGTAATCCTTTGGTTTATGTTGCTTACGATCCTTGGAGTCCCAAAGCCGAAGCAATTCTTGTACCGAAAAATTCATCTATTCAAAGCCTTGCAGATCTTAAAGGTAAACGAGTTGCTGTTGCTAAAGGTTCAAATACTAACTACTTATTGGTAAAAGCCTTAGAAAAGGGCGGAGTAGATTACAAAGATATTCAACCAGCTTTTCTCCAACCTCCTGATGCGCGTGCGGCGTTTGAGGGTAACAATGTAGATGCTTGGGCAATTTGGGATCCTTATTTAGCGGCGGCGCAAGCTGCTACAGGCGCACGCACTCTGACAGATGCAACTGGGTTAGCACCCAATCGTGGTTATTATCTAGCTGCTAAATCTTTTGTTGATAAGTACCCTGATGCTTTAAAAACAGTGCTGGAACAAGTGAAAAAACGAAGTGACTGGGCAAAAAATAATCCCACAGAAGTTGCGAAATTTCTCTCACCGGCACTGGGTATTGATGCTGGAGTTCTAGAAGTTGCAGAAAAACGACGGGAGTATGGTGTACTACTGCTAACAGAGGAAGTGATTCGTGGACAACAGCAGATTGCCGATACTTTTTACAAAATCAAGCTGATACCGAAGTCAGTCAAGATTAGCGAAATCGTTTGGAAAGGCAATCAATAGGAGGCAGAAGGCTTCTCTTACGTCGAACTCAGGTTTTGGTAAAACAGAGAAATTCTTCATGAGGAGAATATCATGTCGGAAGTTGTGAAGTCAGATATACAAGTACGAAGTTGTCTGCCATCAGATGCAGAGAGCGTCTTAAAGGTACACCGAGTGGCGATCTGAACGCTTCGCTCAACGCTGAACCGTTTTATCAAGTTAATGGTTATATGAATGAAGGTTTAGAAGAACATACCCTACGTTCCGGTCGAAAAATGCCATCTATTCGGATGAGAAAAAAATTGTAATTAGAGGATCTGAAAATTCAATTTGTAATTTACAAAGTTCCATCTCCCTCATCCTCCTTATCTTCCCTATTCCCCACTCTCAAAAGCTTATGGACATCAACACCCAACGAATAAAAACTGATGTACTTGTCATTGGTGGCGGTACGGCAGGAACGATGGCTGGAATTAAAGCTAAACAAGCGAATCCCGATGCAGAGGTGCTGATTTTAGAAAAGGCTAACATACGAAGGAGTGGTGCGATCGCAATGGGTATGGATGGCGTAAATACCGCAGTCATTCCCGGTCATTCCACCCCAGAACAATACGTCCGCGAAATCACCCTAGCCAACGATGGCATTCTCAACCAAAAAGCTGTTTATCAAACAGGCAGATTAGGTTATGAAGTCATCCAAGAATTAGAAAGCTGGGGTGTGAAATTTCAAAAAGATGCCCAAGGCAACTATGACTTAAAACAAGTGCATCGTGTGGGTAAATATGTCTTACCTATGCCAGAAGGTAAAGACCTCAAAACCATTCTCACCCGCCAAGTCAAACGCCATAAAGTCAAAGTCACAAACCGCGTCATGGCGACGCGAGTATTAGTCAAAGCCGGACGTGCTATTGGTGCGGTGGGATTTGATGTCAGAAACGGCGATTATATTGTTATTCAAGCGAAAGCCGTCATTCTCTGTACGGGTGCTTGCGGCAGATTAGGATTACCTGCTTCTGGCTATCTCTACGGCACTTACGAAAATCCTACCAATGCCGGGGATGGCTATTCAATGGCTTATCATGCAGGCGCAGAACTCAGCAATATAGAATGCTTTCAAATTAATCCCTTAATCAAAGATTACAACGGCCCTGCCTGTGCTTATGTTGCCGGGCCGTTTGGCGCACATACAGCCAACGCCGAAGGAAATCGCTTCATTAGTTGCGACTATTGGAGTGGTCAAATGATGTTGGAAATCTGGAAAGAATTAAACTCTGGCAAAGGGCCAGTCCAACTCAAAATGACCCATCTTGATGAAGATACAATTGCAGAAATTGAATCGATACTTTGGGCGAATGAAAGACCAAGTAGAGAACGCTTTCATCAAGGCAGAAATGAAGATTACCGCACTCACGGCGTAGAAATGCATATTTCTGAAATCGGCTTATGTAGCGGTCATAGTGCTTCTGGTGTGTGGGTAAACGAAAACGCGCAAACAACAGTTCCCGGTTTATATGCAGCCGGAGACATGGCCAGCGTTCCGCATAATTATATGATTGGCGCATTTGTTTTCGGTCGCATAGCCGGAATTCATGCCATTGAATATGTAGAAGATTTAGATTTTATTGAACCAGATACAGAGTTTTTAGAAACAGAAAAAGCTAGAATTTATGCCCCATTAACCCGACCGAATGGCATACCGCATACTCAAGTAGAATATAAACTCAGACGCTTAGTTAATGATTATCTCCAACCACCAAAATCAGGTAACAAAATAGAAATTGGTTTAAAACATTTTGTTCAATATCAACAAACATTAGATTTAATGGGTGCGCGTGATCCCCATGAATTAATGCGTTCTATGGAAGTGCATTTTATTCGTGATTGTGCAGAAATGGCTGCCAGAGCATCATTGTATCGTCAAGAAACTCGTTGGGGTCTTTATCATTACCGCTTAGATTATCCAGAAAAAAATGATGATGAGTGGTTCTGTCATGTCAATTTAAAAAAAGATGAATCAGGACAAATGATATTGTTTAAACGTCCTGTAGAACCTTACATTGTGGAAGTAGATAGAATCAAAGAACTTTATGATGTCGCTGTGAGGTAAAATATTCAACAATTAATTTATTCAGATGCTCAGAGCATTAACTTAGTAAAAAAGATGCCACTAACTACTTCTGATGTACCCAAAGGATTTAGCAGTTTTGTTACCAACTTAGGTATTAAAGATAATACTGATGATTTCGTTTTGATTAAATCAGAAGTTCCATGTGTTGCTGATGGCGTATTTACTCAAAGCCTATTTGCAGGGCCGAGTGTGACTATCAGCCGCCAAAATTTAAAAGATGCTCAAGCGCAAGGCATTATAGTCATATCCAAAAATGCCAATGTTGCTAACGGTGCTATTGGCGCTGCTGATGCAGAAGAAATTATTCAACTCGTGGCAACTGAAACTGGAATAGCTGCTCAAGATATTGTTATAGCATCTACAGGTGTTATTGGAAGACGTTACCCCATAGAAAAAATCCGAGATGGTTTATTAGGTATAGGAAAAAAATTAACTACTGCCGATTTTGAAAAAGCAGCAGTAGGTATTATGACAACTGACACAGTACCTAAACTAGCTGTGCAACAAATTGGCAATGCTAAGTTAATCGGAATTGCTAAAGGTGTTGGTATGATTGAGCCTAATATGGCTACGCTGTTAGCATTCTTTTTTACTGATGCAGCCATTCCCAAAGATGTACTTCCTGCTATTTTTCGACCTATTGTAGATAAAACTTTTAACTGTCTGAGTGTAGATACCGATACTTCTACAAGTGATTCTGCTGTGATTCTTGCTAATGGTTTAGCCGGAGAAGTTTCACAACAAGAATTTACTCAGGCTTTGCAAGAAATTGCACATGAATTAGTGCTTAAAATTGCAAGAGATGGAGAAGGTGCTACTAAAGTTATTGAAGTTACTGTAGATTCTGCTATTAACTATGCACAAGCCAAACGAGTTGCAAAAGCAATTGTTAATTCACCTTTAGTAAAAACAGCTATTTATGGAGCCGATCCTAACTGGGGAAGAGTTGCTATGGCTATAGGCAAATGTGAACAAGACAAAGAGATCAATCAAGAAAAAGTACAAATTAGATTTGATGATATTCAAGTTTATCCTGATGTTGCTTCTGAAGAAAAACTGAAGTTGCTACAAAAAATTATGTCTAAAGAAAAAGTAAATATTCATGTTAGCCTCAATATTGGCGAAGCTGCTGCAACTGTATGGGGATGCGATCTTTCAGAAGGTTATATAGATATAAACGGTAAGTATTCAACTTAAAAAATAACCAATGTTTATATTTTAAATAAAAAAATGCATTATGAAGCCATAATTTTTGATCTGGATAATACATTATTAAACTTTGACTTGTGTGAACGCCTAGCTATTCTTGGCACGCTGGAAGCTTGTGCAATCTCCTTAGATTTACATGGGATAACTGAAACTATTTTTCTACAAGTATATGAAACTTATAGCTCCGAGTATTGGAGACAGCGAGATGTTTTTACTCCTAGTGAGTTAATTAAGATGTCTTATGAAAGTACACTGGCTGAGTTAAATATCAAAACAGAGAAAATTAGCCATCTCGGAGAAATATTTTGGGAGATTTTTAATCATTCAAGTATCTTGGAACCTGATGTATATGAAGTATTAACTGTTCTTTCACGTAGTTATCGTTTAGCTGTCATCAGCAATGGTTTGGTATTAACGCAGCTACCGAGAATGCAAGCTACGGGTATTGACCACTTTTTCGAGGAAGTTGTAGTTTCTAAAGCAATTGGTTTTGCTAAACCATCTCCTGAAATATTTCATCATGCGTTGTCGAAATTAGGTTTAACACCAGCACAAGTTCTTTACGTTGGAGATTCTCTTAATCATGACTATGCAGGAGCAATACAAGTCAATATTGATTTTTGCTATTACAACAGAAAAAATCAAGTTTTATCACAAGAGGTGCAACCAAAATTTATGATAAATAAACTTTTAAAATTGCTAGAATTAGTGCGATCGCCATTTATCGTAAATTGAGTTAAACGCAATGAAATTCAACACATGAAGCAGGAAAAACCGAAAATAAAATTATTGGATAAAATGGTAAACCTTTTTTAAATATTAGTTTTTCGCCATGATTAATATTGCTACTGTTCCTAGCACAAGTAGAAAAATTAGAGTTAGAGGCGGTTAAGCAAATATGCCATATCCATACAATATAGAACTACCAAAACTCGTAATTCGCGCTCATGAGCAAGCCGAGCGTCTTGGTTTTCCTATGATGCCGCAAGCAAGGTCGTCCAATCGGAAAATCTGCGCCAACAACGACAATTACGCCAGCAGATGGTGCGCTTCTTCGCGCTCTTGTTGCTGGTTATCCAGCAGGAAGAATATGCGAGATTGGTACTGGTGCTGGTGTCAGCACAGCTTGGCTCATCAGTGGTATGTTGCCTATATTTAAAATATATGGTAAATAAAGTTGCTTTGGGTAAACAAATAAAAATTAAAAAAGCTGAGATTAAAGATGCAGAACGAATTGCTATTCTTGGCGAACAACTTGGATATTCTCTAACAAGCCAACAAGTAGAGCAACGCCTTGATAAAGTTAAAAATAATTATGACCATGTTGTTTATGTTGCGACTTTAGCAAATGACTATGTGATTGGTTGGGCGCACGCTTATATTTGTGATTTACTAATTATGCCAACTCAGGCAATTCTTTTAGGCTTAGTAGTAGATAAAGATTATCGAAATCATGGGATTGGTCGTTATTTAATGCAGCAAATCGAACAATGGGCTGCTATGAAAAAATGTGATGGTGTAATGTTACGTTCTAATATTAAACGCAAAGAAGCACACTTATTTTATGAAAAAATTGGATATACCAATATAAAACAATCATTGGCTTTTTATAAACAATTGGTTTAGTAAATAATATGCGTTTTTATCAGTTAATGATTTAATTACAAAATCAGGGAGTAGTTTTATGGCTTTAATCAATCAAAGAGTAGATGTGCCTGTAATGGTCGATGAATCAAAATGTTTAGAGAAATGTACAGCCTGTATAGAAGTTTGTCCTTTAGATGTGTTGGCTAAGAATCCAGAAACAGGGAAAGCATATATGAAGTATGACGAGTGTTGGTTTTGTCTACCCTGTGAAAAAGAATGTCCAACCAATGCTATTACTGTGCAGATTCCCTTTTTATTACGTTAAATATTTAGAGTATTTTAAATCATGAGTGATGATATACAACCTTGGCTAGAAATGCTGCGATCGCCTGATCTAAATGACCGCTTAGTAGCAGTCAAAACCTTACAACATCTTGGCGATGATGAAACAGTAGACGCATTAATCATTGCTTTACAAGATGAACATATTGCTGTTCAAAAAATAGCCATATCTGCACTTTGGGAGATTGCCAATCCTATAGCTATTCCAGCTTTAATTGAATGCCTTAGTTCTACCGATAAAGATATTCGTACTGAAGCCGCATCAGCTTTAAACGAGTTAGTTACTCAAAATGATTTACTACTGTTACTAGATAAACTTCAGAGTGGTGATATAAATACGCAACTAAATATTTTAGTGCTGTTGCGAAAAATTCATGATATCCAATCTTTACCCTCTATATTACCATTTTTACAATCAAATAAACCTGAGTTAAGAGAAGCAGCGATTACCACATTGCGATATCTTAATCAACTAGAAAAATGTCCCCAAGCTTTGGATTTAATCTTTGATGAATCAGCAGTTGTGCGTCGTGCTGCTGCGTTAACTCTAGGACATTTACAAGATACAGAAGTAATTACTAAACTTAGTCAAGCACTCATTAATGATAGTGACTGGCAAGTATGTCGTAATGCAGCTAAATCTCTAGCTATTCATGCAAGTCATCAAGCAATTTTCGCATTAGAAATTGCTTTAGGTGATGAACATTGGCAAGTCAGGAAAGCAGCTGCACAAGCACTGCAAAAACTTCCAGATGTACAAGTTATGCCACAATTAATTCAAGCATTAACGGATGAATATGCAGATGTCCGTAAAGAAGCAGTAATTGCCCTTGGGAATTTAGCTCATCCTGATGTTATTAATCCTCTGCAACAAGCTTTAGATGATCCTGATAAGGAGGTGGCTATTCAAGCACAACGGGCAATTTATAAAATACAAACAGATAAAATAGTCTCAAAGGAGTAGTAAATAACTCAGGCACATCGCAATGGAAAATCCATTTCCTGGAATGAACCCGTATTTGGAACAGCCTGAACTTTGGCATCAAGTTCACAATCGTTTGATTGTAGCCATTGCTGATGACTTGACTCCTCAAATTGCGCCTAAATACCGAGTTTCGATAGAAGAGCGAGTTTACGCTAGTGTAGATGATATTTTACTAGTGGGAATTGCTGATGTAGCAGTTGCTAACCGTAATACTTCAGATATGAGCATAACTTTGACGGCTGTAAAACTCACAGAACCCACTAAAGTGAAAGTTCCTATACCTGAACAGGTAACTGAGCGATTTTTAGAGGTGCGAACCTGACTTTTCACGTCATGTGGAAAAGCCGACGAAAAACCTAACCCCCTAGCCCCCTTACCGACGCGGGAAGGGGGAAGATTCAAAGTCTCTCTCCTACAAGGAGAGAGATTTAGAGAGAGGTTTTCCAGATCCCGTGAAAAGTCAGGGATAAGAGAAATTTTACACATAACTTAAATGAGAGCGATCATTACTTGGTAACTTAGTAATGCAACATGATTAAAGCTTTACTAATTTTGCAATGCAAATTCCTTACTCCAAATAATTGATTTCTGCTCATCAGCAATATTTATGAGGTGGAGCTTATCAACAAAACAACGATAATTTAAGTTTAAACGTTGTGCCTCTGCTAAATCTTGCAAAAGCACCTCCGTATCTTTTGTAAATTTTCCTAGTGTTAAATGCGGAACAAATAGTAAATTATCTTTACGATATTTGGCTAATATATCTGTATATAGTTCATTGTGTAATTTTATCATCTCTATCTTTCCTGATTCAACCATTAAAAACAGATATTCATCCCATGATTTTTGCAATCCTTGGAGATGAATAGGAAACGTTTTCCACTTACTTAATATTTTATCGGTATGAAAAATGAGATAGTTTTCATTAATAAATTGGATTATGGGGAATACAAGTGTAATATGAGGTTCAATTAAATCAAATTGTGGATCATATTTCTGCCTTATTTGCTGGATATACTCTGTGTTAATATTGGGATAATGTACGAGTGCGTAAGACATAAAGATAAATTATTAAAGGCTATAGTTACTGCATATTTAACTAAATTGAATGTTACAGTAGCGTCAAAAATTACAGAATTCAAATTATGACATACACATTAACTAAACAAGCATCAGATTTGTCTGAATTTTTTATGCAGTGATTAATCTCTAGCCACCAATTCCAATTCTAACCACCAGAAAATATGACTACAGCCTATCAGCAAGAAGTAGTTGAACTCCTCAAACAGGTTATTGAACCTATTTTAAAAAATGACATTGTTAGTTTGGGAATGGTGCGAAATCTTCGCATAGTTGATGACTACGTTTACTTGCGTTTATATATTGGTTCTCATCAGCAGCAATTAAAGTTAGAAGTTGAATCTAAATTATCATCTCTATCTTGGTGCAGAAAGATTTATATTCAAATTTGTACAATTCCTGGTGTAAAAATAACTCTGGGTGTTTCTAGTGGTAAAGGTGGTGTAGGTAAATCAACAACAGCCGTAAATATAGCCGCAGCTTTAAGTTTACAAGGTGCAAAGGTTGGGCTACTAGATGCGGATGTTTATGGGCCTAATTTGCCACAAATGTTAGGTTTAGGACAAGCTGATATTGAAGTTATTCATACTTCTACAGGTGATAAGTTTTTACCTTTAGAAGTGCAAGGGATAAAATTGATGTCAGTGGGTTTACTGGCAGAAGCAAATCGTCCTTTGGCATGGCGGGGGCCTGTACTACACAAAATTATTACCCAATTTCTGCAAGATGTGGAATGGGGCGAATTAGATTATTTATTGATAGATTTACCCCCAGGTACAGGTGATGCTCAAATTACAATTATTCAAGAAAGCCCAATTTGTGGAGTTATTTTAGTGACGACTCCGCAGCAAGTTGCGATCGCAGATGTTCGCCGTAACATATATATGTTTCGCCAAGTCGGTGTTCCCGTTCTGGGTATCGTAGAAAATATGAGTTATTTAATCTGCGGTGATTGTGGTTCACGCACATATATTTTTGGTAGTGGTGGCGGCGAACAACTCGCAACAGAATTGCAAGCACCACTGTTGGGACAAATCCCAATAGATCAGCGCATTTGTAGCGGTGGTGATACCGGAAATCCGATCGCAACTAGTGAACAAGCTTCCCCAGCCAGTGAAGTTTTCAGACAAATTGCGATCGCACTTAACACAACTTTCAGCACAGCCAAGAATGTTATCTAAAGCACAGCACAAACCTTTCACTTCCAATCCCACTAATCAGCAACCGCTCTTTTTTATTATTCAGTAATTGTTGAGTCCAATCGGTAAACCCACCATCTACAAGAAAATATTAGACCTCTTGCAAAAGTCAGTCATGAAGATTCGGTTTGTGGGAGATGAAGTTCATAATTGTAAAGACCAGCAATCAGATTGAACCTCAAACTAAATCTTTTTCGACGATTTCTATAAGTTAGAGACAAAATTTTAAATACTTTCAGCTGACGATTTACATGCTCACCTAAAACTCTAATTCTGGCTAATTCTTGATTGCTCTTT
>NZ_JAIVFW010000049.1 GCF_020829595.1 Nostoc sp. CHAB 5844
TTACTTTCCAAGTATCTAATTGAGCAACTAAAACGTCCAGACGTTCATATGTGTTTGGTCTGATTTAAATTACTGCGTGGCGAGGCTTCGCCCCGCCCGCGTTTTGTGCCAGTTGCGTAAGTCCTGTTGTCATAATTCTGTGCTGGTTATATTGAATATTCTCTTTGACTGAGCTACATCTGCCCTCAGTGGGGTTAAAGTCCAAATCTGTGTTTGATAATGTGGCTAATGGCAACATAAATCACAAGTAAATTCGTTATGACCTATACTCAAACTAGTGATCCCACCATTCGTAAATGTGTCGAATCATGGCGGAAGTTGGATGTAGATCAACAACTAGCTTTGTTCTGGTTCATCTATAAAGAAATGGGTGGATCTATTACTCCAGCCGCTCCTGCTGCTAGTACTGTTTCTCCAGAAATTGCCGAAGGTTTATTCAATCAAGTCAAAGAATTAAGTCACGAAGAACAACTACAAGTTCAGCGAGACTTAATTAATAGAGTAGACACGCAAATTGGACGCGAATATGGTTCTTTGGGCGATACCACCAAGCTACTATTTTGGTATCGTTTATCTCAAGGTATGGACAGCAACGTGATTATTCCTGTACCTGCTAGTTACAAGCTTTCCTCAGAAGCTGAAAGCCTACTAAACCAAGTCAAAGAATTACCTTTTGAACAGCAGATTAATCTTTTCCGCGATTATGTTTCTCCAATGGGTGCTGAACCTAAAGCAGGTGCTGAAATTTAATTTCTAGCATTTTGAGCTACAGTCTTGCTCACTATAGTCTGATACTCAACCAGTAACAGATATTAGACAATAAATCTATTACTGATAAAGGTACAGACTTGCATCCAAAATAACAAATAAACACAGAGTAAAAATTATATTTACTCTGTGTATTTTTTGGTTGCTCATTAGGATAGATGCACCCAAAATTCGTAACGCCCTTTGCTTTATATAGCATAATTTAAATTGTCTTTTTATAAGTTTCATCTATCTGACGAATGGTAGGAAAACTTTTATTTTTTAACTAATAAGTGAACAACCTTTAAGACTGTTCATCCGTAATTTGAGATGGCTGAAAAAACAAAGTAAAACCCTAGGACTGGGAAACCCTAGGGCGTTTAACCTGACCACCTTTACTTTATTTATAATTTACTAAAAATTAAAGTGTAAGTTTGCAATAGACTTAAAGAAGTGATTTACGTCTAAAAATTTTGGATAAAAACTATTATTTTAATGCTAGTAATTTATTTGTTAATTACCAACAATATGTAATATTTGGATAATCAATGTTGCTTATCATAAATTTAAATTATAGATTATTTGATTTTAAAGTTTTAATACATTAAAATTCCAAAGATAAAATTTCTAGTTTTATGTCTAAATATGTAATTTTATGGGCTTGATAACTCCCAATGAATAATCAATAATAAAAGCATCATGATACATGATTGTAGCCAATTACAGTGACAGAAAGCCTAACCAAAGTCCGCACTAGCGGACTTTTTATTTTGTCTTCATTAAATAACTTTTATAAAAGCAACATATCTCCGTATACTCATGTAATGTATATAGGCTTCATATTTCATTTATCAAAAATTCAGTATTAGTTACAGAACTGTTTTTCTGTTCTCTATTTCCTGTTAGCTGTTCACTTGATACATAAGTAATTTCATAAACAAATTGGATTGCTATATGAAAAATAAGTAAACTCTCTAGATTTTTTTGGTATGATTTTTACAGAAAATATCAAAGTATACAATAAATTAATAAAATACTAAAATTCAATTTTAATTATCCTTAAATATACTTAATATCCTGAAATTACTTAAAAGTTTTCGTCACATATCATCAACTGTAAAAAAATCTAAAAAGCTTTTATTGAAATACTTAAATTTTTGGCAAAACTTCAAAATATTTTATTATTCTATATTTTTAACTTTGGCAAGTGTTTTACTATAGTTAATTTTAATCTATCTTTTAAGTAAATTCTTGTATATAGCGGTTCCCGACCTGGTGAGGTACGTTTTTAAAGCTACTAACCTTGGTAAACAAGATTTGGCTGTACCTCAGTTGCTTAGGAAACGCTATAAATTACATTAGGATAAGATTAATAATGTAAACTGTATTCAATAGTTAAGTATGACAAAGTTAAATTTACCATCTGGCATACAATTAAACTAAACCTATTAAGAGTTCTAGATTATTGAAGTATAAGCTGAACCAATAGTTAAAATACTTTTAATGTCGAACAACCCTTTCAAGGTAAATTAAGTAATTGGTATTAAGTGTACATAGATTAACCTTTAAGCTTGCTTGTAAAGGTGAACCATTCTACTACCTTGAAAAGGCTGGTCGCATCGATTAAGCCTATTCAGCACAACAAGGAATTCCTTAATAGAGTGAAATCATGATTGCTACTTTTACTTTAGAGACCAAGGTTTATCAACAACTACACCAAATTTTGTCTGAAATCACAAATGCCCAGGATTTATCTCAGCATCCTTTTGTTCAAAGATTTTCCAAAGCAGAATTTTCACAAGATGCTATTCGGCAGTTTGCAATGAAAATGCTGCCTGGATCAAATAGGTTTAATATGGCTTTTCTCAAAGTGGCATCAAAAATGGATAGTTACTATGCTAGGACAATTATGCTAGAAAATGCATTTACCGAACATGGAGAACTCAATCCAGATAAAGCTCATGTAGCACTATTTATACGCTTCATGGAAGGAATTAATTGCCCTAAAATTGATATTAATGCTGATGATGGAGCATTCCGGATTCCAGCATTACGCTTTAAAAAGTTTGAAGTTTGTGATGACGAGCCTGTAGTACTTTCTTTAGGACGATTTGCAGCAATTGAGCAAGTTTTACCGGGAGTATTCACCAAATATATCGAAGGAATTGGCAAAATATTTCTAGGTATTGATGACCATACTATCGAATATTTTAAGATCCATTGTCACTTAGACCCAGAACATACGGATGAGTTGATTCAGGTTACTGAAATGTGTGTTCGGTCTGAGGCAGATATTGAACTATTCCGTCATGGAGTTCAAGATATGATGAATTCCATTGCTGATATGTTTTCGTGGATGGATCAAAACTTAGAAAAAGAGGCATTAGCGTTACAAAGCTAATACCAAAGTAATTTTAATTATGTGATTTCAACGCAATTTATCCAAAATTTACTTCTAAGGGAGTAAGTTTTGGAATTTTTTATTATTGAGTAATAGTTTTGCTGGCAGTGAATTTCTTGACTAACTTGTTACGCATCGAGAATATTGCGATGCTAAGACAACGGCTTTTTCAAAATCAGCGGGATTGACAATTCCTAAAAGACTGCGTTCTTCCTCATTCAATGGTAAGTTTACTGGTTGTCCTGCTTGTGCAAAAAACTGCTCACCTCCGGCTGGTGTTACCCAAGCCAGTAGTTTGGCTGGTTTTGAAGTGCTGTTGTGAAAACCATGAGATTGACCCCTGGGAAAATGCAGGAAAGTTCCGGGAGTTGCAACAATAGTTTGTCCCTCAAGTTGGTACTCAATCTCTCCTTCTAGGATATAGTGCGCTTCTTCAAATTCGTCATGAATGTGAGGTGGTATCGCGCTGTTTGGTTGCATAGTTTGTTCTATTAGTCCGTAAGTTCCGCCTGTGTCTTTCCCTTCAGCGAGAAGAGTATATAAGTCACCCAATACTAAATATGTAGAACCTTTACCTTGAGTAATGAACATGGTTGTAAAATTAGCTGTCATTGTCATAAATATCCTTTGTGGTGTATGGATTGCACTTGAGTCATATCGTGTCCGGTGAAAGACTTATCATTAAGGCAGCTTCAGGTGCAGAGGGGCAGGGGTTTTTGGGTTCTCTGCATAGATTCGGGAATTATAACTAATTACCCAGACATGATATCAATATTATTTTCAGGCTATTTTTAGCAATTTACGCAAAAGTAGAGGTGTAAATATGTATGCCTCTACAGATTCAAATATGAGATTTACATATAGCCAATAGCGGACAGCTAATGATAGAAAGCTATTAGCGATTTGCAAGTAACTTTTATGACAAATTTTCTCCAGCCGCCAAGATTACGCATTGGTGAAGAAGATAGTGAGGAAGAAAGACGCGCCACATGGTTAGAACTTTTTTATGATTTGGTGTTTGTAGTTGCAGTCTCTCAAGTAGCTCATAATCTTAAAGAAGATATTTCGCTACAAGGGTTACTTGGATTTGTAGTTTTATTTATCCCTATTTGGTGGTCATGGATTGGAACTACATTCTACGCTAACCGCTTTGATAGTGATGATGTCATCCATCGGTTGCTGGTTGGGGTACAAATGTTAACGGCGGCGGCTATGGCTGTTAATATTCACCACGGCTTGGCAGAAAGTTCTCCTGGTTTTGCTTTGGCTTACGCACTTGGTCGGGCTGTGCTGGTGATAGAGTATGTTCGTGCAGGGATACATATTCCGTCAGCGCGTCCTTTGACAACACGCTACGCTATCGGTTTTGCGATCGCATCTCTGGTTTGGTTGAGTTCCGCATTTGTCCCCATTCCTTGGCGGTTCGCACTCTGGGGATTGGGAATTTTGATTGACTTTGGTACACCGTTAACCGCACGCAAGTATCAAATTGGCTTACTGCCTCATGCCTCACATTTACCAGAACGTTTTGGACTGTTCACAATCATTGTTTTGGGAGAAGCGATTATTGCGGTGGTTAACGGTGTCTCTCAGCAAAAATGGCAGGTGTTAACTGTAATTTCTGCTATTTTTGGTCTGAGTATCGCTTTTAGTTGGTGGTGGGTTTATTTTGATAATTTAGGTGGCACACCAATTCAAACAGCGCGAACACAAGGAAAAGTCGGTATTGTCAATCTCTGGCTTTACACCCATTTACCATTAGTAATTGGAATTGCTGCTACTGGAGTTGGTGTAGAACACATCCTGTTAAGTCAGCCAACTGTAGCGTTACCAGATCCTCAACGATGGCTGATGTGTGGCTCAGTAGCATTATGCTCGTTAGCGGTGGGCATTCTTCACAGATATGGAGTCATTCGATATTGTAAGATACGTTCTATGTATCGCTTGATTGGTGCAGTTGTGCTGCTGGCGATCGCATTTTTTGGCAAAGGTTTATTACCCATTGCAGTTATCGCCTTGGTAGCTGTAGTTTCTGCTGGACAAGTCATTCAAGATTTGTCTCAGAGTCGCCCAACTACTCGCTTGGTAGATCCAGAAATTTAGCTAAAATCAAATTTTATTGCGCGTTTTACATAGTCTGCGATCGCCTGCAAGTTTCAGGCGATCGCGTGATTTATACTCTATTCAGTCAAGCAGTTGAAAAAGATTAGACTAGACAAATGAGGTAGATGCGTACCAAACGGTTTTCATTATCTGTATTTTTATAGCGTAATGTCCATTGCCTAGTACTGCTAGGATAACTAGCTATCAGAGTAAGTCCGTCATTTCCTACTAATTGACCAGATGTTTGGAACCCACCTCCTACAACATAACCAGAAGGACATGTGTAACTATATTGATAATATCCTCCTGGTACAGCGTTGATGTAAGGAGTAATGTAGTACTTAATATCTGTTACTGAACCTGTACTCACGCCTGGAGGATAAACTTCAGTAACCTGGGCTGATGCACCAGAAGCAAGTAAAATATTGGATGCTAACACACTAAAGAAAGTGGTTGCGAGCAATAATAGATTGGATTTCATTTTTGTTAATTCCTCAACTTACTTTTCAACGTAGTTTTAGAAGGTTTTTATTATGAAAAATAATTGTTTCATGTCTTATCAATAAAATCTATAATTGATGATAAAAATAAATAAAAAATTATATATATACATATTAATAACAGCAGAATATGCAAGCAGTTTTAAGTTTCTTGATGGCGCTCAGTAAAGCGCCCTTCCAACAGATGTTGTAATGCCTGATATGCAAATGCATTAAGCCGTCCCACTTTTATATCTACCTCAAATAGTTATCAATGCTTAAAGAAAAATGTTTAATTTTTCTAAACCTACATAGCTATGTACTCATCAACTAAAAAACCCATCCAAACCAAAGATTTGAATGGGGGTAACTCTTGAGTAAATTGAAGTGCTTCTTTGGATAAATTTGTAAAATTTGCCAATTTATCCATAAATCGGAATGTTCCTCAGGTCAACTATGGCAACTGAAGTGAGTTTAAAAATGTAGCGAAAGTACCTAATTAAGTTGATTTGAGCCTATCGTGTTTTCAGTTACAGTTACGCTTCAGGAAACAGAGCGAAAATATTCTTAACTACGAATTATCCTGCTGTTTCATGAAACCTCGAATCATTGTTTGCGGCTTAGGACGTACGGGATATAAAATCTTTCGTCTGCTGAGACAGCAGGGAGCATTGGTTGTGGGCATCCATCACAAACCAATCTCTGGCGAATGTTCACCAGATGTGATTATTGGTAATTTAAATGCGGCTGCTACCTTAACAGCCGCCGGAATACACCAAGCACAAACTTTGGTAATTACTAGTTGCGAAGATGCTTTAAATTTGTCAATTATGATGCAAGCGCGGGTGTTAAATCCCCGAATTCGCATTATCAACCGCTTGTATAATACAAATTTAGGTGAACGTTTGGATCAAACACTCACAGAGCATTTGAGCATGAGTGTAGTGGGATTAGCAGCACCATTATTTACTTTTGCTGCTTTAGGAAATCAAGCTGTTGGACAAATCAAATTATTTGACCAAACTTGGCCTGTCCAAGAAGAATATATTGATGAAAACCATCCTTGGTTAGGGCGAAATTTGAGTGATTTGTGGGAAGAACCCGCACGAATGCCGATTTATTACCTGCCTGTACAAGGAGAGATGAATTTAATACATGGGGTGCTGTCTGGACAAGAATTACAAGTAGGCGATCGCTTAATTGTAGCGATTCAACCGCGAATTCGTTCCACACGCAGATCATTAATTAAAAAAGTGCTGAAAGTTTGTACAAGTCTGCGTCAGTTTCAGCAACATGGAAAATCAGTGGTGGCTGGTGCAATTGTGTTAATGGCAATTATAGCGATCGCCACACTCACTTATATGTCTACAGAACTAAGTTTATCTGTAGTGGATGCCTTATATTTTTCCGTCGGCATGATTACAGGAGCAGGCGGTAACGATAAAGTTGTAGAAAATGCCCCCAACAGTGTGAAATTATTCACCATCGTCATTATGCTAATTGGTGCAGTGGTGATTGGTCTTTGGTATGCCATGCTGACTGATTTTGTCTTAGGTAATCGCTTCAAGCAATTTTGGGATGCAGCCAGAATTCCCCAACGCCATCATTATATTGTCTGTGGTTTAAGTGGCATCGGCAGCAAAATTGTGCAGCAACTGCATACCAGTGGTTATGAAGTAGTCGTTATTGAAACTGACTCTAATAATAAATATGTTAACTCTGTACGTGGGCTGGGTATTCCCGTAATTCAAGGTGATGCGAGTTTTCGCACCATCTTGCAAACCAGTAATGTTACCTCTGCAACAGCGGTTTTAGCTGTAACTAGCAACGATGCGACTAACTTAGAAATTGCCCTGAAAGCCAAAGGTTTAGCACCTAAAATTCCCGTAATTGTCCATTATGCTGACCCCGATTTTGCCGGGATGGCACAACAAGTATTCGACTTTGAAGCCGTCCTGAGTCCCGCAGAACTGGCAGCTCCAGCCTTCGCAGCCGCTGCTTTGGGCGGACGCATTCTTGGTAATGGTATTACAACCGATAAACTTTGGGTTGCCTTTGCCACCTTGATTACGCCGTCACATCCCTTTTGCGGTCAATTAGTCAAAGAAATAGCCGTGTCTGCTGACTTTGTGCCTTTATATGTGGAAATCAACTCTCAACGTGTTCAGGGTTGGGAATTACTGACAACACAACTGGGCGAGGGAGATATTTTGTATTTAACAATGCCTGCGAATCGGTTATATCAATTGTGGCGCGAAGACCGGATATCGGAAATGCAGGGGTTAGGCGATCGCAGATCATAAAATAACAATTGCGACTGCCGACATCATTATCTGAGATATCATCATTAGCATACTTATACCGATTCTCTGTGAAGCTGCACATTATTTTCACCCCTCCCAACCGCCCCGATGCTTTTTATTACCTAGTTGGATACAAGTCTATAAAATTGCTAAAATAATAAAACACTCATATTCAAAATGCACGATAGACAAATGAATATATCGCTTAATCCTACTCATGAGCAATTTGTTCTATCTGAAATTGGAAGCGGAAAATACGCGAACGCAGATGAAGTAATTGCTGCGGCATTGCAATTATTAAAAGAACAGAAAGAATATACTCTTTGGGTAAATGATACTCGCCAAAAAGTAGAAGTTGGTTTGGCAGAAATTGAGCGAGGTGATGTTCTAGATACGGAAGTTGTCATCAACCAACTTAAAGGAAAATTACATCAAAAACGTGAGGCTCAAACATGAGTCGTTCTACTATTTCTCAAACTGCAAGCAGAGATTTAGTAGAGATTTTAGATGACTTTGCAAATATTAATATTGAAGCAGGAGAACGTTTCATACAAGAGTTTGAAAAAAAGTGCAAAAATATTGTAAATTTTCCAAATCTGGGGCGTAGTTACGCAGATATCGCTCCTTTCTTACGGGGAATTCCTATCGATGGTCATATAATTTTGTACAAAGTAATCGACGAAGAAATCACAATTGTTCGTGTTGTTAGTGGAAAGCGAGATTTGAAGTCATTGTTTTCAGATTCTCTGTAGGTGCAATTCGAGCTTTAGGAGGAGATGTAATTCGTACTTCTGGTAGAAGTCCTTATCATGCGACGTTAACAGGATTAATACCACAGCAAATTAGCAACTGGCGTTTGAGGAACGAAACCCAACACCTCAAAGGCTTGTAAATGTTTGGTTTCACTGCGTTCAACCCAACTTACGCATTTGTTTCATTTTTTTATGGAATAGCCATCATTACCCAACGATTATCTGATGATAACTTTCACTTCATAGGAAGTAAGAAGCTTTCTGGTGGAATTGGAGTTGATTATTCTTTTCAGTACATAGTGATTTCGGATACACCGTGTTGAAGCTAACCACTGTAATGCAAGGATTTTGGGCTATTTTCCCTTCACCTCTTCTGGGGTATGGTCTAAAAAACTTAATCCACAGCGGCCTATCAGTCTACCGCTATCTTTGTAAACTACTGCCCACATCCCGAAATTATATTGTTGCCAATGCTGGATATGTTTGTGTAAGCTGGCTTGTGTCTGTTCCTTGTTTCTTGGTGAAAGTATTTTATTACGTCTGCATCGCTATAGATACGAAACAGATCATTAAAGTCATCTGTTACAAAATGTCTTAATCGCAGTCTTGAGGTTTCTATTTCAGGCATGTCATTAGATAACAGGTGTGAGTGCTACATTAAATAAGCGTGTTTTCCCAGTGCAAAATAAAATTAATATAATGCTCCCATTATGAGCATCTACCAATCCCTGAAAAAATCTTACAGACGAGACCGTTGGCGCAGCAATGACTGGCGATTATTTTTGCGGTTAGTTCCTTATGCCCGTCGTCATATTAAATTGCTGACTTTGGCAATGTTACTGCTTGTACCAATCGCTCTTGCTAATGCTATACAACCATTACTGATTGGACAGGCTATATCTCTGATCCGCAATGAACCAAGCACTTATGAGTTTCTCAAGAATATGCCTCTGTGGCAAGGGATAAATATTCTAGCAGGATTTATACTAGTGGCAATTGTTACCCGAATGTTATTCACAAGCGTTCAGGGTTATTTGCTTCAAAAGTTAGGACAAAATATCACAGCCGCAATTCGGCAAGACTTGTTTAAGCACGTCACATCTTTAGCAGTCCGCTTTTTTGACCGTACACCTGTAGGTAAATTAATTACCAGACTCACCAGTGATGTAGAAATTTTGGGCGATGTCTTTTCTACTGGGGCAGTTGGCATAGTCTCTGATATATTTTCGATGCTGGTGATTATTGGGATTATGTTGTCTATTCAGTGGCAACTTGCTTGTTTGCTGCTGTTAATATTGTTACCCATTACTTTGTTAATTATTAACTTTCAGCAACAGTACCGCAAAGCTAATTACAAAGCGCGAGAAGAACTATCTTTATTAAATTCTCAGCTACAAGAAAATATTGTTGGGATGAATGTAGTGCAGTTGTTTAGGCGGGAAAAAATTAATGCAGAGTTGTTTCGCACCGTTAACAACCGCTACATTGGGCAAATGGATCAAACCATATTTTATGATTCTGCGGTGTCGGCTACTTTGGAATGGATTGGCTTAGTAGCGATCGCTGGTGTATTGTGGATGGGTGGTTGGTTACTTTTGGGTCAAAACTTGACATTCGGTATATTGTCTGCATTTGTTTTGTATGCCCAACGGTTATTTGATCCATTGCGAGATTTTGCCGAGAAATTTACCGTTATTCAAGCTGGCTTTACTGCTATTGAACGAATTAACGATATTTTAGATGAACCGATAGAAATCCGCGATCGCAACAATCAACGTTTCTCAGTTTTTGATCATACCTTCGGTTACATCGATGAAATCATTGCTGAGATGGAAGCGCAAAATTTCAATTCCACACCAGAACTAGGAGAAATTCGCTTTGAACACGTCTGGTTTGCTTACAAAGACGATGATTTTGTCATCAAAGATTTGGACTTTGTAATTCGTCCTGGTGAAAAAGTAGCATTAGTTGGCCCTACAGGTGCAGGTAAAAGTTCGATCATTCGGCTTTTGTGTCGCCTGTATGAACCTACACAAGGACGAATATTAATCGATGGAGTCGATATTCGAGAAGTTCCACAGGCAGACTTGCGCCGTTATATGGCTGTTATTTTACAAGAAGGCTTTTTATTTGCTGGCGATGTCAAAAGCAATATTACTCTCGGAGACAGGTACACATTCGATGAAATTCAGTTAGCGGCACAAAACACAAATATTGCTCAGTTTATTGAAGAACTACCCCAAGGCTATAATACTCAACTGCGAGAACGTGGCACAAATCTTTCTAGCGGTCAAAAACAACTTTTAGCTTTTGCGCGTGCTGCTATTCGTAACCCACAAATTCTCGTACTAGATGAAGCGACTGCTAGTTTAGATGTAAATACAGAAGCTTTAGTTCAGCAGGCGCTAGATCAGCTATTGGTAAAACGTACTGCAATTATTATTGCTCACCGCTTATCTACAATTCGCAACGTAGATCGCATTCTTGTTCTCAAGCGAGGTGAATTAATCGAACAGGGTAGCCATGAAGAACTGTTGCAACAAGGAGGGATGTATGCAACCTTACACAATTTGCAAATGTTAGGAACTTAAAAAGATCATTGACGGCTGAAATCGAGAAATTTTTACAATGTCTGTTGGATAGGAATCTGAATAAAAAACTCTGTTCCTTGTTGAGGAATGGAAAAGCACTCTAGCTTACCATGATGTGTTTCTGTAATAATTTGATAGCTAATTGACATTCCCATGCCAGTGCCTTTGCCAATTGGTTTAGTCGTAAAGAACGGATCAAAAATGCGTTGACGCACCTTTTCTGGCATACCAGAGCCATTGTCAACGATCGCAATTTCTACCCATTTTGCATCAATGACAGAGGTGCAAATAGTAATGGTGGGGGTAAAGAATTCCGAATTTTCGTCAATCTTCATTCTTTCTTCTAGCGCATCGATCGCATTTGCCAGAATATTCATAAACACCTGATTCAATTGTCCGGCAAAGCATTCTACTTGTGGTATGTTGCCATAGTCTCGAATCACTGCTATCTCTCGGCGCTCTGATGTGGCTTGCAAACGCAGCTGTAAAATCATTAAGGTACTGTCGATGCCTTCATGAATATCCACCGTTTTAAATTCGGCTTCATCCATACGGGAAAAATTTCGTAATGACAGCACAATCTGGCGAATGCGATCTGTACCCATCCTCATAGAACTCAGAATTTTTGTGAAGTCTTCCTGCAAAAACTGCAAGTCAAGTTCCTCAGATCGCTCTTGAATTTCTATATCCGGGTCGGGATAGTAACTTTGATAAAGTTGTATAAACCCTAGCAAATCTTGAGAGTATTGTTGCACATGGATCAAGTTGCCGTGGATGAAGTTGACAGGATTGTTAATTTCATGTGCTACGCCAGCCACCAATTGTCCCAGGCTGGACATTTTCTCTTGCTGCACTAGTTGACTTTGGGTTTGCTGCAACTCTCTCATTGCCACCTCTAGCTGTTGAGTGCGAAGAGCAACCCGATTCTCCAAGTCTTGATTCAAGTGATTAATTTCTTGTTCAGCCTGATTGCGTTTGATTACTTCCTGATGAATCACTCGATACAGCCATAACACAATCAGCAAATTTAATCCAATTGCTGACATTCCAGCAATTTTTGCGCCTTGGGAATTGATTGCTGCAATGTTTTGTCGCTGTAACAGTATTCCGGTTTCTACAGCCTCCATTTCTCGAATCAGCCGCCGTATCTGCTTTGTTGCCAGGGATTGTTGATTACTCTGAAGCTTTTGCCGCGCTGCTTCAAATCCCATTTTTTTATTGAGATCAATCACCGCTTGTAACTGGCTCATCCGCTCTTGCACCAGTGGTTTCAAATCTACTAGTCGCTTTTGCTGAGTTGGATTGTCAGCTATATGTTGTTGTAACAACGCTATTTCCTGTTTCAGACTGATGGAGGCACTAATATAAGGTTCCAAAAATAGTGGATCATTCATGATTAGATAGCCTCGCTGTCCACGCTCTGCGTCTTGAATATTTGAGAGCAAACTTTTCAACCGATTGATAGTTCCTAGCGTCTGTTGAGCCAGTTGATTAGCTTCGTTGGCTTGATCTAAGTTCCAAAGAGCTACTCCACTGGTTGCCAGAGATAAAAAAGTGGCGGTGGCTAAACCGCCTGCAACGCTCAATAGAAACTTGGGATTGATATTCATCACTAAAGAAGATATTTGCAAATAAAGCTATTTGTTACGAGCGAGGTAGTTCAAAACCATTTTGTTGAAACACTGTCATTGCTTTTTGGCTTTTGAGAAATTTCATCAACTCTTTTGCTTCTGTAGCATATTGACTAATTTTGAGAACAGCAAAGGAGGTGACAACGGGACGGTGCAGGTTGAGTGGGGCAGTGGCAACAACTTTCACTTTGTCTGATTGTTGAACTTCTGAGAGAAATGTGATTCCCACCTCTGCACGCTTGGTTTCTACAGCATCCAGGATCTCTCGGACATCTGTCTGCGCTAACACTGCTTTCGGCTTCACTTGTGCCAAAATTTTGAGATTATTCAGAATTTCATACGTATAAGTACTGACACCGGGGACTTCTAGCGACATGGCGATGGTTTTGATGCGATCGCTCGCCAGATCTTTGAAATCTGAAACCGCCAGTTGCGAATCCTTGGGAACAATCAGAGCAATCTGAGTTCCCACAAATGATTGACGGGTTTCTGAGAGAATCAGTCCTTTTTGCTGTAGTTCATCCATCGGTTTCGGAGATGAGGCAATAAATAAGTCAAAGGATTCTCCTGCTTCAATTCTGCGTTTGAGAACGTCGCTGCCTGCAATTGTGTAGTTGACAACGACACTAAGGTTCTCTTGTTGACGTAGCTGATCAACCTTAACTAAAACATCTCTAAATAAGCCAGCCGCCGCCACGTTAAGTGCAACAGTATTTGTTTTAGGTGCAGTGCAACTTCCCGCCCAAATACACAGCACCACAATTAAACTAAACAAGGTTCCAAGTTTGATCATTCTTTTCATAAAGTTTTCTCTAGATGGCAATGGACTAGTGAGAGTTTGCTTTGTCTCAATCTCATATTTGTTTCATTGAGACTGCGTTCTGAACTTAATATGCCCAAGGAAAACTTTTTGTAACATTAAAGTGTTAAGTAATACTGTTTCACTTTTAAGTTGACACAAATGCTTAGTCAGCAAGGCAGGAGAAGTAATTTGTATCAATTACTTTGTGAAATAGTGTAAGTATTGGAACCGATTTAATAGACTTCTTGCAAAAGTCCTTGTTTGCGAACTTTTCTTTGCGACTTTGCGCCTTTGCGTGAGGCTAAAAATTCTTGTTTTTCAACATTCGTGCAAGAAGTCTATTATTATTGGAATAACAAACACTGAGATGCTCCTGTAGTTATCTTTGTTGATGTCAACCAGATATTAGCTACAGCATACTTAACTAATACTGACTCTTGATGAGAATTGCAGGCGCTTCTGAGTTTAACAGACTTAGTACTATCCTTGATAACTTTAGCCTGATAAGTATATAAAGAACCATCAGGACTTTCACAACTAATTTCACCCAGAAATGTCTGATTATCTAAACTTTGTTCAAGGATTTTACCAGCAACTTTGTAATTAAACCAATCCCATCCATAATGGAAAATAAGTTCTCTTTCCAGAACTTGTAACTGACTCGGTAAAATACCCCAACCCCGATAAACTTTTTCCAAGCAGTGAATGTCGCTAGTACGCGTTAATATCGCTTTCAAAGTTTCTTGATCGAGGACACCATAATATCTTCCTTCTGGCAAGTCTATGGCTGTGGGGGCAAAACGATGTCCACCAAAATGACTGCATTTCCAAAGCCGCACATTATCTAAGTTCAACTCAGTAATAGTATTAGTAGCATGGAAATAAAAAGGATTACCATATCTAGCACAGCATTTATCATGACTACCGTGAGTACACACTAAAATATCTCTTGTTGCGTCTGTGTATACTTGATAGTCAGCAGTGCTATTGTATAACCATTTTTTGACAACACCTGCCACTAACTCAATATTTGGTAGGTAAAATTCGTATTTACAGTATCCATGACTGAAACCCTGTTTTTTTTGATAAATTAACAGAGTTGTTTGATCTGCTGTATGTGATACATCATTAGCAATTAAGAGAAATCTAATTGGTAGTTTGGCACGGCTTACTTCCTCTACCAAAAGTTGTAAATTTTTTGGCACCCATCGAGAATTAAAAGCTTCTGTAGCCCAAGGTGGCGGACATTCAATTAAAATGTAAGTTTCATAATTGGTAGCACTACCAATTAAATCTTCTCCTACTTGTCGTGAGTTATCAGAACAGAAAAAGGTGTTCATCGAACTTATCTCATTTGTTAGCTTTACGGGTAAAGGAATATAAAGAAAAGTTGTGTTTTTGACTACAATTTCTGCATCTCAAAAAGATAAACAGAAATAGTCCATTTATGGCTGAGAAGCAAACTGCCATTTTATAACATCATTTCTAGACAAAAACTGTCTAATTAATAAAATCTCTACAATATTGTCAACCAAACTCCAACAAGATAGTGCCGTACTTTTTAGAAAAAATCTTAAATTTTTGATTAAATTATTACTGTGGCAGCCATAGACACGTAGCGGCTTGTCACCAGACATCGCTTCTATATGTATTTTGAACAGTTTTGTTAAAATCCTAACTTTTAAGCTACCAAACATTGTGTAAGTATTGCCATTAATTGTCAATAATGAATAAGAATAACGTAATATTTTATACAAGAATGTCTCAAACTACGATTTAAGCAGCATAGTTTAGTTATAAAGAATATGCCCTGACTGTAACTGAAGGCATTAATGAATGCAAACTTTTGACATTATTTATTATGTTCACCTCCATTTATTAGTTTACGACAGCAAGTTAAACTCATACTTAAAAGCTTTTTAGTAGAGTCATTAAGATTTTCAATTTAATTGATAAATATTATCAACTATCAATTGTAACAGATCGGGAACTTACTTCCCAGCGAAATAGCCTGGGTAGTTGAGATACATCTATGGCGTAGTTCACAATCCATAGCACCAGTTCAAAAACCAATAAATATCGCACCCACAGCAGTTCCGGTTGAGAACCTAATACAGTCAAACCTTCATAAAGTTGCCAGAAACGATAAGGTAGGTAGATATAAGGAACCATCACCCACACTACATTTTGAAATTTTCTGAGAGTCAAAGCCTCAAATAGGATTTGCAAACCCAGGATAATAAAGTACCAACCAAGAACAGTCAATACAGCGCTATGTTTCCACCATACACCCCACAACAGCATAATCGGCAGCGGCAGTAGTACACCTAGCAGCTGCATCGATAAAAACCACCACCTGTGCCACCAAGGCAATGGTAAAGGCAAAGTATATGGCTTTGCATTCTTCCATACCCGACTTAAAATCCAGATAAAAGATGTGGCAACTGTGAAGAACAAGAGATTTTCGAGAAATAGATAAAGATTGATGTCAAAGGAATTCATGGCTTAATTATTGACTTGTGTCTTTCCTAATTCATGTTCCTCAAGTGGGATTTTTAATTTTTAGCTCTGTTCTCTTGAATTAAATGCACAATAGAAGGTACTAAAGAAATAACAACAATTCCTACAATTATTGGCAATAAATATTTATCTACTTGTTCAGCAGGTAAAGTTCTTCCTAAGAAAAAACCTAATAAAGTCATACCGACAGTCCAAATAAAGCCGCCGATGAGGTTGTCAAACATAAATGTCTGATAATGCATAGCACCTAACCCAGCAACAATTGGTGCAAAAGTGCGTACTATCGGTACAAACCTAGCTAAAACAATAGTTTTTTTGCCATGTTTTTGATAGAATTTTTGCGTTTTAACTACGTGTTTTTTATGGAAAAACAATGAATCTTCTTTTTGAAATAATCTTCTACCAAATCTATGTCCGGTAGTGTAGCCGATATTGTCTCCTAAAACCGCACAGATAAACGCACCAATAATTAAAATCCAAATATTCAACAAATGCTGAGAAGCAACAAATCCAGCTGTAAACAGTAAACTATCACCTGGCAGAAAAAAACCAATAAGTAATCCTGATTCAGCAAAAATAATTGCCCACACTCCAAAATAGCCGATTGATTTAATTAATTCTGGTAAATCAAAATGCATAGAATCTCACTTTGTCAAGAATAAGCACTCAACATCTTTGTGTTCAGCAAAATTGCTGCATGATTAATATTATGAAGTTTGCGTCAGTTTATAACTTATTTCTGTAATGGATTTTAGAGAGAAGATGAGCAGATATTGGAAATTAATCCGACTATTTTGGTCTACCTCCATAGCCGCAGAGATGGAGTATCGGCTCAACTTTGTTGTTGCTACCCTCAGCAGCTTGGGTAATTTAGGCGGAAGTATTTTTGGTTTATTCTTGTTTTACCGTACTGGTTACACCTTTGCTGGCTGGTCGTGGGAAGCAGCTTTAGTTGTATTGGGAATTTTTACCTTACTGCAAGGTTTTTCGGCTACATTTTTGGCTCCTAATTTAAATAAAATTGTCAGTCATGTCCAGGTAGGCACTTTAGATTTTGTACTACTCAAACCTATCCGCAGTCAATTTTGGCTATCTACTCATACTCTTTCGCCTTGGGGATTCCCGGATCTAATTTTTGGCAGTATGATCATTGGCTATGCAGGTCAGCGCCTGGGCTTAGGAATTCATAACTATCTGCTGAGTGCTGTACCGTTATTATTTGGCTTGGTAATTCTTTACAGCCTATGGTTTATGCTGGGAGCCACTAGCATATGGTTTGTGAAAATTTATAACGTTACCGAAGTGCTGCGGGGTTTGTTGGAAGCTGGCAGATATCCAATGGTTGCTTACCCCGCAGCTTACCGCTTTTTCTTTACCTTTGTAGTACCAGTTACATTTTTAACTACTATCCCAGCAGAAGCAATGCTGGGTCGAGTTCAGTTTACTTGGTTGATAGGTGCAATGGTTTTAGCAATTGTTTTATTTTGGGTTTCTACTAGGTTTTGGCGGTTTGCTTTGCGTTTTTATACTAGTGCTTCGAGTTAGAATAAATGTCTTTTAAGTTGAAAAATTTAAGTGACTAATGAGAACTTTTGAATTCATCTGTTGAAAGTTACAGTTTTAAGCTCGAATCTTGATATTTTTATCTGTTGACAATATCCATGCTGCACTATTTCCCTTTACTTAGGGGATTTTGTAACTATAGAGAGATGCCAAATTTACCACTGACTACACAAGCTAGAGTTAGACGTTAACTCTAGAAATGAAAAATGCCCCATGTTCTACTCGTAGATGATGAAGCAGCCCTATGTGACAGTCTCAGCTACACATTACAAAAAGAAGGCTACACAGTGACGACAGCTGCTGATGGGCATAGTGCTATTAAACAGTTCAATAAACAATTACCTGATGTAATTTTGCTGGATATTATGCTGCCGGAAGTTAGCGGTATGGAGGTTTGCTGGCGAATTCGGGCATTTTCTGATGTACCTATTGTTATGCTGACTGCTAAGGATCAAGATATAGATAAAATTTGGGGTTTGGAAGCAGGCGCGGATGATTATGTGACTAAGCCGTTCAATACCCGTGAACTACTAGCACGGATTAAAGCTGTGCTGCGCCGACGTTCTGGGGAACAGCCTTTATGAAAGGCTGGATACCGCCCATAAATTTAAATACGATTCATGCCAAGCTATTAGCCACCTATCTCATGCTGACGGCTTTTGGAACGTCACTAATGGCTGGTTATATTCTGTGGTCGTTTCATGCGTACTTCATGCGGACACGACAAGCTGATTTGGAAAACTGGACGAGTGCGTTGAGTGCGATCGCTCCTTGTTATAAAACCGAACCACCAGCCTTCTAGTCTTGATCTAATGTGTAATCAAGAAGCTTGAGATTAGGCTTTGTAAGTTTAAAACAATAAATTATTCCTGACCAACAAATAAGCTTGAAATTAAGCTTCATCTTCCAAATACTGCATCTTAGAGGTGACAGATATGGCACTTATTCGTTGGGAACCATTTCGTGATATCGAACGCTTTGAACCATTCCGAGAAATAGAAACTTTACAGAGGCAAATGAATCGTCTGTTTGATAGATTATCTCCTACAGACGGTGGTGAAAGAACAGGATTTAATTTTGTACCTGCTGCTGAACTAGAAGAAACCGATGATACCATTCATCTGAAAATAGAAGTACCTGGTCTAGAAGCAAAAGACATCAATGTAGAAGTTACACCAGAAGCAGTTTCTATTAGCGGTGAACGCAAAACTGAAACTAAAACTGAAGAAAAAGGCATGAGTCGTTCAGAATTCCGTTATGGCAGATTTCAACGGATAATTCCTTTACCTTCTTTAATCCAAAATGACAAAGTACAAGCTGAATATAAAGATGGTATCCTCCGTTTAACTTTACCAAAATCTGAAGCGGAAAGACAAAAAGTTGTCAAGGTTAATATCGGTTAACTTGCTAAAGGATGAAGTATAAAGTCTGAAGTATGAAATTTCTGACTTTATCCTGACTTCATCCTTTTTTCTTAGAGAATATTTGAGAAGTCTAATTTATTACTTGCCTTGGTGCCACAAATGGTAAGAATTACCTGTTCATAAGTTCGAGAATGAATTGGAAACCTTTGTTGAGCTACACGGAAAATTTTCACAAGCCTAATAACGTGTTCGACAAAGATACGTTTACTGGAGAATTTTTTATTTTCTGCTTTTTGCTGTGCGGTTAGTTCTTTGTTACGTGGCTTCTTATAAGGAGTCTTTATATTTTCACCTCCTTGATATGCTTTATCTCCTTCAAACATTTGGTCTGGTTCAAACTTTTCTTGCTGCTGACGAAACAAACTAATATCACTAGTTGTCCCTTTTTTTCCTACCTCTACATCCACTATATCCTTGCCTTCAGGTAAGGTAACAAACTGATTTTTAAATGTGTGTTGTTTTTTCTTGCCTGCAAAATATTCTTGCTGTTTTTGATTATTCGATGGTGCCCAACACGACTGTAGAGCAACCCAAATAAAAAACTGGTGTGTTGCGCTTTGTGGCAACACACTATGCAAGTTTAATTCAGTACAGATTGCATCAGAGGTCTTGTTAATACATCACCTGAGCGTAACCATTCTGTGAGTTCTTCTGGTGCTTTGGCTTGCTTGAGGCGATCGCGCAATTCTGCACCTTCCAAAATTTCTCTTTGTAACAGTTCTTGGGCAGTTTCTTCTAACAAGTCGCGGTTTTGATGTAGAATGCTCAAGGCGATGTGGTGAGCATTATCGACTATTTGTTTCACTTCGTGGTCAATTTCTTGCGCTACTTGCGGACTAATAGCACGGCGGGCGTTACCATAACCATCAAGAAATTGCTGTTGAATTTTCTCAAAGGCAACAGGCCCCAGTTTATCGCTCATGCCATACAAGGTAACGTAGCGTTCGGCTAAGTCTGTGGCTTTTTGGATATCATCACTCGCACCTGTGGAAACTTTACCAAAGACAATTTCTTCAGCAGAACGTCCACCCAACAGGGTAGCAATGCGACCGCGAATTTCGTCTTCAATCATTAAGAAGCGGTCTTCTTCAGGCATTTGAATTGTGTAACCCAAAGCACCCACACCACGCGGTACAACAGAGATTTTTTCAACTTTACCCGCACCCGGCATCAACGCACCGATGATGGCGTGACCAACTTCGTGATAAGCTACGGTTTTCTTCTCTGTTTCGTTGAGTACACGCGAACGTTTTTCTAAACCAGCAACTAACCGTTCAATCGCTTCGTTGAAATCTGCCATTGTCACAGCTGGGCGATTTTGCCGTGCTGCTAACAATGCGGCTTCGTTGACAAGGTTGGCTAAATCTGCACCGGCAAAACCAGGAGTTCTGATGGCAATGGTGGCCAGATTAACATCATCAGCCAATTTGACGTTTCGCGCATGAACTTTGAGAATTGCTTCTCGACCAATTTTATCAGGGCGATCGACCACAACTTGACGGTCAAAGCGGCCAGGACGGCGCAAAGCAGGGTCGAGAACTTCGGGACGGTTGGTTGCGGCAATGATAATTACTCCGGTATTGGCATCAAAGCCATCCATTTCGGTCAGTAATTGGTTGAGGGTTTGTTCCCGTTCGTCGTTACCGCCGACAAATCCACCAGCACCACCACGCGATTTACCCAACGCGTCTAATTCATCGATGAAGACAATACAAGGTGCTTGTTGTTTGGCTTGTTCAAACAAGTCGCGCACACGCGCCGCACCTACACCGACAAACAATTCAATAAATTCTGAACCAGAGATGCTGAAGAAAGGAACGCCAGCTTCCCCGGCGATCGCTTTTGCTAGTAATGTTTTACCTGTACCGGGAGGGCCAACTAACAACACACCTTTGGGAATTTTGGCTCCTAAGTTGGTATATTTCGTAGCATTTTGCAGGAAATCAACAATTTCTTCGAGTTCGGCTTTGGCTTCATCTACCCCAGCCACATCAGGGAATTTTGCCCCAGTACTGCCTTCTGAATAAATTCGGGCTTTGCTTTTACCAACTGTCAGCGCCGCCGGGCCACCACCTTGGCGATTAATTAAAAAGCCCCAAATCCCAAAGAAAATTAACGGTGGTGCAACCCAACTCAAAAGAGTGCCAATCCAACCATTTTGGTCTGGTAATGGTGCAGCAAATTCAACATGATTCTCGCGCAGAATCTTTGGTAAATCTAAATCCAGGGCGACTGGTGTAGTCGCAAATAGCTGTTCGCTAATTTTGCCATCTGGAGTTTGAGTTTTGATAGCATACTCAATGCGATCGCCACCTACAACCGCACGGTCTACTTTACCTGCTTGTACCTGAGCAATAAAGTCACTATAAGGCGCTTGTGGCAATCGCGGGCCAAAGAAACTAGGAACAATAAAATTAAGCAGTAATAACAGAGTAAACAAAATTAGTAAGCTCCCACCAAACTGCCGGATTCTCGGCGGTTTGATGGGATTTTTGTGATTTTTTTCTACAGGCATTTTGATGTATCCTTGATTTGAATTTGTCATTTGTCATTAGTCATTTGTCCTTTGTGTTGACAAATGACGAAACATAAAATCCCCGATTCTAAATTGCTGAAACCCTTACTAGACAACTTTCTTCATTTCATACTTCACACTTCATACTTAATATGAATATTGTAGAGACTATGCCGTTAGCCCTAAATTCGGGTATACCCTACAGAAAAAGGTGAATTGCCGTACTGTTATGAAAAATCAGCTAAGTTTTGTAGTCAAACTACTTTTGCTATCAGCTTTGCTTTCTGGATTAATTAAGTATGTGCTGCCAAGCGTGCCAATTCCTGCCACAACGACCAACGCCTTAATTTTAGTTTTGTTGCCTACGATGATTATGGCGATCGCTTTACTATGGCGATTCCAAACGCAAAAACAAACTTAACTCAAATAGTCTGGGCGGAATTACTAAAATCAGCTAACCTAACTGCATCACCTGAAAACAGCATCACACCACCAGCCGGGAGTCAGCCTGTGAACCTTGGTCAATGGATCGGCTTAATCGCCATCGTTCTTTCTTTATACATATTGTGGCAAATCCGAGAAGTCCTGTTGCTCATGTTTGCCGCCGTGGTATTAGCAACCACATTAAATCGATTAGCAAAACGCTTCCAAGGCTTGGGGATGAAGCGTGGCTTCGCCGTACTCCTTTCGGTGGCTATCTTTTTTGCCGTTGTTGTGGGTTTTTTCTTGTTGATTGTGCCACCCTTTGCCCAGCAGTTTAATGAACTAACTTATCGTGTTCCCCAAGGTTTGGAACGCTTTAATAGTTGGCTGGATGAAATGAAAACTAGAGTTCCCAGCCAGTTGGTTCCCTACATACCCGATCTCAATAGTCTGATTCAGCAAGCACAGCCTTTTGTGAATCGCGTCTTGGGGAGTTCTTTTGCCTTTGTCTCCAGTTCTTTAGAAGTTGTCCTCAAGGTTTTGTTGGTGCTGGTTTGGACAGGAATGCTGTTAGCTGATCCTTTAGCCTACCGCAAAGTATTTATTCGCGTGTTTCCCTCGTTTTATAGAAGACGAGTAGACGGTATTTTAGATAAATGCGAAGTCTCATTGCAAGGATGGGTCACAGGTGCTGTCATTGCAATGGGTGTAGTCGGACTGATGAGTGTTGTTGGCTTATCACTCTTGCGGGTAAAAGCAGCGTTAGCTTTAGGAGTCCTAGCAGGATTTTTGAACTTGATACCCAACCTCGGCCCAACATTAAGTTTAGTTCCTGCATTGGCGATCGCTTTATTGGATGCTCCTTGGAAATCTGTTGCTGTTGCTATTCTTTACTTTTTTATTCAACAGGCTGAAAGTAATTTCATCACTCCTTATGTCATGGCACAGCAGGTTTCATTATTACCAGCTGTGACATTAATTTCTCAACTATTTTTTGTTACGTTCTTTGGCTTTTTAGGTTTATTTTTAGCCCTACCTTTAACAGTTGTTGCGAAAATTTGGGTGCAAGAAGTCTTAGTCAAAGATGTGTTAGATCAATGGGGAAATCACGATACAAAAGAAACTGAGTTGGTGATAATTAGTAAGTCTCCTAGCACTAGTGATGATTGGACAGAAGAAAATCCAACTAGTGATCAGGCTCCTTCAACTGAAGATATTTTACCAAAAGAAGATTAACGGAATTTACGCAAAGATTTTTCGTCTCACTGCGTAAGTTTTAGTAGTCTATCACCTGGAAAATGGTGTTGTGTCGCGGCAATCTGTGCAATCATTTCTGTACGAGACGAAACATTCAACTTACGGAACATGCGCTTCAATGCCTGCTTGACAGAATTTTCAGTAATCCAAAGTTCATTTCCGATTTCTGCATTGGTTCGCCCCAACGCAACTAAGTCGGCAATTTGCCGTTCACGAGGCGTTAAGCGATCGCTGCGAAACGGGTAGTGCTGTTGTGTTGAAATTGCGTGCGTCAATCGTAGAGCGGTCATCCAAACCGATAGGTGTAAACAGACGGCACTCAAATCTGCGAGATTTTGGCTGTCAAAGGCAGGCATCGACTTGTCACGAGTGCAGCCTACCGCACCCACTAATTGACCGCGATCAAGAATCGGCCCTGCCATCACATGCCAATGGTCAGGACGGGGACAAAGGATTGCCCAAGCTTTCGGGGAGGTGACTAATCCTTCGTGAACTGGAGTATGACGCTCCGCGAGGTAGCGGGCTACCGGATTATGCTCAATCGACAATGCAACGTTCAAGATGTTTTGCAGTTTGCGATCGCTTAAAAGCTGGTCGAAAAAGAAGATTCCCGATCGCTTGGCGGCAAAATACTCGCCCAGCTTTGGTACGAAGTGCGATCGCAGATCGGATTCATCGTTTACCAGATCGATGGCTTCAAATAAATGCTGCAATGTCATCATGGCAAAAAGAGTACTCGATCGAGGACTAGGCGCGATGGGATGTCATTCCTAGTATAGGGATAGATTTCAGTGTAACCGCTACTAGGAGGATTGATTCATGAGTAATTTACAACAGTATATCGTTGGCTTGATCATCTATCCTGGCATGACGACACTCGATATCGTCGGGCCTCAAACTGTGTTTAGTGCGCTTCCCGGCATCAAGCTCCATCGCATCTGGAAAGCGCTAGAGCCAATTGAAGCAGACGACGGCATGGTGGTTGTTCCAGATACAACCTTTGCCGATTGCCCGCCCTTGGACGTACTCTGTATTGGTGGCGGCTTGAAACAGATGGCAGTCGTAGACGATTCAGAAGTGCTTGAATTTCTCAGGAAACAGGGTAGCACCGCCAAGTTCATCACCTCGGTGTGTGGTGGGTCTGTGTTTCTGGCAAAGGCAGGACTGCTGCAAGGGTATCGCGCCGCGACGCATTGGGCAATGCGGGAAGAACTCTCCAAGTTGGGCGTTGAGGTCGGAACTGAGCGAGTCGTGATTGATGGCAATCGGATATCGGGAGGAGGAGTGACGGCAGGCATTGATTTTGGTTTGACAATTGCCAAAGCGCTTCGAGGTGAGGAAGCTGCCAAGCTGGCTCAACTCTCGATCGAGTACGATCCTGCGCCGCCGTTTGATGCGGGTTCACCGGAAAAAGCCGGGCCTGAGTTAGTGCAGAAGGCGCTGTCGTTTATTGCGGGACATTTGGAGGTAGCCGTATAGCGCTAATAACCAATATAGTTCTAATCTATGCTTCGACTGCTACATAGAGCGCTTTGGGCGCGACTCTCAGAAAATAACTGGTCCTAACTCAATTACGTAGTGTTATGTAGGTAGTTCGATATGATGACAAACACAGAAATAGATCGTGCTTCTCCACAGTGGTTGCAGATTGGTTTTTATGCAACTTCAATTGTTTTTAATTTCTGCCTGATAGCTCAGGTATTAACCGTTGGGGTTGCCTACTTCAATGATCCTACTTGGTGGACAGTGCATATTTGGCTTGTGCGCGGGTACAGTGGACTGTCGTTAGTCTTGCTGAGTGGATCGTTGATTGTTCCATTCTCGGACAAAATTCGATCGCTCGCCGCGAGTCTGCCCGTGCTGCTTGGACTCCAGTTTTGCAGCATTCATCTCAAGACTCCTCTTCACTTAGAGGTGCTTCATCCGCTGATTGGATTCACGTTATTCTATGTTTCTTCAAGCCTTGTACATCTTGTAAGTAGGTCGTTACAAATAAAGCTAACTAGTTAAGGTCGTCATTTGTCCTTGATCATTGGTAAGGTTGTAATATCATGTCCGGTTAAACACTTGTCCGCCGCGTAGGCGCAAGGACATGATATCAGATATATTTACGTTTCGTAATCTAGTTCTGTTTATTCCCACCGACTTATACCAATTCACGAAAAATTTGATGCACATAAAATCTTTAGAGACGTTGCAATGCAACGTCTCTACAAAAAAATTCGTTTTATTTTTAAAGGAAATTGGTATTACTTATCGTGTGACATATTTAACAAGTCATACCATTTCGCTTTATAAATGATGCAAATACGGATGTAAGGGCTTTTGGTCCGTTTGCCCCTACAAGTTCTTGCATATTTATCAAGATTTTGGTGAATTGGTATCAGATCACTGTGTAAATCCTGTTAGTGTATTTTGCTCTAATCGTAGAAATTTATTGTATAAATAATCACAGAATATCATATTTTTGCTAACTTAATCTCCTAAAAACAACGTATGATTACTGAGGGTTTGCTGTTTCTTTACGGTTAAGGTGTATTCAAGTGTGTAAGCATGACTAAGTATATGTGAATTACAGATCTAACAACTAGATGAGTATTCAGATTGTACTTATATGGTGCATTCAACACTTGTGGTGCTGCGTTGAGAGTTAGCGATCGCTAACTATTATATTGATGCAGTACATCAAAATTACACCCATGTAAGAATTTCAGTATGCCAATTCAAACAGTAAATATTAATACTACTACTACAGCATCTTTAGATTATTATCTAATAGCTTTTGATGCTAATGGTAATGAACGTCTTGAAACAGACGGATTCATCAGCCAAAAGCTAGTGAATATACTAGCTACTCAACCAATTACAGATGTCTTCTTTATTAGCCACGGATGGTTGGGTGACATTCCCGCAGCTAAACAACAGTACAACAATTGGATCTCAGCTATGGCATATAGTTCTGCTGATATCCAAAAAATCCAAGAATTACGCAAGTCGCAAAACCAAGAGTTTCGTCCACTGTTGATTGGGTTGCATTGGCCTAGTAAACCTTGGGGTAATGAAGACTTAAATGCTAAACCTGCATCATTCGACACATCAGGGTCAGAATTAAATGAGATAATCGACCAATACGCTCAAGATGTTGCTGATACAGAAGTGGCACGCGAAGCACTCAGAACAATTTTTGCAGCTTCGATAGAATATTCTCTGCCACCAGAGACTTTACCACCAGAGGTAAACCAAGCCTATGAGGTATTAATTAAAGAAGCTTCTTTAGATAACGATGAAACTGATAGCGAATCGTTTGATTTAAAGCCTGAAGCTATCTATCAATCTCTGTTGGCTGAGGAAGAACAAACCGAAGAAATCAGTTTTGCAGTTGGGGATACTCCGCAATCCAGAAGCAATAAATTCCTAGACGTATTACAATATGTCTCCTATTGGAAGATGAAGCAGCGTGCGCGTGACATCGGTCAAACCAGTGGCTTTAATTTGTTAACTCAACTCCAAAAAGCTGCTGCTGAGACAGTACGATTTCATTTGGTTGGACATAGCTTTGGATGTATCGTTGTTTCTTCTATTGTTGCTGGGAAAAAGGATAGTCAGTTAGTCCGTCCAGTTGATTCTCTAATCCTGATTCAAGGGGCTTTGTCACTCTGGTCTTACTGCTCAAATATTCCCCGCCGAACAAATCTAGCTGGTTGTTTTTCTTCTATTATTAATAATCTGAAAGTGAAAGGCCCGATTGTTACTACTCGGTCTATACATGACAATTCTGTGACTAAACTGTATCCAGCTGCCAGCGTCCTAGGAAGGTTACAGGGTCAAGATATTGACTTTGCTGCTATTCAATCGGAATTTCCTGAATATGGCAGTATTGGCACTTTTGGTATTCAAGGAATCGAGGAAATTACCAGTTTAAAAATGCATCCTTGTGAAAAACCGTATGATTTCCAATCTGGTAAAGTTTACAACTTGGAAAGCAGCCAGTTTATCCGTAATTTAGTTAACGGTAAAGATGAAGATGCTCATAATAACATAGCCCAGCCGGAAGTGGCTCATGCTGTATGGTCGGCAGCTTTTGCTAGTTAATTCAACAATCAAAATCTCAAGGTGTATCTAATATGAGCTTAGAACAACTGACAGCAGAGCTATATTTCAACGGAATAGATGGCGCATCTGGAGGCTATTTATTGCCGCCATTAACACCTGAGCAGATATCAAAGATTGCTCAGGGCGAAGATTTTGATCCTATAGAAATCAGTGAACTCAGGAAAAAGGATCTGCACGTTAAGGGTCTAGAACCTGATTTTGCCCCGATAGAAGGCGTAGACCCCAAAAACCTTGCCGAAACAGGTTGGGGCGTGATTTTTGCTTATAATGCTGACCCCGCAATTAAAGAAGCACTCAAAGAACTATTAGAGCATCGCCAAAGCCAAGCAACAAAAAATCAAGAGCATTTTTATAAAGAATACACAGGCCCTAAAGGTTATCGTCCAGGGGAGTCGAAGAATCAATTTTTATCACGTCATGGCGTTGGGCCTGGCCCAGCCGACCCTGACAAAATGCCTTATTACTTGTTGATTGTGGGTGATCCTGAAACGATTCCCTATCGTTTTCAATATCAACTCGATGTGCAGTATGCAGTCGGTCGGATTTACTTCGATACACCAGAAGAATATGCTCAGTATGCGCGTAGTGTAGTGCAGGCAGAAACCACCAATTTGTCACTATCTCGCCGCGCCGCCTTTTTTGGTGTGCGTAACGCCGCTGACGCAGCTACACAACTCAGCGCCCAAAATCTGATCCAGCCTTTAGCTGAATGGATGCTGAATGACCAAAAAGACAACGAGTGGACAGTTCAAACTTTACTTGCAGAAGAAGCGACTAAAGCCCGGTTAGGTAAATTGCTAGGTGGGGAAGACACTCCAGCGCTGTTGTTCACCGCTAGTCACGGTATGGGCTTTCCTAATGGACATGAAAAGCAACTACGCCACCAAGGAGCGTTGTTGTGTCAAGATTGGCCAGGCCCGCTGAAGTGGCGAGAACCAATTCCTGAAGATTTTTATTTCTCAGCTGATGATGTTGGTAAAGATGCGCGTTTGTTAGGTTTAATTGCCTTTCACTTTGCTTGTTACGGTGCGGGTACACCTAGATTTGATGAATTTGCTCATCAAAAAGGCTCTAATGAAAGATTAACCATCGCACCCCACTCTTTCATCGCGCCTCTACCCCGACGATTGCTGAGTCATCCCAACGGCGGCGCTTTGGCTGTCATTGGTCATGTAGAACGCGCTTGGGGTTGCTCGTTCGTTTGGGAAAAAACTGGTAAACAGTTGGCAGTTTTTCAAAGTACCCTCAAACGATTGCTAGATGGGCATCCAGTTGGGTCAGCGGTTGAATATTTCAACGAACGCTATGCGGAATTATCTTCTGATTTAAGTACAGAGTTGGAAGAAATTAAATATGGTGCGATCGCTAATCCAGTCAGTTTATCTGGAATGTGGACAGCTAACAACGATGCTCGCAGTTATGCAATTATTGGCGACCCCGCAGTACGTCTAGTTGTTGGAGATAATGCTACAGGCGATCGCCCCGTAATCGAATCTGTGAAATTACCCACTGCACCAACAGCAACGCAGACATCCAATACATCTGCAATCCAGCAAGCTCAGACAGACTTAATCCAAGCATTAGAAAAGTTTGTCAAAACCGTTGATCAAAATCCAGGCGATCGCACAGAAAAACTTCAAGGCACAGTTTCCGCCGTGAAGAGTTTGCTGGAAGCTCTAAAAAAGTCTGAAGTCTGAAGTCTGAAATTTTAGCGATTGGAAATCGCGGCTACACAGACAAAACCCGCCGACGCGGGTTAGAAAACAGACACTGCGAAAATGTAGAGACGTAGCAATGCTACGTCTCTACAAGGTTTCTGGGTAACTTCACACTTCATACTTCATACTTCATACTTCAAATGAACACTTTTGAGATTATCATCCAACGCAAATCAGGAGATAGCTGGCCAATTGTGGTTGAATATAGTCGGCCGGGGATACTCTTGCCACTGCGAGCGGAGGGTAATCTCCAGTTAACTGAGACAGATTTCCAGCAACAAATTAGCTTACTCGGACAACCACAGCAATACGGCACACTCTTGGGTAAAGCCTTATTTCAAGATGAAATCCGCGACGCTTTTATCGGTGCAGTCCGCGAGAGTGAAGATTGTTTGCGGGTTTTACTATTTATTGAAGCTGTAGATAAAGAACTGCGAACCTTACGCTGGGAAAGGTTATGCGCTCCTTTAGATGAAGGTTGGCAGATGTTGGCACTCGATCAGCGAGTACCTTTTTCCTTATATATTCCCGCCACCACAGACCGCCGCTTCCCGCCAATTGGACGGCGAGATTTACGAGCCTTAGTATTAGTAGCTAGTCCATCTGATTCTAATAAGTATAAATTAGACCACTTTGATGTGGAAGCCACTGTTAAAAGTGTGCGATCAGCCTTAGGTGAAATTCCGACTGATATCCTCGCAACTGTTGATGGTGCAATTGGTTTACCTACTTTAGATGAACTTTGTACTCAATTAACTGACCGAACAAAGCAGTATACATTACTACATTTTGTTAGTCACGGCAGATTGCTGGATGATGGTGAGACAATCCTTTATTGGTCGAAAGCTGATGATACAGTTGAGCCAGTCACAGCCACGCGCTTGTTAGAAAGACTGCGCTTATTACGCGGTGCTAAGGGGCTACCGCATTTTGTCTTTCTTTGCACTTGTGAAAGCGCCAGCCCAAATGCCGAAGCTGGATTAGGAGGATTAGGACAGCGTTTGGTGCGCGATTTGGGTATGCCAGCAGTGATAGCGATGACAGAGAAAGTCACTGTCAAAACAGCCCAAGCTTTGGCAGAGCATTTTTACAAACAACTGCGCGAGTCTGGGGAAGTAGACAAGGCACTACAAGAGGCGGCGGCTTCCTTAGCAGAACGACAAGATGTGACAGTTCCGGCTTTGTTTAGTCGGTTGGGGGGAAGACCTCTATTTAGTGACCAACTTGACCGAGATTTGACGAACGCAGAGATCAAGTTTGGTTTAGAACAATTAGAGAAGTTATTGTTAGAGCGATCGCCTACACTATACCTCAAGCTACACACCCCGTGCCAAAAATTAACCAGCACTTTGGTTGCAGATATCACAATCTTAAGTCCTCAAGCCAGCCACGAACGCGAACAGGCTTTAATCGAAGTCAATAACTTAGCACTGGAAGTCCTTGACTTAAGTTTTAATGCTGTTGCTTTAGGAAAGCAATTACCTGCCTACGATGCACGCTGTCCATTCTTGGGTTTGTATCCCTTCCGCCAACAAAACCGCGAGTTCTTTTTTGGGCGGGAACAATTAATTGCCCAATTGCAACACAAGTTAACTGAACATAATTTTTTAGCAGTGTTGGGTGCATCTGGGAGTGGTAAATCATCAGTTGTGTTAGCGGGTTTAATCCCCACTCTGCAAGAAAAGCAACCTGGTTTAACACTTGCCTATCTCACACCTAGCAGTAACCCCACCGAACAACTGCAAGCCAGTTTATCAGCGGTGCAGAACCAAGCGTCAATTATTGTAGTTGACCAATTTGAAGAACTATTTACCCTGTGTAACGACGAAACCCAGCGGCAAGAATTCATCCAGCAATTGTTAAATCTAGCCAAGCAACAACCAGTCATAGTTACCATGCGGGCAGACTTTTGGGGCGAGTGTGCAACTTACCGCCAACTCAAAGAGTTAATGGAGTCTAGGCAAAAATTGATTGGACCGATGGACTCGACAGAATTGCGGAAAGCGATGGAGTTGCAGGCGGCACAGGTAGGACTACGTTTTGAAGCAGGTTTGAGTAATACCATTTTAGATGATGTGCAAGGTGAACCGGGGGCGATGCCTTTGCTGCAACATGCTTTACTAGAATTGTGGCAGCGGCGACATGGTAGATGGCTGCGGGTTTTAGAATATGAAGCAATTGGGGGTGTACAAAAAGCGATCGCGCAAACTGCCGATGATGTTTACAATAGTTTGTCAGCCGACGAACAAGAACAAGTCAAAAATATCTTCGTGCGTTTAACTCGCTTAGATGAAAACGCCGTCCAAGGGGAGAAACGCCGAGATACACGCCGCAGAGTTGGGTTAGAAGAACTCATTCCTACAGGCGACAAACAAGCATTAACTAAAAATCTCTTGAAGCGTTTAGCTGGTGAAGGTGCGCGGCTGATAGTAATTAGCGTAGACTCAGCCACATTTCAAGAAGAAGCCGAGGTAGCCCATGAAGCATTAATTCGCTATTGGCCGAGATTGATTACATGGTTAGATGAAAACCGTGTGAGTTTGCAACTACGTGAAACAATTCGCCAAGCAGCTTTAGAGTGGGATAAACAACAAAAAGACGAAAATTATCTCATGCATCGCGGCGGAAGATTAGAAGAAGCCCAAGCATTATTGAAACAATCAGGATTTTTGAACCAACTTGAATCAGAATATGTCTCGGCTTGTGTAGAATTTCGCCTGTGCCAAGAAAAGGAAAAAAAAGTTCGTCGCCGTCGTGAAATAACAGCCCTCTGGTTCATTGGTAGTGGTACAGTTATAATTGTCGCCATTACTGCTTTATTATTCAAAGTAGCCGAACTGTGGCATCAAGGAGCTATTAGTGAAGCTAATTCTCGTGGTTTATATTCCTCCTCACTTTTTAATTCCCACCAACAATTAAAAGCACTTGTAGAAGGAATTAGAGCCGGAAAAACAGTACAAGAACAAGATGAATTTCAACCAGTAGTCATAGAAGCTTTACAACAAGCTGTATATGAAGTTAAAGAACGCAATCGCTTGACTGAACATGAAGCGGCAATTACAAGTATTGCCTTTAGTCCTGACGGTAAAACTTTGGCTTCTAGTAGTGCTGATAAAACTATTAAACTCTGGAATTTACAAGGTAAACTGTTACAAACTCTCAAGGGACATCAAGCGGCTGTTAATAATATTTCTTTTAGTTCCGATGGTAAATTCCTGGCCTCTGTCGATGATGATGGTACTATCCAACTCTGGAATGTTGAAAATTTAGATGAACAAAATCAGAATTCATTAGTACCAGTAACTTTATCTGGGATAGGCTCAAAAGTTATTTTTAGTCCTAATAGTAAAATTTTGGTTGCTATTAATTTTGATGCTATCGAATTCTGGAATTTAGAAGCTCAGGATTTAGTTCATCAAAAATCACAATTTTTTCTGCTAAATTCTAACATTACAAGCGTTTCTTTCAGCCCGGATAGTAAAATTCTGGCGATCGCAGGCGAAGATAAAGCTATCCAAATCCGCAATTTACAAGGCCATCTCTTAAAAACTATCACAGGCCATCAAAATACCATCACCAGCGTAACTTTTAGTCCCGATGGTAAAACTCTGGCTTCGGCAAGTTTTGATCACACCGTTAAACTGTGGGATTTAACTGGAAAACTACTGTATACTTTTGGCCATCCTGCAACTGGAGATAACAATCAAGATATAGTCACAAATTTAGCCTTTAGCCCCGACGGTACAGCCCTTGCCGCTGCCAGCGATAATAAAACTGTTAAACTTTGGAATTTAAATACTAAAGAAGCACTAACTTTACAAGGGCATCAAGCTGGTGTCACCAGCGTTGCCTTTAGTCCTGATGGTATCACCTTAGCTTCTGCGGGTGAAGACAATACCATCATCCTTTGGAATTTAGGTGGCAAACTCTTAAACACACTCACCGGACATGAGGCAGCAGTAAATCGTATTGCCCTGAGTCTTGATGGTATAACTTTAGCTTCTGCTAGTGATGATAATACAGTCAAACTCTGGAATTTAAAAGGCAAGCTGCTGCATACCTTGACAGGACATAAGTATGCAGTCAAAAGCATCGTTTTTAGTCCAGATGGTAAAACTTTAGCTTCTGCAAGTAACGACAATACCATCATCCTTTGGAACACAGATGGGCAACTCTTACATACACTCACAGGACATAAGTATGCAGTTACAAATATCGCTTTTAGCCCCGACGGTAGTACTTTAGCTTCTGCCAGCAATGATAATACAGTCAAACTGTGGGACTTAACTGGCAATCTCTTACATACATTCAGAGGGCATAAGTATAGTATTACCAGTCTTGTTTTTAGCCCAGATGGTAAAACTATAGCCTCAGCCAGCAAAGACAATACAATTAAACTCTGGAATATTAAAGGTAAACTGCTACAAACTTACAAAGGACATCAAGCGGCTGTTACCAGTGTAGTCTTTAGCCACGATGGTAAAACTTTGGCTTCTGGTAGTGAAGACAGCACTATTAAACTCTGGAATTTACAGGGTAAACTACTACAAACTATCGAAGCTCATCAAGCGACTGTCACCAGTGTTGTCTTCAGTGCTGATAACCAGACTTTTGTCTCTGCCAGCGCCGATAGTACCATCAAACTCTGGAATCTAGAAGGCAAACTGCTACAAACTTTAAAAGGGCATCAGGCAGCAGTCACCAGCATTGTCTTTAGCCCTAAAGAAAATACTTTTATATCTACTAGCGAAGATAACACGATTAAATTTTGGAATTTAGATGGAAAGTTATTGCAAACCTTCCGTGGGCATCAAGCCGCTGTCACCAGTGTCGTTTTCAGTCCCTACGGCAATATGCTGATTAGTGCTAGTAAAGATAAAACCATTAAGCTGTGGAAGCGCGGTAAACTTTCGCAAACTCTCACCAAGCATAGAGATACAGTCACAAGTGTGGTGTTCAGCCCAGATGGAAAAACATTAGCTTCTGGTAGTTACGATAAAACGATTAATCTTTGGAATTTAGATGGTAAAAAACTAAATCCGCGCCGACTCCAGTATGGATATGGTGTAGGGAAAATGATTTTTAGTTCCAATGGTAAACACCTGATTGCAGCTAGTGACGAAAAAGCTATAACTTTTTGGAATTTACAGGAAAAAGAACCAAAACCGCTTGTAGTTGGGCATCCAGCTGCGGTGACTAGCATCGCTTTGAGTCCCGATAATAAAACAGTGGCTTCTGCTAGTAATGATAAAACTACCAAACTCTGGAATTTAAATGGCAAGCTGCTGCATACTCTCAAAGGACATGAAGCAGCAGTCACAAGTGTTACTTTTGACCGCCACAGTAAAATTATCGCTTCTGGTAGTAGTGATAAAACTATCAAACTTTGGAATTTAAATGGTAATTTGCTGCACACTCTCACAGGCCATGAATCTGATATTACAAAGGTAGTTTTTAGTCCCGATGGGCAAATCCTAGCTTCTGGTAGTAGTGATAAAACTATCAAACTCTGGGATGTAAATGGTAATTTGCTGTATACCCTTACAGATCATGCAGCAGAAGTTACAAAATTAGCCTTTAGTCCGGACGGTAAAACTTTAGCTTCTGGTAGTAATGATCAAACTGTCAAACTCTGGAATTTACAGGGTAAGCTATTGCACACCCTCAAAGGACATGATTCTGCTGTTACTAGCATAGTTTTCAGTCCTGATGGCAAAACTTTAGCTTCTGGTAGTAATGATAAAACTATCAAACTCTGGGATTTAAAGGGCGAACTGTTACATACCTTTTTTGGACACGACTCTGTTGTGACTAGCGTAGCCTTCAGTCCCGATGGCAAAACTCTAGCTTCTGGTAGTTGGGATAATACTGTGCGATTGTGGGATTTTGATGATATTAGTTTAGATGAGTTGTTAGTTAGTGGTTGTGATTGGGTAAAAGACTATTTAGCTAATAGCACAGAAGTGCAACCGAGCGATCGCAATCTCTGCGATGGTATTTCTTTATCTCAATAAAGCTTGTAGACTATGCTAGGGGTGGCAAGCTAAATTATGGTTGTAAAATTAGTAGTTCTCAAAGTGCCGCTCAACCCAGTGACCTCGATAATGGTATCGGTATTAGCATTAAAACCTGCTGTAGGATCATTAATAGCTACAAAAGTACGGCTACCAAAGGTGAATTGAGCCGCAAAGTTAGAACCAAAATTAGCAGTAGTTAATCTGCTTGCTATTCCAGTTGCATTAAAAGTTGCAACAGATCCCGCATGAAAAAATCCGGCTCTTGCAGTGGAAACGAGGAATAGATCATTACCAGCATTAGCATTGAAGTCAGTAATTCTATCAAAGTTGTTCAGGAGGGAATCAGTTAAATTGCGGTAGTCAAACCGATCTGCTCCTAGCCCGCCAGATAAAAGATCTTTACCTTCTGCCCCAGTTAGTCTGTCATTGCCAGCGCCAGCACAAAGAATGTTGTTACAACTGTTACCAATGATGGTGTTATTATTTGAATTACCTCTGCCGTTAATCGAGCCTGTTCCTGTGAGAGTCAGATTTTCGATGTTTGGCAGCTCCGCTAGGCTAAAGGTAACACTAGAAGAAATTGTATCTTTACCTGCTCCTACATTTTCAGTAATAGTATCAGTAGTGGTATTAACAATATAAGTATCGTTGCCAGCACCACCAATTAAGGTATCATTGCCAGCACCGCCATTTAGGGTATCATTGCCAGCACCACCATTTATAGTGTTGTTATTGAGTGTGCCATACAAAACATAATCTGTGGCATTTCCATAACTGGAAAGAGTAAAATCGGATTTTGAAACATTGTAGCCGCCAAAATTATTGAGATATTGAAAAATTGGCGTATTTATTTCATCTAAAAGATTGGTTCTGTAATAATCTATGCTGAATTGAGTTGTCGTAAAATCAATTGAACTCTGATTATTCAACTGTGCCAGAACTTCTGCGACACCGAAACCTCCCCTTAAATGCGCTCCCGCTAAAATACCAGACAAGGAGATGCTGACTTGCGCGGTAAATTTTCTGTAGTTTCCATTAGCATCTGTCAAGAAGTCAGTACGGGAATTATTTAATTGATAGTACGTGACTGTTTTTACACCTTGGTTAGCAGAATTAGATAGATATGCATCAATAGAAGTTATTCCGTTTGAAGCTAATCCAGCATTGATATAACCATAATTTGTGAAAAAGGCTTCTCTAATTGCTGTTTCTTGAGCAGCTGGGTTTGACTTCCAAGATTGAAGGCTAGTTACTCCATTCTTACCCGTCCAAGTTCCATTAAAAATTCCGTCATAATTATTACCATCACTATTGTAATAATCCAGGTCTACAAACAATACTTCTGTAAACTGGTATTTACCTGTAGCATTAGTGTTTGGATTTTGGGCGCTGTACTGTAGTGGATCTCCTGATGATTTTCCTGATTCAAATGCACCTAAAGCTTCTAGCAATTGCTCAAAGTTTCCCTTTGTCATGATAATTCTCCTGATATTTAATAAGTAAAATTATTAGCTTGCTATTAACAATCTAATACAGCAGATTTCAAGTAAGTGAAGTACACCATTTAAGCCTCAAAACTAAGTGTAGAGCCTGTTCTTATTCTGAATTCTGCTGTATATGTATATGACTCATATTAGATTTAAGTAGAACGCCAGGAAAAAACCAAACTATTTAAATAAAGATAAATTAGGCTAAAACCATCTTCATTTCTGCCTTTTGAAGACAGCCCCGTGAGCGGCTCTGCCACGCCAGTTGCTACAACTTTGGGAACCCGACGACACTTGCTACAAGTCGGGCATTGCCCGCCCAACGCAGTGTCTCCCCAAACCACTGGCTCGACTTGAGGCGACTGTCGTCCTCCTGCCTTACTCTAACAATAAATATTTACACTGACCTACTTATGAAAAATTTTTGCCTGATCAAGACGTTAACAATTCAACAGCCCTTTTGGCAAATCAGAGGGCAGAAGAGAAAAATTCTACCCTCTGACTTAAAAGTGCTGAGTAGAACTAATCCCAAGTCTCTAGCCTAAGCGTCCCTCTTTTATTTATGGTTGTGAGTTTTTTTCATTGAGACTGCCTTTTTGTCATTTCCGAGCGATCGCCATCTCTGCAATAGTATTTCTTTTTCTCAATAAATCTTGACTTTACTTTATCAGCCTAACAGTATTTTTACTGAAGTCTCAATTATCAAGCTAAAGCTATCCTGTAGCGGAAATATACGGGAATTTCCGTGTATTAACTGATTTAAGATCATAAAGAGACAAAGCACATCTATGAATTTTACCACAGTCAAGAACACTTCAATTACTGAACTTTTACACACTGAAAGCGCCAACAGAGATATTGACTGGCTCAAAAGTAGTTTAAATGCAGCTATAGAACTAGAGTTAGCTACTTTACCACCATATCTTTGCGCGTGGTGGTCTGTTAAAGATTCTAATGCACCTGCTGCTGCGTTAATTCGCAGTGTTCTGATTGAAGAAATGCTGCATATGGGATTAGTCGCCAATATGTTGACGACTATCGGTGGTACACCAACAATCAGCACAGTTTTACCAAGCTATCCCGGCCCTTTACCAGGAGGTGTACGACCTCAGTTGACTGTATATTTAGCAGGTTTAAGTAAGACTTATTTAGATGACGTTTGCAAGCAAATTGAATATCCAGAAAGTGGCCCAATCGCTTTCTTTGCTGGTGAAACTTTCCCAACTATTGGTGCTTTCTATGATGCAATTCTTGTCGCCTTTCAAGAACTAAATCCAACTATGACTGGTGCTAATCAGCTAGTTGATACAGTGGGGCCACATCAGTTATACGCTATCAATACACTTGCTGATGTAGAAAAGGCAATTAACGAAATTAAAGTACAAGGAGAGGGAACTGCGCTATCACCAGATTCAGAAGAATTTGGTGGTGAACTTGCTCATTATTATAAATTCGATGAAATTTCTCATGGTCGGAAATTGATTCAAGTTGATGGTAGGTGGCGATATGCAGGTGATGTTGTTCCCTTCCCTGAAACATACCCAATGGTACAAGTTCCGCAAGGCGGTTGGAGTAATCCACCTTCAGAAGTGCAGCAGCTTTTAGACACTTTTAACAATACTTTTAAATTGGTCTTAGATAATCTAGAAGATGCTTGGACTACTGGCGATAAAGATAAACTTGGTATGGCAATTGGGCTGATGTTTCAGTTGAAAGATCCTGCTGTTAAACTTATGCAAATTCCTTTACCCGATGGTAGTGGTAATTATGGCCCAGATTTTCTAATTTATACTTAGATAATCAAAATCTAGGATTGCACAATTAAGGAGTGATTCTTGTGGGATGGGTGTCTTCACCCGTCCTTATTTTTTTGGCGGGCTTTCCGGCTCACCCCACAAGAAAGTTCCAATGCAACATTTTAGCCTTGACACGCCACTAATTAGACATCTCCGACAAAGAATGTAGAGACGTAGCATTGCTACGTCTCTACAAGGGTTTCGGGTAACGCAGAATTAATTTCTGGAGATGTCTATTAAATTCCTGCACCATCGAGAAAGTCTTCAATTACGGAATCACTATTTATTTTACTGTTGTAGATGATTTCGATTTCACTATCTACTTCAGTTGGTAATACTAATGTTGGCTGAGTTTGTAATTGTTCTAGCTGTTTTTCTAGAGTTTTGACGCGTTCAAATAGCGCTCGAATTACTTCCGCTTCTACATCTGGAATTTTGTTATGAGCAAGTGCATCAACATTAATGTTATTGTGGCGAGTTACACGTCCAGGAATCCCTACGACAGTAGTATTACTCGGCACATCACGTAACACTACGGAACCCGCGCCAATGCGGACGCGATCGCCTATATTAATATTGCCTAAAACTTTAGCACCAGCCCCCACAACAACATGACTACCCACTGTGGGATGGCGTTTACCGCTTTCTTTGCCAGTACCACCAAGAGTCACACCTTGGTAAATTAACGCATAATCACCGACAATTGCTGTCTCACCAATTACTACACCCATTCCGTGGTCAATAAATACTCCTTTGCCAATAACTGCACCAGGATGAATCTCAATTCCAGTGAAAAACCGACTGAGATGAGATATAAACCTGGGTAGAAAAGGAACGCTTTTTTTATACAGCCAGTGTGATAAACGATGCAACACTAAGGCTTGAAGTCCAGGATAACAAAACAAGATTTCCAGCCAATTGCGAGCTGCTGGATCGCGCTCATAAATTGTTCGTAAGTCAGTTAGTAACATACTCTGTTGAGGTTGTCGTTAGTGGGCAAAGAAATGAATGGCACTAAGAAAATCGAAAAACCTTGTAAGGGCTGGGGGTAGGGTATAGGAGTGTCGGGCAAGAGTGTTGTATGTTAAGTCTTTTTATTTTGATTAATTCTTGTCCTCACACCCTTACACCCAATCTCAGTCCTAAAAATCACAAACCAAAATAATTCCTATGAAAGATGAACTTATTGGGAGCATTTTGTAGGATAATCTACGGTAAAACGATAGGCTTATAGTTATTTGTCTAGGATAGTGGGATGCTATCACATCCAACACCAAGACAAAATTAATTTCGCATAAAAGGCGAAAAAACAATCGATTAACCGTAGTATTTTGATTGAGTACAAATCTTGAATAGCCAAAATTACGCTCTCCTGGATCTGTCTTCCAAAGTTGAATACGCGCTCCTAGCACTTTTAGAACTGGCCAGCCAGCACGAAAAAAAAGTACCTCTAACTATGAGCGAAATCACCTCTAAGCAACCTATACCTGAGCGCTATCTAGAGCAAATTCTGACCAATTTGCGACGTGCTGGAGTAGTCCAAAGTCAACGTGGCTCTAAAGGTGGTTTTGTTTTAGTTCGTGAGCCTTGGCAGATTACTGTGTTGGAGATTGTCACTTTAGTCGAAGGTGAACGCAAAGAGAAAGAAAACTCCGAAGCTCCCACATTAGAAAGACGCTTGGTGCATGAAATCTGGGAACAAGCCAACGTGGCCTCTATGGAGGTTTTGAACCGCTATACGCTCCAAGACTTGTGTCAAGAAAGAGAAGCTCGTTTACAGCAGAGTCCGATGTATTACATCTAGTACAACAAAGCAAAAGTAAAAAGGCAAAAGTAAAAAGAAAGAACAGTTATAGCACAAGCCTTTTGGCAATTCCAGATAGTCTATTTACTTCCGCTGAATTGTACTAGTCATTTGTCTTCAAGCAAGAAATGTAACCACACAGGAGTTCCCTTATGCGAATAGCGAAAGATATTACGGAGTTAATTGGACGAACTCCTTTAGTGAGATTAAATAAGATTCCCCAGACTTCAGGCGCAGTTGCAGAGATTGTCGTGAAGCTAGAAAGCATGAATCCGGCTTCTTCTGTGAAAGACCGAATTGGTATCAGTATGGTGACAGCAGCAGAGGAAGCAGGCTTAATTCACCCTGGCAAAACTACCTTAGTTGAGCCTACCTCTGGTAACACAGGAATTGCGTTGGCAATGGTGGCAGCTGCTAAGGGCTACCATCTTATTCTAACGATGCCCGACACGATGAGCCAAGAACGACGGGCAATGTTGAGAGCCTATGGCGCACAACTAGAGTTAACCCCTGGTGTAGAAGGAATGCGCGGCGCGATCGCACTTGCTGAGGAAATTGTCGCCAAAACTCCCAATGCTTATATGTTGCAGCAATTCCGCAACCCAGCTAACCCCAAAATTCATGCCGAAACCACAGCCGAAGAAATTTGGGCTGATACCGACGGAAAAGTAGATATTTTAGTGGCGGGAGTTGGTACTGGCGGGACGATTACTGGAGTTGCACAAATTCTTAAACAACGTAAGCCGACATTTCAAGCGATCGCAGTTGAACCAAGCAACAGTCCCGTACTAGTAGGCGGAAAACCAGGGCCGCACAAAATTCAAGGTATCGGCCCAGGATTTATCCCAGCGATTTTCCGCCTAGAACTTGTAGATGAAATAATTCAAGTTAGCGATGAACAGGCAATGACTTACAGCCGACTTTTAGCCAAAGAAGAAGGATTACTATCAGGTATTTCTGCTGGCGCTGCCTTATATGCTGCTATTGAAGTTGCAAAACGACCAGAAAATGCAGGTCGCTTGATTGTGATGGTACAGCCTAGCTTTGGTGAACGCTACCTCAGCACTCCTTTATTTAAACAACCGGATGAGAATGAATGGTTGAATAAAGTTTGACGCTTGATTTTATATTTTTAGATCAAGTTAAAAAAGTATGGCAATGATCAACCGCAAACAATTACCTATAGGACTTACGCATAAAAACGAAAAATCAAGGGTTTGGGAAGGGTGCAGGGGTTTAGGGATGTAGGTTCCAAAATCCTTACACCCAGTTTTCACAGACAACTTTTTTGCGTAAGTCCTGATTCAAAATCATTTCCTAATTATGACTTACGCATGAAAACAAGAAATCAAGGGTTTGGGGAAGGATGTATGGGTGTGTAGATATATGTGTATAAGTCTTCAAAACCCATTAACCCTACACCGTTCGGACTTCGGCGTGAGCGCTCAGTCGAACGCTGACGCTCACGGCGAAGCCTTTTCACCCTTACACCCAGTCTCAACAGATAATCTTTGTGCGTAAGCCCTATATTAATTAGGACTGGTTTCATTATTACTCATCAAAACTATTAAGCAGCAACAACTTGCAGCCAATTTTATTAAACTTAAAGCACCAGTTTTTAAAACAATAAAAGTACCTAAACCCATGAGAATGAAAGGCACTAAATAACTAATGTAGCGAGTTAAAATCTCTGCGATCGCCTTTTGATGAGTTAATTTATAGGCTGTATAGCAAAAAACACCCAACAAGAAAAAAAATACTCCAATAATTACCCAAAAACTAGCTAACTTACTACTAGCAAATAATGGTATATATACACTAATATTATCACTACCGTTAGCAATAGTTACCGCCGCTACACTGTAAATCTGGGGTGCAAGAAAACTAGCACTAGACTCTCCTGAAGATGGTATATTATCTGCGACAAACTCTTCTGTAGCTTCATCTTCTGGATTAATCAGGCTGCTAATACCTATAGCAATTGGAATTAAGCCTAATAATCCAATCCAGTTTGCCCCTAAAACAAAACCGCCAAATAAACCAGATAAACTGAAGATTATTAGTACAATAAAACCTAAATACTGCCCTAAAAAAATATGTTGCGGTCGAAAGTTAGCATTTATTTGCGAAAAAAACAGTAGCAAAATTACAATATCATCAATATTAGTGGCAATAAATGCAACTACACCTGTACTAATTGTAGTAATTAACTCATTCATTTACTTTTGACGCAAAATTCAGCATGAGTAAGCTAGGTACATCTTTTATTGAAGGGATAATTGCCTTCACAGCTACCAATATCGATGACATCATGATTTTGCTACTACTATTCTCTCAGGTAGATGTTAATTTTCGACGGCGGCATATCATACTTGGTCAGTATATTGGGTTTGCAGCTATCATCATTGCCAGCTTACCAGGATTTTTTGGCGGTTTGGTTGTACGGCGAGAATGGATAGGATTACTAGGAATATTACCAATAGCGATCGGCTTAATGCAATTGCTCAACCGAGAACAAGAAACTATCGAAATTCAGGAAGTAACAACTGAATTTAAACAGCATTCACCAGTTAATTCTTTATTATCTTTAATTTTGAGTATTTTGCATCCCCAAACTTATAAAGTTGCAGCGGTAACAATTGCTAATGGTGGGGATAATATCAGTATTTATATTCCCTTATTTGCAGGTCAAAATCTTGCCAGCTTGGGAGTAATTTTAAGTGTATTTTTTTTAATGGTAGGAGTTTGGTGTGCTGTTGCGTACCTGTTAAGTCAACACACTACCATTGCTTATCTTTTGAGTCGCTATGGTAAAGTTATTGTACCTTTTGTGTTGATTGGCTTAGGTTTATTCATCATGTACGAAAGAGGTACATTTAGCCTATTACCTTGGTGAAAATCCAAGTGTTTTCTTTCAAGGCAAATAAGCCAAACCCTCTACTGGAGTAAAACTGGGGTAAATTAAACTTGTACCAGTATGTGTCAAGTTCTGCCAAAATAAGACAATAAAGGCTAACACCTCCCAAGCGTTGCCAATGTTTTTGAGTCTGGCAACCTGCAAGTCTTTTTCTTGGGTGGTTATCCCGGTTGGTGAAACAGACAACCGAGCATTTCCTTTCGCTGGATTTTTACCAGTTGGGCGTACCTTGGTAAATGGTTTCGGCACTGATGCGGTCAAATCCTGTGCTGTAGAAGTACCATTCAAATTTCGGCACTTTCAACTCGATTAAGTCGTTGCGGTATCTCTCTAGGGTAGAAAGGGAGATATCACATACAGTAAACATTGTTTTAGTAGGGAAAAAATCAACCCCTGGAGCCACGTCATCCAGTGAGCTAATTTTGGGAAACTCTAAAACCACGTTTTTGACTTCGTTAAAATTCCGTCAATTTTGAACACAAAAAAAGACCGCTTAAGGGGGCGGGGATTGAGCTATTCTGAGGTTAGCGGCTAACACTTCCTCTACCTATGACTCAAGACCAACCAGACAGATTAGACAGAATTGAAGCAACACTAGAGAGAGTGTCACAACAACTTGATAATCAAGTGGTGGTTAACGCTGAGTTGCGACAGTCAGTAGGCGAATTGACCAGTTCGGTTAGTTCGCTCATTGGCTTTGCCAACCAGCACCAAGAAAACTTTATGGTACTGGCGACAGAAATGCGTGAGATTCGTATTGATATGCGAGAAATGCAAAGCGAAATCCGCGGACTTCAAACCGAAAATCGACGCATTCTTAGAATTCTTGAAGGAAACCAAGAGTGAGAATTCAGAATTCAGAATAAGAAATATTTACTAGCTCCGTGTATCTTCCGTACAGGGCGGCCTTTACGTAATGCTTCGCCGTTGGCGACGAAACTACCTGGACGCGGTTCTTGTAACTGGAGCCTATGTATTGTGGGGACTGGGAGTTCCCCATAGTTTTACCATAAACTCTCAATTAACAGTTATCAACTAACAATTGATAGTTGATAGCGCGAGTAGGATATCAATTGATAATTGAGAATTGAGGTTTATAAATGGCTGTTTTGATGAAGGTCAGAAAGACTGAGGAGCGTGAGTTTCCAGGATTGGGAATGCGTATTAAACAAGCGAGGGAATCAAATTCTCGCTCGTTAATTCAGTTGTGTGCTGAAATCGATATGACTCCCGCCAACTGGTACAAAATCGAAAATGAAGAAACTAAGGTTTTGCCGCTAGAAACACTAAAGAAGATTGAAAGTGTTTTACAAGTTGATCTAGGGGTGAAATTCGATGATTAATCCCGCTACCATCAATCCCTGCGATCGCAAAAAAAGAGGCGATTTTCTCAGCGAAGAGGATTGTGTGAAAACACATCTAAAAGATATGACGCTGATACGCTGGCGGTATTGTGTGATTTTTTCGGGTGCGATATGGGTGATTTGTTTGAGGTTGTGTCGAAAGATGACTAAAGCCGCGATCGCAATTACGAATTACGAATTACGAATTGTTTATTGCGATCGCACTTTCTACTCAGCACTCAGCACTTAGAAACGCGATCGCAGTTTTCTGACATTGAACCGAAGTCAGCCTAAATTACTTTTGCATTTTAACTTTTAACTTTTGACTTCCAACAGAGCGATCGCCTTTATTACCCATGAAATATTATGGAAATTTGTATTCCCGGTAACTGGCGGATTTTTTGTAATGAAGGTGGGCGCTGGCAACACATTAGAGGGGACTACTCCTTACTCCTCAATTTACCTAGTAACCATGCTACTGCACCATCAACGTCTGCAACTTGTTCTCGTGCTGGTACTGCTGGACGCTTGACCATGACAACCTGTACACCCAGTTCCCGCGCGGCAATAATTTTGGCGTAAGTTGCATCACCACCACTATTTTTACTAACGATTGTATCAATGTTGTATTGAATCAGGATTTTTCTTTCATTGTCTAGGACAAAGGGGCCGCGATCGCACAATATCACTCCTGGTGGCACTAAGGCATCTTGACTTGGAGGGTCAATCATCCGCATCAGAAACCAAATGTCTTTGAGGTGTGCAAACGTGGCAAGTTCTTGTCTACCAACAGTTAAGAACACCCTTTGTGCTTGTTGCTGTTCTAAAACATCTGCGGCTGCGATATTACTGTCTACTTCAATCCAGCGATCACCTTTTACTTTATTCCAAGGCGGACGAATTAACATCAATCGCGGTATCCCAACTTCCTTCGCTGCTGCCGCCGCATTGTAGGATATTTGATTGGCGAAGGGATGGGTGGCATCAATTAGCACATCAATCTTCATTTGCCGCAGATATTCCACCAGTCCAGCCACACCACCAAAACCACCAATTCGCACATTACCGGATGGAACCGATGGTTCACGAGTGCGACCAGCTAAAGATGCGATCGCCTCAATGCCATTGATAGTTGCCACTCTAGCACCTAGTTCCGCCGCTTCTCCGGTTCCACCGAGAATTAAAACACGTTTATACTCAGTACTCAGCACTTTCTTACAAGGGTGGAATTTTTGCTAAAATACCCTTTTTCAATGGTTCGGGTCGTTCTGACCAAGGCAATAATCCGTCAGTTTTAGCGTAATATTGACTAGCACATTCCAAGACAGCAGCACTGCTATCACCCGCTAAATCACCAAACAGATAGGTTAACTTACCTTTAGCTACAAAGGCGACAACGCAAGAACGGTTGCAAGCACTCATACATTCAACTGCTTGGATCGGAAATTCATCTCGCAACTCCCAATCTTGTGCCAATTGCTGAATCTGGTGCAGTAGTTTTTGACCGCCACTTTCACCTATACGCTTGCCATCTTGCCAAACGCTGGCACAGGTTTGGCAAACAAATAAAGTGTGAGTATGAGAAGCGACAGCTGAAGAATTAGTAGTAATCTCTGTATGGGCAGCAGTCATCCGTACCTCGCAGATGTGTTGGACTCAATAGTATACTTCGGCGGGCATCCTGACTGGGAAAGTGAATTTTAAACCTTTTCCTTTCCTTCACAGTTGCGGGACAGCGCCGGATTTTCACCGAACTTTCCCCGTTACCTTTGGTGGCTGATCTCCACCAAAACCGAATGTTCCATACATCATAACATCTGTATTTCAGTCAAATCTCAGCCAATGGAATCACGTAATTTTACGATTTAGAGCATGCTGCCCATTAATTTTGATTGTATTAATAGCAATCCACAAAGGCGCAGATTTTAAATCTTTTAAATGACCATACCAAGCAAAAGTCATGAAAATATTAGAGATAAGTAAAAGAATTATTGGTTTGAACATAACTAGATGAAGGAATTTCAGTTTGTAAGAGTAGCATTAAATAACAAAATCCCTGACTTCTGGAAGAAGTCAGGGATTTGAAGCCTACTGATTTTCACCAATCAAATAGGATTGTTATGTGTGAATTAACGCATAAAGGTCTTTTGTAACGATGACAGTTGTACATCAACCGCACTTAGATAAGTTTGATCTTGCAAAAGTTGATTTGGTAGTTGGTTGGCGTGAATAGCAGCTTTAACCAAAGCTTTCGCGTTAAGATCACCTCTTTGGTGCTGAACTATCAGATTGCTACCACTAGGAATACCTTGTGATTTGAGATTCCCTTGATAAGCAAGATAAACAAGATTAAAAGGTTGAATTACATGGTAAGTAGTAATCTTACTGGGCGACATATAAGAGTTAATGGCTGTAGTTATTACTTGACCATGTTTTGTACTAGCAACCACACTCTCATTCAGAGAAGTTTTGTCCGTAACTGTTTGAGCCGCTGCAATTCCTGCGGAAAGAATCATAGAAGCGACGGTAAGAAAAGAAGTTGTTAAAGTTGAAAGTTTCATAGACTTATACTTCCGTGACATTTATTAAGTTAGGACAAATATTTGCTAATACTGAGATTTCTTTTTTATAACTTTAGATCTGCTGTACTTAATTCACCTGCTTGGTTGAATTGTGACTAACCCAACTGAGTGAGGATTGTAAAATACAACTACATTAGAAGTTTTTTGGTTCCGGAAAAAGACTTATCAAAAGATTGTCGCTGGAAATATCCGAGAAAAACCTTTTTTTAAGTGTTTTCGTACCTATTGGCTAAAATTAGCGATTGCTGTCTCTATGTTATGATACCATGCGATCGCCTACGTAAGCATCAACAAGTTATTACGCGTTTTTGTAAGACTAATTCAATGCGATCGCCAACTTTAGGTTCCATCACCTGAGTTGTCAGATTATTCTCCTGAAGCGAAGCACGCAACTCTTCAGCCGTACCTACAGCTTTTAAAAAGTGCGGCAACAATCCCTCATACGTTGTATCTGCCTTTGCTGCTGTGGGCAGTATGACTTGCGGTTGCAACCATTTAGCTACTTCTAAGGCACTGTTAGTACCTCTAATAATTGCCCCGACTAACGGCAATGCCAAGTCAACTGTTGGTGTAATTAGCACATCAACAGGCGCAAATTGTTTTAGTTGTGGAGAATGATATCCATGCGGCTCGTAGTAGAGCGTAAAATTAGTTTCTAATTCTTTCAGCAGATAACTATTTTCTACAATAGTCGGGCCAATAGGTGAACCAGGCAAAGCCCTAATTTCCACTTGATTGTTCAACGTGAAAATTTCACCATGATCTAGACAAGTCACACAAGTGTATCCTAAATCCTGAGCCACTTTGGTAGCGTTAGGAGAAGCCACAACCCCAATTTTATGGTCAAGTTGCTTCAACGTTGGCAGATGTGCATGGTCTGGCAAACCTTGAGACAGCAATATCAAGTCAATATCTTCTGGAATTAATCGTTCTTGTTTGAGAGAACCTTTAAACAGCCAATCTAAGCCAAAACTTAAAGAACCAACTAGCCAAGGGTCAACTAATATCCGTTGACAGCCAATTTCAATTAGCCAACTATTGTTGTCTAACCAAGTTAAGTACATAACCAAACTGAAGTAACACCTGTCTTTATTATCCGGTACTCACGCAGTGAGATGAAAAATCAAGGGTGTAGGGGTGTAAGGGTTTTGCTTACTTACATCCCTACACCATTATTCCCTCACACCCGTGCGTAAGTAATACCATTTCACTTTAAAATTGATACATTTAGGCAGGCAGAGGAGCAGGGAAGCAAAGGGGCAGAGGAGAAATTATTTGTATCATTTATTTGGTGAAATGGTATAAGCCCTATTTTTTACTCAAAACTTTTTCAAGGCAGTATAAAGCCATATTTTTTGAGTACAGCCTTGGCTTGATTGTTCGATAAAAATTGAGTAAACTCCTTGGCAGCACTGGCATTCTTACTACGTTTGAGAACAGCAATTGGATACACAATTGGGGAGTGGTATTTCTCGTCAGCAGCAACCACTACTTTTACCTTGTCAGAAATTTTGGCATCAGTAGCATAAACTAAACCTGCATCAGCATTGCCACTCTCTACCGCAGCCAAAACTTGACGCACGTTATTGGCATAAACCAGTTTAGGAGTCACTTGCGACCAAATGTTTAACTTTTGTAAAACTTGCTGTGCGTATTGACCAGCTGGGACGCTTCTCGGTTCACCAATAGTGATGCGCTTGATTTTAGATTCTTTCAGATTATAAAAGCTGGTAATGCTAGTAATATTTTTGGGTACAACTAAGACAAGGCGGTTTTTCGCTAAAACCGAGCGAGTCCCTGGAAGCAAAAGTCCTTTTTGTTCCAAAGCGTCTACTTGCCTTTTCCCAGCAGAAATAAAGACATCAGCTGGTGCGCCTTGTTCAATTTGTTGTTGCAATGCCCCAGAAGCCCCAAAGTTATAATTTATATTGACATTGGGTTTATTTTGTTGATAAATCAATTTAATTTCTTCCAATGCGTCTTTCAAACTAGCAGCAGCAGAAACAGTTAAAGTGACGTTCGGCTGTGCTGTAACAGTAGAATGTACAATTAATGTTGAACAAACAGCAAGTAACAAACTAGCTAGTGCTGTGCCAAGAAAGGCAAGAATTTGTCTTCTTTTCATCATGAAATGGTATAGCAATAGATTCTTCTGCAATTTGATGGCGCTTGGTAGGATCATACCGAGCGTCATTCCAGTCTTTACCAACTGAATTGGTAACATTATGCCAAGAAAAGAACAAGGATGGATCACATTTCAAACATCGGAAGAGGAGCGGAAAATTCTCGAAGAGTTCTGTCAGGACTCTCAACGCACCAAAACCGAAATTCTACGGGAACTAGTGCGTGGTCTTAACAAGCACCAAGCAACACGAGCATCGATACCAACCAAACAGGTAAATCAAGAAAATTCTGAAATACCTGCGCTAGAAATTAGTAGTACAAAGAAGGCTTTAAAAGTTAGCTCCCGCAATATTCTCAAGGGCGTTGTTAAAAAAGTTGTCACAGGGGCGGTTAATTGTGAGGTGACATTAGAAATTGTTCACAAAGTTGAGCTAACCTCAATGATTACTAGAACCTCCGCAGAGGATTTGGGATTAGCGGAGGGAGAAGAAGCCTATGCTGTAATTAAATCTAACGATATTGTGATAGCTAGAGAATAGAAATGATTGAATTAATAAAGAGTAAAATCTGGGTTTCTCAAAAGCTCTGCTGAACCAGTATAAGTAGTAGCGATTGTAAATCCTAATTTTTCTCATTGGATAACTACTAAAAGATGACCGACATTCCTTGATGGTACAAGCCCCCAGATTTATCTGTGGAATCAATTCGTATTCCAAAATCTAAAATTCCCAAGCCCCTAGATTTATCTCTGGGGTCAATCCAAAATCAAAAATCCAAAATTGTCTGACCATCTCATAGCCATCTAATTTGATTCGGGAAATTATTTGTTGAGGGAGGGAACTAGGAACAGAATAACCTCTGGAAGTACTAATTTTTTCAAAAATCAAATAGGAATCCTATATTTTTAAATTAACAATTGCTTGATTCCTAACACTCCAACAAACAAAAGGCTCAAGTATTACTACTTGAGCCTTTTCTAGATTAAATTAATTAGCTGAAACTAATAAATTAATCACAGCAATATTTTTGATCAAATGTTGAGTTTAATAGCGGTTACGGTAGCCGCCATTGCCTCTGTTACCATTAAAGGAACCACGATCTTCTCTTGGCTTGGCCTTGTTAACTTTGAGGTCACGACCCATCCACTCAGCACCATCAAGCGCATCAATGGCAGCTGCTTCTTCAGCATCAGTACCCATCTCTACAAAGGCAAAGCCACGCAGACGACCTGTTTCACGGTCTGTAGGGATCTGAATGCGCTTTACAGAACCATATTCTGCAAAAACACTGTTCAGAGCATCTTGTGTAACTTCGTAAGAGAGGTTACCTACGTAAATTGACATAAATTTAATCCGAAATCGCAAGTTTGCAGAGATTTAGATTTCGGGAGAAGTCTGTAAATACCAAAAGGAAAATGCCCATCAATACTAAAAACAAACGCTATCGCCGAATTAACTCTCACACCTCATCATTACACAAAATGTCAATTTTAGGAAAATAAATAAAAAAATTGTCATAAAAAGATATGTGAGCCAGCGATCGCCACCAATAAAATGAGTGCAATTAAGCATTGTCTATTCTTGCCACTCCTTCAGAACACAGATGTTCACAACTAAACAAGTGTAAAGACTTGTAAAATCTGCTAGATTCTCCATTCGACTGGAGATTTTAGGATGAGAGATGCCGGAAATGTCCATGCACTCAAGTAATGATGGTATGGAGATGAATTTAGAGACATTAAAAAATGCCTCCGACTTCGACAAGGAATTTGTCCGGTAAATTATTCCTTACCATGAGTCAGCAGTGATGACAGCAAAGATGATAACTAATAATGCTTTTGCAACTTAGCTGAAGCGATCGTCAAATCAAGTCTCAAACCGCTGAATTTCAGCAGATGCAGCAATAGTATCAAGCTTAGGCTCAACAGTTCTATCTTTTAATCTCTTACAACTATGACACTTACACTCACAGTTCCCAATATGGCTTGTTCTGCTTGTGCAAACAATATTACCAATGCAGTGAAGACAGTTGATACTAGTGCGATCGTTCAAGCCGATCCCAAAACTAAGCTTGTTAGTGTAGAAACTCAAGTTTCTGAACAAAAAATTAAGGATGCTTTAGCCGAAGCTGGCTATCCCGCAGCTTAATTTTGCATCAGAAAATCATAGGCTGATTGTATAAATTTGAGTAAGGGCTAAAGGATTGATTTCCTTTAGCTCTTATTTTTATGAAACACTAACTTTTTGAATAACTAATTCAATCATGTAGATTTTAATTAATTAGTATTTTCCGAAGTTATACTTTTTCAAATATTGACGATCATAAGATTGTATCTAATATAAGCTTCTGTTCATCTGCCAAAAAATTAACATTCTATTTATCCGTAATTCAAAATATTAAAAAATCTGTTAGTTTAACGTCTTTGCCAGTACTGAAAATAACTGTTTTTCCAAACTTTCCATGCTATTTCTAGAGGCAGCGCTTCACTTTTAGTGAAACCTAAAAATAAAAGTTAACTCGCAGCATTTTATCTCGATGCGTAAACCTAAGACTTTTAATAACCCAGAGCGTTTTGTTGAGGGCTGGTATTGGGTAATGCCATCTCAAAATCTGCGAATAGGTGAGGTACAACCTGTCACTATTTTGGGCAGAAATCTAGTAATTTATCGTGGACAAGATAAAAGGGTAGTTATTTGTGATGCCTACTGTCCACACATGGGCGCTCATCTTGCTGAAGGCAAAATTGAAGGTAACGAATTACGCTGTTTTTTTCATCATTGGAAGTTTGATTCTCAAGGAATATGTACTGACATTCCTTGTTTAGATGAACCTATTCCTGTGAAATTAAAAACTTGGCCTACAGCCGAAAAGTACAAGATGATTTGGATCTGGACTGGGGAAGCGCCACATCAACCGATACCGTTTGTTCCTGAGTTAGAGTTTCAAGAATATGAAAGCTTACTTGGTTCTCGCATTATAACTAATTGTCACCCCAATGTTGTGATGATAAATGCTATTGATGCACAACATTTTTCTACAGTTCACCAACTGCCATTAGATATTTTCTTTGAAAAAGCCGAACTACATCAAAATGCTATTACGTTTACTAAATATAAACGTGGTAACAAAGATCCATTTTTCGTGAAATGTATTCATTTATTTAATAAAAATATTATTTACCAAATTTGCTATTGGTATGGCAGTACATTTACGTTGACAGTGGGACCTGATTTTTTGCATTTCTATATTATGTTAGCCTTACATTTGCTGGAAAATGATAAATGTGAAACTCAGCTGATATTTATCACTAAAAAACGTAAAGGCTTTACTGGTTGGATAATAAATCGATTAGTGTTGTGGTTAACTAGTGTTTTCGTTCAGTACTTTGTTAAAGATGATGCCAAGGTTTTGCGGACAATTCGGTTTGATCTGAAGACTCCGATCAAAGCAGATCAGCCTATTATGCAATTAATTAGTCATGTTGAAAGACAAAAACCACTGATGTGGGAAACTTGGCAGTTAGCGCGATCGCGCGATGTCGAACTCAAAGAAAACCAAAATAAATGGCGTGATGATTTGACTAATGATTAAATAATACTAAAAAGTAAAAAGTTGGCTTTGACTTTTTACTTTTTTTCTAAGCTATAGCTGAAATAAAAAGAAGTGGCTTTGCCACTTCATCATTCCCAGGTAGAACCTAGAGATAAGTATAGCGATTATAGAAATCGAAAATGGTATAAATAAACACTGATTAATCTGAGATTATCGTTTTACTTGCTGATCAGCTAAAAAATTTTAATTCCTACTAATGTGCCAGCTACATTCTTTTTAAGTTATCACTACTGTTCTGGGTTAAGTAAAACAACGATTTCTACAAGCCTAACTCCCAATGGTTTCCAGTGGGGGTTGCTGGCAGAAAAGGTGCTATCACCTAATACTGCACTATAGTCATTAGGATATTTCTGGTAAGCATTCGGTGCAGCGTCCACTCGCAGGATGAGTTTACCTTGATAGCGGGATAGTCGGCTGCTCTCTAGCAAAATAGTCCCGCCATAGTCCCAAGCCAGTCCAAAGAGTTTAAAGTTGCCTAATTTTTGGCGTAACTCACTCCACCCAGTCCCAACACCAATACCTTCACGGGTTTTCCAAGCGGTTCCTAAGTTACGCACATCTAGAGGTTTAGTACGAGTGTTATCACTCCAAACTACCAAAAGCGATCGCTTTCGACCTAAGTTTACCTGAGTAGCGGCAAAACTACCTATTCCTTCCGGGCCAGAAATAGTTTTATCAACTAAGCGAGACGCACCAAATAGCTTGACTAAATCTTTTTTGGTGGTTGTGCGTGTAATCGGCCCAACTCGTTCGCCAGGCACAATCAAAGTATCTGTTAACGGTTGTGATTTAGCAACTGTAAGATGGTGAGAGTTGCTTTGTGGTATTGCAACTGCTGGGATTGCTGAGTAGCTAATTAATAAAGCTAACGCAGCAGTTGTAATGTTTTTGATGGGTAGATTCACTGTATAACTAAGTTAAGTAGTAGGAGTAAAAGTGACGACTCCTATTGTCTACAGTTCCTGATTACCCATTTTGTGGTGATCACGCAATCACAGAATTAATGGCTGGGTGTAAGTTTCCGTCTGAGCTGCAATCCTACTAACAAACCTATGATGATCATACCTGTGAGATAACCCAAAACAATTAACCGAATTGTTAAAGGTGGCGCAACTCCTTCCACATCTACATTTTTTTGCACTCGCAGAGGTGAAAATTGCCGTGATGCATTTGGTTGAGGTGAAACTTCTACTTGAATGTTATGGGGTGCGCCATCGAAAAATTGCTGTTCCCAAGAGAGTTTTCCGGTTGCATCTGGGATACCTTGGTAAGCGAAAGGTATCCATGCATCTTCTAGTGCAGTTGTTTTAATATTTAACAAGACATCGGAAACAGGTTGCTTGGTTTTTTGGTCAATAACTTGCACTTGTAATTTAGCAGGTTCGCCGACTGTGGCACTTGCATCTCCCAATAGTTGCACTTCTAAACCTTGTTGTTTGACAATGCCATAGTTATCAGTTGCGGGTTCAGCCGCAGCGGTGTGGTGATGATGTTCTGCTGTAGCTGCGTGGTGATGATGTTCTGTATGAGATGTCTGCGATTGTGCCATTTCTGCACTCAAGTTGACTGCTAATAAAGCAATGATGGCCACAACAGTTGCACCACTTAACAGCAATCTTACCCTTTGAGGCGCAATTTCTCCTGGTTGGGTTTCTTGCCGTTCACCAATTACCCAGCCACCACCTAAACCGACAATCAACAGAATTACAGCAAGAATCGCAAAATTGCGGTACTTAACAGGATTTTCAGGAACTGACAGGTTGAGGTTTTGTTGAATAGGAGTAAAAGCATTGGGCGTTATGGGGGTAACATTCACTTGTAGTTGGTAATTACCCCGAATTGGTAAAATTTGCTGGACTTGCAGTTGACCTTGAGGCGCGATCGCTTCTATGTCTAGTAGCTTGGTTCCTTCTACTATGGGGAAATCTGTGGTAAACCAAGGATTTTTCGGGGGAGTAAAGATTTTCAGGTTAACTTTGGCATTTTCTAGTGGTTTACCTGTTGCATCTACAGCTTGCAGTGTCAGCTTTACTGGAGACTGAGGTGTGCTGGCTTCTGCTTCAAAAGGTATAACTTGGCTAGTAGGCGGTTCAGTAATTAGTTGCACATTTGGTTGAGACGACTGAGACAAACCAACTGAGTGATAAAAACCAACACTCATCAAACCAGCTATCGTACTGACGAGTAGATAAACCTTTAACTTTTTGATTTTAAGCATATATCCTGAAAAGACTAGAGGAGCTACTCTAGCGCTACTGAGCGATCGCATTAATTTTGATAGATTTTGCAGATGATGGGGAAAATAGTTTAAATTTCTTATCTCCCTACTTCCCCATCGGTTTATACAATAAACACCACTAATGACAACCTACTAGCAAAGTGTGGTGACGTACAGAGTGTAAGCGATCGTGGATGGCTGGGTTAGTAGTGAAGTAAACTGTCCAAAGCGTCAAAGCGCACAAAGAAATATAAAGTGTGGCTTGTACAGGTGTAGATAAAGTCACACTTGCCGTTTTTTTCAAAACTGAAGGATGAGTTTGAGTAGACATTAAATACCTCGGATGAGTATAGAACATTTAACGCATCGGTAAGGATTATAGCGAACAGTAGCTTTAACTGCTTTCCAGTTGTCACCTTTGAGGTTTGAACTGAAGTTTATCCACAATCTCTAATGACAGCTATTTATGTAAAACCGATTATTAAGCAGATAACACAAGACATTATATTTTACCACCGTGCAATTCTGCATCTTAATGTTTTTTGCTAGACATAAAAAGCTTTTGCATACTCATTAAATTTATTTACCTGGCTTGGATTATTTACTTGCTTAATAACGTGAACTTTAATAAGCAAATACATTACTTACTTTATAGATGAGTAAAAAAGCTTTTTGTCATTTTTAACTAAAAATGGCAGTAAACATGAAACATATTAGTAATATTTAATATTTATCATCAATATCATCTTGACCAAGAACAACTAATAGGATAGGCTTGGCATTCAGAGATGGTTCTATCAGGAAATATATGAACAAGAAGTTGGTACTTAATTTGCTTTCAAGTTCGGCAATTTTTACTTCTCTAATGTCTACATTGGCAGCAATACATCCAGCCCATGCCTCTGTTAACCTGACACAAAAATTAATACACACAAACGATGGTCGTACTTGTATTACTAATCCCCACGGCTTGAAGGATTTTGTTTGTATTCGAGATTCTGAAAGAGATCCAAAGGCTCCTCCTGCACCCAGTTCTATGGTGGTTTCATCACAACCATCTGATACCAACGTTGCAGAACTGGATTTTACAGAAGAAGAAAGTGAGGCAGCAATTAGGATATTTAAGTGCGACTGTCCATATTGCATCAATTCTCTGCGACAGTTACTAGGTACTGGGAATTTAGTTTACTAAGCTGAACTTCCTGAATGCAAATGTTGCCCAAAAAGCTTGCGAAGCTGATGAGAAAATAAATGTCAGCTTGGAAACTCAAATCTTCGTAAGCCTGTCGTTAAAAAATTTTATATAGATTTAGAAAATAATCAGGGTAATAGATTTGCTGGGTTTTCATTTAATTTGTACTTAGTAACATCTAATTCCAAATTACAAAAGCTTTTGTAGCCATATACTATATTATTTTTTGCCTAAGTGTAATTTATACCATTTTGAATTTTAAATTATGGATTTTAAAACAGTTACAGGACTTACGCAACTGGCACAAAACGCGGGCGGGGCGAAGCCTCGCCACGCAGTAATTTAAATCAGACCAAACACATATGAACGTCTGGACGTTTTAGTTGCTCAATTAGATACTTGGAAAGTAA
>NZ_JAIVFW010000004.1 GCF_020829595.1 Nostoc sp. CHAB 5844
AACGCTCTACTGATAGGCTTTGTAGTCCACAATAGTGAATGCACTATGCTGATTTAAGGACGGGTAGAGCGTGAATTTTCAGTCGGTTATAGCCACACTGCATCATTTCTGGTGCGATCTCGGTTGCCTAATCGCCCAGCCTTATGACATCGAGAAAGGGGCAGGGACTAAGAATCCGCATACATTTTTAAGAGCGTTGGGGCCGGAACCTTGGGCTGTTGCTTATGTTGAACCATGCCGCCGTCCTACAGATGGCCGCTACGGCGAAAACCCTAACCGTTTTCAACACTATTATCAGTATCAGGTTTTAATTAAGCCGTCGCCTGACCACATTCAAGAGATTTATCTTGATTCTTTAAGGGCTTTGGGTATTCGTCCTGAAGATCACGATATTCGGTTTGTGGAAGATAACTGGGAAGATGCAACTGTAGGCGCTTGGGGTACTGGCTGGGAAGTTTGGTTGGATGGGATGGAAATTACTCAATTTACCTACTTCCAACAATGTGGTGGAATAGATTGCCGACCTGTGTCGATTGAAATTACATACGGGTTAGAGCGGCTAACGATGTATCTCCAGCAAGTAGAAGCTTTCACAAAGCTTCAGTGGACAGACAACATTACTTATGGAGATGTTTTCTTGCAAAATGAGATTGAGCAGAGTACTTACAACTTTGAAGCCTCAAATCCTGAAATGCTGCTAACACTGTTTAATTTATATGAGCAGGAAGCTAACCAGTTGACGGAGCGTGGTTTAGTCTTGCCAAGCTTAGACTATGTAATGAAGTGTTCGCATACTTTCAATTTGCTAGATGCTAGAGGAGTGATTTCTGTGACGGAAAGAACTCGCTATATTGCAAGGATTCGTCATTTGGCTCGGAAGGTAGCGCAACTATATGTAGAGCAGCGAGAAAAGCTGGGTTATCCTTTGTTGAAGACAACAGCAGCCGGACTTACGCATGGGTAAGGAAAATCGTAGACGCGATAGCGGTGAGGGGGTCGCAGTCTTGGCGGTTCCCGTCGATTGCGTTAGCGACGCTCAAGAGCGTCACCCCGAACCCGAAGGGCTTGCAGCAGGCTACCACAGAGAACACAGAAGAATAAAAGTTTCAGAGATTTACTGTGTCAGTCCTAACGCGTTCTGTATGGTAGGATAGCGCTACAAGATTTGATGACATTACATCTTGTACCATCTGCTTGATTGCAATTAAAATTAGGTGAGCAATGCGGAAAATTGGGACAAAACCTGATTTTTATGTTGTGGGCATTGCTCACCATACAGTTCTTAAGAATGGTGCAAAATAGCGGTATTGTTATGTTAATTAATTAAATATGCTGTAATTATAGGAATGTCATTAATTTCCTAAATAAGCTTCAATCACAGCCGGATTATTTCTAACTACAGATGGTTCACCTAAAGCAATTAATTGACCAAAATCTAATACAGCGATACGATCGCACAAACCCATGACTAATGGTACGTGATGCTCAATCAGAATGATCGTTAAGTTGAAGCGATCGCGAATATTGCGGATAAATTCACTGAGTTGCTGTTTTTCGCTGGGGTTCATCCCTGCTGCTGGTTCATCTAAAAGTAAAATTTGTGGTTCTAAAGCTAAAGCACGGGCAATTTCTAAACGGCGTTGATCACCGTAAGCGAAATTTTTAGCTTTTTCTTGTGTGCGATCGCTTAATCCTACTAGTTTTAATAATTCTAAAGCTTTTTGTTTATTTTGATATTCTTCTCTAGGAGCAGGTGGCAATCCTAAGACTCCTGTGAGCATATTACTTCTATTATGTAAATGCCGAGCAATTATGACATTTTCTAAGGCTGATAATTCGCCAAATAAGCGAATATTTTGAAAAGTTCTAGCAATACCTAAACCTGCAATTTGATGGGATCGCAGTTGCGAAATTTTTCTGCCTTGATAAATTAATCCTCCATCAGACGGCGGAATGAGGGCTGTAATTAAATTAAATAGAGTTGTTTTGCCAGCACCATTAGGGCCAATTAATCCAAAAATTTCATGTTGATTAACTTTAAAAGATACATTATTCACCGCTACTAAACCGCCAAAGCGGCGAGTTAGTGAGTTAGCTTCTAATATAACTTTGCTTTTAACGGTAGAACTAATCTGAGACATTTTTAAATTTAAATATTGTTTTTTATTTTCTTTTTTCTTGCCTTACCTATTTTAAAAACCTCAGGAGGAACTAAACCTTGAGGGAAGAAAATAGTACCAATCACTATGAGTAAACCAAAAATAATTAATCTTCCATCTCTGAGAAATTGCGCTAACCAACTTAACCAATTAGGAAAAACACCTGAGTCTGCTATACCGCGTAAAATTTCTGGTAGGGCTGTAAATACCATACCACCTACCACTGAACCTAAAAAAGTTCTCGAACCACCAATTAAGACAAAAGTTAAGTAAATAATGCTGGCATCAAATGTACCTTGTCGCGCATTCCAAGTATTAAGAATATGTGCGTTAATTGCACCTACAACCCCGGCAAGAATTGCTCCTAAAGTAAAGGCTAAAACTTTATAGTAAGTAGAGTTAATTCCCATTGCCTCTGCTGCTAATTCATCTTCACGGATAGCTGTAAATGCCCTACCAACTCGGACACGTTCTAAACGGTAAAATAACCCCATACTAATTAATAGTAATGGTAAAGCAATCCATAAATATTCAATTTGACTTTGAAAAGGTTGAGGTATACCAAAAATACCTACAGCACCACCTGTAATTTCTAAATTTAAGGATATAATTCGCAGAACTTCGACAAAAGCAATAGTGGCGATCGCTAAATAAATTCCCCGTAATCTAAGTGCGGGAATTCCTACTGCTGCACCTAATATTCCAGACACTAAACCAGCAATTAACATTTCTAATAAAAGTAAATGTAAAGGAAATAAATTATTACTGGTTATAAAAACTTTTGTAGACAAAATCGCCGCAACATATCCACCTAAAGCATAAAAGCCTGGACTTGCTAAAGATAATTGTCCAGTCATTAAAGGTAAGTATAAAGAAAGTCCTAATAATGCCCCCAATACCATAGAGACAATTAGTGAACCATATGTAGAAAAAAATTCAGCCATATATTGCCAGAATGCAGAATTTATTAAACTTTCTGAATGAATCGACGACCTAGTAAACCTTGAGGTCTAACTAATAGCATGATAAATAATATTCCAAATGCTACAGCATCTTTATAACCTGAATATTCGGCGGGGACAAAAGCTTCAACTAATCCAATGAGTAATCCTCCCAATACTGCACCAGGAATACTACCCAAACCACCTAAGACTATCACGGCTAAACCTCGTAACCCAAAGGCAATACCAAAATATGGGCCGCCAATACTCACACTGAATGCTACCAAAGTTCCTGCTAATCCTGCTAGGAAACTGCTGAGGAAAAATGTCAAAATAATAAAGCGATCGCTGTTAATTCCTAGTAAACTAGCTGTTGTTGGATCTTCGGCGATCGCTTGCATAGCCTTACCATATTTAGTTTGATTAATAAAATAGGTAAGAATTGCCACAATTACCATTGACACAACAAAAATTAACACCTGCACACTGCGAATCGGAATTGGTTTTTCTTCTGTGCCAAAGTTAATTGCAGGTGGTAAATTACCAAAAGTATTGGCTGGATATGTATAACTTTCTGCGCCTACTAAATATTGAATTAAGTTGACAATGACTACTGCTACACCTAAGCTGGAAACAACTGTTAATAAAGGGTCAGATCCTTGCCGACGCAATGGTAGAAAAGCAACACGTTCCATTGCAACTCCCACCAGTCCCGCTAAAACGCTTCCTATAATTAAGGATATGGCAAATGGTAATTGTACAGGAAGTGTAGCATTAGCCAACAAACCGTTAAATCCAAAAGTCCCACCCATGAGTGCGTAGGTAAAATACGCACCCAAGGTAAAAATTGCACCATGAGCTAAGTTTATGATGCCTAAAATGGAATAAACCAGGGTATATCCTAAAGCAAAAATTGCATAAACGCTGCCAATAGATAACCCATTTAATAATTGTTGGAAAAATACACTAATATCCATTTAATTAATATTCAGAGATATCATGTCAAAAGTGTAAAGCTAAATATTGCTATCGTCATGTAAGTGGAACACCTTGCCGAAAGCTACGCTGCAACTTTCTCACCAGCTACTGATATCGACTATTTTATCATCAATGTTTATTCATCAATTGTCACACCAGAATGGATAGTTAATAAATGACACAAAGGTTATGTACGAAATGGGGAAATTTTTATCGAATCGTTACATACCCTATCATCCTTTGCACGTCGTACCTTCTCTACTTGTTTGGGTGCTTCTATTTCTCTAAAGAGTCGAATTGCTTTATCAATATTTTCCTTACTTTTTTCTAATTCTGCCATTTTTTGATAAGTCAATCCCAATTGATAGTAAGCTTCAGCAAGGTCACATTTAGCACCTATTTGCCTCAGAAGTTCTATTGCTTTTGAATGATAAGAAAATGCTGTTTTAAATTCTTGCTGTTTTCGATAAAGTTCTGCTAAACCAGTTAAAGCCCTAGTTTTAATTTGAGCGTAGTGATTGTTATCAGCAAAGATTATAGCCTGATTGTACATTTGAAAAGATGTTTGAATATCTCCTAAGTTTTTATAAGTTAACCCTAGAAATATATATCTATGTCCTATTGCCCATTCGCTTAATTCATCTAAATCATCTTTTGATGAATTATAACTTTTATTAGCAAAATCTTGGGCTTTTTCTTTAAATGATGTCTGTGAATATATAAAAGCTAAAGCATAGTATGCTTCTATTTGAAAATTATAAGAATCTTTTTGATGAGAAATTTCTAAAAGTTTTAAAAAAATATCTAGTGATTCCTCTATTTCTAATAAATCTATTTTACAAATACCTTCGCCAACTAATGAACGCATATAAAATCTGTTGAATGTTAAATCATTCTTGCTACTAGTATTTGTGTGTAAACATTCCAGCAATAATGTTGCTGCTTTATTGTACTCTTTAAGGCTTTCAGAAAGATTATCAGTAATCCAATAGCTGTGAGCGAGATTGATATAAATGATTGCTAAATTTATTCCAGATAAAACATTACCTACGATTTGAGTTCCTGCTAATATCAATTTTTGCGACAAGCCTAATCTACGAAGTGAATTACAAAGACATTCTCCACCATCTAAGTTATGCCATTTCCATTTTGATTTTCTTCTATATACAATTACACTACAAGCAGCTTCAAAATCATAAATGGCTAGATAATGATAGTAAGCTTCAAAAGCTTGTAATGCTTCTTTGATTGTGACAATCTGGTTAACGCTTTTTGTCCAAAATTCTGCTGCTTTACGGTTTGCTGTCTCCCAATCTTCACTCGCCCTCAGCCTACTTATTGCTTCTTCCCTAATTACTGGATGTAACCAGTATTCACCATTTTGAAACTCTACTAAAGAGCGATCGCGCAAAGAATTAACAACCCGGCGATGTTGTGATTCTGGCACATCCCATAGCAAAGAAAAAAGTCCATCAATAGGAACTGTTGCAATATCTTGATAACGATAACATCCTATACGGCAGAGGATTTTAAAAGCTGAAGAATGATGTTGTTCTAACCGATTAAGCTGACTGGTGACTAAATCTCTTAAATCAGCTTCAACTAACAAATCTTGCTGATTCATGTGCCAATACTGCTCTACGTTCCCTGCATAATCTACTTGAATAGCACCAGCAATAATTTCCATTGCTTTAGCATTTCCACCGTAAGCATTATGTATAGCATTCAAGGCTGAAGAATTTGTTTGAATACTGCGGCTATTAAAATATTGTTGCCAAGCATCAATAGACAAACCTTCCAGAAGATAATATGGAACATAAACATCAGATTCATGTAGGCGATCGCGGCTAGTAATCAGCGTCAATGACTGCAAACTTGGATCGGTTAAAACTCGCAATAATTCTACATAGCGGCGGTGAAGCTTGATAAACTTACCATTTTTATCTAATGCAGGTTCAAGATTATCAATTAAAATTCCAATTCTTTTTTCCTGAAGTTTCTGCCGCAAACGTTCAAGCGATACACCAAACTCTCGCCCTGGTTCTTCATTAAGTTGCCGTAATCTTTCCTCAAGTAAACTTTCGATGGAAGTAATATTTTCGGTTTCTTTAGCAATAGGAAACTCTAGATAATCATCAAATTTTTGCTGGAGATAATTTCTAGCTAAAGTTGTCTTTCCTACACCACCTTTTGCATGAATAAGGATAACTTTTGCACCTTGGCTTTCGAGGTGGTTGAGATGTGCGATCGCTCTTTCACGCCCAACAAAATTTTGCTCTGGGATGCTTTTTTGAGTTGTTGTGATTTCTATAAGAGTTTTATCAACTACCAATTCTGGCTTGTATTTCTTAAAAAGAGCAATCAAGTCAGCACGTTTTGATCGATGTTCGTCTGGGAGTTCATTTTCCAAACCAAACTCCTCACAGATTACTTTGATGTGTTGTCTTACCGTTGCTTTACAAATGTTTAGGGATTGGGCGATCGCTTCATCTCTGTGTCCAGCCAAAAACTTGATCAATACTTCCCGTCGTCTGTGTGTTAACTCGTTTAATGCTTTGTCGAACTGTCCTTTACTCATATTTTTATGCGGCTTTTCCAGTAGTTTCACAAGTGTTTACTGAACTTGTTTATTAAAACTCACAGCTTTGTGCAGTCGGTGTTTATTGAACCAGTGCAACTATAAAATTATGCCGATATCGGTTCAACAAAGCAAGAATATCAGCACTTATCGTTTGATTTACTTTTCGAGACTCAAGGCGATCGCAAGCCTAATTGAGTAATCGCAACCATAATACCAGAAACTAAAAAAGTAATCTTAAGATTTGATTTTTAGGTTGTGCGTAAGTGTAAAAACTTTTGCCAAAGGCGTTATAGTTTTTCGTGACTTAAAACCTTAATTTTTAGAGGTGCTGCGTTTTCACTCATTTGCACTCAAATGTCAAGCCCCTCTTTTTCCGACCTGAACTGACTTTAAATAAACTTCTTAAGGAGGCGAATATGGCAACATCATTTATTATCGTTGACGACATCACCGTTGGAGAAAGCGATGCCTATGCTGACTTCTTGGTGCGCTTGGATACACCCAATACTGGCGTGGTGACGGTAAATTACACCACCTTTAACTCGACTGCTGATGTCTTTGATTATGACGGACAGGGTGGCACTCTTACCTTTGCACCAGGGGAAACAGTCAAAACTGTACGTGTCACTCTCAAAAACGATGCCAATATTGAATCCAGCCAGAATTTCGGTTTCCAACTCTACAGTCCCAGTGCCAATGCTGCCCTCGCTCGCAATCTGGCCACCGCCACCATCATTGATAATGATGCCACTGCTGGTACGCCAGTGGTAACAATCAACGATTTCGTCATCGACGAAGCCGCCAAAGAAGCAAACTTTGTCATCACCCTCAACAAACCTAGCACCAGTGTAGTGTCCATCAACTACGCCACCCAGAATGGTGCAGCAGTGGCGGGTTCAGATTTTGTGGCTACTAGTGGCACGTTGAACTTTGCTCCGGGAGAAACTGCCAAGACAGTCAAGGTGACTCTGCTCAACGATACGATATCTGAGATATCTGAAGCTTTCAATTTGGTGCTTTCTAACCTCACCAATGCTACCACCCAAGATCCCATCGGTACAGTCATTATTAACGAGAACGATGGCACAACTGTTGCTAAATCCAACATTATCGTTGACGACATCACCGTTGGAGAAAGCGATGCTTATGCTGACTTCTTGGTACGCTTAGATGCTCCCAACACTGGCGTGGTGACGGTAAATTACACCACCTTTAACTCGACTGCTGATGTCTTTGATTATGACGGACAGGGTGGCACTCTTACCTTTGCACCAGGGGAAACAGTCAAAACTGTACGTGTCACTCTCAAAAACGATGCCAATATTGAATCCAGCCAGAATTTCGGTTTCCAACTCTACAGTCCCAGTGCCAATGCTGCCCTCGCTCGCAATCTGGCCACCGCCACCATCATTGATAATGATGCCACTGCTGGTACGCCAGTGGTTAGCTTGGGTGATGCAGTTGTTGATGAGAACAACGGTTTGGTATACGTCACCGCCACTTTGGACAAACCCAGCACTAGCGGCGTGAAAGTAAATTATTCAATTCAGAATGTGACTACAACTAGCGGGACGGATTTTGTTAGTTTCCCAAATCAGACCGTCAGTTTTGGAGTGGGAGAAACTGCCAAGACTATAGTTGTTGGTGTGCTAGACGATACGATCTCGGAAGCGAGTGAGATTTTCGATGTAGCTGTAACCAGTGTTAGCGGTGCAACTATAGGCGATGGGCGTGGTCATGTGGTCATCGGGAGTAATGACGCTACCTCTGTTGCTACTTCCACTCTCAGCGTTGCTAATGTCGCGGCTGTGGAAAGCAATGGATACACTGACTTCTTGGTACGCCTAGATGCACCTAACACTAGCTTGGTGACGGTGAATTATGGCATCTTTAACTCGACTGCCGACGGCTTTGATTATGACGGACAGAGCGGCTTTCTCACCTTCGTCCCAGGGGAGACCGTCAAGACTGTACGTGTCACCTTGATCAACGATACCACCGCCGAATCCAGTGAGAACTTCGGTTTCCAACTTTACAGTCCCAGTGCCAATGCTGTACTCGGCAACACAACAGCAACGGCAACCATTATCGATAACGACAGCGCCCGGCCTGTGTCTCTAATTAATATTACTGGAACTACAGGGTCAGACATCCTACGTGGTACTCGCTTCGCAGATTTATTGGTTGGCGGAAGCGGAAACGATGTGCTGGATGGTGCAGGTGGTAACGACAGCATGGAAGGTGGCTCCGGCAATGATCTTTATATTGTAGAGCAGACAGGTGATGCGATCGCCGAAGCTGTCAACGGTGGCAACGACAAAGTTGTGAGTTACGTTAATTACACTCTCGCCGCCAACGTCGAAAATTTGCTGCTTTTTGGTAGCGCCCTTACAGGAACAGGTAACTCCTTAAACAATACAATAACAGGCAATGCCAGTAATAATACATTGAACGGTAGCACTGGGGCTGACACGATGACAGGTGGTGCCGGCAACGATATATATATTTTGGATAACGTCGGCGATGTCGTTATTGAACTCGCAAATGGCGGCACAGATACAGTTCAAAGTTCAGTTAACTATATTCTTCCCACCCAAGTCGAGAACTTAACGCTCACTGGTAGCGCCGCCATTAATGGGACGGGCAACTCCCTGGCTAATAGAATCAGTGGAAATGCTGCTAACAATGTGCTAGATGGCAGCACCGGAACAGATACCATTTCCTACTCAAATGCTACCGCCGCCGTTACTGTAAATTTGGCGATCGCGATCGCCCAAAATACAGTCGGTGCTGGTACGGATACATTGCTCAATTTTGAGAATCTCACAGGCTCGAACTTTGCTGATAATCTAAGAGGTAATGCCAACGCAAACATACTTAACGGTGGCACTGGCGCTGACACATTGGCAGGCGGTGCTGGCAATGATACATATGTTGTGGACAACTTCAGCGATGTCATCATAGAAAATCTCAACGAAGGCACTGATACTGTCCAGTCCTCTGTCACCTTTAGCTTTGCTGCTTTTCCTAATCTTGAAAATCTTACCCTAACTGGTACTGGCAACATCAACGGCACGGGGAATGCTGCCAATAATGTGATTATCGGCAATAGTGGCAACAACACCTTAAATAGTGGAGCGGGAAACGATCTCCTGACAGGTGCGAGTGGTAAGGACGCGATCGCAGGTGGCGCAGGTAGTGACAAATTTGTTTACAAAAACCTAACGGATTCACTCCTGGCAAACTTTGATGTTGTTACCGATTTTAATGCGACTGCGGGTAACGATTTGTTCTCTGTCACCACCGCACGGGCAGGCTTTACCAATGCTGGAGCAGTTGCAACCCTTGATGCAGATGGAATCAGTGCCAAATTAACTACAGCTAACTTCGGTACTAATTTTGCTGCCCAGTTCACTTTTGGCAGCCGCACTTTTGTTGCTATTAACAATTCAACAGCCGGGTTTAATGTCACAAATGATGCCATCATTGAAGTTACAGGCTTAACGGGAACTCTCAGTACAGCCAACTTTGTAACGGTTTAACATCTCTCAAAAGAAAGTGTCATACTATTTCACTAAAAATTTGATGCACATGTAGGTTGGGGAGCCACTCACGTGCGGGGGTTCCCCCCGTTGAGTGAAGTGGCGTTTGAGGAACGAAACCCAACACCTCAAAGTCTTGTCTTTGTTGGGTTTCACTTCGTTCTACCCAACCTACGTATCTTCGTGTCCTTTGTGGTACTCTGCGAGAAGCCGCTATCGCGTCTACGTTTTTCCGTTACCTGTGCGTAAGTCCTACCTTATTTCAAAAATGTAAACTTACCTTGACTACCATCTTTTTCAATTTTAATTTGAGCTACATAAAAGTCTTTTTGTATCACTTCTCCTATTGGTGTAAATCCAATTTCTCCAAGTGGGGTATTGTATTTCCCAGCTAGTATCTGTTTATTTAATTCTGTTCGCAAGCCTGGTATTTGTAACTTATTAACTTTGCTTTTTTGATCTAAAGATTTCAATGCTTCTACATATACCTGAACTGCTGCAAAAGCTTGGGCGCTAAATTGTGGCGGTTCTTTTTTAAATTTGTCTAGATATGCTTTACGAAATGCGGCATTAATCTCGCCTGGATGTTCAGGACTGTATGCTTGAGCAATTAACACACCATCGCAAAGTGCTTTACAAACTGGTAAGATGTTTGATGTATTTAAACCATTACCACCAACAATTAAGCCTTTATAACCTAGTTCTCTTAGTTGCCTGACTAAGTTACCACCATCAGCCGCTAAACCAGAAATAATTACTAAGTCTGGTTTCAAGTTAGTAGCATTAGTTGCTTGGCTTTGAAAGTCTGTATCGCTAGTTTGGAATTTTTGGACTGTAACTAATTCTAAGCCTTGCTCTTTGACAGTTTGCTGAAAAATTTCGGTTTCTGATTTGCTAAATGCGTCATTTTGTGCATAGAAAACTGCAACTTTTTTAATGTTAGGATTGAGCTTGAGTGCAGCTTTGATTGAATTAGGTGCAACCACAGAAACAGGTGCAGAAACACGAGCAATATAATCACCGATTTCAGGTATACCTTTGGCTGTATTTGATGGGCCAAGTACTGGGATTTTAGAACGTTCAGCAATTGGGTCAGCACTAAAAGCTTGTTGTGACAAAGTAGGGCCGACAATTCCTACTACTTTATCTCTATTAATTAATGTTTGAAAGGCATTAATTGTTCCTGCTTCATCACCAGCCGTATCTTGAAATACTAATTTAATCGGTGTGCCATTAATACCACCTTGATCATTAAAATATTTCTCGGCAATTTTAGCTCCAGCAACTTGTTCTTGACCGAGTAAGGCAACATTACTTGTTTGGGCAACAGCGATACCAATTGGTATAACGCTTAATGTTTCTGTATTTGCTGTACTATTATTTGTAGTGTTATTTGTATTGGTATTAGTGTTAGAACCACTACAAGAATTTAGAAATAAAGCGCAAATTGGTAGTAATGCTGTGGTACGAATAAAAGCGTTTTTCATCAGTGAATAATGATGTAGTTATGAGAAATGTCAGATAAACTAATTGCTATTTTATTAGCTGGAAAAAGTTTATTAAATTATTTTTATTTGACCATGTAAAGGCAAAGATGCAAAGTGTTTATTAATACAATTTAAGCTAAAACACATATTCATTGCATAATCAGTGATATGGTCGTCATTGGTCATTAGTCCTTTGTATTGACAAATGACCAATGACAGTCTTAACCAAAGAATATGCCACTTAAACACACATTAGCTTATTAGATAATGCAGACATAGGATGAAAAATTCGTCATCCAGCAGATGACTTTGCTAACTGGTTGGGGATTTAAAAGACGACCATATATTAAAGTCAACGAGAAAGATCATAGTCCATAATATCGTACTGCGTGATGCGAGTTTCAACGATCGCACCTTCCTTTACAATACAGATAATAGCTGCTTATTTACTAAACTGTTGCATGAAGCGACGGTCAATCCAATCTTTCCAACGCCAAATTAAGGGGTGAGGTGGTAAGGTGAATGCGCCTTTGGTGGCGATCGCTCTTTTGTCGCCTGTACCTATTAAGCTTAAATATTGTTGTTGTGGCTTATAAGGTTTGAGTGGCTTGCCTAAGATAGTTCGTTGCAAGTTCTCAAATAACGGTTTACCCTGACGCACCGCAAATACGCCAGCCTTTGGACGAGGATAATTTACCATTGTGGCAATATCACCTGCGGCAAATACTTGTGGATGCGTTTGAGATTGCAAGAAGTCATTGACTAAAATAAAACCTCGTTTATCAGTCCCTAATCCTGTTGTTTTTAACCAGTCTGGTGCTGTTGCTTGTGTTACCCAAAAAACTTTTTGACACTCTACTACTAACCCAGATTCACATTTAACTGCCAATAATTCTTCATGTAACTGTGCAATTTGAGACACAGACTCTCCTAGATGCAGCTTAATATCTCGACTGGTTAAGATTTGTTTTATCTGACGCTGCATTGAGGAATGATAATGAGGCAAAATTTCCTGATGGCGCTGAAATAGATGAATTTCTAAATTTTGAATTGGTTGTTGATTTGCCGTTAAAATCTGCTGTAAATGTGTTTGCATTGAGAGTGCTAATTCTACACCACCAGCACCACCACCAACAATGGCAACTCTTAATTTCTGTTGAGGATGTTCGTTTAAATTTTGCAGTAATTTATACCAATTTTCTAGTAGTTTTGCTACGGGTTTAGCTGGAATAGTATATTCTGCGGCACCAGGTACAGAGATAGTGGCTGGAGTGCTGCCAATATCAATAGACAGTACATCAAAATCTACAGCAGAACGATTTGCACAGATCACTTTGTGATTGTCTAAATCTAGATTAATTACTCGGTCTATATATAAATGTGCATGAGCAAAGTCAGTCAATCTTTGCAAATCAATGTGGCACTCATCATAACTATATAATCCAGCAATGTGTCCTGGTAACATTCCAGAATAGGGTGTATCTGATGCTGGTGTAATTAAAGTTAAACGTACTTTTGGTAATGGTTTCATGCCAAACATTCTTAAAGCGATCGCATGACTGTGACCACCGCCAATCAACACTAAGTCTTTAACTACTGGCTGTACATTTTGCTGCATTTATGCATCGTCTTCTCTAACATCACTTACAGATGAGGCAGGCATAGAATTCTTTTGATGAACACTGTATGATTTTTGAATATTTTCTACAATATCCTCTCTAGACGGCAGTGATGACTATCCGCCATGCGACTGAAACTGACTTACCTGCGATCGTGGCTATTTACAACGCCGCAATTCCCAGCCGTCTCGCCACTGCTGATTTAGAACCTGTGTCTGTGGAAAGTCGTCGCGCCTGGTTTGGTGGGCGATCGCCTCATAAACGCCCACTTTGGGTAATTGAACAAGAAGGGATAATCGCCGGGTGGTTAAGTTTTCAATCATTTTACGGTCGACCAGCTTACAACTCGACTGCTGAAATTAGTATTTATATTGCCCCAGCTTTTCATCGTTGCGGTTTGGGGCGAAAGCTTTTAGACCAAGCAATTCGTGAAAGCCCTAATTTAGGGCTAAAAACGCTTTTAAGCTTTATTTTTGCCCACAATCATCCTAGCTTGAAACTTTTTGAAACGTTAGGTTTTCAACGTTGGGGACATTTACCTCAAGTAGCTGAATTGGATGGGATTGAACGTGACTTAATAATTATGGGACTGCGAATTGGGGAAAAGTCTGAAGTATGAAGTATGAATTATGAAGTCTGAAATTAATAAAAAGCCTGCGAGAATCTTTGCACTATCAGTTATGATAGTATGCTTCAACTATCCTACGACATAATAATGATTACTATATGAATTTATAGCGGTTCCCGACCTAGTGAGGTACGTTTTCAAAGCTACTAACCTTGGTAAACAAGATTTGGGTGTACCTCAGTTGCTTAGGAAACGCTATATCTATAGTTTTAGCATAGATAATAATCGATAGATGATATTTGTTAATTCAATCTATAGATATATAAGAATTAATTAGAGTAATTATCGTTGATTTATCTAATCAACTAATTCCTTTTTGCCTCAGATAAAGGTAAGCTTAATCTAACAAAATTAAGTGAATATAAACTTGCGTTTTTCAATAGTGGATAGCAGCGGGAACAAAGCGATTTGATTCCGTACGCATAAGTTTTGTGTAAATCTAGAGGTAATTTCATGGCTCAGTTTCTACTAGAGACTGTTTGGCTAGTTCCTTTATATGCCTTAATTGGCGGATTGTTAGCCGTACCTTGGTCGCCAGGGATCATTCGTAAGACCGGGCCAAGACCAGCAGGTTATGTAAATTTAGTAATGACATTTTTGGCGTTTGTCCATAGTGCGATCGCCTTACAAGCAACTTGGAATCATCAACCCCAAGAAGTATTTATTCATTGGCTATCAACAGCAGGTTTAGACCTCACCATTGCTATCGAAATATCCTCAATTAGTGTAGGTGCATTGATAGTAATTACGGGTTTAAATTTGCTGGCACAAATTTATGCCATTGGCTACATGGAAATGGATTGGGGTTGGGGACGCTTCTATTCTCTGTTGGGTTTATTTGAAGCGGGATTATGCGCCCTAGCTTTGTGTAATAATTTGTTCTTTAGTTATGTAATTCTGGAAATCCTCACTTTAGGAACCTACCTGCTAGTTGGCTTATGGTTTAGTCAGCCGTTGGTGGTAACAGGTGCGAGAGACGCTTTCTTAACCAAACGGGTAGGAGACTTGTTTTTGTTAATCGGGGTCTTAGGATTATGGCCTCTAGCTGGAACATGGGATTACAACGAACTAGCTGTATGGGCAACTACTGCTGAAGTTGACCCCACAGTAATTACCTTAGTAGGTTTAGCATTAATTGCCGGGCCGATGGGTAAATGCGCCCAGTTTCCTTTGCATTTGTGGTTAGATGAGGCAATGGAAGGTCCCGTTCCTAGTACAATTTTGCGGAACTCGGTAGTAGTCGCTAGTGGTGCATGGGTGCTGATTAAACTACAACCTGTGTTAAATCTCTCACCTTTAGTTTCTACTGTCATGGTAGCGATTGGTGCGATAACAGCAATTGGTGCTTCTTTAATTGCGATCGCTCAAATTGACATTAAACGCTGCCAATCCTACTCTGTTAGTGCTTACATGGGTTTGGTGTTCATTGCTGTAGGCACACAACAAGACGAAGCCGCGTTGTTGTTAGTACTTACTAATGCCCTAGCCGCAGCCCTGTTAGTCATGAGTACCGGGGGCATTATTTGGAATAGCATCACTCAAGATGTAAGTCAACTAGGCGGACTGTGGTCACGCCGTCCCATCTCTGGTATAGCTTTTATTGTTGGCACATTGGGATTAATTGGTTTCCCACCACTGGGTAGTTTTTGGGCATTAATGGAATTAGCCGATGGGTTATGGGATACTCACCCTTGGTTAGTCGGGATAGTCATAGCAGTCAACGCCTTAACAGCCATCAGTTTAACCAGAGAATTCGGCTTAATATTCGCTGGTAAACCCAAGCAGATGAGTCAGCGATCGCCTGAAGTTCACTGGCCAATGGTACTACCGATGATAATTCTACTCGGCTTTGTTCTACATCTGCCTTTAGTGTTGCAAAGCTTATCACTCTTACCCAACTGGGCAAACCTAAATAAAGATGTTGCACTCTTGTTGATTTGGTCGAGTATTTTTGGTTGTAGTGTTGCTGGCGTAATTTATCTCGGCAATATTCCCAAACCAATTCGCCTACCTTGGAAAGGTTTGCAAGACTTGTTGGCTTACGATTTTTACACCCCCAAACTTTACCGCATGACCATTATTTTCAGCGTTGCCCAACTTGCTAAATTTGCTGATATGGTTGACCGCTTCGTAGTTGATGGCATCGTTAATTTTGTTGGTTTGTTCTCACTCCTCGGTGGAGAAGGTTTGAAATACAGCACCTCCGGTCAAACCCAAACTTACGCCTTTACTGTCCTTGTAGGCATCGGTCTTTTAGGAATGTGGGTTACATGGCCATACTGGGGCGTGCAGTTTTTAGAGTTGATGTTTTAGTCAATAGTCATTTGTCATTTGTAACTTCCTAGTTATCTGCTAATCATCTGCGTTCATCGGCGTTTAAAAACTCCCATGCTAAGTGTTTTAATTTGGGCACCAATTATCGCTTCCTTAATTATTGGGTTTTGGCCTAATAATTCCATCCAACCAAATCGCCTGCGCTTGGTATCCCTGACCTTATCCGGTCTAATTCTTCTGTGGAATCTATTCATTCTGCTGAAATTTGACCTTAGCAACCCAGGGATGCAATTTCAAGAGTATCTACCTTGGAACGAAACCCTAGGTTTAAGCTATCAATTAGGAGTAGATGGGCTATCAATATTAATGTTGATTTTAAATAGCCTCCTCACCTGGATTGCTATTTACACCAGCAGTCAACAAACTGAACGCCCCCGGCTATTTTACTCGATGATTTTGTTAGTCAGTGGTGGCGTTGCTGGGGCTTTTCTCTCAGAGAATTTACTCCTGTTTTTCCTGTTCTACGAGTTAGAATTAATCCCCTTCTATTTACTAATTTCTATTTGGGGCGGCGAAAAACGGGCTTATGCAGGTATTAAGTTTCTGATTTACACTGCTGTTTCCGGCGCATTAATTTTAGCAACCTTCTTGGGCATGGTGTGGCTGACAGGTTCCACTAGTTTTGCCTGTGATGCTGTCTCCACTCAAACCCTCTCCGCTGGAATGCAACTGCTGCTGTTATCAGGAATCATCCTTGGTTTTGGCATCAAAATTCCTTTGGTTCCCTTCCATACTTGGCTACCTGATGCTTACGTTGAAGCTTCTGCACCTATTGCCATTCTGTTAGGTGGGGTGTTGGCAAAGCTAGGAACTTACGGACTGTTGCGGTTTGGTATGGGGATGTTCCCCCAAGCTTGGAGTACAGTAGCACCAACCTTGGCAATTTGGGGAGCAATCAGTGCTATTTATGGGGCAGTAGTTGCGATCGCGCAAAAAGACATCAAGCGCATGGTAGCATACAGTTCCATCGGTCACATGGGGTATGTGTTGCTTGCCAGCGCTGCTAGTACTGCCCTTGCGCTGGTTGGTGCAGTTTCCCAAATGTTTAGCCATGGCATCATCCTAGCAATTCTCTTTCATTTGGTAGGAGTCGTCGAAGCCAAAGTTGGCACACGAGAGTTAGATAAACTCAACGGTTTAATGAGTCCTATCCGTGGCATACCTTTAATTAGTGCCTTACTCGTATTAAGTGGCATGGCTAGTGCTGGTATTCCTGGCTTAACAGGATTTATCGCCGAATTTATCGTCTTTCAGGGTAGCTTCTCAGTCTTTCCTATCCCGACAATATTGTGTGTCGTTGCCAGTGGTTTAACTGCTGTATACTTCGTCATCCTTCTCAACCGCACCTGTTTTGGCAAACTCGACAATGATTTAGCCTACTATCCCAAAGTGTTGTGGTCTGAGAAAATGCCAGCACTGATTTTAGCAGCCTTAATCATCTTTTTGGGAGTCCAACCGACTTGGTTAGTGCGTTGGAGTGAACCCACAACCACCGCAATGGTAGCAGCAATTACCCCATCGGAGAAAACCGTAATTTCTGAAGTTGCGTTGAAGTAATAGAAAGAATTCAGAAGTCAGAATCATTTCTTTTTTCTCCTTCGTGTCCTTTACATTCTTTGCAGTTCGTTTGTGCAAAATTTTGCGGAAGTCCTGATAATTATTCCCAATTCTGTCTCCTGACTCCTGAATACTTATTCAATAAACAAGAGAATTACGCACCGATACAGGAGGAACGATGAATCTCACATTAATTCCCAGTGGTCTTGTACTATTTCGCTTTTTAATAGCACCCTTCCTCCTGTGGGATGCCTGGGATGGCAACACGAGTATTTGGTTCCTGGTGGGTTTTGTAGCTGCTTTTGTTTCCGATATTTTTGATGGCATTATTGCCCGGCGGTTAGGTGTTAGCAACGCCAAATTGCGACAAGCTGATAGCTGGGCTGATACCTGCCTTTTCATCTGTATTTTTGTGAGTGCTTGGCTGGGATATCGAGATATTTTGATAGCTTATCGCCTACCTTTGTTGATGGTGATTTTTTCTCAGTTAGTGTGGTGGATAATTAACTTAATTAAGTATGGCAAACCCGCCAGCTATCACACTTACTCAGCAAAGTTTTGGGGAATTACATTATTTATTGCCATTGTGGCACTGTTTGGATTTAACTACGCTGGAATAGCTTTATGGCTAACTTGTGTCGCCGGAACTATTTACAGTGTCGAAGAAATTGCGATGACGTTAATATTGCCAGTTTGGACACATGATGTTTTGAGTATTTTTCATGCTTTAAAAATACGTCAGCAATTACAAACAACGAATATTTCTACTGTCTAAAAATACATTTAACATCCAGGAAATAATATGGTACAGACTCCAGAAAAACCTGTTACTAAACTTCCACCTTCTAGACATGAATTTGCCGACATAATTCATCGTTTAGAAGCAGGCGGTTCAATGTTGCCGGACACGCCAGAAAATTTGATGCAAATTATCGGTATTTATAAAGCTTACGCTGTACCGATGGATTTTTACTGGCGTGACCTATTGTATATTGCAGAACAGGTCTTTTTAGAGCCATTTGCCTTTTTTAAATACTTCTTACCTCAAGAGTATTTAGAACGTCATAATCATTACGCTGGTGATGATGCCGATTTAAGAATTTGGCGTGGTGTTGCGACAGCCCATCCTGAACTATTGGCATTTATGGAGAAGGGTGAAACCTTCAAAATGCCAAAGTTATTGCATCACTTATTCCACGATCGCATAAATATGGAATTTGCTGAAGCTTGTATGCGGGCAATGCTTTGGCATCGACATATGTATGCGCCAGTTAATCAATTTGACGCTTATCTTGACTCAGAAGAATACAAAGCCAACGCTGACAGGGCAATTAAAGCATACTTCCAAGGCAACCCTGTCATGCTGGGACTGTACAAACTGTTTCCTGATATGTTTTTGGAACAGTGCCGTCAGATGTCATACTACGCCAACCTCGGCTTATTCTGGGAAGTCATGGCCCCGGTGTTCTTTGAAATGTCTGACATCTACGACGAAGGCGGGTTTAAGGGCGTACCTGATGCCATGAACTTTTTGGTGAATGGGATATTTGCGATCGCTGGTCGTCCCATTTACCATCATGTTTATATCCGTGGCGAATGCTACGAAATTATTCCCAAATCTAAAGGCTTCACTTGGCTATACGAAGCAGCGCTACCTTATGTAGAAGCTGTTTTCTATCGCACCGCCCCCTTTAGAGGCACAAAATCATACAACGCCCAAGCACGTCAAGTACCGGAAGACCAAAAAGATTTTCACTATGGCATTCTTTATGCCGATGTCTTTCCTGTAGGAACAGCTGGTATTCCACCCACATTGCTAATGCAAGATATGTTGCACTTCTTGCCACAATATCTTGTTGATTACTACAAACAACATTGCCGTGGTGAAGAGGATATATTGATTCAGTTGGGTATTAGTTTCCAACGGTCAATGTACAATGTTACTTCTGCGGTTATTCAAGCCTTGAGAACTGCACTTTTATATCCTTTAGATGACCCTAATCCGAAACATTTACAAGCCAATCGTGAGTTTTTTGAACAACAATTAAATCGCTTTACTCGTGCTGATTACGGTATGCGCGATGCTGCCCGATTGCGGAGTATTCAAAGCCCAGATTATCGTTAATTAAACAGCAAGGAGCTTTACTTATGGTTGAGCGCAAGTTGATTTGAATTGAAGGCAGATACAACTATTCGTTCTCAATTAGTAAAGCTCTAAGCAATGTAGATTAGGGTTGTTAAGTAATTCAAGAATTGCTTCCTCACCAGACCGAATTAGAGCTTCGATGTAATTAGTAGGTGCATTCCCGCAACGTAGCCATATCACTTTGGGTGGTGAACCGTACAAACGGCTTCGCTCAATAAAGTCTACATCTTGAGTGACGATGCAAAAGTCATTTCTTCTAGCAAATTCCCAGATTTCAGTGTCAGTCATTTCTTGGAGTTCATGAAACTGCACATGACTGGAATCAGGAAAAATATCTGCTAATCGAGTTGTTAGCTTGCGGCTCAAATTTTGATCAAATAGTAGCTTCAACCAGCACCTACTGAAGCAACAAGACTATGTTCTCTATCAGCAGCAAACTCTAAGCAAGCCCTAATGTCCGCTTCAGTCAACTCAGGAAAGTCTTCCAGAATCTCAGCATGAGACATACCGACTGCTAACCAACCCAGAACATCGTACACAGTGATTCGCATCCGTCGAATACAGGGTTTGCCGCCTCGTTTGTCAGGTTCTATGGTAATAATGTCACGATAACTCATCTTGATTATTTATAATCTGCCTGATACGTCTCTAAGTCTAGAGCACCCTAACACTGGGCTGCAACTTAACCGTTGTTTTTCTTCAAGGTATTTCGCTACCCTGTTAAATTTTGAATTTAGAATTGCTGTTAAAATGCAATAAGCTAAAACACATTTAACTTGCATAATTTCAAGTTTTGATAAAAAGCATCAAACTCCTTTATCTCATACTCTGCGCCCTCTGCGCCTCTGTGGTTTATAACGCAAATTAAATGTGTGCTGAAATGGTATGAAGTTATTCAGGATGGTGAGCTATATATATTTTCTAGTACTTTATCTGCTTCTGCTATTGTATCACCACTTCTTTAAGGACAAGAGATTAACTTCTCAGAAAGTCTATGTATTATCATCCTTGTTCTTATTTTTTTATTTTCTACTATTTTATTTGGCATAGTTAGTTATCTTAAATTAAATTCTACAAAATCGTCGTCACCAAAGCCGTCGAGATGAAATTGCTGCGGAAGCTCAACAAAGTTTGGCTGATTTTCGTGTAGGAAATCTTCAACCTCAATCAGCCAAGAGTGTAATTGCAGAATTGCGCGAATCTTAAACCAAGAAGAAGAATGAGACTTCTGGTTTTAACGCCGAAATTTAAGCAAGCCTTTCGTAAATTTGTTAAACGAAACGCTGACCTTCAGCAACAAATTGAAGACACTCTTCAGCAGATGGAAGCAGACGTATTGTTTATGGCGCAATCACCTTCTATCTGGCTAACCGAGAAATAATTGATATTGATTTAAAAGAAAGTGAAGCAGAATTTCAACAGTTGCAGCAGTCTTTTAGGGAATTGAGAGCTTGTTTTTGAACAACCACCCATTCGGGCGATCGCAAAAACCAATCTAACACCAAATTTGCAAAACACGACCTTGCAATTCTTGCCCTAGCCAAGGTGTATTACTCGAAAGTGTATGCAGATTTTTCCTTTCGACTTTCCAGGTTTGTGAAGGATCAAATAAAGTGAATTCAGCTTTATGCTTGGGAGCCAATGTACTCAAATTCTGCCCCAAACATTTCGCTGGATTGGTGCTTAATGCTTGCCATAATTTTAAAGCTGTAAATTCCCCAGTTGCGACAAGATTTTGCCATAGTAAAGGCAAGGCTAATTCAAAACCAATTGCCCCGCTGGGTGCTTCAGCAAAGGCTTGGACTTTTTCTTCATAAGTATAAGGCGCGTGGTTGATCGCGATCGCATCAATTATCCCTGTGCGGACACCTACACGCAAAGCCTTTAAATCGCTAGGATTGCCTAAAGGCGGGTCTAAATGCAAACTAGTATCGTAACTTTTAACAGCTGTGGTATCTAATAATAAGTGCATCCATGTAGTACTGGCGGTGATAGGTAAACCAGCAGCCTTAGCAGAAGCGATCAATTCTACACTCCGGGCTGTGGAAACCCGCATAATATGAACATGAGGATTGCCAGTAGCTGCAACTAATTCTAACAAAGCTGCGATCGCAGTTGTTTCGGCACTGGCGGGAATAGGTGGTAAACCAAAACGCAGTGCATCTGCCCCTTCACGCATCACACCATTGGATGTAAGCTGGCGATCGCAAGGCCAAAAAGCCACAGGTTTACCCAAAGGCTGAACATATTCCAGCACTCGCCGCACCAACCCCAAATTATCTAACGGGTGACTATCACTAAAACCAACAACTCCCGCAGTTGCTAAATCTGCTAACTCCGTCAACTGCTTTCCCGCCACATCCAACGTAATCGCACCCCAGATGTGAAGCAAGGGAGCAGGGGTGTAGGGGTGCGAGGGAGATGCGTTTCTTTGTTTCTGCAACTGTGCCACCAATCCAGGATGATCAATAGAAGGAGATGTATCAGGTAAAATCCCAATTCTAGTAAAACCGCCAGCAGCAGCAGCTTGCAACAGAGAAGACAACGTTTCTCGTTCTTCAAACCCTGGTTCACCAGAGTGACTGTATAAATCTACTAACCCAGTTCCTAAAACTAATCCCCGACAATCTCTAACTTGAGTATCAGTACTAATATCAGAAATTTGTGCAGCTACAGCTTGAATATTACCATCAGCAATCAGGACATCTGCGATTTGGTCAGTTCCAAAAACCGAGTCAATTACTCGTACTTGTTGTAAAAGTTCAGTCAATTTGCTTTGCTCCAATTCGTAATTCGTAATTACTCAAAGGTGAGACGATTTGGTTAACAGCATAGATTTTAGCTCTTGAAGTTAGGGAAGATAAATTTGGAATTAATTACGAATTACGAACTACGAATTACAAATTTACAATGCTCCAGCGGCGGTTTTATCTAGAACACCACCACCCAAATGAGCCGTGATGTTCATTGCTTCTAATACTGGAAAACCATTCAGTCCGTTAGGGTAATCAATTACACTCACTGCGCCATTCCCTTGACGGAAATTCCAGAAGTTGTCTGCTGGTAAACCCAGAATATGACAAAGCAAAGTTTTATTAGTAGCGTCATGAGCCACTACTAATCCAGTTTTGAGTTGATTATCTAATGCCGTTTGTACAATAGATTGCCAAGCGACAACGCTACGTTCCCAAACCTGTTGTAAATTCTCCCCTTCTGGCATTTGTACTTGGGCGGGTATAGTCCGCCAACGGTGCAATTCGCCAGGAAATTCTTGCTCAATTTCTGCTTCTAATTTGCCTTCCCAAAGACCATGACTAATTTCTCTTAAACCATCTTGCAAGTCTAACTTAATGCCAGGATGCTGACGCAATATAATTTCGGCTGTTTCTTTGGGACGTTGCATCGAACTACTCACAGCAAAGTCAATGGCTACATCTTTGAGAAATTCACCTGCTTTTTGGGCTTGATTTCTGCCATTGTCATTTAGGGGAACGTCAATTTGTCCTTGAAATCTGGTTTGACGGTTCCACTCTGTTTCGCCGTGACGTACCAACAATAACCGTACCCCATGATGATGTGGACGCAATGATGGTAAAGTCTCTCCCATGTGCTGCGTCTGATTCATCGACTCTAGTTGGACTGGTTCATCCAAACCGCCAGCAAAATTCAATACAGTCACACCACAATTAGATTGCTGAATGGAATGATAACGACTGGGAGGAATGCTCAGTGCTGTGCTAATCAAGGCGCGATTAATGCCGTTATGCCCGACTATCAAAATAGTTTGACCTTGATGCTGCGGCAAAATTTCTTGCCAAAATTGTCGCGCCTGTTCGTACAAAGCTAGAACTGGAAAATGTTCTCTTGTTCCCTCAGCATTATTAACCAGCATCACCAATTCGTGGGGACGTTCGTGCCAAATACGATAGTCGTCGGCAAACTTCTGCTCAACATCAGCAGTCAGCATTGTCTCCCACAAAGGCAAATCGATTTCTAATAACTTATTGGAAGTTTGGACAGCAGCAGAATCTTGAGTATTGGCTAACTCGCTTTGAATAATCTCAGCTGTTAGTTTGGCTCGTTGCAAAGGACTGCTATAAATTGCCTGAAATGAAATATTACTGAGGGCTTTGCCTACTTTACTGGCATCATTACGACCTTTTTGGGTTAATTTTGACGCATCTGTGCGTCCTTGAATCCGCCGCTCGGCGTTGTAGCTACTTTGACCGTGACGCACAATGATGACACGAGTCATTGGCTTTGCCCTCCTCTATCTAAAGGATTAATTTTACTCTAAAGTGTTTGCCGAATAATCTATTTACATAGATAAGAAGCTTCCGTCTGTAGGTGGGGGAATATCATTATCAAGCCAAAATATGCTTGAGATTGCGGCAAATAGATGGACATTAATATGCAAACTGAAACAGAAGTAAGAACCATAGCACCATCACTTCAAGGAATTGGTAATACCATTCGCTTGACGGGCTGGATTACTTTCTGGATACAACTAGGACTGGCTGTAGTTTCTGGCATAGCTGTATTGTTTGCTTCCACTGGGCGAGGCTTTGCCGACCAACCAAATGCAGGTCTGGGAGTTGGCATATTTTGGGCTATTTGCGGGATTGTAGCTTTATTATTTAGCGTGTACTGGAATTTTCGTTATACTCGCCTTGGGAAACGATTAGAAAATCCTAATCACGCTTTACACCCTAGCAAGGCAGATACGATCGCTGCTATCAGATTAGGCGTAATTGTGAGTCTAGTCGGCATACTATTAACTCTGTTAGGTGCTGGCTCAACTTTAGGAGTTTTGGTAGCAAAATCAATTTCCCAACCTCCAGGGGTAGCAATTACAGACCCCAATAAAATTATTCGGGCGCTAGATGTGTTTGTAGCTGTAGCAAATATTAATGGGATTACGGCTCACTTTGTGGGTACTGTCGCTTCTTTGTGGCTGTTGGAACGAGTACATAAGCACTAGAAAACATCCACTGCTAAAATAACGCGACAAAACTATGTTTTTTGCGTAAATTTTATACTTATATAGAAAATCTTAAAATATATTGCTTGTTAGCTCAAAAGCAAGTTATACCCAACAAAATAACTGCAAACTCAAGATTTTTTCCATCCTCTACTTGGAAAGTTTTTTAGTAAAATTTAATGCTTGAAACTATAAAGATTTAGTGAAGTGGTGTTCTTTTTTCAAGTCGTTTGTGTTTTTTATTATAGTATTCCTCTTAAGTAAAATTCACGTAATATCTTCAAAAAAGATTAACTACTTTCTAAGTATAAATACGCTAAAAAAGTAGTTGGAATTTTGCTGGTCACATTAGCAATAACCCACAATTAAGAACTATATGATCACACCAGGTAAACTCGGTGCCGCGATCGCCACGCTGGCTGTAGCAACAACATTTGATCTCATCGGCGTTGCCAACCCTGCGGCAGCCGTTAGTCTGATAGGTCTAACTGACAACAATAATTTACTACTCTTTAACTCTAGCAATCCTACCGCTACTACCACTGTTTCAGTCACTGGAGTCGATGGTCTTTTGGTAGGTATTGACCGTCGTCCAGCCAACAACTTGATCTACGGTCTCACAACTACTAACAATATTTACACCATCAACCAGTTGACTGGTGCAGCTTCTTTTGTTAGTACACTTTCCGTACCTTTTGGTGGCGGTGTTGTTTCGGGAGTAGACTTCAACCCAGTACCTGATCGTTTGCGGGTTGTTGGTGGTAACGACCAAAACTACCGCATCAACGTAGATACTGGTGCAACTATTGTTGATGGGACATTAAACCCAGGCAACCCCAATGTTACTGCCGTAGCATACAGTAATTTTGATAACGACCCAGCAACCGGAACCACACTGTACGGTATTGATTACATCAACGATACATTGGTTATCCAGAACCCTCCTAATGCTGGCACATTGGTGGAAGTAGGTTCTCTCGGAGTTGATATCGACTCAGCAGCAGGATTTGATATCTTCACAAACAACGGAGTAAATACTGCCTTCGCGGCATTGACTCCGACTACAACATCTGGCTCTACCTTATACACCATTAATTTAGCTACAGGTGGGGCTACATCATTAGGTACCATCGGTAGCGATAGGCGGCTCATCGGCCTGACAACAGATGTCCCTGAGCCTACTTTTGGTCTTGGGGCTTTGATTGGTACTGGTGGCATTGCTGTATTGCGTCGCCGCCACCGTCGCCTCAAGTCGGGTAGTTAGTCTATTTTTTAGCTGTGCAAACACTGTGCTGATTGCTTTTCAGTGGGTTTGTGGCAGCACACAAATAAGATGGTAGTTCTGATTTAGTGATCGGTATTAATTTTGATGAATGCCTCTAAACTTAACAAACGATTTTCTTGACTTTAATCATTTGAGAAGAGTGGGGCAAGAAACAGAAAAAAGTGGAGCAGAGAGAAAAACTCTCTACTCCATTCCAATGTATATAAAAACTATGTCCACTATAGCGGAAGAAATGCTATTTTATGTTGCAGTAGTTTTGGGTTTTGTTTGCCCAAAACCATTTTCCATACATAGCATTTGTGCATAAGTTCTGTAGAAGTTAAATCTTGCTGTTGATGTATATAACAGAGAAATGGGGATTTTAACCCCATATTTGTAGTCTAATCCCAATTTTGGGCATACTAAGGGAAAATTTAGGCAATCTTTTGCGCTACTCATTCCTGCTTCGGGATGATATGCCTTAAAGAAAGTCAGTACCTTGCAGGATTATGGCGTTTTTTAACATTGTTCCACAACAATCTTATTAGACTTTTCTGTAGAGTATTCTTAATAGCATCACAGATCCGAATCTTTGTCTAAGACAGACAACACAGTTGAGTGTTTGTCAAGGATGCATTGTGTCAGTTCATGGGATGGTTTTGAATTATCTGTATGCGACTTTCCCAGGTATTTCAAGCTCTAAAGGAAGAACAAGTAATTGCAGTTTCTGATGTGCATACAGATCCTCCACTTCAGAATTTTCTGCAACTTCCACAACCCTATTAAGAATTATCTTAATGCTTAATGCCAGGATTTGGTCTAGAGGACAGGTGATTGGTGTAGTTTGTTGTGAACATTTGGCAACTCAGCGTCAGTGGACATTAGAAGAAGAAAGTTTTATTGGCTCAATTACTGATTTTGTGCGACTATTAATTGAATCACGCGATCGCAAAACTGCTGAAGAAGCACTGAGACAACAAACTCAACAACTAGACGCAACGCTGAAGGAATTACAAAGCACTCAAACCCAAATGAGCCGAAGTTAAAAAATGTCTTTTTTGGGACAATTGGTAGCAGGTGTTGCTAGCAATATTACACCTGCTAATGATTATATAGCGGTTCCCGACCTAGTGAGGTACGTTTTCAAAGCTACTAACCTTGGTAAACAAGATTTGGGTGTACCTCAGTTGCTTAGGAAACGCTATATTCAAGATTTACTCAACCTAACGCTCTTTAGTCACTCTCGCTAGATAAAAATCCCAAACCCTTATTTTTACCGACTTTCATAAATTTAGGCGGAGGTTGGGGAGCCACGGCACTGTCTCCCCAACGCAGTGGCTCCCCAACAAACATTTATTTTTTCTATCACCAGAGTGATAGAAAAGGGCTAATTAAACTATATCAAGAATACTATCTTTATCTAGTTTCTGTTATTCGTGAATAAATTGCGGTTATCGACCTAGAATTTTTGATGGAAGATTTACCAAAGCTATTATCTTCTTTAAAAATAGGAGCTGATCGCCTTCGCTAATACCAATTCTCTAAAATTCGGCAACAGATTCAAACCCACAAAACCAGATACTGCTAGGCTTACGTAATTACGAATTATTAATTACGAATTGGTATAAATCTACCTCAAGCGATAGATGCTTAATCCTCAGCTTATATCTTGTGATAAATGAAGTATCAACTGATCGCTAATTGATCGCAAAGGGAAGATTGATGACCAACACACCTCGCACGTCAACCCAACCGCGTACCGACATTGGCATCTTTGTCCGCCAACTGCGTCAACTATTGGGACTGACCCAAGCCCAATTTGCTATGCAACTAAAAGTCGCCGTGCCGACAATCGCCCGCTGGGAGAACAACCGTACTCAGCCTTCGCCCCTGGCACTCATGCAGCTAAAAAATATGCTTTATGAAATGAAAGATTCTCCGGTTAAGTTTCACCGAATTTGCGCTCCGATTCTGCTTGCAGAGTACTTTGATGAAGAGAATTAGCAAAACGTAACCGAATAAAGCAAAAGTAAAAAGTAAAAAGGCAAAAGAAAGAAAAATAGTCATGAATCAGGCAAATTTTACTTTTTACTTTTTAAACTGCCATCTGTCCCATTGATAAAATAAACTTGCGAATTCGGGAACCGTAGTTATGGCGCAAATGCCTTTACATGAAGAGATTGAGCAACGCTTTGGTGTCCTGCCAAACTTTTTTCGGCTTGCCAGTAACACCCCAGAGGTGACAGTCAACCTCTGGGGATTTGCCCGATTCGCTTACTTAGATAGTCCGCTGCCATCGCTATTTAAAGAGCGGTTATTTGTCTACCTCTCGCGCTTTTGTGAGGTGCGCTACTGTATCGCTCGGCACGTTGGATTTTTGGTTGGGTTAGGATACCCAGCTGGCGATCGCCATTGCCTCCCCCAAACAATTGAGCAAGTGCTGCCGCTGCTGCAACGTCCGCTTCTACGGGGCGAGGAATTAGAACCAGCGCTCGCTCTCTGTGCCGCCGACGATCCAGAACGCTTTGAATTTCCCAGTCCTGACACTGCTTTAGAAACTGCAATCTTTGCCTGTGCCACCCATGTGTTTTTGCAGACACCCGATGCTCCGAGAGCGATGGTTGCCCTGCGGCAGATGTTGGGCAGCGCACGGCTAGAGTTGATCAACGTGTTCCTGGCGTTCGTGCGAATGGCTCACTACTGGACGCAAACTCACCTAGAACTGCGCTTTGAGGATGACATCAATCACCTGCTGGCAACCCATGAAACGCTTGCCGTTTGTCTACTCAACGACCCGGAGGTTAAGAATAACACCTTGAACCAAAAGGTGTTAGAAGAGTTGGCAGCGCTGCGGCAGTTGAAAGGACAATATGAGAGCTTGGTACAAGCATACAAAGCGGTGAGCCGTGAGAACGAACAGTTGCCGATCGCAGTCCAAAAACGCCAGCTAATCGAGGAAAATCTGCGGCAGTTGGTCAACATCAACCCGGCTGCTGTCTACACCTGCCAAGCCGATGGCACGATATTGTACTACAACCAGCAAGCGGTGGAGTTGTGGGGGCAGGAACTGAACCTGCAAGATAAAAAGTGGACACCGGGCGAGGCTTGGCGCGTGTATCTGCCAGATGGAACGCTGCTGCAACCAAAGCAGTGGCCGGCGCAGCAAGTGTTTGCAACGGGAATTGCGATCGTCAACCGAGAATTGATTATCGAGCGACCGGATCGGACTCGGATTCACGTCCTGGTCAACATTAACCCGATTCGCAACGCTGCTGGGGTTGTGAGCGCTGCGGTCAACGTGTTTCAAGATATCACCGATCGCGTGCGCCTGGAAAGCGATCGCCAACGCGCCGAAGTCGCTTTACAAGAAAGTGAATCGCGGTTGAAATTAGCATTGAAGATTGGAAAACTAGGTTCTTGGCAACTAGACCTCAAGACCAATGAGCTACTGACTTCCGATCAGTGCAAAGCAAACTATGGATTATCACCCGATGCTGATTTCTCCCATCAAGTCTTGCTCAATCGGATTCATCCAGACGACCGAGCTTGGGTAGAGGCAGCGATTCAACAGGTAATCGAGCAGCATTTGGAGTATGACGTAGAATACCGCAATGTTTGGGACGATGGTAGTATTCACTGGGCGCTGGTTCGAGGCTGCACGTTTTATGACTCTGATGGCACTCCGCTTCAGATGCAGGGGATGTCACTCGACATTACCGACCGCAAACAAGCAGAAGCCGAACTCCAAGCGAGTGAAGAACGGTTTCGCAACATGGCAGACAATGCGCCGATGATGGTTTGGGTGACGGATGCTACAGGCTACTGCACCTACCTCAGTCGTAGCTGGTATGACTTCACAGGGCAAACCGAGACCACCGGATTAGGGTTTGGCTGGCTTGGTGCCACCCATCCAGATGATCGCGAATCCTCCCAAGCCATTTTTCTAGCCGCCAATGATCGCCAGCAAGCCTTTCAACTCGAATATCGCCTCCGTCGCCAAGATGGACAATATCGGACTTGCATTGACGCTGCCAAACCCTGGTTTGGGGTAGACGGTGTATTCAAAGGCTATATCGGTTCGGTGATTGACATCGACGAGCGTAAACTTGCTGAGGCTGCGTTACGCCAATCAGAAGAACGCTATCGCACGCTGTTTGAGTCAATCGATGAAGGTTTTTGCATTGTTGAAATGCTATTTGATGAAAACGATACACCGAGCGATTACCGCTTCTTAGAAATAAATCCGGTGTTTGAGCAACAAACAGGACTGCAACAAGCCGTGGGCAAAACGGCACGTCAGCTTGTTCCTGACCTGGAAGACCACTGGTTTGAGATTTACGGACAAGTTGCCCTGACAGGTGAATCCGTTCGTTTCGAGAATGGTTCTGAACCGATGAATCGCTGGTTCGATGTGTATGCTTGCCGTACTGGGCAGCCGTCAGAGCGCAAAGTGGCAATTGTGTTCAAAGATATCAGCGATCGCAAACTCTCAGAAGCAATCTTACAGCGCACTGCGGCATTAAATACTCTCCGCGTCTCTTTTACTGACGCACTCCGCCCACTTGCTGACCCAGTAGAGATTCAGGCGACAGCCAGCCGTGTGCTTGGTGAATATCTCGGTGCGAACCGCGTGGCGTACTTCGAGGTTCGCGGCGCTAATTACGTGGTTGAGCGAGATTATGTCAATGAAGTCGATGCACTTGCTGGCAGCTACCCGATTGATTCGTTCGGCTCGAAACTGCTTGCAGCCTACCGCACAGGTCGCGCTGTGTCCGTGTCTGATGTGGCAGCCGACCCTAACCTGTCCCCGGAGCAGCGATCCGCTTACGCCGCAATTCAGATTGGGGCATACATTGGCATTCCGTTGCTCAAAGAGGGCGTGTTCGTCGCTGGATTGGCAGTTCACGCAGCCGGTGCGCGAGATTGGACACCCGACGAAGTGGCACTGACCGAAGAAGTCGCTGAACGCACTTGGGCAGCAGTCGAACGCGCCCGTGCTGAAGCCGCCTTACGCGACAGTGAAAACCGCTTCCGCACAGCCATCGAGTCTGCTCAATTAGGCACCTGGGACTGGAACCTGATCACCAATCAGCTAACTTGGGATCGAGGTTGCAAAGCCATGTTTGGTTTACCACCCGCAACTGAAATCAGCATTGAGGTGTTTTTTGCTGGACTGCACCCTGACGACAAGGGCCGACTAGAACGAGTCATACAAGTGGCTCTCTCCCCAGCTAGTGACGGTAAGTATGACATAGAATATCGCACAATCGGGCTGCAAGATGGAGTGGAACGGTGGATCTCAGCAAAAGGACAAGCTTACTTTGATGCGGCTGGCAAACCACAACGCTTTGTCGGCACTGTTCTCAATATCACGGAGCAAAAACGTATTGAGGCAGAACGAGAACAACTCCTTGCCCGCGAACAAGCCGCAAGAGAGGCAGCAGATCGCGCCAACCGCGTCAAAGATGAGTTTTTGGCAGTGCTGTCTCATGAGTTGCGATCGCCCCTCAACCCAATTCTGGGTTGGTCAAAGCTGTTACAGCAAGGCAAACTGGACACAACCAGGACGAAGACCGCGTTGGCGACGATCGAACGCAACGCTCAACTTCAGGCTCAACTGATTGAGGATCTGCTCGACATCTCCCGCATTCTGCGCGGCAAATTGAGTTTGAATCAGATGCCCGTTGACTTAAGGATAGTTATTTCATCCGCTTTAGAAACTGTTCATTTAGCCGCCCAAGCCAAGGCACTGCAAATTCAAACCATTTTCCCCCCAGAGATTGGCATAGTAATGGGCGATGCGGGACGCTTGCAGCAGGTAGTTTGGAATCTATTATCCAACGCTGTCAAGTTTACGCCTCAAGGTGGGCAAATCACGATCATCTTGACTCAAGAAGCAACTCATGCCCAAATCCAAGTCAGGGATACTGGAAAAGGGATTAATCCTGAGTTTTTGCCCTACGTGTTTGAACATTTTCGCCAAGAAGATGCAGCCACCACTCGCAATTTTGGGGGATTGGGGTTAGGACTGGCGATCGCTTGTCAGATTGTGGAAATGCATGGTGGAACAATTACGGTTGATAGTCCAGGTAAAGCGCAGGGTGCTACCTTTACAGTCCAACTCCCGCTGGCATCCGTATCAACTCTAACCTTGTCTTCAGCAATTTCCTCAGTCTCCACGGATGACGATTTAAGTGACATCCACATCTTAGTAGTGGATGATGAAACAGACTCCCGTGAGTTTGTCGCCTTTGTTCTAGAGCAAGCAGGTGCGATCATCAAGAGTGCCTCATCCGCAATTGAGGCACTGCAAGCGATTGAGCAGTTTATTCCCGATTTGATTGTCAGCGATATTGGGATGCCAGAAATGGATGGCTATATGTTGATGCAGCAGATTCGGGTGCGATCGCCCGCTCGCCAAGTTCCAGCCATTGCGCTCACTGCCTACGCTGGAGAATTTGATCGCCAACAAGCATTACAGGCAGGGTTTCAACGGCATCTAGCCAAACCAGTTGAGCCAACCGAAATTGTGAAAATTGCAGCCCGTCTGTGTGGGCGAAAGGGAGGGCTATGAGCAGGGGAAAACTTCGCACTCAGCACTCTCTCAAGGCAGGGAAAAAGAGGGGATTTTCTGGTTTTGTGAAAGATGAGGGGAATTAGCACTAATTTAGGCGGACATGATATGACTCAGGATCGTTCAACGGCTGAACAGATGTTTGTAGGCAAAGGCGAAATGGCAATGCGAATGCGATCGCTTGATTGGTCGCAAACCCCGCTAGGTGCTGTGGAAACTTGGACTCAAAGCCTGCGATCAACACTGAGTATTTGCCTCAATTCCCGCTTCCCCATCGCCATCTACTGGGGGCAAGAGAGCTTGTTACTCTACAACGACGCTTGGCGGCCAATCGTCGGTGACAAGCACCCGTGGGCATTGGGTCGCCCCGCACGCGAAGTCTGGCCTGAGATTTGGGACGACATTGGGCCTGAATTGGCAGGCGTTTTAGCGACGGGTGAAGGCACATTTCATAACGATGAACTTTTGTCAATGTATCGGTTTGGTTATACTGAAGAGTGCTTTTTCGAGTACACCTTCAATCCTATCCAGGGGCAGGGGGGCGTGATTGATGGTGTGTTTAACGTTGTCAGTGAAACCACCTATCGCGTGTTGAACGAGCGCCGCACTCGACTGCTTCGGGAAGCAGCTAAAACCGAAACCGCGAAAACTGCCGAAGAGTTTTGCTACTTGATGGTTGAGGCTTTCAAGTCCGATCCGTTTGACATTCCTTTTGCCCTGCTCTACCTAATTGACCAGGACGGGAAACACGCTCGGCTATGTGGCAGCACTGATGCCTCAGACAGTTCTATCAGTCCAGCAGTAGTAGATCTGACTGCGGCGGATGATACTGATAGCTGGGCGATCGCTCTGGCTGCTCGTACTGGCAAGTTCCAAGAGATCAATGACCTAGAATCTCGCTTTGGAAAACTCCCTGGTAGCCCCTGGTCAGAGCCACCACAGGAAGCAATGGTATTGCCAATTGCTACCACTGGGCAAGGTAAAGTAACCGGAGTGCTGGTGGCTGTCGCTAGCCCGCGTCGCCGACTCGACGATAATTACCGAGATTTCTTTATTCAAGTTGTTGGGCAGATGGCAGGGGCGATCGCCAATGCTCGAGCTTATGAACAAGAGCGTCAACGAGCGGAAGCTTTAGTAGAACTTGATCGCGCTAAAACCGTCTTCTTCAGTAACATTAGCCATGAATTTCGCACTCCCTTGACGCTCATGTTGAGTCCCCTGGAGGAACTGGCTAACACCTTGGATGAACGTTTACAACCCAATGAGCAAGAACAGTTACAACTAGTACAGCGCAACGGATTGCGCTTACAAAAATTAGTCAACACACTGCTCGATTTTTCGCGGATTGAAGCGGGACGGGTGCAGGCGATGTATGAGCCGACCGATTTAGCTGCATTCACCAGCGACTTAGCCAGTGTATTTCGCTCCCTGATTGAACAAGCCGGATTGCAGCTGAAAGTAGAGTGTCCGGCACTGCCAGAATTTGTGTATGTTGATCGTGATATGTGGGAAAAGATTGTGCTAAATCTGCTGTCGAATGCTTTCAAGTTCACATTCACCGGCAGCATCACGGTGAGATTACGCGCGATCGCCGATCAAGTTGAATTACAGGTTGCAGATACGGGTGTTGGTATTCCAAGAGCAGAATTACCGCGATTGTTTGAACGATTTCATCGTGTCAGTGGCACTAAATCACGCACCTATGAAGGCTCAGGGATTGGACTCGCCCTTGTACAAGAACTTGTGAAACTGCACGGAGGTTCGATTCAGGTCACGAGCGTTTTAGATCAAGGCACCACGTTTACTGTGGCGATTCCCCTTGGTTCGACGCATCTACCGCAAGAGCAAATTCAAACCCCCCGGACTCGACAATCGACCGCGCTAGGAACGGCTGCGTTTGTCGAGGAAGCATCGCGTTGGCTGACGGAAGAGGCAGGGGAGCAGAGGAGCAGGGGAGCAGGGGAGCAGGGGAGCTTAATTTCTCCTCCGCCCCTCCGCCCCTCTGCCCGGATTCTCCTGGCTGATGACAATGCTGATATGCGCGAATATGTCACGCGCTTGTTGAGCCAGTACTATGAAGTGGTAGCGGTGAGTGATGGTATGGCGGCATGGGAGGCAATCCAAGAACGTGCTGTCGATTTGGTGCTAACGGATGTGATGATGCCGCGCTTGGATGGGTTTGGCTTGTTGCGTCAACTGCGAGAACATCCTCAAACGCAAGAGATTTCGATTATTTTGTTATCAGCACGGGCGGGAGAAGAATCCCGCATTGAAGGACTCGAAGCCGGAGCCGATGATTATCTGATTAAACCGTTCTCAGCGCGGGAACTGCTGGCAAAGGTCGAAGCCACCCTGAAACTGGCACGGCTGCGCCAAGAAGCACAAGCGCGAGAGCGAACCATTCTCAAGCGCGTCACCGATGCTTTTATGGCACTGGATCGCGAGTTTCGCTTTACTTATGCCAATGAAGCAGCTCAACAAGTGTTGCAAACTCCCTTAGAGGCATTGCTGGGCAGAACCATGTGGGAATGCTTTCCTGCCACAGTTGGCGCTCAGTTTGAATTCCAGTATCGCCGATCGCTCAGCGAACAAGTGGCAGTAGATTTTGCGGAATATTATGCCCCGTTGGATTTGTGGGTTGAGGTTCACGTTTATCCATCATTCACTGGATTGTCGATTTTCTTTCGAGATATCAGCGATCGCAAACGCACTGAACAGGGCGAGCAGTTTCTCGGTCAGCTAGATGCGCGGTTACGCCAACTGGCTGATGCCGATGAGATGCTATGGTCAGCGATGAGTCAGGTGGGAGAATATCTCAACGTTGATCGCTGTCTCTGGCACGATGTCGATTTAGACAATGGGCTGGTGATTATCAAGCAAGACTGGCGGCGGCAAGAGATTCCCAGCGCTGTTGGTATTCATCAATTATCAGATTTCAGTTTGCCAGACTTGCTAATTCAGTGTCAGGCAGGTCAAACGGTTGTTGTCTCAGATGTCATGACCAATCCTGACACAGCAACGTTTGCACAGACATACACTTCCTTTGACACTCGTGCTTTTATTACAGTTCCCTGCGTTTATGAAGGGCGCTGGGTCGCAAGTCTGGTGGTCAATGCCCAAATGGTGCGGGATTGGCGAGCGGATGAAGTGGCATTATTACAAGAAGTTGTCTCTCGCCTCTGGTCGCTGATTGAGCATACACGAGCCGTTGAAAAACTGCGTCAGAGCGAAGCTGAATTTCGCCAGATGGCCAATGCTATGCCGCAAATTGTTTATGTTTCTAATGCGGATGGGGTGTTGGAGTTCATCAACGATCGCTGGACAGAATACACTGGGCTAACCTTAGAGCAAAGCCGCGATCCGGCGTTGATGGGACAATCCATTCCCCTCGAAGATACTCAGCAACTCTTGGCTGATTTTGCTCAGGCACAAAAGGCGCGATCGCCCTATCAATCACAGTTTCGCTTGGTTCAGGCGAACGGCAGCTACCTGTATTTTCTCACCCGCGCCGTTCCACTGCTCGACCAGCAAGGACAGGTTCGCAAATGGTATGGCACTTCAACTGAAATCACCGGACTTAAACAGTTGGAAGCCGAACTGCGTCAAAAGAACGCGATTTTGGACATTGTTAACGAGTCTGCTCCTACACCCATTTTTGTGAAAGACCGACAAGGACGAATTATTTATGCCAACCCTGCCACGTTGAAAGTTTTGGGCAAGACGGCCCAGGAAGTGATTGGCTATCGTGATTGCGATCTCTACGCCAATCTGGAAGATGCCGCCAGAGTGATAGAAAACGATCGCCGCATTATGGAATCTGGACAAATGGAAGTCGTGGAAGAATCTCCCGATGGTATTCGCACGTTTTTAGGTATGAAAGTTCCTTACCGCAATGAAGCGGGAGAGATAGTTGGGTTAATTGGCATCTCCAATGACATTACTGATCGCGTTCAAGTTGAACGCGATCGTGAGCGCATTCTACAGCAAGAACAGGCAGCAAGAGAAGCCGCCGAGAACGCCAACCGCATCAAAGACGAATTTTTAGCGGTGCTGTCCCATGAATTGCGATCGCCCCTTAATCCCATTTTGGGTTGGACGAAGCTATTGCAACAGGGAAAATTAGACGCGGCAAAAACCCAGACGGCACTGGCTACGATCGCCCGCAATGCCCAACTACAAGCACAACTGATTGACGATCTGCTTGACATCTCTCGCATTCTCCAAGGGAAACTCAGCCTGAATATCATGCCTGTTGATTTGAGCCTGGTGATTGCTGCCGCTTTAGAAACTGTGCGATTAGCTGCCGAAGCGAAACTACTCCAGATTCAGACCACGCTTCCACTCACGACTAGGGCAGTCATGGGCGATGCCGGACGATTGCAGCAGGTGGTGTGGAATCTGTTATCGAATGCTGTGAAATTCACTCCTCCAGGCGGTCAAATTACAATCGCCTTGACTCAAGGAGCAACTCATGCCCAAATCCAAGTCAGAGATACTGGAAAAGGGATTAATCCTGAGTTTCTGCCCTACGTGTTTGAACATTTTCGCCAGGAAGATGCTGCCACGACGCGCAAGTTTGGTGGGCTAGGGTTGGGACTGGCGATCGCGCGGCAAATTGTTGAACTGCATGGCGGCACAATTGCAGTCGAGAGTCTAGGAGAAGACAATGGTGCCACCTTTACAGTCAAACTGCCGCTGGCAAAGCTATCGAATCCGTCGTCAACAGAGACCTCAGTCTCAACGAATAACGATTTGAGTGGTATTTACATCCTGGTGGTGGATGATGAGCCAGATTCCCGTGAGTTTGTTGTCTTTGTTCTAGAGCAAGCAGGTGCGCTCGTCAAGAGTGCCTCATCCGCAATTGAGGCACTGCAAGCGATTGAGCAGTTTATTCCCGATTTGATTGTCAGCGATATTGGGATGCCAGAGATGGATGGCTATATGTTAATGCAGCAGATTCGGGCGAGCGAGCAAGGCAGGCAAATTCCAGCCATTGCCTTGACTGCTTATGCGGGAGAGTTTGATCGGCAACAAGCCAGGGCATCTGGTTTTCAACGCCATTTAGCAAAACCAGTTGAACCAACCACAATCATCGCAGTTGCTGCCCATCTTTGTGGGCATAAAGGAGAATATACCCAATGAATCAGTATTCAATAGCAGAACAATGCAATGATATCGTGTCCATAACTACACCAAACCCGATCGCAGTGCAACCACGGCTGCTTGGACGCGATCATCAACTGCTAGTTTGTTCATAATCCCCCGCACATGAGTTTTCACAGTGTTGGGACTAAGATATAGTCTTTCGGCAATTTCTGGGTTACTCAAACCTTCTACCATCAGTTTTAAAACTTCTAACTCTCTTGTCGATAAGTTGGCAGTGTTTCCCTGAGTTGCGGGCGGTTTGAGATTATCAATTACACGTCTGGCAATTTGCGGATCTAAATAAGTTGCACCATCAACAGCAGCTGCGATCGCTTTTAACAGTCTTTCTACACTCGCACCTTTGATACAATAAGCATCTGCACCACTCGACAGTGCAGCAATCACTTCTGTTTCGGTAGTGTGAGATGTCAGCATCACTACATGAGTTTCTGGTAATGCAGCTTTAATTTGCTGCGTGGCGGCAATTCCATCCAGGCGCGGTAAACCAATATCCATGACTACCAAATCTGGTTTTAATTTTAAGGCTGCTTGCACCCCTAAGTAACCATCTTCTGCTTGTCCGACAATTTCTAACTGGGGTTGCGCCATCAATGATTGTTCTAGTCCCAGTTGCATCATCGGATCATCTTCCACAATCAACACCCGTAACACAGGTGTATCAGTCGGCAGATTTAAGGGATGGCTAGAATTGGTAGACATTTTTTTATCTTGTCAAGAGTCAACCCTTCGGCTACGCTCAGGGCAAGTGGTCAATCGTCAAGAGTCAACAGTCGAATAACTTTTGCCTTTTGACTTTTCTTTATTCTTCCACGCGATAGCCAAACTCTGCCAAATTTAACCGAGACTGTCGCCATTTTGGCTGGACTCTGACGAAGAGTTCCAGGTATACCTTGCCAGAGATGAGTTTTTGAATTTGTTCGCGGGCTGCACTGCCAATGGCCTTGAGCATTGAGCCGCCTTTACCAATTAAAATGCCTTTTTGAGAATCTCGTTCGACGTGGATGGTGGCGAGTACGCGGGTAATAGCTGATGTTTCTTCTACTTTATCAATGGCGATCGCCACAGAGTGAGGCACTTCTTCACGGGTTAACAGCAAAATTTGTTCCCGAATTAATTCGCCCATAATAAACCGTTCTGGTTGGTCTGTTACCAAGTCGGGAGGATAGTATAAGGGGCCGGTTTCTAAATTATCAATGAGTAATTCTTGCAGTTCTGGCAATCCTGCGCCAGTCTTGGCAGAAAATTTCACTATAGGCCATTGATTAGCATCACCTAGTTGCTGGTAACTTTCGTCAATAAACTGGGAATTCTCTAATTGTTGGTCGGTTTTATTCAGTCCCAAAATTACGGGTGTGTGGCTGTGAGTTAATAACTCAGCAATATAGCGATCGCCTGCGCCACAAGCTGCTGTACTATCTACTACAAACAGCACCACATCTACTGATTCAATCGCAATTTTGGCATTCTGAACTAAAACTTCCCCCAATTGATGATGGGGTTTATGAATTCCCGGTGTATCGACGAAAATTAACTGTGCTTCTGTTGTGGTCAGAATTCCGCGTAAACGATTACGTGTAGTTTGTGCTACTGGTGATGTTATGGCAATTTTTTGCCCAACTAATTGATTCATCAGAGTAGATTTACCGACATTTGGACGACCAATAATGCCGATAAATCCCGACTTATACTCAGGAGGAGCTTGAGGAATTAATACTTCTCCTGAAAAAGAGAAGATGTGATTATCAATACTTGTCACCTTTTACTCCACCTTTATATTTTATAGATGGGATAAGTTAGTTCTGGGCTTAGACGCACAACAAACATACATTCACCCTGGAATTTTTGGGGGTTTGTCATTGCTTCAGTTTAATCTACATACTAGAGATATTTGGCTTTAAATATCTCAAAACATAGATATTTAAAGCCAACAAACATAATCTTATCTCTCTTCCATAAAGTTGTGTTACCTTGAACAAGTTCCTGTAATCTTTATTACAATATTTTTTCCTTCTTGGATAAGAAGGTCTAAGTTATTATTTTCTTGCTAGACTTAATAAATAATTCTTAGCACAAACTTGCCTTATTTCACAATTTAATTAACAATTAATTATCTCTATTTAATAAAGTTATTAACTACAGTTAATAATACACATTTTTGATGAAAACTGAGAATTTGAGCTAGTCTATTTTTAACTATAACTAGATTAATTGAGTCAACTCTAGAATGAATTTTGTCACAGGCGATGCCTGCGCTACACGTAATATTTACTTTTGTTGCTATGCGTAACAAAAAATATTACATAAACATAATTTAAATCAAACCTGATATTTTATAGTTGACATTTACCAAACACAGGGTAACTTAAACTAGTTAAAAAATTAATTTTTTATGTAATTCTAGTATTTTTATTTTAAATTATAGTTAGATAATTTTGTCGGACGACCTCTTGATGAAGCAGAAGTTGAGATTTAGTTCAAGATACTAAATCATCAGCTTCTTTCTCTGAATCTTAAAATATTTATCAGAAGAATTCAGGAGTCAGGCTTCGGCTTGAGCGTCAGCGTTCGACTGAGCGCTCACGCCGAAGTCCGAACGGAGTCAGAATTGAGAATTGAATTCTGGACGACTGGGTAATGAATATTGGTTTAAAACCTTGCCCCTTGTGGGCAAAAAAATTAAAACTAATGCCCTGTCTTGAAAAGTTCAGATCGCCTCTTCGAGGTTCGGCAGTCGCTCCTGGGGCGCTGCCTCACCGTTCGACGGCGCTCCAACTTTTCGCTTTATGGGTAGAATATTCTGAATTCTGAATTCTGGCTCCTTTTTTATTTTCAGTATTTGGCCAAGTTTCGATAAACTTAATAACAAGATAGACTCAAGCTAAATTCTGGTAAGACATTTTCACCTGATAATTCTGTAGGCAAATTTCGTACTTCCACATCCTGTTTTAGGCGATAAATTTCCACTTGTTGCTGTTGAGGATTAATCAACCATCCTAATCGCACACCTGCATCCATATATTCTTGCATTTTAGAATGCAACATTGCCAAATCATCTGTTGCTGACCTTAACTCAATGACAAAATTTGGTGCAATAGAAGGGAATTTCCGTCTTTGTTCAGGAGTAAGTGCTTGCCAACGTTCCAGCTTTATCCAAGCGACATCTGGAGAACGATCAGCACCATTGGGTAACTTAAATATAGTAGAAGAACTAAAAACATAACCCAGTCCAGTTTGGCGATTCCAAATTCCTAAATCAATAATTAAGTCAGCTTCTCGATTACCACTTTCTCCACCAACAGGTGACATAATAATTAATTGTCCTTTGGTAGTGCGCTCAAATTTCAACTCACGGTTATTTTGACATAATTGATAAAACTGTTCGTCTGTGAGGTGAACGGTAAGCTAATAATCATTTAATTTGCTTGTTGAGACCGCAAGGGGAGCCAGCGCGTTGGGCGGGTTTCCCGACTTGAAGCGACTGGCGTGGCAGGGGAGCAGAGGAGCAGGGGAGAGGGTTTGAAGTTTTTCCCCAAAATTTCAATTGTGCAACTTGTAAGCACAAAAGCTTATCTAAATTTAATGTCAAAGAACTCATAACAATACATTTAGCTTGAAAAGAGGGAGTGGGGGAATGGATGTGGGAATGATCAGCTACCAAGAAGACATAAACTGCCAATCTTCTGAATCTGCTGTATTTTCTGTATATTCTAGATTTTCTGCTTGCATTAACTTGTCATATTCTCCTGAATCAACCCACTTCAACAATTCAGAAGTCCGCATCACAGCCCAAGGAAATTTATATTCCATGAAACTTAAGATTTTAGTGACTTGATCCAGGTTATCAAAAGTGATGGTAGAAAATTCACGAGCTTGAGCTTGAAAATCAGCAATTGTATTTGCATTTAAATATTCAGATGGTAATCCAGCCAACTTCATGAGTGCAGTGATGGCAATATTAATATCTTGACATGCTAATAAACCCGCGCGATCGCCAGTAAATTTCGACATCATAATCCAATTAAATAAAGCTACTTCTATTCCACTAGCAGCTAAACCTCCCAAACCAAAAGTTGTACTGTTAATAATATTTTTTAACAGTGGCATCACATTAGCCATTTGCTGATAAGCGATATATTTACTTTTGATGCGGGCAATTTCACATCCAAAAGCAAACAGCAATTCATCGTGTGAATACCATTCCATAGCTTCTAAATTCACACTCACCATTGGTTTTTCTACACCAACAGCATTGGTTTGAATATGTCCCGTACCACGAAATAGATATAGTTCTGGCTTCGGAGTCAGGTCAATAATTTCACAACTTTCTGCAAACGCACCATCTAATTTAGGAAAATTTTGCGGTGTCACCCGAAATTCACCACCAATAATTTGCATTCTGAGTAAACGGTCAATTCCATACTCATTTACCTTTTTCAACACTAAAGGCAACCCAGGCATTTTATTCAAAGCAGCCAACGCTTTTTGATCAAAGGGATGCTGAAATCTGACTGTGTTTAGTCCGACAAATATTTTTCTTGGCATTATTTTATTGTTTTTGCTAATAGAAATTATCAACGTTATCAATTAACATTATATATAATGGCGGGTCTGAATCCCCCACTAATTAATGCTGAATTCTTCTTCAACAAACTCAAGTTTTATCCTTTCTGGATAAACTGCTTTAAAATCTCGCTTGGCTTTCTATCCCAGGTATCTATATGTTCGTATATCAAATTATCTGAGTTAAATTTGTATGTTGAATAACCATTAAAAAATATCTTGGCTTTCCAAGGCACACGCAACACACCGCGCACACTCCATTTAGCTAAAATAGTGTCTTCCGCAGACTGATAAACTTCATGTAAATCAAAGGCAATTTGAGTAAAAAATAGTTGGGCGTGAAATCGTAATGTCCAAAAAATAATTCGATAATTGAATTTATATTTAAATTTATTTACTGGGTCTTGAAAATAGATATTCTGTGTATAAATGTCATAAGAAATATCTTTTTCAAAAAGTGTAGGTAAATCTTGTTTGAGGGTTTGAATCACCTGTTCTATAGCAAGTCTGTTTGATGTGTAAGAATTTTCGTGTAGATCGTCATTTGACATTTGTTCTTTGTCCTTTGTTCTTTCTCACGCATGATTTAGGATTGCTATATATGTGTAAATTATCTGCCACGCGCCCTGTCCTTTAAAAAAGATTTTTTTAGGAATCTCTTGATTCTCTGCCACAAAGACAAAGAAATGCTATTGCTAGGTCGCTGCAAGTCAGTCAAAGTGGGAAATGCAGCAGGTTTAGCATAAGGGCCATTCCGCAAGACTTGAGCAAGAGCATTGTTATTCTCTCGCAAACCTTCGTAAAAAAAGAAGACTTCTCCAAAAATTCCTAGTCGACGGTTGTAGGCGATCGCCTGCACAAGATATTCTGGGCTGATGGAGTAACTACCAAGTTTCATCAAAATTCCCGGTGCTAACTTTGGCATCGCATCTGTAAACTGACAGCTTGCTAGTTGATTGGCGATCGCTCTATAACTATTAAAGTCACGGCGATATATCTGCGGATGAATCATATCAACTATTCCCAACTTCAACCAAGCAGCAGAGTCTTGCAGATATTCTCGAAATCCCCAATCATAAATATTCGGGGCCATCGACACCAACAAATTAGAGTTAATTCTTTTGACTTCGCCATAAAGACGCGCCAAAAAATCTGTCAAAATATCGGCACGCCACTGTAACCATTGCTTATCCTGGGGGTTGTTGGGTGGACGACGGCCAAATTGCTGTTGATAACGGGCAGTAGTTAAAGGATCATAACCACCTTCACATGGTAAAGCCGGAAAGCGATCGTCTCCTTGAATCCCATCCACATCATAATTTTTCACCACTTCCAAAACCAAGTTCAATAGAAAATCTTGCACCTGGGGATGAAAAGCATTCATCCACTCAAAACCATTTTTCTGCAACAAATTACCTTTGCAGTCACGCGCCGCCCATTCGGGTTTTTGCTGTAACAGCATTCCACCATTCAAGTTGTAAGAACTAGCAAAGCCGTATTCAAACCAAGGGATGATTTTTAACCCCACTCGTCGTGCTTCAGCTATTACCTCCGCTAAAGGGTCATGACCAACAGACATCGGATCAATTTCTACCCCGAAGGTCTGCTGCATAGTTTGACTGGGATACATAGTAACAGCCTTACTCCAAACCACTGGGAACACCACATTAAATCCCGTCTCTGCCAACAAGTCCATCGCTTGTGCAATGCGTTGCTTTGACCGGAAAACCTTACTATCGGTGGTTGTCAGCCAGACACCACGAATTTCTGTTGTTTTCATAGCTTTAGGGAAGTATGAAGTGTGAAGTATGAAATTTAGACTTCACACTTCATACTTCATACTTTATATAAAGATTCTCTGACATTACTACCACCTCAAACACTGCCTTTTAACAGATGTTTGCTTTAGGAAGACGGTACATAATTCAACAAAAGTTAGGTTACTTCTAGATTAAATACAACATATATCTAAAATGAAAAATTCATGGGAACACAAATATATAACTACCAATGGTGTGAAATTACACTATGTCACCCAAGGAACAGGGCCTTTAATGTTGATGTTACATGGGTTTCCTGAATTTTGGTATTCTTGGCGGCATCAAATACCAGAATTTGCCCAAAATTTCCAAGTAGTTGCTCTTGATTTGCGTGGCTATAACGATAGTGAGAAACCAAAAGAGCAATCTGCTTATATTATGGATGAATTTGTCAAAGATATTGAGGGGGTAATTAAAGGTTTAGGTCACGAAAAATGTGTGTTAGTTGGGCATGATTGGGGAGGTGCGATCGCTTGGTTTTTTGCCTATACTCACCCAGAAATGTTGGAAACATTAATTATACTTAACCTACCGCATCCAGCAAAATTTTCTCAAGGATTCTTAACTCCTCAACAGTTGCTACGCAGTTCTTATATGTTCTTATTTCAACTGCCTGCAATTCCAGAATTCCTGCTACAATCTTTTGACTATCAAATAATTGCCCAGACTATTCAAGGCACAGCAGTTAATAAAAATGCTTTCACTTCATCTGACCTAGAAGCTTATAAAAATGCTGCTGCTAAACCCGGTGCTTTAACAGCCATGTTGAACTATTACCGCAATAATTTAACCTCATTTTTACCCAACAAGAAGTGGGGAATTTTGCCTGTTCCAACACTGATGATTTGGGGAGAAAATGATACCGCTCTTGGTAAAGAGCTTACTTATGGGACTGATGCCTACGTTAGCAACTTCCAAATTCAGTATATTCCCAATTGTGGACATTGGGTACAGCAAGAACAGCCGCAGTTAGTCAACCAGTACATCAATAATTTTCTAGTATCTTAATACACCGCTTAACTCAATTACTGAGTGCTAATTAATAATAGAAAAATTCTTGTTAACAACTAATGACAAATCAAAATAAATAATTGAAAATCTTAAAAAGATTTAACAAGATAAAAACTGGTGATTTTATGTGGAGTTTCTCTATGATTGACAACGCAAAACCCGCATCAACGCTCTTTTCGCGCCGTCTACCAACCTATTCAACATCACCGTCATTTTGTGAGTTTAATCAACTATTGTGTAGAAATTTAGTGAGATAATAGAATCGTGAGGAAAAGAACGGATGCAACTTCATTACAAGGGGGAAAAATTATGAAACTCAAGCTATTTGCGGCTCTAGCCTTAGCAACTCCCCTCTTTTTTGTAAACTCTGTTAACGCAGGGAATTCGCAAGATTTACAAAAGCTTTTGTCTACTGGGGAATGTCAGCAGTGCAATCTATCAGGAGTTGACCTCAGTGGCGCTCATTTAATTGGTGCAGATTTACGTGGTGCAAACCTTGCCAAAGCTAATCTTTCAGGTGCAAACCTTGAGGGTGCAGATTTCACCAATGCTAATTTGAAAGCAGCTAACTTATCTTCAGCTTTTCTCACCAACGTTAACTTCAAAAAAGCCAATCTTAACGGAGTCAATTTTACCCGCGCTCAGATTTACGACTCAAATGTATATGGCGCATCAATGGAAAATCTGAATATTACTGATGCAGAAATTTTTAACACAGGCATCGGTATTGGTGGTGAAGGTGCAGAAATTACCGATTGGGACTAAGCTGAACTAAGTAGACTAGTTTCCCAAAGCAGAAGATGCAACTGGATCAGGGATACTAAACCTAAATTAATCGAAATTGGGGATTGGAAATCTCTTCCAGTCCCCAATTCTTTGTTTGCCTGCGGTATTTAAAAGGCTACATCTGTCCAACTTCTTTGAGGATACTGGCGAATAACAGGTAATATCAGTGCATTAATTGCCTATCTGGAATATCATATTACCAAAGCAAATAACTGTAACGTAGCATACTTGACAGTAGTCTGAGTCAAGCATAGGGCATCTTGATGAGAGATGACGTAAACTTTTTCAACATAAACACCCGACACTAGTTATAATTTCCTATAAGTTGAAAAAACTCTTAAGATTAGCGTAACTATTACGCTCGTCTCACACCGACTAGCTGACAACCACATTAGGAGGACTATCTATGGCGCTGGTACCAATGCGGCTGCTGTTGGATCACGCGGCTGAGAACGGTTACGGCATCCCAGCTTTTAACGTTAACAACCTGGAGCAAATTCAGGCAATTATGAAGGCGGCTGAAGAGACAGATAGCCCCGTCATTTTGCAAGCTTCTCGTGGCGCTCGTAACTATGCAGGTGAAAACTTCCTGCGCCACCTGATTTTGGCTGCTGTAGAGACCTATCCTCACATTCCCATTGTGATGCACCAAGATCATGGTAATGCTCCTTCTACCTGCTACTCAGCTATCAAGAACAACTTCACCAGCGTGATGATGGATGGTTCCTTGGAAGCTGATGCTAAAACCCCTGCCAGCTTCGATTACAACGTTAATGTAACCCGCGAAGTTGTAAATGTAGCTCATGCTTTGGGTGTTAGTGTAGAAGGCGAACTCGGTTGCTTGGGTTCTCTGGAAACTGGCGCGGGTGAAGCTGAAGACGGACACGGTTTTGAAGGTACTCTTGACCACTCCCAACTGTTAACTGACCCAGATGAAGCAGTTAGCTTTGTAGAAGCAACCCAAGTAGATGCTTTGGCTGTAGCTATCGGTACAAGCCACGGTGCTTACAAGTTTACCCGCAAACCAACTGGCGAAATTTTGGCTATTAGCCGTATTGAAGAAATTCACCGTCGTCTACCTAACACTCACTTGGTAATGCACGGTTCTTCTTCCGTACCTGAAGATTTAATCGCTTTGATTAACGAGTACGGCGGTGCAATTCCTGAAACCTACGGCGTACCTGTAGAAGAAATTCAAAAAGGTATCAAGAGCGGTGTACGTAAAGTTAACATCGACACCGACAACCGCTTGGCTATTACCGCAGCTGTGCGCGAAGCTTTAGCAAAAAATCCCAAGGAATTTGACCCCCGTCACTTCCTCAAGCCTTCTATTAAATATATGCAGAAGGTTTGTGCTGAACGCTATCAGCAATTTGGTACTGCTGGTAACGCAAGCAAGATTAAGCAAGTTACTTTAGAAGATTTTGCTGCTAAGTATGCTAAAGGTGAATTGAACGCTATCACCAAGGCTGCTGCTAAAGTTTAATTTAGCTAAAGAATTATAGGGAACGCTGTAGTGCTTCCCTAAAACTGAGGGTTTTAATATTAAAATTAAACCGAGAAACTTTCATGTTTCCCGGTTTTTTGTTGAAATACCGATTATAGAAAAACGAATCACAGAGGCGCAGAGGTCACAGAGGATGAGAGGTTGAGAGGTTTTTTGCGTAATCTAATAAGTTTGCTCAAGAAAAGTTTTTTCAACTTCTCCTCTTATTTCTGAAACTGTTGAGTCAAATATAATTACATGGGTGGCGGTAGGTAACAATCTCTGAAGAATTTGCCTATAAGCATCTGCATCATGACGACGATGAAACCGCGCTACTACCATTCGTTGCATATTGGGTAGTTGCCGAATAATACACCAAGGATGACTATTTGATTTTGACTTTGAGGTTGGTATCATAGGTTAATACTTTCCACTTTGTGGGATTTGTTAGGAATAGCGTAGACACGAAGTGGCTTGTCGTAAGACATCGCTCTGTATGTTTTCCAGGCAAGACGAGCGATCGCTTTTAACGTGCGTAAACAACTTTTGATGCGTATGCATCAGATAATCTTTTTATACACAATGATGCATACGCATCATTGTCAACTATTTTAGGATGGGCTACGTTAGGTTAAAAATTAGAGAACTAGCTGAACAGAGAGGTTGGACACTCAAAGATGTGGCTAATCGCTCAGGAGTAAACTACAACACTGTGAGAAGTTATGTCCAACGTGGCGCACTCAATACCGTTGACTTATCTGCTGTCTTTAAAATCGCTCAGGCATTTGAAGTTACTTTAAAAGAATTGGTAGAAGTTGTGGAAGATTAACTCATTAAAAAGCCTTTATCCTAGGGATTGAGAATAGCTATAAATCGCGTATGAACCAGCTAACTAGAATTACATTCAACCCTGAAGTCATGGGAGGTAAACCTTGTATTCGTGGCTTGCGGGTAACTGTTGGTACTATTGTTGGGTTAATGGCATCTGGTAAAACTCCAGAAGAAATTCTTAAAGCCTATCCTTATTTGGAATTGGCTGATATTTATGAGGCTTTAGCCTATGCAGCTTGGCGGGTTGAGGAGATAGAATTGCCTCTAACTTCAGCATGAAAATTCTCATTGATATAAATCTTTCACCGGAATGGGTGGAAACTTTTGCACAAGCAGGTATTGAAGCTGTTCATTGGTCAACTATTGGAGAATAATATTTTTTAGAATTAGAGTTATTTTATATCATTGTATTTTATGTAATAGTATTGGCTGTTTCTGAATATCCACTCTAATTGCATTCTTGCCCTAGCTGTAACGCATCATTCTAAAGATTTCTGGACAATTGCAATTGTAATGAAACATTGATGCTATTTTTGTGAGCAACGAGTAGCTGGCTCAATATCAGACTCTCAACAAAGTTGATGGTGTTGCAGTGGTCGGAATAGTTATTGTTTCTCATAGTAAACAATTGGCTCTGGGTGTGCAGGAACTAGCTGCACAAATGGTTCAGGGCAAAGTTGCCATTGCGGTGGCGGCTGGTATTGAAGATGCAGACAATCCGCTAGGTACGGATGCGCTGAAGATTTATGAGGCGATCGCATCTGTATTCAGCGATGATGGTGTATTAGTTTTGATGGATCTCGGTAGCGCCGTCATGAATGCAGAAATGGCTGTCGAATTCCTACCAGAAGCACATCAACAAAAAGTATATCTCTGCGAAGCACCATTGGTAGAAGGTGCGATCGCAGCAGCCGTAGCAGCCGCCATAGGTAAGAATATCGAACAGGTAATGGCAGAAGCTAGGGGAGCATTAAAAGCCAAAGCTACACAATTAGGCGTTAATAATCTAACACTAGATAGCAGTAGTAATACACAAGCACCAATGAGCGCGGCTTACCCCAGCAAAGAAATTCGGCTAACTGTGAGCAATCGTTTAGGGTTACACGCGCGTCCGGCGGCGCAATTTGTAGCAACAGCCGCGAAATTTCAATCTCGAATTTATGTGCAGAATTTAACAAGAAATACCGCAGTTGTCAGAGGTGACAGTATTAACCAAGTCACAACTTTAGGAGTGCGTCAAGGACATGAACTGTTAATTACTGCAAGTGGTGTTGACGCTGATGCAGCACTAGCAGCATTACAAACGTTATTTGCTAATAATTTTGGTGAAAATGATACTGCTGTTGTATCTCCACCAATAACACAGATGGAAGCGACTCATGGCGAACTTTCAGGAATTGCGGCTTCTCCGGGAGTGGCTATCGCACCTGTAATTCATTATCAACCAGCCCTGGTGACGGTTACAGAATACCACGTCAACGACCCAGAAGCAGAATGGCAACGTTTACAGTCAGCAATTCATACGGCTCAACAAGAAATCCAGATAATTTTCTCGCAAGCATCTTTGCAAATAGGTGACACCGAAGCCGCAATTTTTGATGCTCATTTACTATTTTTAGAAGATCCAGTGTTGCTAGAAACTGTGCAGCAACGTATCATGGAACACCACCTGAATGCAGAAGCCGCTTGGCAAGCTGTCGTTGATGAAGTAGCGACTTCCTACAGCACCCTAGAAGATGCGTATTTGCGAGAACGAGTCGAAGATGTTGTTGATGTCGGGCAAAGAGTACTGCGACTGTTAGCTGGAAATACTGCTACTAGCTTGCATCTTGAGGAACCAGCAATTGTCGTAGCATCAGACTTGACACCTTCAGACACAGCTGCTTTAGATCCCAGCAAGGTAATCGGTATTTGTACCGTTTCGGGAAGTGCTACATCCCACAGTGCCATTATTGCCCGGACATTGGGAATTCCTGCCGTTTTGGGTGTAAATCCAGAAGTGTTACGGTTGGAAGATGGGACGTTGATGGCACTGGATGGTGAAAGCGGCAAAGCTTGGGTAGAACCAGAAGCAGATATTCTTGGTGCGTTAGAAGCTAAACGAGAAGCTTGGCAAACTGCCAAACGAGAAGCACTCGCTAAGGCGCATCAACCAGCAATTACTCGTGATGGAAAACAGATAAATATCCTCGCCAATATTGGCAGCATTGCAGATGTACAAGCGGCTGTAGCTGGTGGTGCTGAAGGTGTAGGACTGCTGCGGACTGAGTTTCTCTATTTAAATAGAAACACTGCACCCACAGAAGAAGAACAACTAGCAGTTTATCAGGCGATCGCCCAAGTTTTAGATAACCGTCCGCTAATTATTCGCACTCTCGATGTCGGCGGTGACAAACCATTACCTTATTTGAGATTCAGCGTTCCCGAAGCCAACCCCTTTTTAGGCTGGCGGGGTATTCGTTTCTGTTTAGATCATCCAGAATTGTTTAAAACTCAATTACGAGCAATTTTACGCGCCAGTGCAGAACACAATATAAAGATAATGTTTCCGATGATTGCCAGTGTGACGGAAGTACGCACAGCTAAGGCAAGTTTACGTGAAGTACAGGCCGAACTGCGGCAAGCTGGCATTCCCTTCGATGAAAATATAGAAGTAGGTGTGATGATAGAAGTCCCCGCAGCTGTCGTTATAGCTGACCACTTAGCAGTGGAAGTCAACTTTTTCAGTATTGGGACTAATGATTTAAGCCAGTATGTCATGGCAGGCGATCGCAATAACCCTAGAGTAGCTCATTTAGCTGATGCCCTGCATCCAGCCGTGTTACGAATGATACAGCAAACTGTACAAGCAGCCCATACCGCCGGAATTTGGGTAGGATTATGTGGAGAACTAGCAGCAGACCCAACAGCCGCCGGAATTTTACTAGGTTTAGGGTTAGATGAATTGAGCGTGAATCCCCAAGCTATCGGGATGATTAAACAGGCGATCGCAAAGTTAACTGTAGCTCAAGCTGAGGCGATCGTAGCAACAGCCTTGCAACTAGATTCTGCAAATGATGTTAGAGCTTTGGTGCAATAAAATACTCACGCAAAGACGCAGAGGCGCAAAGAAGATTTTTTAACTATTTTCCGGCTGTTCTAATAAAGCAACCAAATCAGAGATTGCAGAAAAATCTACAAATTCTTCCCCCAATTCTTCCAATTGTTCAGTAGATAATACTCGGATACGCTCAATAATCGACGAGTCTATTTCACCAAAACGTCGAGTTAACTGACGCATCAAAAACCGGAAGGCTTCTTCTTGTTTTCCCTGTTCTTTTCCTTGTTGTTGTCCCTTCTGTAAAATATCCTGATAAATTACTGACTCTTGCATAACATCCTCGCTTAAAAATTGACGTATTAACCGCACTGAATAATCTAGCATCCTGAATAACAGTGGAGGATGTGAGATGGTGCGGGTTTGAAATTCGATATGTAAAATTCGATTAGCTGTTTGCAGAAATGTTACCCTTACGGGTTCGCCAGTTGCCTGCGGAGGGAAACCCTCCCGCAGCACTGGACTCACAGAATCGGCACGGATTGGTTCTAAACTCAATTCTGTTTTAAGTACCTTAACTTTTGTCGGTTCTTCAGCAAGTAACCAATTAATAAATTCTGCTGGGTATTTTTCAGCTAATATTTTACAAACGTTGTCAAAGCTCATAATTTACATTGAAGCAATTAACAAAACTTGCACTTCTTCTCCTGGTGAAATTAATGTTTGACCTACTGGTAAAACAGCTAAAGCATTGGTTTGAGCTAAGTTAATTAAATTGCCGGAAATTTGACTACCACCAGCTTTGTGAAATTCGTAACCGCCGTTAACTAAATTTAAGCGTCCCCAAATATAAGTTTCGCGTTTGCCATTGGCGCGTAATTCATCATGCGATCGCACTTTTAAAAATATTGGCTCCCAACCCTCAGCAAGTCCAGCCAATTTTGTAATCGCTGGTTGGACAAACCGCCAAAAAGTTACTAAAGCCGACACAGGATTTCCTGGTAAACCAAAGTAAATTGCTGAGTTTTGATTAGGAAAATTAGCGACAGTTAAAGGTTTGCCTGGAGTCATTTCTACAGCACGAATATGAATTTTCGCGTTTAAAGTTTCGAGAATTTTGTCAACATAATCATATTCACCTACAGAAACTCCACCCGAAGAAAGCACAATATCAGCATTAGCTATGGCGTAGGCAATTGTTTCTTGTAAAGCAACTGGATTATCTTTAACAATGCCTAATAATAAAGGTTCTGCTCCACTTTCTTTGACTAAAGTTGCTAGGGCATAATTATTAGAATCGACAATTTGGCCTGGTTGTAGTGGTGTATCTGGTGTCACCAATTCATCGCCAGTTGAAAAAATTGCTACACGAGGACGGCGGTAAACTTGGACTTGGGGACACTGGGCTGCTGCTAATACGGCAATTTCCGCCGCCTTCAATTTAATTCCTGCTGGTAAAAGTTGACTTCCGGCTTGATAGTAAGATGCTTTGTGTCTAACAAATTCTTGCGGTTGAGGTGCAGCTTGAATAAAAACGCGATTTTCTTCTCGGCGTGTTCTCTCTTGCATAACTACGGTATCCGCACCTGCTGGAATCACCGCACCAGTAAAAATTCGAGCTGCTTGTCCTGATTGAATTGTGGTTTTGGGTTGGTATCCGGCGGAAATTTCTTCAACAATTTCTAAGATGGCTGGTTGTTGGGCGTTAGCTTGCTGTACATCTTCGTAACGGACAGCATAGCCATCCATTGCGGAATTATCCCAATGCGGAAAATCTAGCTGGCTGGTGATGGGGTTTGCCAGAACGCGATCGCTTGCTGCTAATAAATCTACAATTTCTATATCCCGTTGAGCATCTAACGGTTTGACTAAATTAAATATAATCTCTGCTGCATCCCTGACTGACAACATATTTATTGTGGCGATTGGCTAAAAAATTCATTCGGAATTCATAATTATGCGATCGCTAAAAATCCAAATTTTCAGCGACACACTGGTATCGTTCAAAGTTTATTTGCTGTTTTGGCAATTTGATAATTACTAATTTCTTCTCCCGTAATTTCTGCATAAAGTACATCGGGGTCAAAATCTGCACCATTTTCCCAGTAAATAGTTCCCCACTCAGGATTTATTTTTACTTGTTGGAAATAGTAAATATCTTGTAGTGCCGCAAAAACTCCTGTAAAAGAGATTAATTTACTAATATCAATAATTCCTTGTTTGTCGTCTTCAAATTTGAGGTACAGTTGATAACCTTCTGTTGGTTCAACTGCAATAATATCTTTGAGCATGACTTACTCCAGAGGTTCTATTTTTTCTAGAGGATTATTGAATCTAGCTTTTTCAGCAAAGCAAGCACCCCAGCATCACCTTAATATTAAAAGCAGAAGCATCGATATTTTACAACCTCTAAATAAAAACACTTCTTTTATATGACTATCGAAAGGATTCCACAAAAACACTATCCCAAAGCTGAGATTTGGCGGCGCAGCATGGCTTTAGGTTTGGATTTCTTGGGTGCTTGGTTAGTCAGTTCGCTATTTGGTAGTAATAGTTTGGGGATTCAGTTCGTTCAAATTTTAGTTTTTATCTTTTGTTGGCTGATTTTGCGAGTAGTGGTGGTATTTAACAATCAAGGGCAAAGTTTGGGACGCTGGGCTTTTGACTTGAAAATTCTAGAAGTGGAAAATGGCCAAGTAGTGGGGAGAATTCCCCAGTTGCTGGCACTGGTGAAGCGAGAAGCTATAATTGGCTTTGGTGCTTTGTTGGTGGCGATCGCCCTCAGCAATATTAGAGCTAATCCTACTGCTATACTGCTATTACTTCCTCTGGCAATAGACTGTGGTGCAGCTTACTCTGATACCCAGTTGCGGCAAGCTTTGCATGACCGTTACGCTAGAACTTTTATAGTTTCGTCGCGTCGGGGCTACTCGCTAGATCTAAAAATCAAGCGTCTAGTTGATACTTTGCAACGAAATGTGCGAAGATAGTCATTTGTGTAAATTTCTCTTCAGGCTTTAGTGTTTGTAAGATTATGGCTAAGAGCAAAGGTGTCCGCATAATAGTGACACTAGAATGTACCGAGTGTCGTAGCAACCCTGACAAGCGTTCTCCTGGCGTGTCACGGTATACCACCATGAAGAACCGTCGTAATACGACCAACCGCTTAGAACTCAACAAGTTCTGTACCCACTGCAACAAACATACCGTTCACAAGGAAATTAAGTAAAGATGAGTTATTATCGTCGTCGTCTGTCTCCAATCAAGCCAGGAGAGCCAATCGATTACAAAGATGTTGATTTATTGCGTAAGTTTATTACCGAGCGGGGCAAAATATTACCTCGGCGGATTACTGGGTTGACTTGTCAGCAACAGCGAGACTTAACATTAGCAATTAAACGGGCGCGGATTGTAGCGTTGTTGCCATTCATCAACGCTGAAGGCTAAATCAATTTTAAATTTGGGATTTTAGATTTTGGATTAACAGGAAAACGTCTTTCTGAGTCCAAAATCTTAAATCTGATAATAAAGTGTAAAATTGGTTCCTACATAAAACTTATGGGATTCAAGGTTTAGTACTAGTTATTAAATCTAAAATCCAAAATCTAAAATCTAAAATTAAAAGAGTGCGAGAGTTGTGGAGAAGGGGACGCTAGTTGAATTTAGGGTTCAAGGCGATCGCCGTCTGGGTGTGGTAGATCGTCCAGATGGTAAGACCCGTTGGTTTGTGGTAGATGAACGCAGTCAATCCCACAGCCTCGCACCGAGACAATTTACTTATACAGTTAACGGACAAACTTACAAGTCCTCGGATATTGCTAAATTTCTGGAGCAAGTCAAGCCTTATTTAGAACCATCTAGCTTAGAAGTGGCTTGGGAATTACTGGTGGAGGACGGAGAAGCAGTTACACCCGCTCAAATGGCGAATCTGCTGTTTTCTGAATCAGACCCAGCCCCTTGTTATGCGGCACATTGCTTGTTATCAGATGACAAACTCTACTTCAAGCAAAAAGGCGATGCCTATGAACCGCGCACAACGGCTCAGGTGGCAGAGCGTAAACACCAAATAGAAGTAGAAACCCTCAAAGCTAAGGGACAACAGGAATTTTTGCTGCGAGTAGAACAGGCGCTCAAAGGTGAGGCAGTAGAATGGCAACGTCATGACCGCCAGCGCCTAGAAGCATTGGAAAAATACGCAGATCTAATGGCAGATATTGTGCGGGAGGGAGTAAAATATGATGCCCTAGCAAGGGCTTATCCTCCTCCAGCACCAGTCTTAGAAACGATGAATATGCTGGGGCGGCCAGGAACCCCCCAAGGAGCTTTTCAATTATTGATAGACCTGGGCTGGTGGAGTCCATATGAAAACTTGTTCCTGCGTCGTTCGTCAATTCCAGTTCAGTTTCCTAGCAAGGTATTAGAAGTGGCGCAACAGCGTTTGGATTCCCCAACCACAGACTTAGATGCAAATCGCCTGGATTTGACTCATCTAAAAGTTTACACAATTGATGATGAAAGTACGACTGAGATAGATGATGGTCTCAGTTGGGAATCACTGACTGATGGCAGAGAAAGATTGTGGGTACATATTGCTGACCCGACACGCTGGTTAGAGCCAGAAGATGACTTAGATTTAGAAGCCAGAAAGCGGGGTAGTACAGTTTATTTACCCACAGGGATGATTCCTATGTTCCCAGAAATCTTGGCGACAGGGCCGATGAGTCTGGTACAGGGGAAAATTTGTTGCGCCTTGAGCTTTGGAATTATTTTAGATAGCAATGGGGCAGTAGAAGATTACAGCATTCACGCCAGCTTGATTAAACCGACTTATCGCCTCACCTACGAAGATGTCGATGAGATGCTGGAATTAGGAGTGCAAGCAGAACCAGAAATTGCAGCGATCGCAACTTGGGCAAGAAAGCGTAAATCTTGGCGCTACAACCAAGGAGCTATCAGCATTAATATGCCAGAGGCGATGATTAAAGTCAAAGGCGACGAGATCAGCATTGACATCCTAGATGATTCCTCATCACGGCAACTGGTAGCAGAAATGATGATTCTTGCTGGTGAAGTAGCCGCCCGTTACGGTCAAACCCATAATATACCCTTGCCCTTTCGCGGTCAGCCACAGCCAGAATTGCCGCCAGAAGAAGAATTAATTCAGCTACCAGCAGGATTTGTCCGTGCTTGTGCAATGCGACGGTGTATGCCCAAAAGTGAAATGAGCATCACCCCGGTACGTCATGCAGGTTTGGGTTTAAATACTTATACTCAAGCAACTTCTCCCATCCGCCGCTACAGTGATTTACTTACTCACTTTCAACTCAAAGCCCATCTGCGTGGTGAAGTGCTGCCATTTTCCGCAGAACAACTCAAAGAAGTGATGATGACTGTCTCTACCATTACCCAAGAGGTAACAATGGTGGAACGGCAAACTAATAGATATTGGGCTTTAGAATATCTCCGCCGTCATCCAGAACAAGTTTGGTCAGTCACGGTTTTAATGTGGCTGCGAGAAGACAGTAACTTGGCACTAATTTTATTAGAAGATTTGGGCTTGCAGTTGCCAATGATTTTTAAACGTTCTGCGACATTAGGTGAACAGTTATTGGTGAAAGTTAGCATTGCAGATCCGCAAAAAGATATGATCCAGTTCCAGGAAATCATGTATCAAGAAGCTCAATCTGCGGCGAATTAATTCTCATTTACAAAGAAGGAAATAAGCTCTTTATTCACGGCGAGGAGTACGATTTATGAAAACCATTACACTCCCAGAAAATCTTACTGAGATCCACTCAGTATTTGAGCAAGCCAATGATGAAGATGTAATTATACAGTTGGCTGACGGGCGACATTTTATGTTAAGTGCAATTGATGATTTCGATATTGAAATCGCGCAAACACGTCGAAATCAGAAATTAATGGCGTTTCTATATCAACGAGCCAGACAAACGCAGACTATTCCACTTGATAAAGTCAAACGCCAACTTGGTCTGAGTTAGCACCAGTAACCCCTTATGCGTCAAGCGTCAGGTAAGCAAAATGAAGTTCGTCACCATCAAATCAATACTTGGTATCTTTGCCATGAAATTATCAGGCGATCGCTATCTCAAAACTGACTGATCTGATATTCTCCATCAAATGTTATAAACAAAGATGGTCTGTGTTTTATGATGGAAAAAAGTTAGATTCATAGTAGATTTATGCCAGTATTAGCATCTAAATCTTACGTAGAGTACCGCAACGATGTTTATTGGGTAGAAGGAACTCGGATTTCTCTTGACTCGATTGTTTACACCTTCCGAAAAGGGTTATCACCTGAAAGTATTGTTCAGTCTTTTCCGTTGTTGAAACTTGAACAGGTTTATGGCGCGATCGCGTTTTATCTAGCGAATCGTACTGAAATTGATGCTTACTTAGCAGCAGAGGAAGCGGCATTTGATTCTATGCCTCAACCGTTACAAGCAACTGCTCCTGATTTATATAACAAACTTATGGCGGCTAAAGCAACAAGATAGCAGGTAGAGCCGTGATTGTTCGCTACCAAGCCGATGCTGATTTGAACCAAGCAATCGTCACAGGGGTTTTACGACGAGAACCAACAATTGACTTTCAAACAGCCTTTGCTGCTGGTTTGGCAGGAGTTAAAGATCCAGAAGTATTGGCGTGGCGACCGCAGCGCAACAAAAACGAATTCTCGTTAGTCACGACCGTAAAACAATGCCATCAGAGTTTGCTACGTTTATTACCAGCGCTCAAAGTTCAGGGTGATCATCGTTTCTAGAAAGCTGTCGTTGAGGTTGTGATTGAGGAGTTGCTGTTAATTTGGGCAGTATCCAGTGCAGAGGAGTGGGTAAATCGCATTGCAAAACTCCCCCTTTAACAGCTTAGTATTTGAGGTTATCTGCGGTGAGTGATGGGTAATGTTGTGTGTCAAGCGTGAGGTAAGCAAAATGGAGTTCGTTGCAATCAAATCAATAATCGATATTTTTGCCATGAAATTATCAGGCGATCGCTATCTCGAAACTGACTGATCACAAACAGAGATAGCTATTCTAAAGTTGCTGGTTTTAGAAAGGTTATAATCAGACTACATTTGCGTTCCTAAGCCTTTATGAGCCAAAGTCTGACTTTAGAATTAAGTGAACAGGTATTTGCTGCCATTCAGCTACAAGCACAGGCGATGGGGATCTCTCCAGCACAGTTAGCCGCTACCTTGTTGGAGCGACAGTCCACACAGGCTTTTAAGTTACTTCTCAATGAAGCTGAGAGGAGTGCGGCGCGAACAAGGTTTGAGCGTCATTTTGGGACGTTAGAACTAGGCAGTTCTACAGATTTAGATTTAGATAACGAAAGCATTGATGCTGATCTGGCTAGAGAGTATGCCAGTACCCATGAGAAAGAATAATGCTCCTCGATACCTCTGGATTACTCTGTCTACACTTCTCGATTGAGCCACTTCATAAACAAGCTTGTGTTGAGTATCAAAAAGCAACCATTCGATTGACTCACAATTACATCATTGCAGAATATGTAGCACTTGCAAATGCACGACGATTTTCACGTTCCTCGGTTCTTAATTTCGTAGCTGATTTGTTAAGTAATCCAGACATAGAGACTGCATGGGTTGATGAACCAATACATCAAGCAGCAGTTGAATTGCTAATTCTACGGCAAGATAAGACTTATTCACTCTGCGATGCTGTCAGTTTCATTTTGATGCGTCAAAGGGGAGTTTCTGAAGCGTTGACAACTGATCGACATTTTGAACAAGAAGGTTTTGTACGGTTGTTAAAGCCAGCCAGCTAAAATTGTGAGAGTACAACTGAATTGGCAGTTTTAGTTCTATACCCAGGACAAGCGATCGCATTAAAACAACTGATTTAATTATCAGGCGATCGCTATCTCGAAATTGACTAATCTAATATTCTCCATCAACTAAGTTACAAACAGATATTGTTTTAAATCTAATACCATTTCCTTGTGAGGCTGCGCCAAATTTTCTTTGTTCCTTTGTGTCCTTTGCGCCCTTTGCGGTTCGTTCCTTATATAATTTGGCGCATCTTTATACAGAATTGGTATAAATATCGTTTTAATTGTTTCCAATGAGGCGCTCTGGTCACAAACAGTTCTCCCTCAATTATCTCATAACGCTTGCCGTCGTCAGGAAATAACTCTAAATCGGCAGTTGTCCAACGAATTTGTTCTGATGCAGTGGAAGTCATACCAATTTTGGATTTTGGATTTTGCGAAAAGTTGAGCCAGTGCGTTGGGCGGCTCTGCCGACTTGTAGCAACTGGCGTTGCGTGGGCGGGTTTCCCGACTTGAGCAAACTTTTCAAGACAGACTTTGGATTTCGGGAGTGCATTTTTATTTTTATGCACCACTCCCTACTCCTTACTCTCTATTTCCTATCTTAAAATTAACTAGCGATCGCCTCTGCTTTTTCTGTTTCTGGGACATAAGGTTTTTCAGCGCCTTGTGCCAAATATACAGCTAACTGACTTTCAATTTGGTCGCGGACAATTTGACGGTATTCGATAAAATGCTCGTTATGAGCGCAAACAGAAAGGTAGTGTGCAAACACATTCGGATTACGCTTGATAATACTGAACAAATGATGCCAGAATTTCCAACGCGTTTCCCGTTTAATGCCTTGTCGCCAAATTACAATTAACAGCGCTTTCAGTTCTACCCACGCTGGCATTTTAAATGCTGCTTTCCACTTGGGGGAACCCAACATTAAGAAGCAGCGATAGGTGCGGTCTAAATAACTTACTGAGTCGTATAAACTACAAAACGCCTCAATATATTCTCTAGCAAGTTCTTCTAAAGGACGGGTGGGAATGAAGTTCATCAACGTGGTTTGGTTGATGTTACCGTCTTGATTTTCCCGCAATCTACCTTCTTTTTTCAGGCGATGCCACAGGGCGGTATTGGGTAGTGCTTGTAACATAGCGAAGGTGGTTGAGGGAATACCAGCTTGTTCAGCAAAACACACGATGCGATCACCTGCGCCTGCTTTTTCACCATCAAACCCGATAATAAACCCAGCCATTGGACGCAACCCAGCTTTGATGATGGTTTGCACTGCGTCTATCAAAGAGTTCCGGGTATTTTGAAACTTTTTGGTGAGTTGCAAGCTATCTTCGTCTGGCGTTTCAATTCCCAAAAATACCGCCGAGAACCCAGATTCGACCATCAATTCTAGCAATTCGGGGTCTTGTGCTAAGTCAATAGAAGCTTCCGTGTCAAACTTAAAGGGATACTGGTGTTCTTCCATCCAAACTTTTAACTCTTTCAGCAACAATTTCACATTCCGCTTGTTACCGATAAAGTTGTCATCCACCATGAATACACCTCGCCGCCATCCCAATTCATAGAGATAATCCAACTCTGCTAATAATTGTGCTGGGGTTTTGGTACGTGGTTTGCGACCATAGAGAACAATAATGTCACAAAATTCGCACTGGAAAGGACAACCGCGCGAAAATTGTACCGACATCATATCGTAGGCTTTTAATTCTAATAAATCAAAGCGGGGTACTGGTGTGATTGTGACATCCGGTTTTTCTGTAGTGCGGAAAGTTCCAGATTTTTCACCCCGTTGAATTGCTTCCACAAACATTGGTAAAGTGATTTCTCCTTCATCCAGAATTAGGAAATCTGTACCAACATTTTGGACTTCGTGGGGTGTGGAGGTGGGGTAAGGGCCGCCAACTGCAACTAACTTACCGCGCCGTTTTGCTTCTTGAATCTGTTCTAATAAATCTTGCTTCTGGACAATCATTGCCGACAAAATGACAATATCTGCCCATTCCCATTCTGCTTCTGTAGCAGGGCGAATGTTGCGATCAACCAGTTTAAATTCCCATTCTTGGGGCAGAATTGCTGCCACTGTGACTAAACCTAAAGGTGGTAATAAAACCTTGCGATCGACTAAATCTAGAATCTTTTCATAAGACCAAAAGGTTTTAGGAAATATCGGATAAACTAATAAAACTCGCATCTAGTAGCAAACCTCACACTTTGACTGTTATCCCACTCTAGCGGAAATATTTACTTATTGACTTTATATTGGTTTTAGCTTACCGTTAACAGTTTTGACTGTGCAATTATTAGCTAGAAAGGATTTTTGCCTGAGTTTTAAATAATATTCGATATTTTGAGGGTAAGATAACTATCGATTCTTGATGATGTAAGAGGTCAAGATGGTACAGATACCTGCCAACTCAGAAACCTTATTGATTGAATTGCCTAAAGCGATCGCATTGTCTGTCACCCAGGAACAGTTTGCCGTTTTAGCCGCAGCTAACCGAGACTTGAGACTGGAAAGAACGGCAAAAGGAGAGTTAATCGTGAATCCGCCAACAGGCTGGGAAACTGGGAGACGCAACTGGAGTATTTCAGGAGAATTATATTTATGGTGGCGAAATGCGGGTGAACCAGGTCAAGCCTTTGACTCCTCAACTGGCTTTGTCTTACCCAATGGTGCAATTCGTTCTCCTGATGCTTCTTGGGTAAGTCAAGAAAGTTGGCAAGCACTGACTCCTGAACAAAAAGGAACTTTTGCTAATATCTGCCCAGATTTTGTAGTTGAATTAAGCTCTAGTTCGGATACCCTCAAGTCTCTGCAAGAGAAAATGAGGGAGTACATCGAAAATGGCGCAAAACTCGGCTGGTTAATCGATCCGCAGCAGCGACGGGTAGAAATTTATCGCGCAAGTTTGGCTGTGGAAGTGTTAGAAAATCCGGCTGAGTTGTCGGGTGAAGCAGTGTTGGCAGGTTTTGTCTTGAATTTACGTCGGGTGTGGGATTGAAATTAGTTATTTAATTTTTTCTAGGCACACCACTAATTTTCAACACATCACTCATGGTTGCACAATAATTTGACAAGCCAAAAGTAGCAGGATTGACAGCTTTCTCATAAGTAAAATGGCGATAGTTCATGCAGAATCTATCCCAAGCCGCCATTTGAATGCGAAACACGGCGATAATCAAATTAGCTAACGATAAAGATAAGGGAATACGAAAGTAAATTTTTTTGCCAAGATAAGCGCAAACTTCTTTTATTGCTTGGTTAGCGGTGAGTCTTGCTTGACCTAAAACTAACTTACGTTGTTCTTGTGTTTGGGGTGGATGTTCAATTAAATATTGCACGACGGTAGCAATATCTTGGCCGTGGATAAAGTGAAAACTGCCGTCTGCTTGCAAAAAGCGAATTAAATTAATATATTTGGTGACTTCGGGAATGCCTAACGTTGCGTGAGAATAGGGTTTATTAGCATCACCGCCTAAAACTAATGTGGGAAAAACTGTGGTAATTTTAGGTGCGATCGCTAACTTTTCTTTTTCATGCAAGCATTCGTATTTAGAACCGATATAATCTGTCCCAATCTCACCAGCTTCTTTGAGAGGTTGATTTTTGTTATCTAAAACACTAGCTGTGGAAAAATAAATTACCTGTTCGCAGCGTTCTGGATCTAATAAACTTAGCAATTCAATGGTTTTCGAGACATTAATATCATAAGTATTATTACCTCCCCAAGCTGTTGCTGTTAAAACTGCTGTGTCAATTGTAGATAATAAATCAGCAAAACGTTTAATTTCTTGCATATCGCCTTGCAAGACGGTAACATCTGGACGTAATTGCGTATTGACTTGCAGTTTATTAGGGTTTCTAACGAGTAAAAATAACTCGTGATTTGTATTTTGAATTAATGCTTCTGAGATGTAATGACCAATGCAGCCACTTGCGCCTGTGACTAAAATTCTTTTCTGACTCATAGTAAGTTTTTTATAAATTAAGAGTTAAAAATAAGATAAAATGTTCCGCTTAAAAAATTATTTATTTTTACAGCAATAAGCAAAATGGCTGGGTACTGAATTCTTACAAAGTTTATCCTAATGATACATCTTCATAAATATTAGTTAAAGAACAAAAGAAACTTATGCTGGTAAACTGTAATTCTTGATTTCCTCTATAACTATAAAGCTCCCATCTGCTTTCTGCATTACGCCGAAAACAATCAATTCTCTGACGGTTTTGGCTGATTAATACATATTCTTGCAATGTTTCTATTTCTTGATAATCACTAAATTTATCACCTCTATCTAAAGTTTTTTTACATCAGCAATTATTATGTCTTTGTGGTTAAAAAATTGTCACCACAAAGACACAAAGGTAGTTAACTCACCAGTGCTGCTGTACTGAGTTGCTTGGCTGTTTCAAAGAAGAAAGCGACGTTTTCTTCAGGGGTATCTGGTAGTACACCATGGCCGAGGTTGAGGATATGACCCCAATTGCCAGCTTTGCGAACGGTATCATGAATGCGATCGCGGATGAACTCTTTGGAACCATAGAGTACACCAGGATCAAGATTACCTTGTACTTTGACGTGCTTGCCTAATCTGGCGCGAGCATCTGCCATGTCTACTGCCCAATCAACTGTAACAATATCAGCACCAGATTGAGCCATTCTTTCTAACACACCAGCACTACCGCTAACTAAAAGAATTAGCGGGGTGTTGGAGTGGGTTTGTTTGATTTGCTGGAATACCCGTCGCTGATAAGGCAGGGCAAAGGTATCATAATCTTGAGGGCTTAATTGTCCTGCCCAAGAATCGAACATTTGCACTACTTGAGCGCCGCAGTCAATTTGGTAACGCGCATAAACAGCGATCGCATCTGCCAATTTTGTCAGCAGTTGGTGTAAAATTGCCGGGTCTGAGAAGGCCAAGTTTTTGATCACGGAATAGGTTTTAGAACCTTTTCCTTCGACTGCATAAGCAGCTAACGTCCACGGCGCACCGACAAAGCCTAATACTGTTGATTTATTGCCCACTTCTTGGCGCAACGCCTGCAAGATGGGTTTAATAAACGGTAATGATGCCTCTGGATCTAAATTATGCAGGCTATCAACTTGTGCTTGAGTGCGAATGGGCGAATAAATGATTGGCCCTTTACCTTCCGCAATGTCCATATCAATGCCCAAACCAGGCAATGGGGTTACAATGTCGGAAAATAAAATCACTCCGTCCGGCTGGAAGGCTCTCCAAGGTTGCAGGGATACTTCAATCGCTACTTCGGGAATTTCGGAGCGATCGCGAAATGAAGGATACTTTTCCCTTAAGTCTCGGTACGCCTTCATATATCGTCCCGCTTGTCGCATCATCCATACGGGGGGACGATCTACTATTTCACCACGAGCAGCCCGCAGGAGATGAGGGGCCGTTGAGGAAACACCCATTTAACACTTCATCCTAAGTCACTTTGTTATGTCACTGTTTAGCTTATCATTCTGGGATTACGCTTTTTCAGAAGGCTTGCTTGAAAAGCCCAAGTCTTAGCTTTACTTAACTTAATATGCAAACTAATTCTAATAATCCAAATCCTTCTAATGTTGCAGCTACTAATAGCAATTCTCCGTCAGGAAAATTATTAATACCTCGTTCCCAACGACGCAAGTTTTTTCTAATGTTTACTAGTATGACAGTTTTGGGTTGGGTGGTGGGTGGTGTTGCCAGTCTTGCTGTAGAAAGAATTCTCACCTCATATCTGGCTGCGGCTGGGTCTTTACAGATGCACACATGGAGTTATTCAATAAGATTACTTAGCAATATTGTATTTGCTATGATTTTTGCTGCTGATCAAGCACTAGTAATGCGTCGCTATCTTTCTGGTTGGCGATGGATGATTGCTACTAGCATAGGTTGGCTAACAGCTGACTATGTAGGTACAGCATGGATTAATTATATTTCCTCAATTGCTAGTTCGCTTAATGAAACTTTATCTCCTGAGTTAGTTATTATCTTTGGATTTTTATCAACAATTGCTTATATTTTTTCCGGAGTTTGGTTGGGATTGCTTCAATGGTTAGTAGTACGGCGTTATACAAGCAAATCCTGGTGGTGGAGTTTTGTTCCTGCCATTGCTTTCTTTTTAATTAGTGTGTTGGTTTGGTTACTATCCTTTGTACAGAATTTCATCCCCGAAGCGATATTGTATGGTAGTCAACAAGGATTTACAGCAATTATTCTAGGAGTTGTACCAGCTATTGGTTTATGTAGTTTAAAAAGACGCTTACAACGACAAACTCAGGTATAGAGTTTCTCATGTTAATGAGGTACATTTTGTTGAGATCAGAGATGCTTAGGCTAGTAAAGGTTTAGCTCATATGTTTGGAAACTGCTATAAGTTGAGGAGAACCCAGACGTAAACTCAGCAAAATTATTAAAAAATACTCTTATGTTTCACTACAATCCGTTAGAATGTTTACCTTCATCAGCAGAATTACCCGACTCTGACGATACGCCCGTGGATAATGAATTACAAATATTAATCCCCAGCTTATTATTAGCGATTTTAACCAGCATTTGGCAAACACGTGAAGACTGGTTTTTTGGTATTAATATGGGGATATATTATGCAGTGAGTACACCTGCGATCGTACCCGATGGATTTTTAAGTTTAGGTGTCGAACGTTTTATTGGTGAAAATGGACGTTCTAGTTATGTAATGTGGGAAGAAGATGGCATTCCGCCAATTTTAACGATAGAGATTGTATCCCAAGCCTATAACTACGAATATGAGCAAAAAAAACTAGATTATGCTCAATTAGAAGTATTGTATTATGTGATTTACGCGCCAACACGCTTGCGTCGGAAACGCCAACGTCTAGAAGTTTATCGCTTAGTTGATGGAGAATACATTTTACAATCTGGCGATAAAATTTGGATGCCAGAAATTGGTTTAGGTATTGGACGAGAACGCGGAACTTATCAAGGAATGACGCGGGAATGGTTGTATTGGTACGGCGAAAATGGTAGGCGACATTCCACACCAGAAGAACTAGCAACTGCGCGACAACAGCAACTAGAAGAAACCCAAAATCAATTAGACGAAACTCAAACCCAGCTTCAAGAACTATTAACTAAATTACAACAAAAAGGAATCGACCTAAACAATCTTTAAAACTTATGGGAAACATAAATTCAGTGGTAATTACTACTGGCACACATGGCAATGAATTTACAGGCATATATTTAGGTAAAAAGTTTGAACAATTCCCAAACCTGATTCAGCATCCCAGTTTTGATACTCGTGTTTTATTGAGTAATCCTAAAGCGTTTGCCGCAGTTAGACGCTATATTGATAAAGATTTAAATCGGTGCTTTGCAACGACAGACTTACAAAATCCGCAACTTACTAGTTATGAAGATATTTTGGCAAAAAATATTTATTATTTACTAGGTGAAGAAAGTAAAAATCAGCAACAGGTAATTATTGATTTGCATAGTTCAACTGCAAATATGCAGCTAACTATTATTTTAAAAAATCAACATCCATTTTTACTACAATTAGCTGCTGAATTAAGTGAAATTAATCCTGATGTCAGAATTTGTTATTCTCAACCTACAAGAGACTCGAATTATCTTTGTTCTATATCTGAATTGGGTTTTGCGATTGAAGTCGGGCCTGTAGCGCAAGGAGTTTTAAATGCTGAGTTATTTCAGAAAACTGAAGTCTTAATTTATCAAGCTTTAGACTATATAGAAAGTTACAACCAAGGGTTAAATCAACAAAGAAATAGCTCACTGACACTTTATCAATATACGGGAGTGATTGATTATCCGAGAAACGAGGCTGGCGAAATTCAAGGAATGATTCATCCACAACTTCAGTTTCGAGATTATCAGCCGCTTAACCCTGGCGAACCAATATTTTTAACTTTTGATGAAAGAGCGATCGCCTACCAAGGCACATCTACAGTTTATCCTATTTTTATTAACGAAGCTGCATATTATGAAAAAGGCATTGCTATGTGTTTAACTGAAAAGAAAATACTACAAATTTAGTTATAGGATAGGACTTACGTACAGGTAACAGAAAAACGAACCTTGCAACGCAGCAGTAGACTTCATTATCTTAAAAACGTATATTAAGCAGTAAAAAACAACCACCACTTAATAAAGCAGTAATTACTGCACCTATAATTACACCATTTCTCATTGCTATTCGCTGTCGTCTTTGGAGAAAAATACATAATGGAATCACGTAAAAAAGTTGCCAAAATAAAAAACCAAAACCACCAATCATAAAAACGTATAAACTAGCATAGCTAATATTTCTAAAATAGACATCTGCGACATAAGCCAGCACAAATATTAATATTATTGCGATCGCATGGCAACCCAATAATAATAATATCCCTAAAAATGTTTGTAAAATTTCATTTCTATTATTTCTTTGTGTCATTAAATTATCCTAAAACTTAATTATTTACCAAAGAATAACCAGCACTTCCTTCACGGTAAAAAATATTGAAAGTATCAAACGGAATAATCCTACCATCTGGGTGAACAATATGGATGCAGGAACGCTTCACTGAACGCACATCAAAGTTGAAGGGGTCGAGAAACTGCACAATCATTACTCGGAAAACATTACTATAGTTAATGTTTTCGGGAACGGGTAACATTGGTAAACAACACAAAAGTTGCTTTAAGGATACAGCCGCAGAATTTGGTGAATGGCTGGTAGAAAATAGTTGAAAAATGTGCTGTTTTAGTTCTTCATTCTGCTCATACAATACGCTGTTCGGCACAATATCTACAAAAATCTCTGGATTTATTAAGCTAGTTAGGGGTATAACTTTACCATTAAGTTTTAATGCATAAGCCATCGCTAAACAATCTGGATGGCAGGGAACGGGTAAAATATCTTCTGATTTAAAATAGGGACTTTGTTCTAGAATTGACCGACGCACTTGGGTTAAAGTATACCTGTCTCGTTTTTCGTCAAATCCTTCTAATCTACCTGCGGCTTGTATCGGTTGAAAAGTAACACCGCGAATACATTTTTGTTGTAAGGCGTAATCGATAATTTTACCAATTTCGTGGTCATTTAGTCCTTTTTTGAGAGTGACAACCAAAGTTGTTGAAATATTATATTCGTTGAGATGTTCAATCGCTTTTGAGCGAATCTCACATAAATCTGCACCGCGTAATTCTTGTAAAGCCAACTTTTCAAAACTATCAAACTGCAGATATAATTCAATTCCCGGCAGATATTGACTGAGGCGATCGCAAAATGATTTATACTTAGCAATCTTCACGCCATTGGTATTAATCATCAAGTGCTTAATTGGCTTACTCTTGGCAATATCTAATATTTGAAAAAACTCTGGATGAATAGTGGGTTCGCCACCACTGAGTTGGACTATCTGCGGTTCACCTTCATTTGCTACCACCGCATCAATCATTTTTTCGATATGTGCTAAAGTGCGATGACGACGGGGTTGATGAGATATTTCCGAAACCTCTGCTGCACCAGAATCAGCATAACAAATCGGGCATGAAAGATTGCATCTATCGGTTACTTCTACTAAAGTTAAACAACTATGCTGTTCATGGTCAGGACACAAACCACAATCATAAGGACAACCGTGTTTGATTGGTGTATTAAACCTTAAGGGCATATCCCCTGGTTTAATAAATTGGAGTGATTTTTTGTAATATTCAATATCATCTGCTATCAAAACTTTTTCCTGTCCATGCGTCGGACAGTGTTTAATCATATAAACACAACCATCTTGAAAAATAATTTTAGCTTCGACTTTCACAAGGCATTTAGAGCAAATGCTATTTGTTAAAGCGTAAAAAAGGTAGTTTCTGGTAAGATTCATAAATATTTTACTTAATTATCGAAACAGATTGAAGGAGGCAGAAGGCAGCTATGCTGGAGGTTTTATTCAGCTATAGGATTCAGACCCCTCCTGAATAAGAGCCACCAAATTTTAAGAAAGGTGGTCAACAAGACAGTGGTGGGTCTTTTTCCTCCACTAATTTATTCTGAATTCTGAATTCTGACTCCTGAATTCTTCTTCAATGCATAGTACCAATTCTCTGTAGAGATGCACATAATCTATCAGCTTCAAATGTCTCCAGCTGAATTTGGCTAAAGTCGAGTTAGTGGTGAGTTAATCACAAAACAGAAAAATTGGCTTTCCACAGCAATTTTAATGAGGACGTAGATTAAAAATGTTACTACATTTGAGTACTTGGCAAGAAGTTGAAGCTTATTTACAGCAATCTAGGGGTATAATTTTCCCGATTGGTTCTACAGAACAACATGGGCCGACGGGGTTAATTGGTACTGATGCGATTTGTGCAGAAGCGATCGCTCGTGGAGTGGGTGAAGCAACAGGGGCGATCGTTGGCCCTACAATCAATGTGGGGATGGCATTACACCACACCGCCTTTCCTGGCACAATTAGTCTGCGCCCCAGCACTTTAATTCAAGTGGTGCGAGACTACGTAACTAGTTTAGTCAAAGTTGGTTTTAGCAAATTCTACTTTATCAACGGCCACGGAGGTAACATTGCTACTCTCAAAGCTGCTTTCTCGGAAACTTACGCTCACCTAGAAGATTTACACATTTCCCATGTTCATCAGGTGCAATGTCAGGTAGCCAACTGGTTTATGTGCAAATCTGTATATCAGTTAGCTAAAGAATTATACGGTGATCAAGAAGGATCTCATGCTACCCCTAGTGAAGTAGCTGTGACGCAATATGTTTATCCAGAGGCAATTAAGCAAGCACCCCTCTCCCCAGAAGTTGCGCGTGGACACAACATTTATAGTGCAGCTGACTTTCGCAACCGTTACCCAGATGGACGTATGGGTTCAAATCCCGCTTTAGCAACACCAGAACACGGTAAGCAGTTTTATGACTTGGCGGTGAAAGAACTCAGTAATGGATATTTGCAATTTCTGAACGCAGATTAAGGTATGATATCATGTCCGGTTAAACACTTATAATATCTGTAGGTTGGGTTGAGGAACGAAACCCAACACGCTTATCTAAATTTATGTTGGGTTGAACGGCAGTGAAACCCAACCTACATTGATAGATTTTATTATAAGTAATCACCCGAACTTGATATGACAGAGGACAGGTAACAGGTAAGCTAATGTGCGTTTAAGTTGCATATTCTCTGGTTAAGACTGTCATTGGTCATTAGTCCTCTGTTACAAAGTTGAGGCAGTCCGTTGGCGGGGTTTCCCCGCTTAAAGGAACTGCCTTCTGCCTCATCCCAACTATAAATTTTCTTACCTATCTGACTTGAAAGTGCTGAGAGCCAGTCGAGTGGGCGGCTCTGCCACGCCACTTGCTACAACGGGGGGAACCCCCGCAACGCAGTGGCTCGACTTGAGCGAACTGGCGTTGCTGAGTGCTGAGTAAAAATACTAGTCCTCAATCTCTCTTTCATGTGTTTTGGTGTACGCAGTTCATGATGGCTACTTATCATACTGATGAGCCGGAACTGATTCTCAAGTTATATGGAGGTTTTCTACTGAGGATGCCAGAGTCAAACTCAAATATGTTTATCCTGTTTTGACCAGGAAGAATTGGTTAATTCTATTGCAACATTTTAGCTGTGCCAGTCCACTACAATGAATACCAAAAACTCTCACTTCTACTCCAAACATTTGTTTTCGTTAAATTAGGATATTTGGCATTATCTTTATCTTTGTCTAGTTTGTCTTTGCTTATGTAAATTGTATATTGATTATATGTTGGCACAAGTAAATGAAGTACTCTCATCTGCAATCCAGACCAAAGAATTTTACCAATTCCAGCTTTAATAATAATCTGCCGCAAATAGTTACGCTCAATATTAACTATTTCATCTTCTGGAGTAATAGGCTGACAAGAAATCCCCCAGTGTTCCAATGCTACACAAATTCCAGATGGAAGATTGTTATTATTTGATTTTTCTGTTGATAGTTGATGAGTCAATATAAGTGATGAGCCTAACGTTGCGGACAAAGCAATTGTATCTTGGAAAGCAGAAGATAGAATTTCACTAATATCAGGACATTGAATAATATGTTCTTCTAATGAACGAGCTAAAGATTCGTATTGCCAAATAATTTCTGATTCTATATAGTTGGGAAAAAAAGATTCTCCAAGATTATCACCAATTCGGTAGAGTTTGAGTTTCTCTAAACTTGTCTGTTTTTGAACTTGCTCCCAATCTTCTAATGCTTGAACTATACCTTGTAGCGCATAAGAATATTGCTCTGGTATTTGTGCAAAACTTGTTGGATGTAGCAACAACTCAGGGTGTTTTAGGTAAAACTGAGTGTTATCGACAATATTCCAAAACTCTTTTCCTAACCATAGATCCATCACCTGGGCTAATTGCTTTACCAAAAGTAAACCATATCTAGATAAAGCTAAAGAAGGGTCTAAGACACAAATGCAGCGTTTTTGGCTGAGTTTAGCAGACATTGTAGATAATGTACTCATCATCTTTTAATTCCCAAAAAAGATGTAGGGAGAGGGCATAGAAAAAAACTAATTGTATAAGCTTTTGAGCAAACATTTTTTAAATTAAGCTCACATATTTTCCATATTTAACTTTGCTATCTAAATTTTGCTAGTCACACATTCATGTGTCACTCATTTGTGCTACCTAAAATATGTTTCACAAGAATATGGGACTATTAAGCGTTTAAGCAGAGGTGTTAGTCTCACTGAGTACAGCAATTGGGTTAGTTCCATAGCAAATACTAAATCCTAACTCTAATAAGTAGTAGTTATGATCTTATGTTTAGAGGTTGTTTGAAAAGTATTTATCTGTGTCTTTAAGCACTCATTGATCCCCCCTAGCCCCCCTTAAAAAGGGGGGAATTTATCTCAAAGTCCCCCTTAAAAAGGGGGATTTAGGGGGATCTAAAACTTTTTGCTACCGACACGATGACTTTTAAAACATCCTCTTAGACACGAGTACTTACGTTGAAATTTGTCTCACACCCAAGCACTTCCTACTTACAAATAGAGTTAGCCAGCCAGCTAGGTAACACCTAAAACTGGGAGAGCAAACCGATGAATATCTATGCCAATGGCAATGGCAGAGGTAAGTCTGCACTAAAGTTCGAGACATATCCTTACTCTAGATCAGGCTTAAAACATTTTTGGGAAGACTCTGAAACACAATCGAGGAATGAGCAGCACAACTTCCTAAAAACTCTGCGGGGTATCGACAAAGCAGTTACTCAATTAATACCCTTTGCCCAATACTTGGCTCCGATCGCTGCTCAGGTTTTGCTGGGTACTACACCAACAGCAAGAGTGAACTTTAATCTTTTAACTGCTCAACTCTTGCTGCCTTTGCTGGCAAAAGGCGATCGCATAAGCAGACAAAAGGAAGCAGAATTTTTTGGCGCTTATGAGGTAGAAGTGGAAGTAGCGAATACTGAAATCGCTCAGGATGCTGCTTTGATAGAAGTTCTAGCAGCAGAAGCCTCTCACTCAGAGAACGAAAATGAAGCAACAGCTTTAATCAGTACAGCACTCCCCATAACTTTTAGAGTCATGGATGGACAACAACTACTCCGTCCTGTTCTTCCCACATTGTTAGTGGCTACGGCTCGCCTCGTTCGCTTTTTGCATCGCCACAGCCGCAGCAGTCGTCGCTTGCTACGACTTGTACCTAGCATCTTTCACCGCACGGTAGCTAGTCTCTTAGTTGCCCAAAGGTGGGGTTGTCCAATGACATCAGCTTTGGTTGGTTGCATCATCGCTGCCCAAACAAAACGGGTTTTGACAGATGCCAATTTGGTTAGTACTGCCATGACTCGCAACATCCTCATTCGTAGAGCTACCGTTGCTGCTGTCCCTAGTTTCTCAGGTGTTCGCAGAAGCTCTCAAAACGAGGACTTTTTTGAACTGCCTTCTGAAAACAAGTGTTTTACTCAATTCACAAGGAGAATTTGCATCATGCCACTTTTTGAAGCCCCTGCTGCCCACGAAACACACTACAATAATCCTTACTCCAATCCTGAATTTGAGGACGAGTGGGAAGCTAATCCAGAATCTCACTACAACAATCCCTACTCCAATCCTGAGCAAGAGTGGGAGGCAACTAATTACAGCAATCCCTACTCCAACCCCGAATTTGAGGACGAGTGGGAAGCTAATCCAGAATCTCACTACAGCAATCCCTACTCCAATCCTGAGCAAGAGTGGGAAGCAACTAATTACAGTAATCCTTACTCTAATCCTGAATTTGAAGAAGAAGGGGAATATTTCTTTAAAAAAGCTTTTCGGACTCTAGGGCGAGGCATTGGCGCGGCGGCAAGAGCAGCTGCACCTTTGGCGAAAAAATTTGCACCGATTGTCGCAGGTAAACTGGCGAGCATGATTCCAGGAGTGGGGGTAATTGCTGGCCCCTTAGCTGCAAAACTGACTAGTCAGTTGGTGCAGGAAGCAGAAACGGAAGCCGAGCAAATGGAAGCAGAGTTCTTCGGCACCAATGAAGCCGAAGCAGAAGTTGCTAATAATGAAACTGCTCACGAAGCGGCGTTGACAGAATTTTTGGCAGCACAAGCCGCAGAAGCCACTACAGAAGCCGAAGCCGAAGCTGCGATCGCCGCTACTCTCCCCATTACTATTACTATTGCAGGCGGACGACGGGCATTAAGACCTGTGATGCCTGTTCTCGCCCAAGCCACTGGCAGACTCACCCGCTTACTCCGTCAACAAGGGCCAGCCGGACAACAACTGCTCCGCACCATCCCAACAATTCAACGGCAAACTGCTGCCACCCTCAAAGCGGTTGCTCGTTCTGGTCAGCCAATTAACAGTGCCACAGCCGTCAAAGCTATGGCAAATGCCACCAATCGAGTGTTAAGTAATTCCCAAAGGGTGCAACGGGCAATCATCCGCAATGCTGTGTTACGTCAACGCACTGCACCCCCTAATCCCCATCGGACTGCGGCTCATTCATGTCCCACTTGCGCTCGCCCCATTCGCTGACACTCCAGAGGAAGGCTCTGATTATGGTAACGCCACCCGTCTCTACAACTAAAAAAACTCCAGAAGGAGCCACCTCTGTCCTTACTCAAGAACTGAAGGGATCAATAACCTCTGGCGAACAACGCTTGTTGGACAACTGGCTCAATATCCAAGCCATCAACTTAATGCGCCATGCTAAGTCCTTGCGCCCCTTCACCAAAGATGAATTTGGTACGAGTCCAGTGGCTCCGAGTGAAGCACACATTGAAGCAGTCAACCGTTTTATTGATAGATTCCGCAGCAAAGTTGTGGAAATGTCGCGTTGGGTGGAAGCGGCGGCTAATGCAGCACGTAGAGAACCAACTACAGAACGGCTGCAAGTGTTACTAGAACGCAAACAGCAAGTCGGCGATCGTGTTCTTTATGTAGAGGGAATTTGGGATTTCTATTTCGACTTGTTCGTTCAGCGCCTATCTAGCTTTGGGGAACGGTTGCGTTCTGTAGACCGAATAGCTGCTAACTGTTACGAAGACCTCTACGTGGGTTTGGGGACAGCTCAACCCACTCCCAACTTGCTGCCTTTTAGCTATGCCAATAGCGGCTTTAGTCCCATGACTTTCCGGCGGGGTGTTCCCCTGCGGCGGCTACGGCATAACCCTAACCTGTTCCCCTTAATTGTACTGCCGCAACATCGCCTCGATAATGTCTGGGCATTGTCGAGTGTGCTGCATGAAGTATCGCACAACCTACAAGCAGATTTGGGTTTGTGGGAGGAAATTCCTGCCCGTGTCTACCAAAGATTAACAACTGAAGGGCAATTTTCCCCTGAGATTGCCAGAGTTTGGGCGCACTGGCATAAGGAAACGATCGCAGATATGTTTGCCTTAGTTTTGGGTGGCCCAGCAGCCGTAGAATCACTGATGGATGTAGTCGGGCGATCGCCTGCTAGTACTATCCGCTTTAGTGCTTTGTCTGTCCATCCTACCCCCTACTTGCGAGTGCTAATTAACTTAATCCTCCTGCGGCGGTTGGGATTTGACAAGATGGCAAACGATTTAACAAGGGTTTGGCAACGCCTTTATCCCCGTCTCACAAGTGAAGATATTCCCCCCGCTTTCATGAAAACCTTCTATCCGGCTGCGGAAATGGTGGTAGACACAATGGTATTCCAGCCCTATCGCCAATTTGCGAATAAATCCTTAGCTCAGGTAGTGAAGTTTGGTATTCCGCAAATGGAGATGATTAAGTTAGCAGGACAGCGTTTAGCAGCAGGGCAAGATGTAGGGACAATTCCCTTGAGATTTACGATTAGTGCAGCGAGATTTGCTTTGGATAGACAGTTAGCTAGTCCGCAAACAATTACTGATAATTTCTATCGGATTTTAGGGAGACGTTAGGTTTATGTACTTGAAAAGCCCAAGTAACTTTTTTTGTTGAGCAATATCTCTCATAAATTTCACCTTTCATGACATTAGGCGGAGATTAACAGAAATGGCTTTTCCAATTAAAGATTTTGTTGATAAAGAAACGATACAACAGAGACAAATACCCTTCAATCCTCAAGAACTACTGCCTTTGCGAGAGGTATTTCTCAAAAAGTTGTTGAGTCCAGCAAGCACGGGGTTAAGCGATCAAGTTGCGCTACAAATTTCTCGTCTAGTTCAAATTCAGAGTCGCTCTGCAAGCAATGAAATAACGGTTTACGACAACACAAAAGGTAACTCTAGTTACAATGGTGCTGCTAATTCGTTAACTAAACAAGTCGAACGAGCCTTTATACAAGTTTTAGGGGGAGCGCCTGGACGAGGTTCAGATCGCTTTATGAAAGCATTGGTTTCTGCTTTCCCAACAGGAAAAGATGGTCAAGTGACCTTTACTCCCGTTCGCAGTGTTATTTCTCTTTCTGGCTCAATGGGAGATAATGGCAGCAAAGATTGGGCAGGACAACTCTCTGTAGAACAAGCTAGTTTGTATCGAGAAGCCAGTCTGATTGTATCGGATGCTTTACGATTGCTGGAAGGAATAGAGCCATTCGATCCGAAGGCGGATCTTGACGCAGTTGAGGCTTTACGTGCTTTGATTCGCTCAAACCTAAATTACCTGATTGAAGAATTTGGACGCATCGATAAACCTCGACGCGATTTTGTAGACACTTACTTTGTGTCTTTGAAGAAAAATATAAGAGACTTCGGAGAAAAGGCACTATTAATTAATTGTGGTTCAGGAAACCCAAATCTAGTTACTGCTGAGGATGAGTCTCAAATTGCAGCATACGAGTTGATTAAAACTTATGTTCAACGACTAGAAAGTTCTTGGAATGGATATTTGAAGGAAAGCAAAGCTAAAAAAGCCTCGGATAATTACAGCGAAAGGTTAGCAAGAGTCAATGTTATGCTACCTGTCGTTGCCGAGGGTATTGCCAGTGTTATGGATGCGATGGATTCTGTCGGTTTTACGGAGAGCGAACGACGTTCTGATACTGCATTATTTTCTAAGTTGGAATCTCAAGAATTTGGTCTTGGATTTCCTAAAGATGGTAAAGATGGTGTCGATGCTAATACAGAATTGAAAGATGCCTTTAATACAAGAGGCTTCTCACCACATGGTAGTGAATATTTGCTAACGAATGTTTCCATTCCTCGTATTACAGTTAATGATTTTAGCGAGTGGGTAGAGCGTTTTGCTAGTCGTGAGGCTCCTTCCATTCTGGGAACATCAGGCCGTTTTGGGTTGGACTTCGTGACGGATCAGGCTGATACTTTGTTTTGGGTAATTGGGATTGTCTTGGATTACCTTAAGTTTAACCCAGATGCTCAACAAAAAGATTTAGGCCGAATTCTTGCATTTGATCGCGTTCAGCAAACGCTTATCGAGCTAGTTTCTCATCTAAAAACACTTGCCGATTTGGGTGTTAACGATCCCAGATTTGTTTAAAAATTTAGTCTGTTTGAAATGAACGCTCCAGAGATAATGTCCAAAAACATTTATCGAATATAGGAAACAATTTATGCCTAAAACACGAGATTACGATCAGCAAAACGATCGCGTTGCTGCATTGCTTCAAAACGCCATTGAACAACTAGGACCGGATTTAGTAGCGAATTCTCAATTGGCAGAAGTTCTCAACCGAATGGTAGACGAACAAGTTAACCAATTCAATGCTTCTTCTAATGGTAAAGGAAACCCAGGCGATGGCGGATTGGCAGATTTAATTGGTCTGGGAAAAGATGCTCCCACTAGTTTGGGCGAGACTGAGGTATCCAGGGGTGTGGTTGATTATGATGATACCGTTACGAGCGATCGCATCCTAGCCTCCGCCGACCTTTACTATATCTGCATTCACGAATTTCTCGGTGTGTTCCGGGTGATGAATAAGCTGCAAGAACTATTCCGCGCCGGAACTTTGCGAATTTCTAGTGGCGAAGGTGCTTATGGACTCTATCGCTTTGATCGGCGGAATGTTCTGCGCTATCATCAGCGCGATCGCTTGCGGGCTTACCGTCGTGTATTTGGTTACACAAGAGTTGATCCCGGCCCCAGCGCCCGTCCTAACCCCCAATTTCACGGTTTGCTTGTTCACTTCATTTCCGAAACAGCTAAATACTGGCGTGACAAACGCATCAGCGAAGTAATCAGAGAACGAGCCACTGATCCTACATTTGGCTCAATTGCGATCGTCCGTCGGGCAGGATTAGATTTACGCAACAATCTGAAAAACTCGTCCTATGGCTATATCAACGTCCTACGAGTAGAAACTTCTCAGGCATTAGCCGAAGCCTTTAAAGTCCTAGAAGCGCCCGATGTCCGCGCCCAATTTGGTGCTGATAACGCTTGGGAACTCATTGAACTGGTGTTATGGCAATACTTCCGCGAATCAGTTCACGCCAGCACGATGAACCGCATGGCTGTCACCGGACGAGAAATTATTCGCTGGCTGGCAGAACCTTTTGTGCTGAAGAAGAACCGCACCGATTTCGAGGCTTTACTGTATCGCATTGCCGAAGCCGCCGAAGAATGGATTTCCAGCGAAGAAGGAATGCGGATCAGTCGCCCAACTCCGCCACCCAGAAATGTTTACGTACAAGGTGCGCCACCGAATGGGGCAAGGAGAGATCCAGTCTTTGCCAGATCCAATGGCTTGATGCCTGCTCCCAATTTTATGGAATAGGAATTATTCAATTTTTCGCCTCCTATTTTCATTGGAGGCTGATTCTTGATTTTGAATGACAGAGGATTTTGAAGATGAACAGGCAAAGTCAGGGTCTATTTGAGGCTCCCTTTACATCGGAAGCAACGCTCTATACTAACTCCTACGCTCATTGAGAATATTACACTTCGTTAAATTATAGATCCAGAATGATGGAGAACAATGAAAAATTTAAACCATCCACCAAGTTATCAGCAATTGAAGAAACGGATTGTAACTGACAATCCAAATTACCACTCATCAATGCAAGCTACTCTAAAGCAATTGGATCGGGCTGCTCCACAACATCGGTTAACTGCCTCTGAGAAACTTGCACTAGTTCGCAATCTAAGATTGATATTAGCAAAGAGTCTGCCTGCTGTGAGGAATCTCGATCCGAAAGTTAGCGCTCGTGCCACTCGTACACTCAATATCCAACTCAATTTACCTCGATTTCGATTTCTTAACCAAATTACTCAAGCTAGAAATAGCTTACTTATTCAATTACGGGGAACAGGAATAACTTTTGAGGGCATTCAGCACGAATGGGAATCTGAACAATCTCAACAATGGCTGTTTGAAGCACCCATTGTTAATACTTCTACCTTTAATCAAAAATACTACAATGAGTCTGATTTGAACTTGTACTCAAATGGGTGCCGCAAAGTGACAAGCACCCCTTGTCCGGGACAAAAAGGACGATTTACACAGATCGATTACTTTCCCAGCATGTTTTTGGTGAATCGTGGTACTTGTCCATTATTTATTGCATCTTTGGTAAACGGCATAGCAACAAATATCGGTCACTTAAAACTTCAGCCAGGTGAATCAGCAACTTTTGTACCCCATCAAGGCTCTAATGGCGTGGGCTTTGGGTGTCTTATCGGTTGCCAGGGAAATGGACTGTTAGAACACCCATACTTATGTGTGTAGCGCCATTCAACTGAGAGTTACTCTGCGTTTACCTTAGCGCGATCGCCCAAGGTTTTAGGCTCGTCATTAGGTGAAAAACAGTGCAGATAGCGATAAAAATTAGTGATTGCTTTCAAAAAAGCCAAGTGCGATCGCCCTTAAACACAAGCTAATAATCTTAACTTCCGTCCTGGTTGCTAAACTTAATGAAAGCGAGGAGCAATCTTTATGACTGCCACCCTAATTCAAAGTCCAGATCGCGTTATCTTACCTCACATTAGCTGGCAAACCTATCAGTCACTAATTAAAGATTTTGAGCAAGAACCTGCTCTCCGGCTGACCTACGATCGCGGTACTTTAGAAATCAGAATGCCCTTAGATCCTCATGAAACTTACAAAAAACTCCTGGGGCGGTTGGTGGAAACAGCTACGGAGGAACTGGATCTGGAAATTCGCAGCTTGGGTTCTCGTACCTGCGATCGCGAAGATTTAGCTAGAGGATTAGAACCAGATCAATGCTACTACATCCAGAATGAAGCGTTGGTTCGCAAAGTCGAGCAAATTGACTTAAATCAATTTCCACCACCAGACTTAGCTATTGAAATTGATATTACCAGTAGCTCTATCAATCGCTTGTCTATTTATGCAGCATTGAGAGTACCTGAAGTCTGGCGTTATGACGGAGAGACGTTGACTATCCTGAGTTTACAAAATGGCGAATACATATCTCAAGAAAAGAGCGTTGCCTTACCTGTCCTCAAGGCTGAGAATATTGTGAGATTTTTAGCTTTAAGAAACACAATTGGAGAAACTAGCTTAATTAAACAGTTTCGTCAGTGGGTGAAAAACAGTGCGGATGAAGATAAAAATTAGTGATCGCTCCTGCTCATTCCTCTGTCACTAATGTGCGTAGGGGGAGCATCGTCGTAGACATCGCCTGCTTTCATCTCTGGGTGCTAATGGGGGATTTACTTGTTGACATTGGCTCGAAATCAATTACGAATTCACCACGATGAGATTGCCAATATGCTTGAGAATCTGCAACACTTCATACAGTTTATTCTGCCGGGATATCAGAGAAAAACTATCGGAAAAAGCATACTCCCCTTGGTTTCGCTTTTGGAGCTTAATAAAGCTGAAATTGTATCCATTGGTTGCCAAGCCAAACACTGGCTTTTCTAAATTGGGAGAAGTTGTCATATAAGCCAATGCTTGAGGGAGTGCTGTTTCCATTGACACGCGGGTGTTTTTTTCTTCAACCACTAATACCCAAAACTGCTTCTCAATCACCAGGACATCTATTCTGCCACGATAAAGTTCCTTGTCATCTTCTGCGAGGACTTCAACTGGAACTTCGGTATCAATCGCAAATCGTGGCTCATACAGTCCAGCCAAATCTAGCAAGGGTGATACCAGCAGTCGATCTACTGCACCTTCTGATAACTCACCGCGTTTTCGATGAGACAAGAATCTTTGCTTAAGATGATCGAGTGCTTGCTTTTGTGCATCATTCAATTCCAGCAAGTTTTGCAACCATTCTGTGCAAAATTGCTGATTTGAGCTTTCTACAAGCCCAAATTTTTCCTCAACAATAGCTAAACTTCCAATAGCTTGAGAAATTGCAAAAGTCTGGATCATGAACGCTCCACCCACTCTATACAATCTATCCTCTCCCATTACACTATAAACTAACCATCAAAACAGCGATCGCTCCCTACACTGTCACGATGGCCTTACCAGAAGAAAGAGACAATCCGAATATTTGTTTGAGGTTTGGTAATTTTGTCTTCTCAATTGTTGACTGCAACTGCTGCACCTCTATCTTACAGTCGCCAGGCGCAACAGCGATCGCGCTGGCTCTCCCAACTGACACAACTAGTTGCTTTTCCTACTATCTCCGCCCAGCCCAAGCACCGCCGCGACTTACAAGCTTGCGCCCAATGGTTGGCACGGCACTTAGCTGAACTGGGACTACAGAATGTGCAAATTCTACCAGGAATTAAGGGCAGTATCCCTAGCGTCTATGGCGACTGGTTACACGCACCAGGAAAATCCACACTTCTACTTTACGGTCACTACGATGTCCAACCTGTTGACCCCCTTGGGGCTTGGCACACTCCGCCTTTCCAAGCAACTATTATCGGCGAAAATCTTTATGGTCGAGGGGCTAGTGATGATAAAGGACAATTTTTTATTCACCTGAAAGCCATTGAAAGTTACTTGAGAATAACAGGCAAGTTGCCCTTAAATATCAAGGTTTGGTTAGAAGGCGAAGAAGAAATCAGTAGCCCCAACTTGGCAGCTTTCCTCAAACGGGAAGTTTCACGGTTAAAGGCAGATGCGGTGCTTATATCGGATACAGAAATGTTAGACCGCGATCGCCCATCTATTATATATAGTTTGCGGGGCAACCTCTCTTGTGAATTAACCGTAACAGGGCCGCGTCACGACCTTCATTCCGGGCGTTACGGTGGTGCTGTTCTCAATCCCCTGCAAGCTTTAAGTGACATAATTTCTGGACTCCATGACCGTCAAGGTAAAGTAGCCATTCCCGGTTTTTATCGGCAAGTTAAACAATTGCAACCCACAGAACGCCAAAAGATTCGCTGCTGTTGCAAACGTGACCAGCAAATTTTAGATGACCTAGACTTACCCACAGGTTGGGGAGAAGCAGGTTACAGTTTATATGAGCGGATGACTATTCGCCCTGCTCTTACCATCAACGGCATTAATGGTGGATACACTGGCTCAGGCCACAAAGCGGTGATTCCTAGCCTTGGCTTGGCACGATTCAGTATCAGACTAGTCCCTGACCAAGAACCAGCAGAAATTGCCCAACTTACTCAACGCTACATTCAATCTCTAACCCATCCAGCAGTTCAAAGTCAAGTAAAAATTACAGGCAGTGCGCGTCCTGTGCTTTTACCCAAAGACCATCCAGCGATCGCAGCAGCCATCAAAGCTGTGAAACAAACATGGAAAGTTGCTCCTGTATTTACCCGCAGTGGCGGTACAATTCCCCTAGTTGAGCAATTATTTCAGCGATTACACATACCAATTATTCTCCTGGGCTTTGGACTGCCTGACGATAACATCCACGCTCCTAATGAAAAAATTAGTTTATCTAACTTTTTTCTCGGTGTAGAAACAGTGATCCAATTTTTGGCGGAGTATGGAAAATGATTATTGATTGTCACTGTCATGCAGGAAAAGGCGACCTGCTTACAGGCCCTTGGGATACCAATGCACCTATTGAAATCTATCTGAAACGAGCCAAAGCTGCTGGTATTGACAAGACAGTGATTTTCTCGCCCTTTCACAGCAACTACGAACACGCCAACGCTAACACTGCACGTATCGCAATGCGTTATCCTGGTAGGTCTCTCTGCTTTGCCTTTATTCATCCGCAACGAGATCAAGGCAGAATTTATCGTTTGGTCAAGCAAGCTGTGACTCAATGGGGATTTTGTGGGATTAAAGCTCATCGCATGGATGGCCCAGCCTCCCGCGAACTCTGCGAAGTCGCGGGCATATTTCAGTTGCCCATCCTTTATGACCCCGTAGGAGAAACTGATTTAATAGAACTTTTAGCCAGTGAATATCCTCATGTCAACTTCATCATTCCTCACTTGGGTAGCTTTGCAGATGATTGGCGCGCCCATGTGAGAGTTATCGATCAGATTGCCCGTTACCCTAATGTGTACACAGACACATCAGGAGTACGGCGGTTTGATTATCTAGTACAGGCTCTCAAGCGCGGAGGAGTACATAAGATTTTATTTGGCTCTGATGGCCCTTGGTTGCACCCTGCTGTTGAACTTTATAAAATTCGTCTTCTAGATTTGTCTCCTCAGCAAGAATCATTGATCATGGGCAAAAACTTACTACGATTAATTGAAGGTATTAAAACCCTATCTCTTGAGCAGACAAATTTTTAATTTGCATTTTTTAAGATCGCCGCAACCCCCCTTTTTAAGGCGATCGCCGTAGGCGGGGGGATCTTAACTGAACTCTATTGGACAATAAGCAAGTAGTGATTTTGAGTAATTTAGCTGCATAAATGACAATTAAGTTTTATCTCCATTTTCCTTATTGAGCTAAGATTAAGACATAAATTTAAACCTTTGAACGTAACAATAAGCATCTGCTTTCCTAAATTTGCTAAGTTTTTTATAATTTCAATTATTTTTATACTAAAAATTAGTAAAAGGCATATTATTAAACATATTTATTTACAAATTTTTATTGTATTAAAGATGATTATTATTTAGAATGCCATTACTAATCAAAAATAAGAATTAGTTTACTTTATTTACGAAACTTATACTTAATTTTTGAATTTATAGTTGATAGCTTAAGAAAAAGTTATTGTCTAGTCAAAGCCATACTGAAGAATATTAAGCCAAATTTATGGTATTTAATTGCAGATTTGGTGGCTTTATTAATATTACTTAATTGTGCTGTTCTGCTAAAGCTGTGATTCATGTTCAATGTTCAAAACCAAAGCTTGAATAATAAATGGGCAGATATGAATTTGGATTTTCAGAAGGCTGATTCATTAACCTCATTGAATATAGTTGGTACTCTTTGTTTAGAAAACAATTATTACCCAATTGTTATTCTCGAAAAAGATACTTTAGATCGTCAGGAAGAATTAAAAAAATTTACTGAAATATGCCGATTTGAAGTTAACCAAAAAACATATATTGCTTTAAAAAATGAACAAACAAAAGTAGAACAAGAAACTGATTTAATAAAAATATTAACTGAAAGAGAACTACAAATAGCAATTCTTATTGCATCAGGTAGACAAAATAAACATATAGCCAAGCAACTTAAAATTAGCGAATGGACAGTTTCTACACATTTACGAAGAATATTTACTAAACTAGGCGTAGGTAGCCGCGCAGCTATGGTTTACCGTTGTTCGTCTTTGATACATTTATACAACAAGACTTTTGAGGAAGGCTAAGAGGGTGTTTGAAAAGTTGTGAGAGGTAAAAATTTAAGCCAAACGCCTCACCATGATGCGAATCAACGGTGAACCGTTCATGCCCTAGGTCATGGATTTTTTGCGTTGGATTGTGCAGGTTGTCCTGCGACCGGAACAATCCAAAGGCTTTATTATTTTTGCAAGATTTTAATTTCTTGCAGTGTATCTTTGTAACTATCTTTGTCTCCCTGTTCTTGAAACAGTTCTGCTGCTTTCTTAAAATCTATAAGTGCCTCTTTTCGGCTTCCCATCTGAGCATATATTAATCCTCGATGATAATAGGCTAAACCATAGTTATCATTAAGAGCGATCGCTTTGCTAAAATCCCAGATAGCACTTTGATATTCTTTAACTTTAGCCAACGCTAAACCCCGTCCATAGTAAGCATAGTGATTTGGCGAGTTAAGTTTAATTGCTTGTGTGTAGTCTGCGATCGCTTCTTTGTATTTACCCAATCCAAACCAAGCAAATCCTCGGTCATAATAAGCATTAGCATCTTGAGGATTCAGTGCAATTGCTTGACTAGAGTCTGCTTGTGCTTTTTGGTAGTCTCCTAAACGATAAAAAGCATCACCTCGATGGTTATAAGCAAAAGAATTCTGTGGGTTGATTTTAATACTTTGAGTCAAATTATCTACAGATTCTTGATAGTTATCTCGCTCATATTCACTTACTCCTTCTTGGTGAAGGAACTGTTCATTATTTCCAGGTTTTAACCATTGTAAAAACCATCCTGTCACTATAAAAACAAGTAAACTAGTAACTCCTGTTAGTATCAGCCTAAATCTTTGAGCCGGAAGTGTCTGTGGTTGGTACTGGTAATTTTTTAACTGTTGAATGTCATTTAAAACTTCAGTGACAGACTGATAACGTTTTCGGTAGTCAAACCGTACCATTTTATTGATAATTCGTGTTAATTCTTGGCTAATTTTTATTGTTCTGTCGCGCCAGATAATTTCACCTGTAAGTAAGTTTTTTTGACTTTGTAATCTCGATATTTCGTCATGAGATAATCCCATAATTGCAGCGATCGCAATCATCCCCAACGCATAAATATCACTATTATATTGAGGTTGACATTGTAATTGTTCTATAGGTATATATTCTAGATTACCAACTGTAGTTGTCACAATTTCCTGCACAGAACCAAAGTCAACTACAACTAGTTTATTATCTGAATGTCGGCGAATAATACTTGCTGGTTGAATATCTTGGTGAATAACTTTACGGTTATGTACAAATAATAAAATTTCTAATATTTCTAATAATAAGTTAATTACTTGGTCTTCTCTTAGAGGAAATCCTACTAAAATTTCTTCAGCTAATTGATGACCATAAATAAATTCTTGAACTAGATAAAATTCTTCATTAGCTTCAAAATAAGCAACTATTTTCTGAATTTTGTCATGTTCCTGTCCAAGTTGTTTTAAAAGCTTAGCTTCTTTAAAAAAGGACTGTCGTAGCCAAGTTAAATTTTGAGGATTGTTAGTTTCTGGATGTAGTTGCTTAACTATAAATTGCTGAACAGGAATTGCACCATCCTCAACTATATAGGTTTTTACGGACTCCTCCATACAAAGGAATTGCAGAATGCGGTAACGTGTATTTGGAATTTGATCATCCATATATATAAGTTTTTATACGAAATTAGATGATTATATATTAGTGATATTACTAGTATAATTTTTTCGGTATTAACCTTAGTTACAAAAAATATACAAAGACTAAGAAACTTGTAAATTCCTACGATAAATTCTCATAACTGGCATATAGCAGTATAGACAAAACAGTAAATCAATCTCAAGGAAAATGCGATTTTCACTGACCTTAGTTTGCCATAGTTTACTTCTAGTACAGCAAGCATTTCCTTAATTTCTATTCTTGATTTTTAGTAAGAGTATTACTGAGTAACTACTCAACAATTTACTAATGCAATTATTGCCGTGGGATCACTCATGACACGTTATTGCTCGGTACGGTAAAAGAGTTGTAATCGAATTGCTATAAACGCCAAATAGCTTGAAAATTAATTTATTTAAACGCAACAAAAATCAAGTAACGGCGGCTAAGCGTCAATTGCTCGAGGCGCTGCGTCGGCGTGATACTACCGCTATCCAGGGCTTGACTATGCGATGGCAAAATATTATCGGAAAAGCAAAATTAACTGGGATGGTCAACGAAGTATTGCATGAGTGCGATGCTGAAAGCCACAGTTGGTTTTTTGCAAGTTTTTTAGGACAATTTAGATATCAACAGATGCAGCAAGCAGCCCAAAATAATGTCTTTCATATATTAGTGAACGCTGGTTTAGAACCAGGAAAAGACTTTAGTTTTGGGCTTGATGGAAAGATGATTGTTAACAATCGCGCCAAGCAAATTTTACTTTATCACCTTCCACAGGAGCAACGGAGATTTTTTGAGGCACAATTGCAAGTCTCCACAGTTGCAGATCCAATTATGGTAATTGAGCAACATTTAGGATGCCCATTTTATGCAAATTTGACAAAAATTGCATCTTGTAAGGTGCAGGCACTGACTAATACACAGGCTGCTGCTTATTTAGGAGTATTACTGGCTGGTTTAGTCAAACGGCATCCAGCCCTCCAAGATGTGGACTTTCCCACTAAATTTATTTTTAACACCCTGCAAAACTTACCACAGCAGCGAGTCACAGCAATATTAAACGATCAAGAAATTAATCCTCAGTTTGATGAAGTAATTATCTTCCAAGACTTATTAGCAGCAATGGAAGCTGAAATAAATGAAGCAGAGGCTTGTAACAGCCTAGAACAACTCAAAAAGCTAGATTTAGTTTGGTGTGGTGAATATCGGCTGGCAGAAATAGTCGCCAGCCTCGAAAAATTATCTAGAGAGTAAGAAAGCTTCTAGAGAAAAATGTGTCAACCTTGATTTTGAATGAGTTTATGCTGGCACTACAAATTTCTCGCTACCAGCGAGATCAAAGGCAGCATGAATAACTTGTAAGGCTTTTACACCTTGTTCTTGAGCGACGACACAGCTAATTTTGATTTCTGAGGTGGCAATCATTTGAATATTGATTTGGTGTTGCGCCAACGCTTCAAACATTTTGGCAGCAACCCCTGGTTGTCCTACCATACCTGCGCCCACGATGCTAACTTTAGCGATCGCATTATCTAAAACAACTTCACCCCAACCTAATTCGCCTGCGACTTGGGTAAGTAGTTTTTGGGCAGTTTCCCCATCCATGCGCGGAACTGTAAAAGCAATATCCCGTTTGGGGACACCATCAATTAATCGACAGCGTTGAGATTGAATGATCATGTCAACGCTGATGTTGTGCTGTGCTAATATCCCAAACAACTTCGCCGCCATCCCTGCTTTATCTGGAACTTGACGAATCGCCAGACGTGTTTGGTTCATATCTAAGGCAACACCGCAAACGGGGCGGGAGTGGGGAGTGCTGTAGACGCTTCTGCGGCTTCCCGCAGGGTAGAGCCACGGCGTTGCGGAGCCAGCGCCGTGGGCGGGTTCCCCGACTTGGGGCGACTGGCGTGAGGGAACCTCCGTTGTAGCAAGTGGTGTTGCGGAGTGCTGAGTATTAAATACTTTTTCTACTCCTCTGCTCGCCTGTTCGCCTGTCTCAATTTCAAAGGCGGTGCTGAGTGCTGCGACGGCGCGATCGCAGTCTGTAGAACTAACTACGCAACTGACTTTGACTTCACTGGTAGAAATCATCTGGATGTTCACGCTTGCTTCGGCGAGGGTGGCAAACATTTTAGCAGCAACCCCAGGACGACCAATCATCCCTGCACCAGAAATACTGACTTTGGCGATGTCTTTTTCAATCATCACTTCGGCTTCGTCTGATTTGGGGTTAGATGGATTTCTGAGTGCCGGTGCGATCGCCGCTGCTACTGCTTCTGCCCGTTTTAAGATGGGTGTAGTGACAGTAAAGGCAATGTCGTTGCTATTACCTTCATGAATTGATTGAATAATTAAGTCTACATCTACATTTTGGCGGGCAATTTCCCCAAATAACTTAGCCGCTACCCCTGGCTTATCAGGTACACGCAACAAAGCCACCTTCGCTTGATTCGTGTCAAACTCTACGGCATCGACAGCTTTGGCAATTTCTAAATTTACTAGCGATCGCTCTTGCGGTTTGAGCGATGTTACCCAAGTACCTGGGTCATCTGTCCAGCTAGACCGCACTACTAAAGGTACACCATAGTTACGAGCAATCTCCACTGAACGCGGATGTAGCACTTTTGCCCCCAAGCTTGCCAGTTCTAGCATTTCATTACAGGTAATTGCATCCATCAGCTGGGCTTCAGGAACTAGGCGCGGGTCTGTAGTTAAAATTCCTGGCACATCTGTATAAATTTCACAAAAATCTGCTTGGATTGCTGCTGCTAGTGCGACAGCTGAGGTATCAGAACCACCACGTCCTAAGGTAGTAATTTCTAACTCTTCGGTGCTGGATATTCCTTGAAAGCCAGCTACCACAACTACTTTACCTTGATTGATATGACGCAACAAGCGATCTGTTTCTATATGCAAAATCCGGGCGCGGGTGTGTTCTGCTTCGGTAACAATTCCGACTTGTGCGCCAGTCATGGAGATAGCTGGCTGTCCAAGCTCTTGCAGTGCCATACTAAGGAGAGCGATCGTTACCTGCTCACCAGTAGAAAGCAGCATATCCATTTCCCGGCGGTTAGGGTTTTTAGAAATTTCGCTAGCTAGTCTAACAAGTCCATCTGTGGTTTTACCCATAGCGGAAACTACGACAATCAAGGAGTTTCCTGCTTTAACTGTTTGATAAACACGCTGTGCAACAGCTTGTATACGTTCGACTGAACCGACAGATGAACCACCGTATTTTTGAACTATGTGCGCCATATCTTTGTCTTGAATGAAGTGTGCCTACTTTCATCAATGCTTCCGCCGGGTTAGAAAGCTTTGAAAGCATTAGCAGTAATTATTTAGTTTACTAACTTATCAGAATCAGTTGACACAAAAATTAGTCACTTAAGATTTTATGGCGGATTTTTGTTTATTGTCTCTAAAAATGCTGCTCAAAATAAAAGGCAAAAGCCAAAGATAATTACTTTTGACTTTTGCCCTTTTATTTTTTACTTAGTTTTTACTCGCCTGCTGCACGCTTAACTTGGCGTGACTCCAACCACAAGGGGATGGCAATCACAGCGACTAAAATAAGTAAGGCTGCGATCGCAAATTGACTTACCCACGCAACCAATTGCTCTAAAGATATTACTTTGCCTGCAAAAAAAGCTAATGTCACCATCACAGCAGCCCAGGTGGTTGCTCCTGCTAGGTTATATAAAAAGAATTTTTGGAAGGGTATTTCTGCTATTCCAGCTAGTGGGGCAGCAAAAATTCGCAAAAGTGCGAAAAAGCGTCCAAAAAACACAGCTTTGGTAGCATTTTGACTAAATTGCTCTTTAATATTCAGTAATTTTTCTTCAGAAATCCTAAATATTTTACCTATTTGCAACAGGAAAGGCCAGCCACCCAGTTTACCAATCCAATAGCCGCAAGCACCACCAATAACAGCACCAGCAACTGCATCACCCAGAACTAACCAGTAACTCAGTTCATCACTACCAGCTAGAAACCCACCTACAAGAGTTACGGTTTCACCAGGAAGAGGAATGCCCAAGTTTTCTAGTAAAATTCCCAAAAAAATTGCCCAGTAACCATACTGGTGGGCAAATTCCTGGATGTTTTCTAGTGAAATTAATTCAAGAGACATCCCGCACCGCCGCCTTTACAATTTTTTACCTTTATTCTATCTTGGCGTGTTTGTGGCTGGAGTGTCAATTAAAGTACTGTTTTGCCACCCTTAATCTTATCCTAGTTAATCGCTAACAGTTTAGAAAATCTATTACTTATTGAGTATTGACTATTACTGGTTCTACCTCTAATAGCACAGAAACATACTTTCTCAAACAAATCAATAAATTTTTTATAAAAAATTTATAAAAATCTCGTTGGATTATGAAAATCTCGTAAAAGCTACTATTGATACTGAATTTACTAAGCGTTTGTGCCTATATTTAGGAAAGTTAACACAAATTATACGACATGAATACGTAAGGTATAGTCTCGACTTCACAACTGTAAGTTCACAATGCTTGTGAACTTACAGTTTTTTACCGTTGAAACCGTGCAGTGTTTATGTCAATTTGCATTTTCCAGTAGTTCAACTACCCAGATAAATACATGACTATCGCACAAGAATTGCAAGTGGTTTTATTCAAACCCCAAGGCACCATAGATTTGCAGTGTGGTATGGCTTTAAGCCAACGTATGGCAGAAGTAGTACCACAACCTGATCAACTTTGGATAATTGACTTAGCAGAAGTAGATTTCATGGATAGTTCTGGTTTGGTTCCGTTAGTCAAAGCGCTGACGACTGCCCGACAAAGTGGTTGTCGCTTAGTTCTTTGTAATGTTAAAGCTCCTGTAAGGTTAATTTTAGAACTGACCCAGTTGGATTCGATTTTTGAAATTTTTAACACTTACGAAGACATCCTTAATATTGTCAGCGAACAACCTTTGGCACTGGCGAGCTAACGGTTAATTATAGTACTAAGAAGTGTTAGTATCGCGCAAAAGCAATTATTTTTTATCATTCACAAATTCATAGCGATCGCTAAATTTTCCTAGTGCAGAAACTCAGCACTTTTTCGACTTGGTACAGGGAGAAACGGACAAATTTGCTCAACCTGTAGTTTGTACTATTGACTAACAGGTTTTACTTAGTCTACAAAATCTGGTTTAGCAAAAACTCAAAGGTTTAGAGCCTGCAACAGCAGGCTTTGTTTGTTTTGACTTATAGCAAAGTGCTGAGTCACAGAAGTTTGCCCGGAGGGAGACCACGCCAGTTCCTTCAACGAGGGAAACCCCCTTCGGGTGACGCTCAAGAGCGTCGCTAACGCAGTTCCGTGACTGTCGGCAAAGCCGCCCAACGGACTGGCTCCTCCTTGCAACTTCTCGCTAAGTAGAAACTCATTATTATCAGGGGTTTCAGCAATCAACATATTCCTAACCTATGCTTCGACTGCTATACAATGCTAAATTTCACTATTGCCGATTTAGGCATTTTGAACAGCAGAAACGTTAGCTTGTTCAGCCGCAGGTCGAGGAAAATTAGGTAAGTCAATACCACTGTGACTGGAAGTACGGGTTTTGAGTGCTAAACGGTAACTCACACTTTGTAGTTCTGCTTGCAGTTTGCGATTTTCTCGTTGCAAAATTGCTACTTTCTCCCTCACTGGAGCCATCCGTTCCTCAAACTTACGACGGTAAATTTGAGGTAATTCCTGTACTACCTGCTCTAACATCCGACTACGATCTGTTAATTCTTGTACAGACTGGCGCAGTTGATAAATTTCCACATCACGAGTAGCAATTTGCTCTTGATAAAATGTCACCTGTTGCTCAACAGCTTGTAATTGTTCTCGTAACGCCTGCAACTGACTTAAATCACGCTCTGGTTCAGAACGCTGGGGCATAAAATTAGCATTGCCCTTAACCAGCCGAAAGAGTTCTTGAGATAGCTGTTGCACTAATTGATCACGCAGTTGCAACTCTTGCCGCAGCTGCGAGACTTCTGTAGAGAGAGCTTGGATGTTGGGTATGTCAGTTTGACTCACAGTGGATTACAGCTCCCATTGACGAATCTTTTCTCATCTTAGGTATAACGGCGATCGTACTGCCTTTGGCAAGTACTTGTTAATTTAGCATTCCCAACCAAAGCCGAAAAAAGTCAAAGGTAAAAATTTTTTTGACTTTGTACTGAGTTTTGAAGTACAAATACTCATTACTCAGTACTAGTTAATCAATTACGTTCTTAGTAGAGCATGGCGTAAATCAAGCAAGCATTTGAAACAAGTGCAAAGCTTATAAGAAAAGCACTCTTTCTTTTTACTTTTGCCTTTTTGTACTAGGCTGTTACGGCAACTTTATCTGCTGCTCCTGCTGAAACTTCTTGCTTAATAGTTAAGTAACGAATTACCTCTTCACTCAACCGCATAGCACGTTCTAGGGGAGCGATAATATTTCCCGGCCCAGTGTAGTTCATTTGGATGTAGATTCCATCCCTTTGCTTTTTAATTTCATAAGCAAGACGACGCTTACCCCGATTTTGAATTTCAATATTCTCGGCTCCTTGCTCTTGAATCAAGGTTTGGTATTTAGCGATCGCTTGATCTACCTGTTCGTCACTGAGGTCAGGACGCAGGATATACATTGTTTCGTAAACTGTGGACATGAACTTTGAAATCTCCTTTTGGACAATGTGGCTGCCAGTGTAAAATTATACAAATTTTGTTAGAAATAACCGTATATTTCAACATCTGAAGCAGCAAGGAACTATAATTTTACCAGTTTTTTAGATGAATCATCAGCAAAATCTGCCGAAATTCGGACTTTAACCAAAAGTTACTTTATCGATAAGAAGGAGTCAGAAGACAGAATTCAGAATACTATATGCGCTCAAGTCAGGGGTTTGGGCCAGGAAAGAATTTTTTCTTCTCCATGATTAAAATTGCTGGCTTTAAACCTCGATTCTCCATCCAGTCGTAGACAATCCCCAAGCAGGATTCTGGCTCCTGAATTCTGAATTCTTCGGTAACTAATGTGCAACTGGGAATTCAGCCTTTGGTAAACAACAGCAAATTAATTGAGCTACTGGCTCAGCCAACAGGTATGCTTCCCACAGGAGCCAATAAACTTCTCTAATTACTGAAGATTCTATCCGCTCACAGCTCTTAATTGCAGACAATAAGGATACTATCAAGGTTATGGCGCAGCGCTATGTGCGAGTTCAAAATCCAGAAGGCAAAATTTACTATGGGTTGCTACAGTTATCTCTGAATGTGCAAGTACTGGATGCTCCACCTTGGTTACAGGGACAACCAACAGATTTAGTTTTAGCACCCGATAGTTACCAAATTCTTTCTCCTTGCGCTCCCTCAAAAATTGTAGCGGTGGGCAAGAATTATGCAGACCACGCAGCAGAAATGGGAACCCCCGTACCAAGTGAGCCATTAATCTTTCTCAAGCCGTCAACATCAATTATTGCCACTGAGACCGAAATCAAATATCCTCTTCAGTCTCACCGGGTTGATTATGAAGGTGAGTTAGCCCTCGTCATTGGCGAGCGCGCTTTTGACTGCACCCCGGAGGAAGCGCAAACCAAAATTTGGGGTTATACCATCGCTAATGATGTCACAGCGCGAGACTTACAACAAAAAGACGGTCAATGGACTAGAGCCAAGGGGTTCGATACTTTCTGCCCCTTAGGCCCTTGGATTGTCCGCGAATTAAATCCAGGTGCAAGATTGCAGACTTTCATCAACGATGAGCCAAATCCAGTACAATCTGCGGGGATCGATCAAATGGTCTTTCCTCCTGATGTTTTGGTATCTTACATCAGTAAAGTTATGACTCTACTACCAGGAGATGTGGTACTAACGGGTACACCATTGGGAATTGGCCCCTTGCATATAGGCGATCGCATCCGTATAGAAATTGAAGGCATTGGTCGTCTAGAAAACAATATAGTCGCCCGTTAATTAAGTGGTGAGTAAAAATACTAGACCCTAGCCCCTAGCCTCTAACCCCTAGTCCCTAACCTCTTGTTCATACGTCCAGTTACCGAACTTGCAGATAAACAGCATCGGAAATGGCGGGAATTTCTGCATAACGTCCCAAAAGAGACTGGACGACTGAATATGCTACTGCTGCCACTATGCCAAGAAAAATAGTGCTATATAAAGTTTGAATGGCAAAGTCTCCACTGGGAATTAGCCCCACAATATCAGTTAAGATGCCACACAAAAAGATAATAATATCTAAAAGAATTGCTTGCATGGTGTTGAAACGAATGAAATGAGAGATTTTTTCGTTTCTGACTACTAACAGCCATAAAGCAAAGAAAATAATCAGTCCAGCAAACCGCACCCGTCTATAAAATGACCACAAAATTAGAACAGGTGCAAAAACAACTGCTAAGGTAGGAAACTGTTGTAACAAAACAAAACCAAAAGTTAGTACCTCAACTAGAGGTAGTAAATAAGGTAAACAAGCGAAAATGCGATCAGAAATATTTGTAGAACCACGCCAAGCCATTTTGCGTTCTCCTGTAGCAGAATTTTAAGAGTTACTTGAGCCTAGGATAACGCAGTTGTCTAGTTTCCCTGAAGAGACAATCATCGGATCTCGGCAATCCGAAAGCCCATGACACACTCATACTGCTCTGGCTGTTGTGCGGTCAGTTTGCGAATCGCTTGTCCGCAATGCAGTTGACCACCACGCCAACGAGGTTGACCACTTTTGTCAGCAAGTAAACAAGACTGGCAAACCTGCTCAGGAGCAAGGATTTGATCATCCATTAAAATGACTAACATCCAAAGACCTCCTGTAAATCCTCAAAACAAACTGTATTTGTTCAGGGAAAACACACATTTTCGGTATCTAAAAAGCTGGTGAAGATAAAAGCGGCATCCGCTGTATCTCAAAGCAATTTTACTCTACGGTAGCGGCGGAGTCAGCCTGTGAATCTTTTCTAACACTCTTTTTGACAAAAATGAGGTAACAATCAAAAATTCCCCAGTGAACCTTAAATTTATTGTATGTTGAGTCTCTCGGAGATAGAGTTATTGAGTAACAACTCATACATAAATTTTTACACCCACGAAAAAGTCTGAAGTATCAAGTCTGAAGTATGAAATGAAGGAAACATTCTCATCAGCTTTTCGGAAATTGGTATAAATGCCCCTATGAGTAGGCGGAATCTGATATTCGGAAGAAGTTTGATACTCCACTTATAATTGGGTGGTCTTTTAACTCAGCACTCTTTACAAGTGTTAAGTTCATGTTCGAGAAAGAGCTTTATAATAATTAACACATTAATGGGAATTAATTGGGCTGGCATCTAAGTAATAAATTCAGTTACTACCAATAGTGAATAGTCAGCAGTCAAAAAATCTGGCAATGTAGCAATATAGACATTTGACTGCAAATTATTACTTAGAAACTAAGTTCCAAGAAAAACTACTATTATGTAAATTTCCACGAAGGATAGTTAAAGTGACTAGGACTAATTCAGACTTTCTTGCTACTTCTGATCCCGCGATCGCCGGATTAATTAACGAAGAACTCCAGCGTCAACGCGACCACTTGGAGTTAATTGCAAGTGAAAACTTTACCTCTGCGGCTGTACTAGCTGCTCAAGGTTCAGTCTTAACTAATAAATATGCCGAGGGATTGCCTGGTAAACGTTACTATGGCGGTTGCGAAGTTATCGATAAAATCGAGCAGATAGCCATTGACCGAGTTAAACAAATGTTTGGTGCGGCTCATGCCAACGTCCAACCCCATTCCGGCGCTCAAGCGAATTTTGCAGTTTTCCTGAGTTTACTAGAACCAGGAGACAAAATCATGGGGATGGATTTGTCTCATGGTGGACACCTCACCCACGGTTCACCTGTAAACGTTTCTGGGAAGTGGTTCCAAGTTAGCCACTATGGTGTAAATCAAGCAACAGAACAACTTGACTACGACCAAATTCGAGAGCTGGCGCTAAGGGAGCGTCCAAAGCTCTTGATTTGTGGTTATTCTGCTTATCCTCGCATTATTGATTTTGAAAAATTTCGCAGCATTGCCGATGAAATTGGTGCTTACTTACTAGCAGATATTGCCCATATTGCTGGTTTAGTGACTACTGGCTTACATCCCAACCCCATTACTTACTGTGACGTTGTAACGACAACCACTCACAAAACTCTGCGTGGCCCTAGAGGTGGGTTAATTCTAACCAAGGACGCAGAACTGGGTAAAAAGCTGGATAAATCAGTTTTCCCAGGAACTCAAGGTGGGCCTTTAGAACATGTAATTGCTGCTAAAGCAGTGGCTTTTGGCGAAGCTTTAAAGCCAGAGTTTCAAACTTATTCCGCTCAGATAATTGAAAATGCTCGTGCTTTAGCAACGCAACTGCAAAACCGAGGCTTGAAGTTAGTGTCAAATGGTACTGATAACCATCTGATACTCGTAGATTTGCGCTCTATTGGTTTGACAGGTAAACAAGCAGATCAACTGGTCAGCGGTGTAAATATTACTGCTAACAAAAATACCGTACCTTTTGACCCCCAATCGCCATTTGTTACCAGTGGTTTGAGATTAGGTTCTCCAGCTATGACGACAAGAGGATTGGGAGTCGCAGAGTTTACCGAAATTGGAAATATTATTGCCGATCGCCTACTCGATCCAGAATCAGAAACAGTCGCAGCTGATTGTAAACGCAGGGTAGCAGCACTGTGCGATCGCTTCCCCTTATACCCCCACTTGCAGATTCCTGTACCAGCACTAGCATAAAGTCAAAAGGTGAGTCATTGCGGTGGACGGGTTTCCCGGCATAAAGGAGACAGTGCCATGGGCGGGTTTCCCGCGCCAGTCCGCACAACGGGGGGAACCCCCGCAAGCGGCTGGCTCGACTTGAGGCAGCTGTCGTCAAATGGCGTTAGCGAAGCGGTAGCGACGCAGGAGCGTCACCCGAAGGGCAAAAGTAAAAAAGCAAAAGAATTGTTTCTTTTTACTTTTGCTTTTTACCTTTTTACTTGAAAATCTCATGCTGATAAAAGCCGAAAATGTAGTAGATATTAAGTAGAATCTCCCTCGGCAGAGTTTTGTCTAAGAAACTACTTAATTAAAAATACAGATGCCTGCTCAGATTTATCATCTGATTGCCTTTCTTATAGCCGCCGTAGTCGTTCTCTGGACTACGCCTGACGTTAAAAACATTGGTATAAAAAGTGGAAATGTAGATAAACCAGGTGGTCGAAAAATTCATGAACGCCCAATGGTACGCCTGGGAGGAGTTTCCATCTTCGCAGGTACTCTCATTTCATTGCTAATTGTCTGGTGGTTAGGTGGATTTGGCAGTTTGCCGCCTGATAAAGAATGGCAAATTTGGGGTGTTGTCTTAGGGGGTCTGGGCTTTTTTCTCATTGGTTTAGCAGACGATTTATTAAACTTGTCTCCTTTGGGACGGCTAATATTGCAAATTATCGTCGCTGCTGGTGCATGGAAAGCAGGTGTAAGTATAGACTTCATTAAGATTCCGACCATTGGCATAGTTAACCTAGATTGGCTAAGTTTGCCGATCACGGTGATTTGGCTGGTGGGAATGGTCAATGCTATCAACTGGATTGACGGTTTAGATGGTTTAGCTGCTGGTGTGTCGGGAATTGCTGCTGTAGTCATGCTGTTGGTGTCTTTGTTTATGCACCAACCAGCCGCAGCCTTAATTGCTGCCGCCTTAGCTGGTGCAGCACTAGGATTTCTCCGGTATAACTTCAACCCCGCACAAATCTTTATGGGAGATGGCGGGTCTTATTTTATGGGCTTCACCTTAGCCGCTGTGGGCGTAATTGGGCTGGTTAAAGTTCCAGCTTTTACTGCTGTAATTCTGCCTTATTTAATTTTGGCAGTACCAATTTTAGATATGTCAGCAGTCATTTTGACGCGTATTCGGCGTGGTCAATTGCCTTGGGTGGCAGATAGATGTCATTTGCATCATCGATTGCTACAAGCTGGGTTGTCCCATCGCTGGACAGTTTTATTTATTTATATACTTACACTGTGGGTTGGCAGTTTAGCATTAGCCATAGCTGGTATCCCTAGCGGTATTGCTTACGCTTTCGGTACAACCTCACTTTTGACTTATACTAGTTGGCGAGTTTGGAAACGCTCTCAGCAAAAGTAAAAAGTAGCAAGGTAAAAGAAATACAGTATTTTGAATAAGAATACAGAAGTCAGAATCAATAAGTGGAGGAAAAATAACCAACCACTAATTTTAGACCGTTAAATCTTCGATATAGCTAGGTGTTTCACTTTTTATTTTGAATTTTGAATTGATTCATTTATGGGGATTATCTTTTTACTTTTTACTTTTTACTTCTTAAAACTGACTCCTGAATTCTATTAAGATAAGCCTCTTTCTTGTACCTTTTACTTTAATTACATGAGTGCAGAAATTATTTGTGTTGGTACTGAACTGCTGCTAGGAGATATCCTCAACAGTAATTCGCAATTTCTCGCCCAACAATTAGCGAAACTCGGAATTCCTCACTATTATCAAACAGTGGTTGGCGATAACCCTGAAAGATTAAAGCAAGTTATAGAAATTGCTATTTCCAGAGCGAATATTTTAATTTTTACTGGCGGTCTTGGCCCGACTCCAGATGATCTTACTTGTGAAACCATTGCTGATTTTTTTGGCGCACCCTTGGTAGAAAGACCAGAAATTATCGAAGATATTGCTCACAAATTTGCTCAACGTGGTCGAGTGATGACTCCTACTAACCGCAAGCAAGCTTTAATTCCTCAAGGCGCAGAAGTTTTACCTAATCCCACAGGTACAGCACCAGGAATTATTTGGCAACCTCGTCCGAAAATTACAATTTTTACATTCCCCGGTGTTCCTAGTGAAATGCATCGGATGTGGCAAGAAACAGCAGTACCATTTCTGCAAAGCCAAGGCTGGGGTAAGGAAATTATTTACAGCCGGAGTTTAAGGTTTTGGGGTATTGGCGAGTCGGCTTTGGCAGAAAAAGTGGCTTCTTATTTCAACTTGCCCAACCCGACAGTTGCACCTTATGCGGGAAAAGGAGAAGTCAGACTACGAATTTCGGCAAAAGCAGCTTCGGAAGCAGCAGCAGAAGAATTGATTGCACCAATTGAAAAGCAACTCAAAGAAATTGCTGGGTTGGATTGTTACGGTGCTGATGATGATACTTTAGCTTCGGTAGTTGGTGAGTTGTTGCGATCGCAAGGGGAAACGGTGTCAGTGGCAGAATCTTGCACCGGCGGTGGACTGGGGCAAATGTTAACGGAGATTTCTGGTAGTTCTGATTATTTTTGGGGCGGAGTAATTTCTTACGACAACTCGGCAAAGGTTCGACTATTAGGAGTCAACTCAGAAGATTTAGATAAATTTGGGGCTGTTAGCGGCATAGTAGCTGAACAAATGGCAGTTGGAGTAAAAAGCCGCCTCGCAACTACTTGGGGACTAAGTATCACTGGAATTGCAGGCCCTGGCGGAGGAACAGAAACGAAACCCGTAGGTTTGGTTTATATCGGTTTAGCTGGGCCAAATGATGAAGTGAAAAGTATAGAGTATCGCTTTGGCACAATGCGCGATCGCTGGTTTATTCGTCATTTAAGTGCGTGTACAGCACTGGATTTGCTGCGTCGGCAGTTATTGACGAGGTAGGAAGTGAGAGTGGGAAATAGGGAGTAGATTTGTTGAGCGCTAATTTAGGATTGCTACAGCAATTTAAATCTGAATAAGGTACATTTCTCTAGTCCCTAGCCTCTCTCTGTATATGAACAAAATTCCTATCCTCCAACCAAATCAGTCTTACACTTTTAGAAGCTATTTTGAGATGTCATTTGAACCCGAAGATATCCTGGCTGAATTTGGCTATTCTTTAAAACGCTCCAATCTAAATTTGCAAAAATCTGAAGTTGAATTAGACAGACTTACTAATCTCAAATTACGAATTGAAGAAAGTTTGCCATATATTAGTTTAACTAGTGAAGCAGCCCGCAGAGAGTTATTAATTGCGCCAATTTTATTAGATATTATTCACTACACCCGCGCTCAACTCAGGATTGAATATCCTTTGAATGTGACAGAACAGTTAAAAGGTTCTCTTGATTATTATCTGCATACAGACCACAAACTTTTAGTGGTGGAAGCTAAAAATGCTGATTTAGCCAGAGGATTTACTCAATTAGCTGTAGAATTAATTGCTATAGATGTGTGGACTGACTCTCAAGAAATATATTTGAAAGGGGCTGTTTCTACAGGAGATATTTGGCAATTTGGTCTACTAAATCGAGAAAATAAACAAATAAATCAAGACTTAAGTTTATATAGAGTTCCTGCTGATATAGAGGAGTTAATTCGGATTTTAGTGGCAATACTTGGTTTTTAAGAAAAGATGCGATCGCTATTCTAGCATTTCACGAAAAACCTGATATATATAAATTATGTAGAGACGTAGCATTGCTACGTCTCTACAATAAGTCTCTACAATAAGATACGTTTCACATTTAAAGAAAATTGATAAAGGTTTTACAATGGTAAGGTGATGAAACACTATCATATTAATATCTTTTACAGTCAAGAAGATAAAGGCTACATTGCTGATATTCCTGACCTGAAATACTGTTCAGCATTCGGTTTGACTGAAGAAGAAGCACTGCATGAAGTATTGAAAGCAAAAGAAGCATGGCTAGAAGCTGCCAAACAGGAGGGTAAAGCAATTCCTGAACCAAAGTATCGACCTGCAATTTACCAGATAGCTTCGTAAAGATAAGTTTTTAATCTCAAATTGTCTAGCCACTATCTGATACATCATTCCGTTTTTAGTGGTGATGTTGGGTTATTGAGCAAAAAAGCGATCGCTTTTTTGGTACTCAGTCTAGAGTTACTTGTTTAACTGTAGTACTCATCATTTGTTGATCCCACCGGCGACACAATCGCTGAGATTACTAAAGCACTTCAAGGAATTAAGCCAGAAGCAGCCCTTGAATTTGTCAGACTCTACTTAGGAGATATTGTCCAGGGTGAAGAAGATTCTTAGTATCTAAATCTACTTTCGGTCTCTGTTCGTTAGGTGTATGGTCAAACTGACCACACGTTAAAAAAGATAGTTAAGGCAATGTTTTAATTCCCTGACAAAATCTAAAAAATGGGGAAAGCAGGTAAAGCCCTCAAACAAATATTAGATATTTATGGAATCAGCCAGAATCAGCTGGCTGTCGCAATGGGTATAGCAAGGTCTAGTATTAATGGTTGGGTAAACGAGACTAGATCCCCAACAAAGGTAAAAAATTTGACAAGTTTTGAATTTCTGTAGAACTTTACTAAATTAAAGTTCTATCATTAATCTCTCCAAATATAACTACTCCTCTTGGCTTTAAAGCTTTTTTCTTTCTAGCTTTAAGTTTAAGTTGCTGTTTCTGGAGTCTAAGTTTTTGTCTAGTCAATTCTTCAGCTATTAGTTCCTTAGCTCGGTTCTCAATTTTAATTTGGCTTTCTATTGGTTGTTCTTGAATTTTTTCACTCAGGCTTTTCCCCATGTGTTTCCTCTTCGTCTTTTAATCTTGTAAGATGCTCTTTGTACCGTTTATCAGCCTTTTTAATGAGTTGCTTATAGAATAATTTTTCACTTACACCAGACTTATCACCTGCTACTAGTAAGATAGCTCTTCTCAAAGGGTCAAAGGCTAACGCTACACGCCAAACTCCATCATTTGCTAAAAATCGTAGCTCTTTCATGTTGTTGTACTTTGACCCATTTAGCGTGTCAACATGAGGTCGTTTGAGTTGGGGGCCAAATTGTTCTAACAATTTAGCTGTTGCAAGTAACTCATTTTTTACTTCTTGAGGTAGAGCATCAAACTCAAGTTCAAAAGCATTGTAAAATTCAACTTTCCATTCCACTAATTATTATGATTAAAATGTCATACATTTTCAAGAGTATATCGAGTAATCAAATTAACAATCAAGGTGAAATATTTACTAAATCTGACTTTTCACGGGATGTGCAAAAGGATAGTTGATTCGCGTAAATTATCCGCAATTTTTGTAGTAGTTGACACACTTATCATGGAAATATCAGCTATTCCAGGTCAGCCTATCAGCACAATCAATCTCTAGAGACTTGCTGTATTGTTCACATTTTGTTACAAAAGTACAAAGAACTTCTAGAGACCCATAACCAAATGTTCGGCGGACTAACTGGTTTACAAGATCCTAAAGGCACTGACTGGGGAGAGCGGATGCTCAACACAGTTGCCAGCCAAACGATTCGCCATTTGTTTACCCAAAGCGAGTCAGTAGAAGTCTTGGTACGCTGCTATCCCTCCAGCAAGTTGTTGCAAGGCAGCATTGATAGTTTCAAAATGAGTGGTCGTGGTTTAGTCATCCGTAAAGATTTTGCGGTAGAGGAGATGTCTTTTGAAACGGATGCGGTTGCAATAGATTTTGGTGCGGTATTAAGTGGCAAATTGAACCTCAAGCAACCTACTCAGGCGATCGCTCAAGTAGTATTATCCGAAGCAGGTATTAACAAAGCCTTCAAAGCGGAACTAGTGAAAAAGCGCCTAGTGAACCTTGATGTACCTGCCTTAACAGAATTATCTGGTGGGAAACCAGTTTCATTTCCCGAAGTCCAGGTACAACTATTGCCAGAAAATCGCCTGCAAATTTCTGCAACAGCCGATTTAAATAACGGCGAACTCATCCCCGTAAATATGACAGTCTCCATAGCCGTAGAAAGAAGACGACGGATTTCTTTTAAGAATCCACAAATAAACCTTGAGCAAGTTCCAGAACCGCAAAGAGCAACTTCTCAAACCCTGAGCAACGCACTGGCAGAGATTTTAGATAACATGGTTGATTTAGATCGCTTTGACCTTGATGGAGTGAAAATGCGACTCAACCGTTTAGAAACTGAAGGAAAAAAATTAATTTTCAGTGGATATGCGGAGATAGAACGTATTCCCAGTAGCGGGGGAAGTTCAGTTTGAAAATTTGATCATTCTGTTCATCGTAACTATAGGGATTTTCCTGTTGCCTTTTATTGCGATCGCGTGATTATTTGGTAACTAATTTTTCCTAACTTCTAACTTTTGCTGATGGCTGACTTCTAAAGGCAAGAAAATAGTCAATACCTCGCCATACTGGGGACGTTGGCGCACAATCAACTTACCGCCTATTGCTTGGAACAAGTGCTTAGTTGCAGTTAGATTCAAACTAATCGTACCTGTCTCTGGTTGAAACATTAACAATTGACCGAGAGCTTTCCGAATAGGTGGTGTTACAGATGTGTCTGCTGCGTCTGTGTTTTGACACTGAGGTTGAGGCGACAATTGTAGCTTGAGTTGATCACCAGCCGGGATAACCTGCACTTGAATATGGCTCCCAGCAGGTAAGCTGCGGGTAAAATTCTCCATCAAACCCGTGAGTACTCTATCCAACATTGTCGGATTACTTACCACTGTGGGTAGTTGTTGCGGTAAAACAACATCCAATGTGAGGTTGCGCCGATTTGCTGCTTGTTGCCAACGGGGAATACTTTGTTGCAGAACTTGATTGAGAGACATTGGCGTAAGATGAGTATTAGCCGCTTTCGTTGAAGCACAAGTTTCTAGTTCTGCCGCCTTAAATAGCAACTCCATACGATCAATCTGCTCGGTACACTCATGATCAATAATTTCTAAACGATCGCTCACAGCAGCAGGTAAATCACGCCGCTTCAGCAGCAGGCGAGTCATGGTGCGAATAGTTGTCAGAGGAGTCCGAACTTCGTGAGCAAAAGCTTGAAGCAACTCCACATCGGGGACTGAGTGTTGCGGATGAGTACTTGGGGGTTGGGGATAAGGTATTGTGGCTGTTTCCCAGTCTTTACTTACTTCTGGTTCTGGCAATTCCTGAAGTAATAACTGGCTAAACTGCATAGCAATGCGGTAATCTGGTGCTACTGGCAAATACTGCTGTACTAAAGCATCTAGTTCCGCGCAAAAATCGGGATTAGTCAGCATTACCCGCGCTTTTATGGCTCGCCAAGCTTGCTGAACTATCTCTGGCTCAAAGGATAATGAAAATATTTTGTTACCATTTTTGCGTTCTGCCAAAACCAGCACTAATCTGAATTTCTCTGTAAATATCAAGCAAAATCGCTCTGCCACCAAGGGATCGGCAGGTAGCAAGGGAAGCACTGCTTCTTGAGAAGAATGTTCTTCAGCTACTGTAGCTGTTGAAGGCATTTGAAACGGCATTAAAGCCAAGGGATTAAATGGCTTGGCTGTGAAAGTCACCGTCTGTAAGCTTTGAGTTAATGTTGGTTGACTAAATAAGGGTGCTGGTGCAGCTAATACTAATGCTGGTGCAGCAGCAGGAGAGGCAATTGCTAAAGTCTCAATTAATAAATGTTCTGTTGCTGCTAAACTGATACGCCACTGTCGCTCTGCCTTGGCTGGTGAACATTCAGCCATAGTTGATTGACTTTCGGCTAAAACTTCACTCAGACTTGGCAAGATCCATTCGTACACAGGTTTTCACCCCTTGGTTGAAGAGCGACTAATAACGTGAAAAAGTAATATTTCACTACCTAATTAAGAGGTTATAGTTATTCGTGTACAAGCAACAGTAGTATAACCGAACAAGATAGGGGCAATTTCCCTGTCATATTTGAAAATTTAACAGTTGTCAGTGGGCGATCGCAGATAAATCTACCAAAAAATAATTATCATTTTTATTAGAGGATGTTTGTAAAGTCTAAATTATACTAGCCCTGGCGATTGGAAATCGCGGCTACACAGACGAAACCCGCCTACGCGGGTTAAAGTGCTTGAGTTTTATCTGCCATAGTTTAACAGCTAATAAAGTTGTTACCCGCCCAATCATTTCGTCAGATATTGAGTGGGGTGGAATCACTTAGTTGAAATCAGAAAAATCGATGATGTGCGAGTCGCTATTTTCACTAGTTGAATGAAAAGTGACAGAGCGATCGCCGCCGCCACTGCTCAAGTTAAAATCAAGAGGCAATCTTTTTAAGAGGCAAGGTGGTTATGACTTCAGCATCTGATGAACAGGTAGCCATCATCCGTACAGAGCGAGGGCTAACGATCGCGGGTACACGCATTAGCCTTTATGATGCGATCGATCTCCTGAAGGCTCATTATCCTCCTAAATTAATTCGTGACACGTTCAATCTCACGGATGCACAAATTAATGCAGCTTTGTCGTACATTGAGGCAAATCAGGCTCAGATCGAGGCTGAATACCAGGAAGTTCTTCAAACTAGAGAAGAAATTCGCCAATATTGGGAAGATCGTAACCGCGAACGACTGCAAAGGATTGCAGCAATGCCGCATAAGCCTGGGCAGGAAGCGATTTGGGCAAAACTTGAGGAGCACAAAGCCAGACGTAGTGCTGCACAAAAGCAATGACTTTCTTGGTTGACTACAATCTAGACGGCTACGCGCTTATTTTTCTCGGTATATTGACAAAACTGGGCTGGCTTGAATTCATATCCATGCAATTTGTCACTTTTAGAGAGGTTGGACTGTTGATGGAAAGTAGTGATGTCTAACGACAAGCCGCTTCGCGTCTACGCGCAGTCTGGCGTTATGCTCAAGAACATCAGATGCCGATCCTTACGGCTAACCGAAATATGAAGGGTGAAGATTCGCTTGAACAGGTTATGCGTGAGGAGAATACTGAGAATTCGTTCCCAGTATTAACAATTGGGAGCCTTGATCGCCTTAGTGAAGCTGATTATCGAGAACGATGTGTTGACCGCCTTATTGAGATTGCTGTAGACATTGAGCAGTATAAGGGGGTTGGTCGGTTGTTCATTCCATAAATATTGTTAGCTTCAATTGAGGATTAAGGCGATCGCGCTTAATCTCTTGCGTAGAGGAGTGGCGATCAACATTATTGCCTCTTCTACTGGCTTATTGATCGAGGAAGTCCAACAACTTCAGCAGCAACTGAACGAGTCTGTGCAAAATCAACCCTGATCGGTGTGGCGATCGCTACTTCTCTCGCAAGCGTCGGTTTCTGGTACAGCCCATGTTACGCCTCCAGAATGCACCCATTTTCGCAGTTCCTTGAATGATCGCACTTTTTCTTAATACTTCTAATTGCAATAAAGTTCGGCGTTGATTAACTTAATTCTCCAATCTCGGATACTTTGGTTTACAAGGGCTTCCCCAACAAACTTGTCCATTCGGTAGATTAGTAAACACACTGCTACGAGCGCCAATTACAGCATTCGCGCCAATTTCAACTCCGGGGCCAACAAAGCAATCAGCTGCTACCCAAACTCCATTATTAATAGTAATTTGCGCTGTTTTTAACCCGAAAGCTGGGTCTTTGATATCGTGACTTCCTGTACACAAGTAAGTTTTTTGGGAAATCACGCAATGTTCACCAATGCTAATTTCATCCAAGCTATACAGAACTACGTCATCACCAATCCAACTGTAGTCACCGATGGTAATTTTCCAAGGATAAGTGAAACGAGCAGTGGGTCTAATTAATACACCTTTACCAATATCAGCGCCGAACAGTCGCAGAAGAGAACAACGCAGATTATTAAAAGGATGTGGAGTTAGAGGTAAAGCGATCGCCTGTACAAACCACCATAATAAAACATACCAGCCGGGACGACCTCGGTCAAACCAAGATTGGTCATATTTACGTAAGTCTACGAAAGATTGGTTATTTGTCATTTGTCATTTGTCAATGGTCAATAGTCAATTCTCAATAAATAAAAAAGACTGGGTAGCAATATCTCACAATACCCAGTCCCTAGTATTCAATCCCTAGTAAATAAAGTACCCATGATAAATTGTTTTCAAACTCACTATACGGGTTTCTTCATTTCATACTTCATACTTCATACTTCAAACTTTTTTCTTGAGGTAGAGATGGTGGTGCAGATTTAGCAGTATTTGCAGTATTTAATTTCCCGCCACAGTTGCGTAATTCGTAAAGTTTCACGCCGATTTGATATTCATATTGACTCAGCAAACGTGCGTAAATATATCCGGCTTTGCCATCTAAAAAACCACGCTGAATAATGTAGAACAAAATAAAGCGTAAAAACGGTTTAAACGGTAAATGCACCCATACTTTCTTCAAAAAGCGTTTACGTTGAACGGCATCACCAAATAAGTTAGCGCCAATTGTGCCTTTTTCATTTTGACCAGTGAGAATATTGTAATAAACACGGGCTTCCCAATTGGAATAGCGATTGTGTCTTTCTAACCAGTGGAATAAGTCGCGGAAATCTTCATGTAGCATATCATTTTTCAGATATCCTACCTTACCTTGCAAGATAACGTGTTCGTGAACTTCGTTATCGCCTGTGTTGGGGATGTCTTCGGTATTTAGGTTTTCGTAACGACCAATTTTATGTTTAAACAAACGCAGATTCCAATCGGGATATTTACCGCCATGACGAATCCATTTACCTAAGAAAAATACGCGGCGATTGAGATAGTAACCGTTATATTCTTCATTTTGAATTGCTTGCTCAATTTCTTCCCATAATTCGGGAGTGATTCGTTCGTCACAATCGACAATTAGTACCCATTCGTTACGGAAAAGTAAGTTATCTAAAGACCAATTTTTCTTTTTTGGCCAGCGTCCATTGAAATGAAACTGGACAACATTTGCACCGCAATTATTACCAATTTCGATGCTTTTATCAGTACTTTGAGAATCTACAATAAATATTTCATCTGCTCTTTGGAGACTAGCAAGACAAGCAGGTAAATTGGCTTCTTCGTTTTTGGCAGGAATAAGTACAGAGACTGGAATTTTTTTAGATGACATATATGGTGTTTTTGTTATTTTTTATTGGATGTAGACAGCAGACCCTGAATAGCAGCATTTAAATAACTTATTTGACAATATGCATACACGAGTTTATCGAAGCGTTCTGCTGGATCATAAAAATACTGTAATGACTTATATAAACCCCGGAGCAAGCGCTCGCTACCCCGCTGTAACTGACCGATGCCTGTTTTACCTGCAAGTTGTTCTCGATAGCATTCGCTTATACCTTGCCACCAGCCACGATTCAAAAACCAAGACCGATTCAGCCGTTCGGGTGCAACGTTATGAGCAACTAATGCTTCTGGAAGATAAGCAACTTGCCAACCATGCTGAAGCGCAAATTCAGTCATTTGCAGTTCTTCATTAGACAACAAGTTTTTTCCGACTCGACCAAGATGGGGATCAAAACCACCAATTTCTTCAAGAAAGCTGCGGCGGATCGAATAATTTAAACCTCTAGGGGTTAAACCGGGTTGCTGGATATAAACTATGTCTTCACCTAGGTCGTAAGCTCCCAAATTGCCTGCTAACCCAGAAGATAGCCACTTGGGTGGTTGGATAGTTGGCGGCCATAAAAGTGTAACTTTGCCACCTGCGATCGCTAGTTTGGGGTTGCTTTGATAGGCAGAATACAACACTTGCAACCAGCGATCGCTGGCTACGGCATCATCATCTAAATATGCGATAATTTCTGCACTAGCAGCTTTAGCACCAGTGTTACGGGCAACCGATAATCCGGTGATGGGTTCAAAGATATACTTTAAACGAGGATTGCAGGCTCTTTGTTCTACAACTTCGCGGGTGCGATCGCTTGAGTTGTTATCTACCACTATCACCTCAAAGTCGGCCGCAAAATCCTGCGCCAACAGGCTATCAATCGCTGCACCTAAATAGGTTTCTCGATTGTGAGTACAGATAATGGCAGAGATTTGGATGTCTGGCATAGGATTAATTTTAACAAGGGAGAATTCAGGAGTCAGGCTTCGGCGTGAGCGTCAGCCGAACGGAGCCAGAATTCAGAATTATATTCTGTGCCACTGGATGAATAAACGCTGAAACACCACACGCTTATCAAAGATTTAGTGGTTGACAAATTAGTTACGGGTCTAAATGCCGACTAAAATTAATTCTGAATTCTGAATTCTGCATTCTGCCTTCTTTTTTAAGTTGTCACCCTTAAATTTTAGATAACAGTCTTCAATCTAAGGGTCGCCTGCTCAGTGCTAATCTATAACAAAAATTTCCACCCACCAACCGCGTTTTTTCGGAAATAGTCTTTAAATCTTCATGATTGTTGAATGTGGCTGTGTAAAACTACGAGAGTTTCTGCTAACTGACTCAGGCGCGTTTCTAGATATTGTTTGCGTCCTAATAGCTGACGTAATTTTTGATGACGAGCGATCGCCATACTAACTGTAGGTACTTGATCTGGTGGACATGGACGTGACCAAACTGTACCTGAGCCATCTAAACCACAAAGACGATACCCTGTACGCGAAAATTGATATGCGTCCTTCCCACCAGTTGTGCAGAGTTCTTCTACATAGTTCATCAAGCGATCAACTTCTGCATGGCGCAGTGTGACAGTTCCTGGCTGTTCTGGTTCTTTAGCATTGGATTCTAACCAACCATTCACTATCGGCCCTTCTAAGTATAGGTCTTGGATTTGTTGCAGGATAGTTTGGAGTTCTTGCTGCCAACCAGCTACATGAACTTGAATTTCTTGCAACAAGTTCATTGCTAAGGCTGGATTAGCTCCGTGACGATGGTTGCTGAAGCTAGGAGTTTTAAATTTGGGTAGGCTTGGTGTTTTATTACCAGTTTCTTGTGCCGGAAATGTTTCTACAGAATGATGTTGAGGAAATAAATTCTGTTCAGCCTTGCTCTCAAGGTTGTCTGTTGGTTCTAGGGTTATACTCTCCACATCATCAGATATAACCGTATCTGTAGTAGCTTCTTTTGCCGTTACACTAATTCTAAAAGATACCGGACGTTTAGGAGAATCTCCTGCTTCGATAGTTGTATTGTCTCGATTGCCTAGATCGTGTAGCGTTGCCTCAATACGTTTTAGCCCTGTTTTCATAAACATATCCTGTAAGTATGCTGTCCTCTGTGGTATCTAATTATTCACAAAGGTTTGTTGGGAGTTCTAACTTTTGCCAATTTTGGCATAAATTTATGCTGGTGCTAATTTTATCTTTTAAAAGATATTTGCAACAAACAAACTCAAAATCATAACTACGATTATAGCGATCGCATTTTTTATGGCTGTGTAGGCGATCGTACTTTCAAAATTAGCTTTACCACCGAAACCTCCCATAGAGAACCTTAACTCGTGTGCGACGAACGACGTAAGGTTTCTTATTCACGAGACTTCATTCATAAAGAACCTTAGAGACTGTTTGTAACCAACGTGTTAATTATCTGGGAGTAGGGAGTTATTTTACTGTTGGCTGTTCTCTATCCCGCTTTAGTCACTCTCGCTAGATAAAAATCCCCAACCCTGATTTTTACAGACTTTCATAAATTTAGGCGTAGGTTGGGGAGCCACTGCGTTGGGGAGATACTGCGTTGGGCGGGCAATGCCCGACTTGTAGCAAGTGTCGTCGGGTTTCCCGACTCCCTCAGTGGCATTTGAGGAACGAAACCCAACAAAAACCTTGCTTTTGTTGGGTTTCACTGCGTTCAACCCAACCTACAATTATTTTTCTTTCCTCAGAGTAACAAAAGAGGGATGATTGTGCAGAAATTCTTTGGCTATTTGTTGTAGTGCTTGACGATTGACTTTGCCTTGAGAATTGCGAGGTAAATATTCAAGGCAAATCCAATGTTTAGGAACTTTAAATTTACTGAGTTTATGTTTGAGTAAAGTTTTAATTTCTAGAGTGGAAGTATTGGCATCTTGCGGAATATATATAGCTGTTACAGCTTGTCCCCAATGTTTATCTGAAACACCAATTACACAAACATCCGCAACCATTTGCGTGTCGCGGATCGCTGATTCTATTTCTGCTGGGTAAACGTTTTCTCCACCAGTAATAATTTTGTCACTGCTGCGTCCGATGAGATTTAGATGTCCAAGGTTATCTAAAAAGCCTAAATCATCTACTTGTAAATAATCCTGATTTTCCCAAGTATGAGGATAATAACCAAGGGCTAAAGATTGAGCTTGAATAGTGATATTACCGATTTGATTAGCATTTAAAACTTCGCCTTGTTGATTGCGAATTGTTACCTGGGCATGGGGGAGAATTTGACCACTGTTAGTTTTACCTTTGAGAAAATCATCAGGTTTGAGGGTAGAAATTTGCGAGGCGGTCTCTGTCATGCCATAGGTTGGTGCTAACCTAATGTTGTGAAATCTGGCTTTTTCTAATAATTCTTTCCAAGCTGGTGCGCCTCCCAACATGACAGTTTGAAATTGGGCTAACCATTGGGTTAATTCTGCATTTTGTAGAAGGCGTTGTAGTTGAGTTGGTACTAATGAAATGAAAAATTCTGATGCTTGAATAGAAGGTATTTGACCAGATTCTACAAATTTGAAGGGCAAAATGACTAGTTTACCGCTAGTAGTAAAAGAACGCATAAATTGCATTAACCCACTGACATGATATAGGGGTAATACACAAAAAGAATTCACTTGTGGTAACTGAAAATATTCTGTAAACCCTTGCACAGATGCAGTGAGAGTTTCCCAAGTGTGCATGGCGAACTTAATCTTGCCGGATGAACCACCTGTGGGAATCATGATTTGGGGGGAGTGCTGAGTGGGGAGTGCTGAGTGGGAAGTGCTGAGTGCTGAGTGGAGAATAGAACCTACTCCCCAGATAATGTCTGGTTGGACTAATTCAAATACTTGTTGCCATTCTTGTGTTCCCCAGTCGGGGTTACAGAGGAAGACTGGACAATTAGCTGCACAAGCGGCGAGAAAACTGGCTAAAAATTTTACTGGTTCGCGTTCAGCTAGGATAATTTTTGGTGGTGTGTGACGTTGTTTTAATATTTCTGTTAGTTCTAAATATAGTTGTTCAGCTATTGCTTGAAATTGATGGCTGTTATCAGCAATTAGCCAATTATGTTGAGGTGGATTTTGCAGATAAATTAAAGGTTGTTCCATAAACTTTCAGGACTTGTTGCTTCTGCTTGTCCAAAAAAATGATCAACGCCAAAACCAACTGCTCTGTTTTTGCGAGATAATTCTGCTGCTAAGTTAAGTGCAGCTTGTCTACCAATAGCAGTCTCAAATACAGATGAAAATACGGCATCAATTTCATGCTGTTGGCAAAATTGACGCAGCCGCCAGGGTGAACCGACGATTCCGGGTTTGATGACAAAAATTCCTCGCCAGCCTTGTTGATAACAACTGATGAGTTGCTGGAGTGTGGCGACAGATTCATCTAAAGCGATCGCCGTGCTGTAAAATCTACTTAACTCCAACATCCCTGCTAATTCTTCAACAGGTAGGGGTTGTTCCAAAAATTCAATTTCTGAAGGTACTTCCGTCTGGATGTTGTCGCAAGTCGATAGCCATAACTTCGCTTCTGCATAGCCCAGTCCGCCGTTAGCATCTAGTCGGAGTTTAGCTGAAGCGGGTAAGCTACGAATTAGAGTATCAAATATGGCTAATTCTTTGGCGATCGCATCTACACCAATTTTCCACTTAAATGTGCGATATCCTTGATCCCACAAGGTTTGCCATTGTTGTAAAGCCACTTCCCCCGCAGCAAGTAAGCCACTACAACTAAGATTCTCACATATTTCCCACTCCCAGGTTACTGAGCGCAGTCGAAGTACACTACCCACTCCTTCCAATGCTGATTCAAATCCAAATTGACAAGCGGGTAAACAATCAGGAATTGAGAAAATCGTCTCTTTGGTAATTTGTTTGGGTAGTTGGTGACAAAAATCCAAGGCTTGTTCTAAAGTTTCTGAACCAAACCAACTGATAGGCGCGATTTCTCCCCAGCCAATTTTCCCCGCTTCATCAACAAGACGCAGGATAATTCCTTCGCGGGTATCCCAAACACCGTAATGGGTAGTAAGGGGACGCGCAAATCTACGTTGATAAGGACGAAATTCAAAAAGTATTGAGTGCTGAGTGGTGAGACAGCGCTGCGGGAGGGTTTCCCTCCGCAGGCGACTGCGAACCCGAAGGGGGAGTATAAAATCTTTTTCTTTAGGACTCATCAGCCTATAAAAAATCCTACACCTAATAATAAGCAACTCCAGAAATGTACAGCAACAGCGATGAATTTACAGTTGCTAACTTTTTCTGGCTGGTTATGATTTTGTTGGACATGGCGGCATAATTTGACGGCGTAAGGTAAACTTAGCCAACTTAACAATGTCCAGACTGGGAAAATTCTCAGAAGGACAAACAACAAGGACAAAGGATAAATACTGGCGGTAAACCAAACTAAAACTTTTGCACCTTTGGCTGTACCAAGACGAACAATAGGCGATCGCTTACCTGCGGCTATGTCATCTTTAACTTGGTGAAAGTGTGAACAAAACAAAATTAAGCTAGTGACAATGCCAACAATGATTGAAGCGGCAAAACTGGCGAGCGACCAAGTTTGCGTTTGACTGTAATATACCGTTGGCACTAACAATGGCCCAAAGGCAAAAAAGCACAAAATCTCACCTACACCTTGATATCCTAGCCGGAAGGGCGGCCCTTGGTACATATAGCCTAAAGCACAAGCCACCAGCACGATGATGAAGACAGTTGGATCTTGTTGCCAAGTTGCGATCGCTAGTACTCCTAACAACCCAATCGCCAAACACAGATTTCCTATCCAAAATATTAGCGACTTGTTACCTGTCAAATTCACCAGTGAATGATGTTTATTTTGATCAATTCCTGTTTCAGAATCAAAAACATCATTACTCAAATTTTCCCATGCCAAAATCAAAATTGCTGCTACTAAAAAAGTTAAAAATACTTTGGTATTAAAAATCTTATTTTCTGTAAAAGCGATCGCTGTTCCTATCCATACAGGCATGATAGCCACACTGTACATTGGTGGTTTAATTGCCGCCATCCACAGCTTACTTTTAGTTGGTGAAATCTGCTTGGTAGTCATTAGATATCATTAATTAAATTACCCACAGTTTCCAAAATAGATTTCAGAAGTCAGAAAGCCCAAATTCAGCATGAATACTGTATGATTTGGAGATGAATAACTGGGTTTAACCCTCCCAAAAATCTTAGAATTAGTTGTCTACAATTAATGGCGAGTTTGAATCCCCCCTCATTGATTCTGACCCTTCGACAAGCTCAGGGCATCGCTCCTGAATTCTGACTTCTGAATTCTTCTTTAATTATTTTACTCAGCACTTTTTTTGGTTATTTAACCCTCTCTTAGTAAAACTTATTCTTTGGTTGCAGGTTGAAACTGAGCATAGCTTGTCAGCGTTTGGTAATACCTTAAACAAAGCAAACTATACTCTGGTGAAATGTCGACTGAATATGTTACCTGTAGAAATAGACCATGATTAATTACACTTTAGGAAGATAACTTAAAAAAAATTTACTATTCCTAGATCCATGACAGTTTCACCATGTCGTAACAACTTCTTTGTAAAACACAAAGACATATATCAATTTCTGTTAACGGTTCAAGAAAATTGCCTCAACAATAATTGTCGGCAAATTGTAAGTATTTCTCTCGAACTTGACTGGGTTGATCCTTTAGTTGTATTGGATAAACTAGCGCAAGCAAATGAAATAAATTTTTACTTTGAGAACAGAGGTAAAGGAGAAGCGATCGCCGCGATTGATACTGTGGCAAAATTACAAATTGATGGGCAAGACCGTTTTAATCAAGCAGAATATTTTATCAAAAATTGTCTAAAAAATATACTTACTTTTGGAAACACTAACCAGCCTTTTGCCAGTCCACGCTTTTTTTGTTACTTTAGTTTTTTTAACCAAAACATTCAATCTGACTATCCTTTTCCTTCCGCTACGATTTTTTTGCCGCGCTGGCAAATAGCTGTCAAAAATCAGCACTGTATCTTAGTAACGAACATATTAATCACAGCTAACGCCAATTTACAAAAAATTTGGCATAATTTGTGGGCTAAAATCGAACTTATTAATTCTTTAGAATACTTTTCTCCCAGACTGGATATTTTATCGACAAACTTTAGTAAGCAATCTGTAACTCAGTGTACAGAATTTAAGCGTTCTGTTGCTTCGGCTTTAGAAAAAATCCAGGCTAGTCATTTAAGCAAAATTGTGCTGGCTGATGCCTTGGATGTTCGCGCAAATCATCAGTTTGATTTATATAAATTATTAGATAATCTGAGAAAAATACATCCTAATTGTTATGTTTTTTCTACAAGTAATGGTAAAGGACAAAACTTTATTGGGGCAAGTCCAGAAAGATTGATTTGTATTCAGAATCAACAGTTAATCACAGATGCCTTAGCTGGTTCTGCACCACGAGGTAAAACACCAGCGGAAGATGCTGCTAATGCAAATCGTTTACTAAACAGTGAAAAAGAAAGGCACGAACACTCATTAGTAATTGATTTTATTACTCAACGCTTATCACAATTAGGATTATCACCCCAAATATTACCGCCACGCTTGCGACAGCTATCTAATATCCAACATTTATGGACACCCATTAGCGCCAAAGTTCCAGCTAATGTCCATCCATTAAAAATTGTTGCCCAACTGCATCCTACACCAGCCGTTGCTGGTGCTGCTAGAGATGTGGCTTGTGCAGAAATTCGCCGTTACGAAAGCTTTGAGAGGGGTTTATATGCTGCACCTTTAGGTTGGATAGACTCTGAAGGTAACTGTGAGTTCATTGTTGGGATTCGTTCGGCGTTAATTGATGGCGATCGCGCTAGACTTTACGCAGGTGCAGGTATCGTCGCCGGTTCTGATCCCGATAAAGAATTTGCCGAGGTGCAATTGAAACTTCAGGCGTTACTTAAAGCATTGGTTTAATCTAAAATGCCAGTTAAAGATATTTACCACAATACGGTAAAAAATACCCTTAAAAAAGAAAACTAGCAGATTACTAATGGCAATCAAAAGACGGAACAAGAATAGCCGCAGATGCTAAGGGTAACATATTAGGATCTGAGTATTTAGAAGATCCAGATGAGGAAAAACAAGAAATTGTAATAGCTCTAAACGCAAAAAGTTTAGAAGCTGCACAAAGAGAGTGTGCATGGCATTTTTATGGACAAAAATTTAAGGTCTTTCAAAAAAAAGGCCGTTGGTACTGTACAAATAAGGTAGATTAATAATGAAGAATTTTTTAAAGGATTTTTACGCCGAGAACAAGCCTAGAACTCTTTGCGTTCTACAAGCTTTACCAGGATTTTCTGATGAGAATATCTTACCAACTATGGCAATGATGAACTCGCCACAACATAGTCTAAAATTCATCAAAGAATATCACCAAAAAACTTGTTCTTTAAATTCAGATGTTCCTAACTGGGAGTTAGTTGAGACTGAAATTTACAAAGAAGATAACTCTCTCTATGAAGCAATTATCGTTGCTTATTACAAACCCATAGAAAGCGTCTGAAATAAAATTACTTCTGCGGAGTAGAGACCTTGCATTGCAAGGTCTCTACCACCAAGAATATCGTTGGAATTCTTACATATCCCGATGGATAAATGCTTTAGCATTCGCGCCAGTGTAACTAGCAACAATGTGACCATCACCAGTCATTTGATACTTATAAGTTACCAACCCTTCTAAGCCGACGGGGCCGCGGGGAGGCATTTGTTGAGTACTAATGCCGACTTCTGCACCAAAACCGTAGCGAAAACCATCAGCAAAGCGTGTGGAACAATTGTGAAAAACTCCAGCGGAATTTACCAACCCAAAGAAAGCTTCCGCAGTGGCGATATCTTCAGTAAGAATTGCGTCGGTGTGGCGAGAACCGTATTGGTTAATATGAGCGATCGCATCTTCTAAAAAGTCTACAATTTTAATCGATAAGATTAAATCACTGTATTCTGTTTCCCAATCAATTTCGGTGGCGGCTACAATTTCCGGTAAAATTTCCAAAGTGCGTTTATCGCCTCGTAATTCCACATGACTGGCGGCTAAAGCGGTTGCAACTTTGGGTAAAAATTCCCCAGCAATTGATTGATGAATTAGTAAAGTTTCAATAGCATTACAAGCAGCAGCATACTGTACTTTCGCATCAACAGTAATCTCTACTGCTTTATTAATATCAGCGGCTTTATCTATATAAGCATGACAAATCCCATCAGCGTGACCGAGTACAGGAATGCGGGTATTTTCTTGCACGAACCGCACAAAAGAATTAGAACCTCTAGGAATAATTAAATCTACATATTTATCTAATTTTAAAAGTTCTAAAGTTTCTTCTCTTGTTGTTAGCAACTGTACTGTATCAGGACTAACAGCAGTTTGCGATAATCCTTGTTTAATCGCTTTAACTATCGCTTCACAAGAACTTACAGCTTCTTTGCCACATTTGAGAATTACGCCATTACCAGATTTAATCGCCAAAGAAACAATTTGAATAGCGGCTTCTGGACGTGCTTCAAAAATAATGCCTAACACACCCAAAGGACAAGTGATGCGTTTGAGAATTAAGCCAGTATCAAGTTCGCGGTGAATCTGCACTTTACCGATCGGATCAGCCAGTTTACCAACATCTCGGACACCAGCGATCGCATCTCTTAACTTATGTTCATCTAACTGCAACCGCTTGTATAGAGGTTTGGCAATTCCTGCCGCCGCCGCCGCTTGACAATCAGCCACATTTGCCTGCAATATTTCTTCTTTGGACGATTCTAACGCTTGAGCGATCGCTGCGATCGCTTGATTTTTCGCTTCTGTCGAAAGAATTGCCAATTTACTGGCAGAGGCGCGAGTTTGTTTAGCGATCTCAACTAGGGATGACCCAACTTGAACAATAGTCATATCGAAAAATAACTCTTAATTATGGCACAAACATTTATTTTCCATCCTATCAATTAGTTAATAGTCAATTGTCAAAAGTCAAAAGTCAAAAGTCAATGGTTCAGAACTTATGCCACAACTCTCTGAAACTCTCATTCCTCCGTGTACTCTGTATCTCTGTGGTAGCCTGCGGCAAGCCGAAGAAGGCGCGTTTACGATAAATTAAGCATTTTGGTGGTTTCAACGTAAGTCCTATGGTTAAAAATTTTGGACTATTGACCATTGACTATTGACTAATATTTACCTTGCCCATTGTTGCAAGATATAAGCGTAAAAAGCATCTTTATCAACTTTATCCATTGCAGAAATCTTACGCCCGCCAGGAACGATTTTAGTCCGCCCTTGACTTAGGCCAGTGGTAATAATTTCCGTTTTCCACTCCCGCAGTTGATAAAATTCTGGGTGTCCTAAATAAGCTGTTGCCAGCACATCCCAAAAATAATAATCTTGCGGAATCACCAGTGCATAACATTGTCCGGCTAAATCAGAAATAGGATAGTGGCGTTGTTTGCCCATTTTGTACACAATGTCTGATGTCACTGGTACATTGTTCGTCAAATCTAAAGGACACATAATTATTTCAATCTGGGTTTGCCAAACTCGCGCTGCTGAAACTGCATCCCAATAGACATTCCACTCCGCCGAACCATCTTGTCCGGCTTCTAAACTTTTTTCGACATTACCACCAACATTCAACGCGCCTCCCATCCAGACAATTCTGTGAATTTTTGCTTCAATGTCCGGTGCTTTATCTAACGCCACTGCAACTGTCGTTAATGGCCCTGTTACCATTAGTGTTACTGGTTCTGGTGCTGCACGTAATATCTGCACCATAAAATCTTGACCGGGTTCTGCAACTAGAGGTGTGTGAATGGTGTCCTGCTGGTTGAGAATAGGGAGATGGTCAACAATAAACGAATCACGCCGATAAAGACGCGGAAAAGGATTTATCCCGCGTACAGTGCTTTCGGCAACTGGGATATGCGAAAATCCCATCAAATCAATAATTTTGCGTGTAGCACTAACGGCTGGTTCAACATAACAATCAGCTGGGGTGACGACAACACCGAGAAGTTCTATATGATCCATCGTCAACAGCAGCATAGTTGCTAGATAATCATCTACACCACCGTCATGATCCATTAATACAAGTTGTTTTGACATATAAGGAGAATAAGAAAATGGATGAATTTATGCAAGCTGCGATCGCACAGGCAAAACAAGGTAGACAAGAAGGTGGAATTCCTATCGGTTCCGTTCTCATCAAGGATGGCAAAATTGTTGGCAGAGGACACAATAAACGAGTCCAAGATGGCGATCCTGTTACCCATGCCGAAATCGACTGTCTCCGTAACGCAGGCAGAATTGGCAATTACAGAGGTACAACACTCTATTCAACCTTAATGCCGTGTTATTTGTGCGCTGGGGCAGTTGTACAATTTGGGATAAAAAAAGTCATCGCCGGAGAATCTCGCACATTTCCTGGTGCTAAAGAATTTATGGTATCTCACGGCGTAGAAGTTATTGATTTAAATTTAGATGAATGCGAGCAAATGATGAGTGAATTTATTCAAACTAACCCTGAATTATGGAATGAAGATATTGGAAATTAATATACAGTACGTCTAATATAAATTGTGAAAATCAAAGTATTAGTAAGAATTGCGCGATTTGTAGAGACGTGAAATTTCGCGTCTCTATACCTCTCGATTTTCACACTTCATACTTCACACTTCATCCTTCAACACTCCTCTTTCCTTGAGAAAAGCATCAAAAGTAAACTTATCAGGTAAAGAAGTTTGTGCGCCTGCTTTTGTTGCTGCTAAAGCGCCTGCGGCTGCACCCCAAACAACTGCTTGATGTAAAGACATTCCATTATAAAGTGCAGCTGCTAAACCACCATTAAAAGCATCACCAGCAGCCACAGTATCTACAGCCTGAACTGCAAAAGCTGGTACAAAGAATGTTTCCTCAGCCGTGGCACAAACAACACCCTTTGCACCTAGTTTCACGATCGCACATTTCACACCCCGTTGCAATAAAACCGCAGCAGCTTCTTTTGCGGACTCTGCGTTATTTACTGAAATCCCGACCAATTGCCCTGCTTCCACTTCATTTGGTGTAATGATATCTACTAATGCATAAAGTTCATCTGGCACATTAGATTGTGCGGGTGCAGGGTCGAGAATTACTTTAACTCCTGCTTGATGTGCCGCTTTAGCAGCAGCCACCACAGCAGCCATCGGAATTTCAAATTGTAAAAGCAATGCGGTGCTATTCGGTAATAAATCAGATAATTGCTCTACATCTTCTTGATTGACTCGCCCATTAGCACCAGGAATAACAATAATTTGATTTTCACTCCTATCATCGACAGCGATTATTGCTACTCCAGAACTGACAGTTTCATCGATAGAAACATTGCTACTATCCACACCAGAGTTGGCCAAATTGTACAGTAATTCTGACGCAAAACTGTCTGTACCTACACGCCCAACCATCTGAGTTGGAATTTCCAACCGCGCTAATGCTACTGCTTGATTTGCACCTTTACCTCCTGGTACTTGAAAAAAATTGTTTCCTAGCAAAGTTTCTCCGGCCACTGGTAACCGGGGTGCTGTGACTACTAAATCTATATTGATGCTGCCGAAAACAATAATACTCATAATGATGATTTTACTGAGAGAAATATAGCTGTGTTATTTGTATTTAATATTTAAAAATAGTTCAGGAAAAATAGAATTATTCTTTGAAAACAGTGCCAATGAGAAATTTGACGCAGTTGTTTTTGCTATCCCGTTTTCAACTTTACGTGAAGTAGATTTACGAGGTCTGCAACTACCACAGTGGAAAATTAATGCTATTAACAATTTTGTTTATGGAACTAACTCAAAACTAATGGTAGGGTTTAATAGTCGCCCTTGGGCTAATTTTGGTAGTAATGGTACAGCTTACGCTAATCTCCCATTTATTCAAGGAACTTGGGAAACTAACCCTTAAAATATTTTTATCGTTCTCAACTTTCAGCAAAACACATTTTAAATATTACTAAATACATCTTAAAATAGTTTCGCACTCAACAAGTTGCGTTTGTATTTGTCGGTCAGAGTATTTATTTAATGGGTAGAGAGTTAATGCAAGTTGATTTAATTTATCATCTAATTTTTCTTCTCTCCCAGGTTCAACTTCAGCAGTACAAACTGTTAATTCGTAGCGTTTTGAATGTTTGTTAAGCGCTGCGATCGCTACTAGATATAATTTATTAGCCATTAGTCAAAACCGTCGGGAAACTACAAATATTAATTTAAACAACAAGCTCACTAGCACTGATTTCGGATTTTATAGATAAAAGTGATGAAATTATGACAATGCCAGTTAATCTAAACTATGTTAACTTATTTAGAATTAGCGATATTTTTTCTCTCAAAATACCTACCTCTAGAAAATTTATTATCTTTGTATAAAATTTGAGAATAAATTTTGTGGTGGCTACAGCGGCTACTAGTTCCAAAGGGTGTATTGCCAAATATTGGCATTATTACAAACCCATAACGCAAATTTATCGTTTATGGAAAGGTGTGGATGTTCTTTGTGATGTGTCGCCAAGCTTTGCCATTCTTTTTTTAACTACAGAAATTCGCAGTTTTTTGCAACAAAGCTTAAACAACGAAAAATTTTGATGATTCGCTCATTTCGCACTTGGATAAAATAGCAGCAAAAAAATTGACAGTCAATAGCTAAAGCGATATACCTTATCAAGGTGCAATATACGCAAATTTTTTATTCTTATGTCTAGTGTTGAACGCGACGAAAACAGAGAACATCGCATCGCCACAGAAATCATTGTTGATGCGGAAGATAAAGAAGACCGGGCGATGGGTTGGTATTATTACTTAGAAGAAACTTTGAATTGTCCGTTTATGGCTAAATGGACAAAAAAATCCCGTAAAACCTCGACAACGGAAGAGAAAACTGTCGAGGTACTAGGAATGGCCCCTGATGATGAATGTTTAAAAGATATGTATGTGGAAGTAGCTGACCTCAATGGTAAAGATGATGATGTCTATTCGGCAAAATTGTCAGATATAAAGCCTATTGATGCAGATAGTGAAACTGAAGAAGCGATCGCAGATTGGCACTATTGGCTTGCTAGAGGATACAAATTCTAGAATATAGCTATTTAGCTCCTTAATTATCTGATAAATAGCGAATAATCCGACAGGGGTTTCCCACAGCAACGACATTTGCAGGTATATCTTTAACGACAACACTACCAGCACCGATTGTAGTGTTGTCGCCAATTGTTACCCCTGGACAAATAATTGCATTCCCACCTATCCAAACATTGTTACCGATTTTAATTGGTGCAGCTAGTTCTCTACCAGTCAGACGAATTTCTGGTTCTACAGGATGATAAGCAGCATAAATCTGCACGTAAGGCGCACACAAAACGTTATCACCAATTTCAACTATATTGCAGTCTAAAATTACACAGCCATAGTTCATGAATAATTTATTGCCAGCATAAATATTACTGCCGTAGTCACAGTGAAATGGCGGTACGATGGTAGTTTTTTCTCCTACCTTGCCAAATAATTCTTGTAATATTTGCTGTCTTTGCTCTTGTTGTTCAGCAATTGTACTATTGTATCTTTGCAAAATCCGACTGGCTCGCCTATTTTCAGCAACTAATTCTGGGTCTTCTGCTAAATATAACTCGCCAGCTAACATTTTTTGTTTTTCTGTTTTTTCCATCAGATATTTTTAAGTTTTCTTAAATAAAAATATAGAATTTAAAAACAATTTTTAAAACTAATTTTAAATTATACTAATAGTTAAATTTAAACGAAAAACCTGTTTATAAATCCGAAGTTTGCCTAAATTTACCAAACTTAGTAAAAAAAACTTAGAAAAAAATTCGGAGGAATATGCCTTTTCGGATTTTAAGCTTGGATGGTGGCGGAATTAGAGGAGTAGTGGCTGCAACTATTTTGGCAGCTATTGAGCAGCAAATTAATCAACCTTTGCACGAGTATTTTAACTTAATAGCAGGCACTTCTACCGGGTCAATTTTAGCAGCCGCGATCGCCACAGGCAGAAGTAGCCAAAATATCATTGATCTATACACACAAAAAAGCTCAATTATTTTCCCATACACAAGTCTTTTTTCTTTACAGCGGCTGCCTCTCATCCTCAAGTATGGGATATCTGCACCGAAGTTTTCTGAGACTGGCTTAATTCAAGTTCTTAAAGAAAGTTTAGGAGAGATAAAATTATTTGATATTCCTGAACCAAAATTATTAATTACTTCTTACGACACTATTGCCAGAGAACCAATTATATTTAAAAGCTGGCGACAAGATAAAGATTATGGCAATGTCCCACTTTGGGAAATCTGTGTTTGTTCTGCCTCTGCACCTACTTATTTTCCCGCACATAAATTAGATAGAACAATCAATGGCACAGTGGAAAGAGCTACAGAAAATAGTATTAACATAGATGGGAACGCTTCGCACTCCGAAAATATTTACAATAATACACAAATTAGAATTGTTAGTGGTACAGGCAGAGGTCAAACTCGCACTATAAAAAAATATAAAGGTTATACACGAGAAGCTGTTTTAGATTCTCCCTGGGAAAGGATACCAGATAATACTGCTACTTACTCAATTAAATGTATATACTCTGCCATTGATGGTGGGGTTGCGGCTAATAACCCGTCAGCTTGTGCTGTAGCTGAAGCTTTAAGATTAGGCAATTCAATTGAAGATATTACCGTTCTTTCGATAGGTACAGGCGATCGCACACGCATCATCCCATTAGAACAAGCTCAAAGCTGGGGTTTGATACAATGGGCGCAGCCACTTATTGGTGTATTGTTTGATGCTTCATCTGGCGTTCACGAGTACATCACCAACCAGATAGTTCAAGACCACCAGATTTTACGATTACAGTTTAAGCTAGATCGAGAGCTTATTGGTAAGCGATTAAGTGATGATATTGATGATGTGAGTGCTGAGAATATTCAGAATTTAATCGAAGCCGCAAAAGTTTATATGCAGCAGCCAGCAATACAAACTGCGTTGCAAGAATTTTTACACATCAATGAAGAAGGTAGAACTGCAACTAGTTAAATATGTTGTTTGTTGTTTGATATTTTTAGCTTGTAGTCCGTGCAGCTACAAAGATTTGTTGCGCCGTTATTTGTAAATTAGGAAAAACTGAAGAAACCAGTCGATCACTATTTTGAAATAATTTCACTATCGCAGTTCGTTATAGATATCAAATGCACCTTCATTAAAATCAACAATATTGGCTTGACATAACCGACTGACGGGGTGACAAGACCGCTAAGAACTTTGCTGGGGAAGCTTTTAATCTATTTGACCTCCGAAAAGATAGAGTCTGATTGACAGGCTGATTGACAATGAAATAGCGCTCGCTTGATGGATTCATGCCATACTCTGGTCAAATATGCCAGTTTTGTGGCACAACAGCCAGACAATCTTTTTGAGGGTAATTAGGCTAAAAGGCTTACTATATCTGGTTTGCCGGATGCTTGTCACCCCTTCAGTTTGACTACTTTGTGATGTCGCAGATGAAAAGGAATTCATGATAATTTTTTGAGCTTGTTATCTTTGATTGTAAATAAACACGCAGAAGTATCTTAGACAAACTTAACTAAAAAATTTCTCCACACAACGGATGAATATTTCCACACCCATTGGTAAGACAGTTTCATCAAAGTCAAATCGCGGGTGATGATGAGGATATGCTAAGTCTTTTTCTGGGTTAGCAGAACCAAGGAAGAAATAACAGCCGGGAACTTCTTTTAAGAAGAATGACATATCTTCGCCGCCCATTGTTTGGCATTCTGGTACAACTCCTACAGGAGTTTCTACCACTTCTTCGGCAATCGATCGCACTAATTCTGCAATCACCGCATCGTTAATTACTGGGGGATATAAACTCCAATATTCTAAGTCATAGTTTGCACCGTGACTTTGGCAAATTCCAGCAATTATTTGCTCGATGCGCTGTTTAAAAAAGCCTTCAAATGCTGGGTTAAAATACCGGACTGTGCCTTTCATATTTGCTGTGTCAGCAATCACATTTTCTGCTGTACCAGCATGAAGTGCGCCGACAGTCACCACTGCGGAATCAATTGGGTTAACGTTGCGGGCGACAATGGTTTGTAAGGCGTTGACAATTTGGGCTGCAACTACAATCGAATCGACAGTTTGATGGGGAATTGCACCGTGTCCACCTTTGCCGAAAATTGTGCAGTTGAATAACTCTACAGCCGCCATCAATGCACCAGCACGGACACCGACAGTTCCCAAGGGGAGATTATTCCACAGATGTAAACCAATAATCGCATCCACATCAGGGTTTTTTAGTACCCCAGCCTCAATCATCGGTTTTGCGCCTCCCGGCCCTTCTTCGGCTGGCTGGAAGATAATTTTCACAGTCCCAGCAAAGTCTTCTCGATGCTGTTGGAGATAGTATGCTGTACCTAATGCGATTGCTGTATGTCCATCATGTCCACAAGCGTGCATAATTCCATCATGCTGTGATCGATAGGGTACTTCGTTTAGTTCTTGAATGGGCAAAGCATCCATATCTGCCCGAATTGCCAATACTTTTTCTGTGCTGAGTTTAGTACCTTTGATAGTAGCGACAATTCCAGTTTTCGCAATACCAGTTTGATGTTCAATTCCCCATGCTTGCAACTGACTGGAGACGAACTCAGCTGTCAACTGTTCTTGAAAGCCTAATTCTGGTTGTTGATGTAACCGCCGCCGCCACTCTACTAATTGTGGTTGCAATGAGCGAATCGAGAGTCGCACACGCGATAAGTCAACAGAATAGGAATTGGGTAATGTAGAAACCATAGCAACAAACTGCTAGAAGACGGCTGAGATTGGGTTATGTTTTCAGTTTAATATTTCCTTAAAAATTTAGCGCTTCTAAATTTAAATTGGATGCAGCTTGGGCGAGTTTGTCTAAATCTCCTGGGTTATCAAAATAAGGCAAGCAACCTAAAACTGGGATGTGCGTAAATGATTCAATTACCTCTGGTGGTGTCCAGTCGGTAATCTCTGCATCAGTATGCGGTTGAATGCAGTTCAGTACAATACCTATGAGATTTACTCGTGACTGTCTAGCTAATGCCACATTAGCCACTGCTTGAGATATTGCACCTAACCTAACTGGGACTACTAAGACGGTGGGTAAGTGCCATTCGCCAGCGATGTCAGCAACCGTGAATTCGTTGGTGACAGGTGAACCTAACCCACCAGCAGATTCTACCAAGAGAAATTGGTAGCGCGATCGCATCTCACATAATGTTTTCCACACCACAGCTAAATCAACTTGGCGATTTTCTCTGGCGGCGGCGATGGGTGGTGCTAGAGGCGCTTGAAAATACAAAGGTGTAATTTCTTGGGGCGATTGTTCTAGCTTAAACAGATTTTGATACCACTCGCGATCGCCAATTCCCGATTGTATTGGCTTCATAATTCCCCAGTGACGCTGCGGATAATATTTTTGCCAATAAGCTGCCAATGCTGTTGTTAAAACAGTTTTGCCAGCTTCGGTGTCAGTTCCAGTAATCAGTAGTGTGTTCAACAATCTGTTTTAAAAATAGGTATTGAAGTAAAACATGAGTTACGAGACGTAAATATACCGGAAATCCTTACCAATGACAAATAGCATTTGTACCAATTGCACCTCCAAATAGCACCGCAACGCAAAGCCCAAAATTATGAAAGAAACTCTTTTTCTTTCCATACACCCATACACCCCTGTGTTTCTTCAGAGCTAAGGAGTATTTTGTAACTCAGGCGTTGGTTGAATTGTGCTATCCACAGGCGGGTTATTGTTAGGATCTGGGAATCTTGGCGTAAACGTTATTGTTGGCGTTGGTGTAAATGCTGGCGGAAACGTTGGTGTTAGTGTTGGCGTTGGTGTCGGTGTAAATGCTGGTGGAAATGTGGGCGTAAACGTTGGCGTGGGAGTTTCTGTAGGTGAGGGTGGGAGTGGATTCTCTAACGCAACCTTCAGATTATAATCACTTTCACTAACTCCAGGCGCAAGCGTTAGCTGAACAGTATATCTACCATTAGACGGTAATATTCCGGTATAAGAGCTGACTTGTTGAGCGCTACTGTCAATTACTTGGCGATTCGGATCTAAAACAGTCAGCGCAATACCTGTTCCTTGTTCCAGCAGCGTAGTTAAATTAGCTCCTGCTTGCCCAAAAAAGGTATATTCAATGATTTGACCAGCTTTGAGAGAATTTTCGACTGTAGCTGTGTTAGATGCTCCCAATCTCAGCCGCCTACTCGTAATAGTCGGTTCAGTGTTAATGGGTGTCCCGAATGTCGTACCGCCAGAAATGACTGGTGAAGGGAAAGTCTGAGGTGCGGGTGGTGTATTATCTGGTTGTGTATTAGACTGACTGCGAATCGAACTTACCAGCGCCCACGAACCAACACCTGCTAGGATAACTACCGCACTACCAATTGCACCCAGCGCCAAAGGATTATCTAACACACTCGTAGAACGCCTAGGGGGAATTACGGGGTCTGGTCGGTTAGATGGCTGTGGTAGAACTGCATCGGGACGACGACCAACCGCAATTGTTTGAAAATTTGACACTTCTGGAGGTGTCGGTACACCAGATTGCTCGACAAACTGTAATGCTTGGATAACCTCAGCTGCACTTTGATAGCGATCGCTCGGCAAAGGGTGTAACATCCGATTAATTACCTGAGCAAATTGCGGACTCACCCTCACAAATCTTTGCCAATTCCAGGTAAGCTGAGTTTCATCAAACAACTCGGACGGTTCTTTACCCGTTAGTAACACTATTGCTGTCACAGCTAAAGCATATAAATCACTGCTGGGGTAGGCTCGTCCGGTTTGCATTTGTTCGCTGGGAGAATAGCCCAATTTCCCCACACTAGTAACATTGATATTAGTATCGGGAGCTTGCAAACGCGTTGCCAGTTCTTTAACTACGCCAAAATCAATTAATACTGGCAGGCGATCGCTATCCCGTAAAATAATATTCTCTGGCGAAATATCGCGGTGAATAATGCCGCGACTGTGAATGTGTTCTAATACAGGTAAGAGCGATCGCATCAACTGCAACACGTCTGGTTCGCTAAAAGTTTGACCTACAGATTGTTTCTCAACCAATAAAGCTCGATAGGTTTTACCTGCAACATAATCTTCCACCAAAAATAAACGATGGTCTTGCTCGAATCTTTCGCGGAATTTCGGGACTTGAAGATGTTCAATCTGATATAAAATCGTCGCTTCCCGCTGAAAAAGCTCTTGGGCTTTTTCCCAAGCACCAGCTCCAGCTGCGATCGGAATTAATTCTTTAATTGCACAAAGCTCGTTAAAGCGACGCTGATCTTCAGCCAAATAAGTTCTGCCAAATCCGCCTTGTCCCAGGATTTGAATTATCCGGTAACGATTTTGTAAGACAGTACCAATTGTAATTGGGGCTTGCATAAATAAATTCAAATTTAATAATAACTGAAAACACAGCCCTCACAAAGCAGAGTCGGGAGGACAAAATACATAAGATTGACTCAAAAATTCTTCTTTAAGATAGCGTGTCAGGGCTTGAAGATTCTGCACCTTACACCCCTAAATTTCATTACCCACATACTCATACACTTGTGAACCAATCTCAAACCATTGATTTTTCATTTTCATGCATAAGTTACACGACAATTACCTGCGGCGATATTTTACCCTAATAAAAGGAATAATCGTGTTGAAATTTCAGACTAATCACTAAAATTACAAAAAAGCTTGCGTAGATAGCAAAGGAGAAATCATGAAGTCCTCTTTCTGCTCCCTCAGGCTAATTCCCCTGAAGCAAGATCCAGCATGTTTAGTTTCAAGGCTAATTTTGCAAATTTGAAAATTTTTGTCCAATTTGTAATCCAAAAATTTAGTTTGTCAGTTTATAATTTTGTAGCTGGTATCATAAAATATTCTTTTACCCCAGAAGAATTTAATTTTGGGTATTTCTACTGTCTGAGTTCCAGTTCTACTTCACTTAAGCTGAAAAGAGTTGGTCTCAGTAATCAATGCAGTTGGTAGGATCATTACTCTACCAGACTAAATCTAGAGGAAATTTGACTTGTTGAGAACAACTCAACTACGGGGCTAACTTACACACTATATGTCAGTTACGAATTCGATGGTTTGTTTACCACTAAAGACTGAAAAATGGACTGATGGTAGCTCTATTGAGAAATGTTTAAAGTTTTTATGAAAGCTTAAATAAAGCTCACAGATGTTTATTTAGCCTATTCCGGTTAAATCTGGTAAATATCTAAATGATAATCTCGCCATGAATGCACTTCGAGGATCTGCTGTGCTCAGTTCTGCCGCTTTAAAGGTGCAGCCAGCTGCAACAGGATTAACTGAAAACCATCGCCTGCGGCTATTTTCTGGCTCTGCCAATATACAACTGTCTCAAGAAGTCGCTCGTTACCTGGGGATGGACTTGGGGCCAATGATTCGTAAAAGATTTGCGGATGGAGAACTTTATGTTCAAATCCAAGAATCAATTCGAGGTTGTGATGTCTATTTAATTCAACCATCTTGTCAACCAGTTAACGATCACTTGATGGAATTGCTGATTATGATTGATGCCTGTCGTCGAGCTTCGGCTAGACAGGTAACAGCAGTGATTCCATATTATGGTTATGCTCGTGCCGATCGCAAAACCGCAGGACGGGAATCAATCACAGCCAAACTGGTTGCCAACCTGATTACTCAAGCAGGCGCTGACCGCGTTCTCGCAATGGATTTGCACGCCGCTCAGATTCAGGGTTACTTCGATATACCCTTTGATCATGTTTATGGTTCGCCAGTTATACTCGATTATCTGACTAGCAAACAACTGCATGATCTTGTCGTTGTTTCTCCTGATGTTGGTGGTGTAGCACGAGCGAGAGCATTTGCCAAGAAGTTGAACGATGCCCCACTTGCCATTATTGATAAACGCCGTCAAGCTCATAATGTAGCGGAAGTTTTGAACGTCATCGGCGATGTCAAAGGCAAAACAGCCGTGCTGGTAGACGACATGATCGACACAGGCGGTACTATTGCTGAAGGAGCTAGGTTGCTGCGTGAAGAAGGAGCGCGTCAGGTATATGCCTGTGCAACTCATGCAGTCTTCTCCCCCCCAGCAATTGAGCGCTTATCAAGCGGCTTGTTTGAAGAAGTCATCGTTACCAACACGATACCTCTGGCAGAGAGCAAACGCTTTCCACAATTAGTAGTGCTTTCCGTGGCGAATCTTTTAGGAGAAACCATCTGGCGGATTCACGAAGATACCTCAGTAAGTAGTATGTTCCGTTAGCCAAAAAAAGACTGTTATTCAGTTTACAGTCTGGTATGAATAAACATGAAATTTTGAAGTATGAAGTCAGCAAGTTATTCTCCTTCGTGCTTCAAATTTTATTTTTATAGCATTTTACGAACCGCAGAGAGAAGTTGCGTGCGGGGGTTCCCCCCGTTGAGCAAACTTCGGTGGGCGCAGAGGTCAAAGAGGAAAAGCCTAAAATTGAAGTGTCTATCCAGCTTGGAATAGCATCATGAACAGCGAAAAAGCCACAGTACAGCCTTGGTATACTGTCACTGATGAAGAATTAATGCTGATGAGTTCGCAAAACCCAGAACTGCGGTTTGAACGTAATGCGGATGGAACTATAGCAACTATGCCACCAACTGGAGGAATTTCAGGTAATAGAGAAATCAAAGCAGGTGCTTATTTGCTTGTTTGGGTAGAAAGTCAGGATTTAGGGGAAGTTTTTGGGCCAAGTACAGGGTGTAAATTAGCAAATACTGCTGTTAAGTCGTCTGATGCTGCTTTCGTTGCTAAAGGACGCTTACCAGAAAATTGGGATCTGCAAGAAGATGCGTTTATTAACCTAGCACCAGACTTTGTTATAGAAATTCGTTCTAAAAATGACAGCTTGCCAAAACTCAAAGCGAAGATGGCAGAATATATTGCCAACGGTGTGCAGTTAGGATGGTTAATTGACCGTCAAAATCAGCAAGCTTTCGTTTATCGTCGAGATGGTTCTATTACCCAGTATCCAGCGACAGCAATTTTGAATGGTGAAGATGTTGTCCCAGGATTTACCTTACCTTTGGCAAAACTATTGTGATTAATTATGGGCTGAAATTATTCTTGGAGTAATGATTGATGACACTATCAACTGAAGTATATTCTAACATTTCCTTAGCAGAGTTTCTCAACTTACCAGAAACTAAACCAGCTAGTGAATATATCGACGGACGCATCTACGAAAAACCAATGCCTCAAGGAAAACATAGTATTCTTCAAACTCGGTTATCAACTAATATTAATCAGGTTGGTGAATCTCAACAAAAAGCTTTAGCATTAACTGAGTTACGTTGCACATTTAGTGGACATTCCTTAGTTCCAGATATTGCTGTGTTTGAATGGTCACGCATTCCAACTGATGAAAACGGAGAAATAGCAAATAGATTTGAAAGCTACCCAGATTGGACTATTGAAATCCTATCACCTGATCAATTTCCTAATCGAGTAATTAATAAAATTATTTTCTGTATTAACCAAGGAACTAAATTAGGTTGGTTTATTGATCCTAATGATAAATCGTTGATGGTATTTCAACCAAACAAGCTACCAGAAGTGAAATACAATGCAGATATTTTACCTGTTCTCGATGTGTTAAGTGATTGGCAGGTAAAAGTAGTAGATATTTTTAGTTTGTTGAAGATTAAATAATTCAACTGACTATACCGTTAATTCTGAACTATTAGCAGTATCAGTGACTTTACTATCTACTTGTTCAGCAACAGTCACAGTTAGTTTTAATCCCAGTTTAAATTAAAGTTCACAAGCTTCTAAACGAGAACACCAATCACGAGCATCTTGCTTAGTTATGCGAAACCCTGATGTTAACCAAGGTAAATGTCCTTCTGGGGCATCTAAGGCGAATATTAATTCGCTAAGATACTTCCAATGTCCGTTTTCACACCATCCTACTTGCTCACAAAAGTTAGTATATTTTTTGCTACCTTTAAATTGCTGATAAATACGCTTTTGTACACTAAAGCCAAAATGCCCACAACTATACTTGACCCAAAGTTGATCTAAAATAACAAGGTCTTCGCAGGGAAAATCAGATAACAAAAAGTATAAAGATTCTGCTTCTTCTCGCTCAACTATACTGAGTTGAATATTCGTAGTTTCGCAATCAGCTTCATACCACTTTTCTAGAGCTAGTAATTTCTCTAAAGTGCTGTAATTTACCAAATGTTTTTCTATCCTACGAAAAAATTGCTTGAGCTTCACCATGCTGGAAAAAGCAACAATTACAAAATGCCTCGCAATTGTGTCAATTAAGCTAGAATTGTTAAAGGTTCTTTACAGAATTTGCAGAACATCCCCGATTCTGTTAAAAAAGCCTAGCACACTTAAATGTAAATCTACAAAACCCCTCTAGAGTTAACACTAAGTTTCTATGACGCTCCCAATTCGTAACGTCGCCATTATCGCCCACGTAGACCACGGCAAAACCACCTTGGTTGATGCACTCCTCAGACAGTCCGGCATTTTCCGAGAAGGTGAAGACGTTCCGGATTGCGTCATGGACTCCAACGACCTAGAAAGGGAACGTGGAATTACGATTCTGGCGAAGAATACAGCTGTTCGCTACAAAGAAACACTTATCAATATTATTGATACTCCTGGACACGCGGACTTCGGCGGAGAAGTAGAACGCGTACTTGGCATGGTTGATGGTTGCATCCTAATTGTTGATGCTAATGAAGGCCCCATGCCTCAAACACGTTTTGTGTTGAAAAAGGCATTGGAAAAAGGACTGCGCCCAATTGTTGTTGTTAACAAAATTGATCGCCCCCAAGCAGAACCCCACGGTGCAATAGATAAGGTACTAGATCTGTTCTTGGAATTAGGCGCAGATGATGACCAGTGCGACTTCCCTTATCTGTTTGCTTCTGGTTTGTCTGGTTATGCGAAAGAATCCTTGGAAGAAGAAGCCAAGGATATGCAACCATTATTTGAAGCAATTCTACGTCACGTTCCACCACCAGTAGGTGATGCCAGCAAGCCTCTGCAATTACAAGTTACAACCCTAGATTATTCGGAATATCTGGGACGGATTGTAATTGGCAGAATCCACAATGGCACTATCCGTAACGCACAGCAAGCAGCCTTGGTGACAGAAACAGGCGCAATTGTTAAAGCAAAAATCAGCAAATTGCTCGGTTTTGAAGGGTTGAAGCGGGTGGAATTAGAAGAAGCATCCGCAGGCCATATTGTGGCGGTTGCTGGTTTTGCTGATGCAAACATCGGGGAAACAATTACTGACCCCAATGAACCGCAAGCATTGCCACTAATTAAAGTGGATGAACCTACCTTGCAAATGACCTTCTGGGTGAATGATTCACCTTTTGCAGGTCAAGAAGGTAAGTTAGTAACATCCAGACAAGTACGCGATCGCTTATTCCGCGAACTAGAAACCAACGTTGCATTGCGTGTTGAAGAAACCGATTCTCCTGATAAATTCCTAGTCTCTGGTCGTGGGGAACTCCACTTGGGTATCTTAATCGAAACCATGCGCCGTGAAGGTTACGAGTTCCAAGTATCTCAGCCACAGGTAATTTACCGCGAAGTCAACGGACAACCTTGTGAACCTTACGAACTGTTGGTGTTGGACATTCCTTCAGAAGCAGTTGGTAGCTGTATTGAACGTCTGGGACAACGTAAAGGCGAAATGCAAGATATGCAACCTGGTGTGAGCGATCGCACCCAACTAGAATTTGTCATTCCCGCCCGTGGTTTAATTGGTTTCCGTGGTGAATTCATGCGGATGACCCGTGGTGAAGGCATTATGAACCACAGCTTCTTAGATTATCGTCCTCTCTGTGGCGAGATTGAAGCCCGTAACAAAGGTGTATTGATTGCCTTTGAAGAAGGTGTTTCGACTTTCTACGCCATGAAGAACGCCGAAGATAGAGGTGTGTTCTTTATCACTCCTGGTACTAAAGTCTATAAGGGCATGATTGTCGGTGAACACAACCGTCCCCAAGACTTGGAATTGAATGTCTGCAAAACCAAGCAGTTGACTAACCACCGCGCCTCCGGTGGCGATGAACTGGTACAGTTGCAAGCACCAGTAGACATGAGCCTCGAACGCGCTTTAGAATACATCGGCCCCGATGAATTAGTGGAAGTTACACCCCAATCAATTCGTCTACGGAAGATGGCGAAGAAGTTGGCAAAACGGTAAGTGAAGCGATAATTTAATTGATTTAGAAAGCCCACATCAGTGGGCTTTTTGTTTTGTCGTTTTAGAAAAATGAGCATACTGATAGTTGACTGGGTAACATAACACTGAGTAATGCGTCGTGTTTACGGACTAGTGTGTATATATGTCGTGGTCAACTGTCTTCAGTGTCTGTGCTTCAGGTAATTCTTGGTTGTGGGCTGCTTGGAGTAGTGTTGATGATGCTTATCATTTTCTAGAAAAGTCTGAGAAGCAGTTGGAGATTGATTGTTTATTCTTTGCTGAAGCTTCTTCTAAAGAAAATGCCATTACAACAGCCCGTAAACTCTTAGGTACTAATATTAAACAAATAGGCGATGGATGGGCAGCAGAAGTTCGTAAGGAGCTTGATAAGAAACCTAGTATTGATGCTGACTTAATAGGTAACGGAAAATCGAATCACAGAGGACGCAGAGAACACAGAGGAATAAGAGTTTCAGAGAGTTCTGGCGTAAATCCTCAAATAGTTACTGATGAGCTTCAGGAATGTCTAAATCAACTTCTTTCATTGACTGGATTAAGTGCTGTCAAATCTACTGTTCAGGAGTTGGTAAACATTGCGAAAGTAGCGCAGTTGCAAGCGAAAGCAGGTATCAAAGCTCCTGCAATTACCAGACACCTTGTATTTACAGGCAATCCCGGCACAGGTAAAACCACAGTAGCTAGAATTATTGGTGAGATATATAAAAATCTTGGGGTTCTATCAAAGGGTCATTTTATTGAAGTAGACCGAACTGATTTAATTGCAGAATATCTAGGACAAACAGCACCTAAAACAGCAAAAGTAGTTGAATCTGCTCTAGGTGGTGTACTTTTTATTGATGAAGCTTACTCTCTTGTTCCAGATGGACGCAGCGATATGTTCGGACAGGAGGCAATTAATACTCTCTTAAAGATGATGGAAGATCACCGAGAGGATCTAGTGGTTATTGTTGCAGGATATAAAGGAGAAATGTCTCGATTCATTGCATCTAATCCTGGATTAAAGTCTAGATTTTCAAGATCAATTCACTTTGAAGACTATAGCCCGTTAGAATTAACCGAAATTTTTAAAGTCAGATGTGAACAGCATGGTTATCTGCTTTCAGAGAAGACCTTAGAAGCAGTACGTCATTTAGTCAATCAATTTGAACATCAAATTGGAGAACTTGGAAATGGTCGGTTTGTGAGAAATATTTTTGATCGTTGTGTTGCTATTCAATGTAACCGTTTAGCAAAATTAGCCAAACCATCAAAAAATGACTTAAAAACCTTTCTACCTGCCGACATTCCCACTCATGAGCAATTAGCCCAATATTTGCTTTGAGATTGATTTTCTTTTGTCAACTCAACCTATAATTTTTGGCCATTTAAGACTTGGTAAGATTAGCCGAATTCTACTATAACAAACAAGTGTCTCGCAGTGATATTGACCGTATTCGAGAAAAGATTAGACTCTGCCACTATGATATGTCAGCCCATGCAATGGAAGAAATGGCTGAGGATATGCTGACAATTCTAGATGTGGAAGAGGCTGTTCTAACAGGTCAAGTCATCCGGGTTGAAAAAGATGATCCGAGAGGAACAAAATATATAGTAGTAGGAACTGCATTAGATCAACAAACGCCTGTTGGGATTGTTGGACGTTTTGCAAGTAGCGGACGTTATCTAATCATCACTGTTTATGAAGTCACTCAGATTGAGGGTTAGTTTTATGTATGGATATAGATGTGAGTATTGTGAAGGAACTGTGCAACCTCGAACAGTCAAGCGTGAGGCATTTAAACATAAAGATGGGTTTGTCATTCTTGAAGATGTGACAATTGGTGTTTGTGATACCTGTGGAAATCGCTATTATTCAGCCGAGATACTTCATACGGTTCATGCTGTTGCAACTGGAGCAAAACCTCCTGAAAGAACCGAACAAATTCCAGTTGCTCATCTAGAATCAGCATAATCAATATGTTGCACAAGCTTCTCCTAACTATGAAGCGGTGAATAACGCATTAAGATTACTAATCCAGATTGCCCAGCGTTAGCAACCTAATACTAAATTTACTGCAAATAGAAGTTATTAAGATTCAATATATTTTCTCAGAAATACCAATTGATTATCCATATACTCAGCTTCCATACTTTCTTATTAACTTTAGTAACCCTCGCAACTGCTCACCAATTGAATAGCTCTGTTTGGCTGCAACTACAATACCTGAATGCTTTTTTTGCTGTTCAAAATAAGCGTTATGCAATCGACAAAAATCGCCAATATTAAAACTATAAATAACCCGATTCTTTTCCGTTGTCCAGATTAGTTGATTTTCATCAGATGACCCCATTCTATCTGTTTCAGCCGTTGTAATTACATCAAACCCAGCATTATGTAAAGCATTAACTAAGGATTTTTTGCCAGCCTCTTCATCTAAATAAAAGCATATTTAACTCAGGCAATATTACCTGACATCCACTTTGTTTCCCAGGCTTGGCATTCTGCTTGATATTGAGCGATTTCTTGTTCCATAGCTTCCTGATTAGCATAGTAATAGGCAAGCGCGGCATCAACTTGCGCCAAGGACAAGTATGGATATTCTGCAACAATATCTTGAGGAGATAAGCCAGCTTGAAAATCTATGATAATGTTTTGAACTGTTATGCGTGTACCAGCAATGCAAGGACGACCTCCAACAACTTCAGGTGTTCTTACAATTAAGCTGCCAATATCAACTATTGCTACCATGTTTGTCCTGGCTATGAGCGATCGCTTTCATACTTATTAATAATAAAGCAGATTTCAAGTTACTGTTGAAAGGTACTCGGTGTGGAGCGATCGCTATCATCAGTTCAACAAACGCTTGTTAGGTGAGAAGCGATCGCTCTTGCTATAAACTGAGTAAAATCAAGGCAAATAATTGTCATCTAACAATTGTGCAAGAGTATAAAGACATTGTTCAGGAAAAATCGTTAAATCGGTCTTTACTTGCACAAAATCAACCGCACTTTGATAGATATTTTCTAAATCATCCTGTAATTTATTTATTAAATTCGTAGTTAAATGATTATTTAAGTCATATCTAAAAGTTTTAATTTCTCCAAGCCAATGGCGATAATTTCTCTCATATTCTACCTGCCAATACTGAAGTAATAATATATGAATAATAATTTGCCTTAAAATACTTTTAGCTAAAGCTAAAAGTATTTTACCCAAACTGATTAATTCCTCAATTAAGTTTTCTACATCCAGTTGGTTAAACTGTTTTTGTCTTAATAGTTCAATAGTTGCTTCTAGCCATAAACTCTCATCAGTTTCATAGAGTTGTTTTAAGTTTGTAGTAATTGTCATATTTTACCTTCAACCTACATTCCATAATTTCATCATATACAATTACAAGCTTTCATCAGAAGTTGAGGTGAAAAGCGATCGCTCTTACCATTGAGAAAATTTTAGTCAGTTTTGGGAATTATTAAGACAACACACACCACACATATTTGGAGTCTTAATGAATTCTCATAAGCTGTTACCAACCTTGTCTTCAATCACAACATCTGATGAAAAGTACATCTACTATCAAGCTAATGCTCGGTTTCAATTAGACATTCCTTGAGAGAGTGGTGCAGAAATCACAGAAGAACGAAACACCATAGCAAACTCATTGGCAGCTTGGCAGTTGCAGGAGACATCGAATGGGACTCACTTGCTGGCTGCGGCTAAAAACTATGCACGGTTTATCAAATATCCTAAATATATTGAAGTTCAGCCTTGTAAGTAATCCGGATGAATTTGTGTAAAAACTATAAATTTCTGATTTTAAATTAAAGGTTGCATTTTGGAATAGATCAGGATTTTGCAAAGATGCCGTAATGATACTGGCAAAAAAATATTTTTATAGTTAAATTGAAGATAATACAGAGTAGCTGTGTTTGAGCTATGAATATCTTTTCTGGAAAGATTACCAATTTTCAAGACGAGTACAGTTTACAAAAGAATCAACTGGCTCAATTGTGTGGTTCCACGCAGCTATTTCGCGATCGCTACATCATACTGCGAATTTTAGGTAGAGGTGGTTTTGGTATTACGTTTTTAGCCAGAAATGCCCGATTACCAGGAAATCCTCTATGCGTGATTAAACAGCTTTGTCCGAAAACGACTAGTACTAAAAGTTGGCAAAGAGCATGTGAGCGGTTTGAAAAAGAAGCAAAAACTTTAGCTCAACTCGGTAGTCATTCGCAAATTCCCATGCTTTTAGACTACTTTGAAGCAAATGGTGAGTTTTATTTAGTACAAGAATACGTGCGAGGCTGCACTCTAGCACGAGAAGTAAGACGAAATGGCACTAAAAATGAAGCAGAAGTGAAACAGTTTTTACGAGAAATCCTGCCCATATTACAATACATACATCAAAATCGTGTCATTCATCGAGATATTAAACCCCAAAACTTGTTACGCTGTGAAGATGATCGGCGGTTGGTAATGATAGATTTTGGTGCAGTTAAAGAAAAATTAGTTGATATTGCTGAAGACTCTGGTAATAAAACTGCAACGACTAATTTTGTAGGGACAATGGGGTTTGCACCGCCAGAACAGTTTGCGTTGCGGCCAGTTTACGCCAGTGATATCTATGCGGTGGGAGTCACTTGTCTTTACCTTTTAACTGGAAAGGGGCCTTTAGACTTTGAACGTGATACTTACACAGGAGAAATATGTTGGCAAAAAGAAGTAAGTGTTAGTGATAACTTTGCCAGAATTTTAGAAAAAATGGTGAAGTTTTCTCTAGACGATCGCTTTAAGACAGTTGATGATGTCATCAAAGCATTAAATATAGATACTAATTTATCAAATTTAACCAACTGTTTAACAACTAAACCACTAAGTAGTAGCCAGCATCAATCCAAACAAACACCTACGCAAGCATACGCATCACCGACAACCAGAACTGCGATCGCTATCCGAGAATGGAAAGCTAAACTCAACAATAAACAGTTGCATCGTCAGTTAAATTCTTACTTAACTTCGGTATAAATAGTCATTCGCGTCAGTTTACAAGTTTTCGTCTTTAGCTATGGTGGAACTGACTTTAGAGCAAACAAGAATCCCCTACGTACTGATGAGCGATCGCTTTTTTTTAACGAACCGCCAAGACGCGGAGTACGCAGAGGAAGAGGAGCGATCGCACTTTGTAATCGCTGTAACTAATTGATTCCACCCGCTTGAAAGACCTGTTCAGCAGTTAAAATTAATTCGGGGAAAGTTGGTGATATTATCCTATCATTACCTCTAAACTGACTAACCTGATATTCACTGTTAAATAAGGAATAAACTGAAAAAGTTGGTTGTTTAGGATTGCCGATAAACTTCCTACCACCTAAAGCCAAGTAATCTGCAATCCAATATTCCTGGATTCCCAATAATTCGTAATCTTCTAATTTTCTAGCGTAGTCATCCTCCCAATTAGTAGAAACAATCTCTACTACTAAAGGAATAGATGTTCCCGATATAATTATGGATTCTTTCTCCCATCTAGGTTCAACGCTACTAACTTTTTGTTCATCTAAAACGATTACATCAGGCTCATATCCTGAATCTTTTGCTGGCTTGATAACACATTCTTTTGGAATGAAATAAGGCAGATGCAAGCGTTCAATTTCTATAAATAGTTTGCCAGAGATAAACCCAGCTATTTTTGAATGTTTGCCGGTTGGCTTAGGCATTTCTACAATTTCTCCATCATGTAATTCATAATGTTGTCCTTTATTTTCTGGGTACCAAGCAATAAAATCATCAAAAGTTATTGGTTTTGTTAAGGATTGGGTCATAATTTATCTTTGTCAGGAGATACTCATGAAAAATAAGAAAGCTGTATGAATGGGAAATAGTACGAGCGCCAATTTTTTCTTATATACAAAGGTGTGTGAGTAGAGTTTAACGTAATCTCCATGACTTAACAAATTAGCGATCGCTTTTTTTAACGAACCACAGAGAGCGCGGAGGAAGAGGAGTGATCGCTTTTTTAACGAACCACGGAGACACAGAGGAAGAGGAGGCGCTCTCTTTTTGGGAGTTCTGCATATCGCTTGTCTTTAGTAGTTTATTCTAACTAAAAAAATAATCTTGGCATAACCCATAAATTCGTTTATAAATATCAGTAAAGCAATTTTATTAATTTGATTAATAATCGATAGTAACTAACATGAATAACAATAAGCAACCTGGATGTTTATCTACTATCTTATACTTAATATTTTTTATATGCTTTTTTTACTGTTTTTATATTAATTGGTGGGTTACTGTTATACTATTTATTTTTTCTATCTTCATGGCTGATATTATAACTAAGACAATAACTGGTAAAAATTCTGATCAGATAAAAAAGGATGATAAAGCTAAAGACATCAGCTTAAACTTAACGACGGTAATTTTCCTTTCAATTATAATATTTGGGGTTCTCTATGTAATGATGAATCCCCAGAAATTTGAAAAGCCTTTCTATGAAAAATATCAAGAATGTGTGGAAAAAAATAGAAGAGAACGGTCTAAACAAATGTATGGAGGTCATCCTTATTTGTCTGAATGTAATCAATATAAATAACTTAGAGCTTGTTTTTTAATTCAAATTGATCACCCTAATTTACAGTTTTTGCTTTGAGTAAAAAACTTGCCTCAGAAGCATCACACCTCCAAGGCAAGCCAACTCTCTAATTCTTTCTTCCTTCGCGCTCTTTGCGCCTTTGCGGTTCGTTAAAGTTGCTTCACTTCCGAAACCAACTTCGCCACCATATCCTTCGCGCTACCAAACAACATTGTGGTTTTATCTTTGTAGAACAATTCATTGTCTACACCGGCAAAACCAGCACTCATCCCACGCTTAATCACAATCGTTTGTTTTGCCTTATCTACTTCCAAAATTGGCATTCCGTAAATTGGGCTATTAGCATCGCTACGCGCCGCCGGATTTACTACATCATTTGCCCCAATTACTAAAGCTACATCCGCTTGCTCAAACTGGGGATTGATATCTTCCATATCGTACAACTGGGTGTAAGGCACATTCGCCTCTGCCAACAACACGTTCATGTGTCCTGGCATTCTCCCCGCTACAGGGTGAATGGCATACTTCACATCTACACCCATACGTTCTAGTTGATCTGCCAATTCTCTGACACTGTGTTGTGCTTGAGCAACTGCCATACCATAGCCAGGAACAATTACCACATTCCGGGCATAACCCAACATCATCGCGCCTTCTTCGGGATCAATACTGCGGACAGTTTGATCTGTTGCACCAGCCGCTGCCGTACCACCAGCCGCACCACCTGTACCAAAAGCACTGAACAGCACGCTGAACAAAGAACGGTTCATTGCCTTACACATAATTTCGGTGAGGATGATACCGGAAGCGCCTACCAATGCACCGGCGATGATTAACATGTTGTTCATCACCACAAACCCAGCGGCGGATGCAGCGATCCCCGACAAGGAGTTTAACAGCGAAATGACTACGGGCATATCGCCACCACCGATAGGGATGACAAACATCACACCCAATACTAAAGAAACAGCAGTCACTGCCAAAAATATAGGCAAGCTATCTGGTGTGATGATTAAGTAGGCACTACCTGCTACGTAAGCACCTAATAGTAACAAGTTGAATGGTTGCTGGAAAGGAAATGTAATTGGAGAACCACTGACTAAACCTTGCAATTTGGCAAAGGCGAGAAAACTACCTGTGAAGGTGACACCACCAATTAACACGTCCAATAACATGGAAATGTTGACATCTAGAGGGATGGGCTGAGAATTGCCTAATAACCGCCAGAATTCTGCTACAGCGACTAGTGCGGAAGCTGCACCGCCTAAGCCGTTGAGTAAACCCACCATTTGGGGCATTTCTGTCATTTGGACTTTGTAGGCTGCGATTGCACCAATTGCTGAACCAATCGCCAAGCCTAACAAAATCATTTCATAATTCAGCACATGCTGATCAAGCATTGTCGCCACAATTGCCAGCAGCATTCCCACAGCAGCAATCACATTACCGTTCCGGGCTGTGGCAGGCGAACCCAGCTTTTTCAAACCGAAAATGAACAAGGATGCAGCGACTAAGTACGTCAGCTGAATTCCAGTTGGTAAAAAGTCGCTCACGCCTTAATCTCCTTTTTCTTGAACATTTGTAGCATTCTGTCGGTAACGAGAAAACCACCCACGACGTTGACTGTTGCCAGTACCACCGCAATCAAACCGAGAATCACCGAAAAACTTGTCTCTCTGGCACCAGCAGCCACTATCGCCCCCAGTACAGCAATGCCAGAAATCGCATTTGAGCCGGACATTAGGGGTGTGTGTAGAGTTGGTGGGACTTTGTTAATGACTTCAAAGCCAATAAACGATGCCAAAACAAATACAAACAAAGCAGCAAGTAATGCTTCTGTCATGAAATACTCCTTATATTTAGGGGCTAGATTAGGAAAGTTGCTCAAAGTTATAGGCAAGAGTCAAGCAAAATTTGCTCATCTCTAGTCCCTAGTCTCTAGCCTCTAATTAACTGCGGGTTGTTGAGTGTTGATAGCTTGTAATGCTTCTTTGACACGTTGATTGCGAATCTCACCTGCGTGCGTAATGCAAGCTGCATCAACGATGTCGTCAGCAAAGTCTACTTGCAAAGCTTTTTCTTTGTTAATTAATAGTTGCAACAAAGATGTCAGGTTCTTGGAATACAGTTGGCTGGCGTGAACTGGCATAGATGAAGGGAGATTAATCGGCCCAATAATTGTTACGCCATTCCAGACGATATCTTTACCGGGATCGGTGCAGGCGCAGTTACCACCTTGTTCAGCCGCTAAATCGACAATGACTGAACCTGGTTTCATTTGTGCGACCATTTCTTCTGTAACTAGCAGTGGTGCTTTTTTCCCAGGTACTTGAGCGGTAGTAATGACTACATCAGCATTTTTGACGTGTTCCGCCACAACTTCTTGAGTACGTTGTTTGCTGACTTCAGAAATTTCTTTGGCGTAACCACCAGCTGCGGTGGTTTCTTCTTCGAGTTTGACTTCGACGAATTTTGCCCCCAAGCTTTGGACTTCTTCTTTAACGGCGGGACGAATATCAAATGCTTCGACAACTGCGCCTAAACGTCTGGCGGTGGCGATCGCTTGCAATCCGGCAACACCTGCACCCATAATAAATACTTTAGCTGGGGCGATCGTGCCGGCGGCAGTTGTCAGCATGGGGAAATATTTTGGTAAGGCGGCGGCGGCTATGAGTACAGATTTGTAACCTGCTAGAGAAGCTTGTGAGGACAAAGCATCCATACTTTGCGCCCTAGTAGTGCGGGGGATCAATTCCATGCTCAAAGCTGTGACTTTGCGGTTGGCTAATTGTTGCGCCACTACGGGATTTCCTAAAGGATTGAGAAAGCTAATTAATACAGATCCTTCTCGCAGTAAATCAATTTCTGAGCGTCCATCTTCTCGCTCTTGCGGTGGACTAACTTTCAATAAAATATCTGCTTCGTTCCATAATTGAGCAGTATCACTGATAACTTGAGCGCCTGCTGATTCATAGGCAGAATCGCTAAAAAATGAACGCTCTCCCGCACCTTTTTCTACCCATACTTCTAAACCTTGTTTGACTAATCGGGCAACAGTGTCAGGATTTAATGCCACACGACGTTCACAAACTTCAATTTCTTTAGCAACTGCTATTCTCATGAAATCTCCTAGAGATAAATACTTACATCTCTGCAAAATCTGAAATTTTCCCCATTGAGGGCTGTCACGCACCCATCGTGGATCTGCAATTATTACTAGCGATCGCTTTAATTTGTAGAATGAACCTTGAACTTTATCTTTTCCACTCTTAGTTCTCAAGCTAAAGCCGGATTTACCTTTGGTACAGATCACACTTGTTGAGCCTGGCCGATAGATTTACATATTGCTAATGCTATGTTGATTCCCAAGTTTACATCTTTAGTCTTTAGCTTGTTTTCCAGATTGAAAAATTTTGCCTTACTTACATAGTGGACTATTCGTAAAAGTTTTAAAGCTTAATAATTTGATGAATTTTTAAAGTTTACTCTTTCTTTGATGCTGACTTATTTTTATTAATCTAGCTCAATCTCAAGAGCGATCGCTGATTGTATAGCTCAATTTTTATAACAAAGCTCTCAAAATTTAGATACACTCGTACATATTTAGCAACATACTCAGATTTTTGAAAGTTATGAGTGCTGAGTTTTGAGTATATTGTGTTTTTCTCTCGCCTCCAGCATAGCTGCCTTCTGCCTGGTTGGTAAGCGAAGCCGAACCACTGCCTCCTGCCTCTGGCACTTTTTATTTTCAGCAATCGTCCATTGTCAAGAATTCAGTAGTAAAGTTTAGTTACGAATACTAATCTGGGTGTTTACATAAAAAAGCTATATCTGCTAGAGGAGCTTAACTATGCAACGTTTACTTTTTGGCAATCTGATTCGACGCAAGCCGCAAGTAGCCATTCTTTCTGCTTTAGCTGTAACTAGCTGCGTCCTGACTGGATGGACAACTCAAGCCTTGGGGCAAAGCTTACCCGGATTAACACTATTTAGCGGTGTAAAAGCAGAAAATCAACTACCTTTCCGGTTAGATTTTGGGGGACAAACTAATAGTGTAGATAGATACGTCCTGAAGATTCCCCAACAAAAAATGAAATTGGCAGTGGCTCAATTTGCCATCACCTATCCCAACTACTACAAAGGAAGTTTTGATCCCAAGAAGATAGAAGTGAGAGTTAAAGGCAAAAAAGTCGCGCTTTCGGAAGTGAAATGGGATAAAGAAGGTCGAATAATCGAAATATTTCCCCAAGAACCAGTCCCAGCAGGTAGCAGAGTTGATTTAGTTTTATCTAATGTGCAGAACCCTTCTTTCGGTGGAGTTTACTATTTCAACTGTCAGGTTCTCTCACCAGGAGATGTGCCACTACTGCGTTACGTAGGCTCTTGGATTTTAAGTATTACTTAATTCGATAGTCAAGAGTCAATGGTCAATAGTCACTTGTTAGCTTTTGCGTTCTTAGCTTCCCAACTTTCTGCTTTTTAAATATGGACTCTTGAACCTGGACTATTGACTATACACAATGGTAAGATTATAGATTGTGACTTTTTATAAGAATCGCCTTAGAGGACAACGCTATGAAAAGAACCCTGGGCGGCACTTGCCGTAAGAGAAAAAGAACCTCCGGTTTTCGTGCCAGAATGCGGACACCAGACGGAAGAAACGTAATCAGAGCTAGGAGAAAAAGAGGACGTTATCGTTTGAGCGTTTAGAGCATTTTCAGCAACGAGAGGGGCTGTGGCTTTGCCCAAGGCGAATCGACTTAAATCTCGTAAAGATTTTCAGGCAGTTTACCGAGAAGGAATTCGGCGGCAGAGTTCTCATTTCACATTGAGAGCTTTACGAGTGCGATGTTCTCAAGAACCTTCTTGGGATACTGCCAAGACAACTAAACTAGCAACTGATGCCAAAAAAGTTGTTAGTACACAAATTGGTATATCGATCAGCACGAAAGTCAGTAAAAAGGCGGTAGTGCGTAACCGAATTAAACGCCAGATGGCAGCAGCTTTGTATCAGTTGTTGCCAAAATTATCCCCAGGATGGCGGTTGGTATTTGTGGTGAAACCAACAGCAGCAGAATCTAAGTGCGGAAGCCAACAATTTCTGCAAGAATTAGAGCAGTTGTTGGCACAAGCTGAGGTATTAAATGGGCATTCGTGAAGAAGTTTACTATGAAGGCGGGCCTCACATTGGGGACTTAATTCTCAACTTACTGATTGGGCTGACAGTTGTGGGTATCCCACTGACAGTTGGGGCGATTGTTAGAGCCTTGTGGCTGCGTTATCGAATTACAGACCGCCGAATTTCTGTAACTGGTGGTTGGATGGGGCGCGATCGCACTGACATCATTTACTCAGAAATCGTCAAAATCGTCAAAGTTCCCCGTGGCATCGGCATTTGGGGAGATATGGTAGTCACCCTTAGAAATGGCAGTCGTTTAGAAATGCGGGCAGTTCCCAACTTCCGCGAAACATATGACTACATCAATGAAAGAATCGCTGCCAAGAATCCCACTTATAGCACGGCTCAATAAGAGATAGGGAGGGAGTAGGCAGTAGGGAGTAGGAAATTCTCTATAAAATAAAAAATTCAAAACTTCCCACTTATCAAAAACTGCACCCCACTCCCCAATGCCACTTGCTACAACTTTGGGAAAGTTCGCAACGCAGTGGCTCCTCCCTACTGCCAATTTTCGCGCTAGTGCGGCTATCCGTAGCAAGAGATCGTCGCAGCCGAATCACGATTTAGATAAATTAGATTCAGTTAAATTTACAGTACCTCAGGTTAAATTCAGAATAATGGATTTTGGTATCGGCTTCCTCTCAAACAACGTAATGTTGCCAATCATAGACTTTTTCTACGGCATTTTGCCGAGCTATGGATTGGCGATCGTTGCCTTGACATTGATAGTCCGCTTTGCGCTGTATCCCCTGAGTGCTGGCTCAATCCGCAATATGCGGCGGATGCGAATTGTGCAGCCTCTGATGCAAAAGCGGATGCAAGAAATCAAAGAGCGCTATAAGGACGACCCGCAAAAGCAGCAAGAAGAAATGATGAACGTCCAAAAGGAGTTCGGCAACCCTCTAGCAGGATGTTTGCCATTGCTGTTGCAAATGCCTGTATTGTTAGCGCTGTTTGCCACTTTGCGGGGATCACCTTTTGCAGGTGTGAATTACTCCGTTAACCTGCAAATCTTTCCGGTTGAACAAATCGAACGAATTCAACCACAAGCCTTTGCTACTGCCCCACAAAACATTTACGTTGCTGATGGGGAACACCATAAAGTAACTGCTATCCTCCCTAGCGGTAACAAACTAGCAGTGGGAGAAAAAACCAAAATACAATATCAGACTCTAGAAGGCAAACCTTTTGATGTCTTGTTAGCCGAACATCCAGAAACCAAGCTAACTCCAGAATGGAAAATCATCAAAGGTGAAGAAAGAATCAAAGTTGATGCTCAAGGTAATATTGAAGCCTTACAATCTGGAGACGTGACAATTCAAGGCACGATTCCAGGGCTGGCAGCAGACAAAGGATTTCTGTTTATCGATGCCTTGGGCAGAGTTGGCGCAATTGATCCCGACGGTACAATCCACTGGGATATTGTTGCTATGGTGATCTTTTTTGGTATCAGCCTCTACGTTAGCCAAATCCTTTCTGGACAGAACTCCAGTGGTGGCAACCCACAGCAGGACACAGTTAACAAAATCACCCCAGTCATCTTTTCTGGGATGTTTTTGTTCTTCCCCTTACCTGCTGGGGTGCTGATGTATATGGTAATTGGGAATATTTTCCAGACCTTACAAACTTATATTCTCTCTCGTGAACCCTTACCAGAGGAACTACAAAAAATTGTAGCCACCCAGGAGAAAGAAGCAGCAGTAGCAGAACAAAAGTCATTACCTTTTGAGCCAAAAAGTTCTAAGAAAAAGGCTACAGGTTGATAGATGAGTAACAGTTCCATGCAGCGAGGTCAGCAGTGGTTAAAATCACTGCTGGAACTCACTGGGGTATCTGCTGAGATTCGGGGTGACATAGAAGTAGCCCAACCTCAAGATGACGATTCCCCAGAACCAGATAATTACTGGTTGACAATTGACGAAACCAACCTAACACCAACGCAAATTCAAGTTCTCATCGGTGCTGATGGTTCTGTGCTAGATGCAATTCAGTATCTAGCTAATTCTGTCCTTAACCTGAACCAACCACAGGAAGAACAAGCATCCTACACCATTGAGTTAAATGGTTACCGGGTGAAAAGACAAGCCGAAATTCGCGCTTTAGCTGAAGCAGCAGCCGACGAAGTGCGAACTTTTGGTAGAGAAGTGGAAATTAAATCCCTCAGTTCCGCTGAACGGCGGCAAATCCACACCTTCTTGAAAGAATTTTCTGATTTGGAAACCTTCAGTCGCGGCAAAGAACCACATCGTCATTTAGTTGTTCGTCCGGCTGAGGAATTATGAAAGCTCAGTCAGTCAATAATTTCGACGGTGCTAAAAGCTAAAATAGAGATGTAGTCTCAGCAAAATTGCTGATTGGTAACATAACTTTTGGTGAGGATGTCTCACAAATCCTATGGACGCAATTTTTATTCCGCAGCTAACTAAAGCCCCGGAGCGGACAGAGGAAATTCAGGTTAAGGAGTTTCTGCCTGGACTAGAAACGTTGACACCAGTTCGGGGTCGTGTCCGTGTGCAACATCATGGCAATTACCTGGAAGTTTCCGGTCAGGCAGAAACTATCATTACTTGTACGTGTAACCGCTGTTTGCAGCAGTATAATCATCGTTTAGCGGTGAATACCAAAGAAATTATTTGGTTGGACGAGGCAGCAAATCAAACGCAAGACTTGCCTCTAGAACGAGAAGTAGCAATGGAAGACTTGGTGGAAACCATCTCACCCAATGGATATTTTTATCCCAGTGAATGGCTATATGAGCAGATGTGCTTAGAAATGCCTCAGCGTCAATTGTGTGACCTTAATTGTCCAGGTATTTTGAGCGGTGCTGATGATAGTTCAAATAAGCGTGTTGATAGGCGCTGGGCTGGCTTGGAAGCTTTGAAAAAGCAACTTCCTGGATAGTGTTAGGTGGTGTGTTTTACATAGTTGTGAACGCAGAATTTTCGCTACCTCAAGGCAGGATTGAAGCTAAACGAGGAAGGAACATAAATTGGCAAAATGACGTACATCTCTCGAAGAAACCTCACCTTTGAAGATTTTCTCTCCCAATACCGAGACAATCCTCGTTATGAATTGGCAGACGGAGAACTAATTGATATGGAACCGACTGGCCTGCACGAAACGGTGAGTGGCAAACTTGAAACCCAAATAGGGATTTACTTTGTTACAGAACAACTTCCCTGGTTTATTCCTCGCACTTGTCTAATTTACCCCTTTGCAGAGGCAGCTACAGTTCGTCGGCCTGATATTGTGGTTCTCGATGAAACTGTTCTCGACTGTGAACCTCTGTGGGAGCGAGAACCTGTAATTACTCTGGGGCGCTCGATTAAATTAGTGGTGGAAGTCGTTAGTAGCAACTGGGAAACAGACTATGCACGCAAGGTTGAGGAATATGCTCTCTTAGGCATTGCTGAATATTGGATTGTGGATTATCGGGGATTGGGTGGAATAGCATTTATTGGTAAACCTAAACAACCTACCTTTACCGTCTGCCAACTGGTTGAAGATAGCTATATTCAAAAACAGTATCGACTAAACCAATCTATTGACTCGCCGTTGCCTCGTCTCCAACTTCGTTTAGATGATGTCCTTCCTCGTTAAGTTTTGCGATCGCTTCTGAGAATGTCTCAACCGTTTTGATGAAAACGTTAGGTGATCTCACTCTACAACAGAATTTTGATTAAAAAGACTTGAGCAAGTTGTACATAGGTTTGTTGCATGGATCTCTAACTATTGTTAGAGTGACAAACTTTAAGTCTCAAATATTATGGGTTTACAGAATTTCTGTAAAAATCAACTCTCTTCATTCAAGGAGTATAAGTATACTTAATGATTTAGTCCATCTTTAGTTCTGAAGTCAGCAAGAAAAATGGAGCTTGTTTCCTAAGATTTCTTCTGTTCAAAATAGGCTACTTCCAGCTTCAGCAACCATTCTTGCCCGTTACATAAACATGATTCGAGATAGATGATTGCTAAAAATCTCCAAACTTGATCAAACCTGGCGAAATGGCAACATACTCATTTTGAGTTTCGTTATTCTCTCGGTTGAGCCTAGAGATAGTTGGGTAAAAATTATCTTAGTGTCTCAGATCACTTTTTGTATCAAAATTTTCTGCAAATCTATTAGAATCTCGGCTGTCAGAATCTAATCTTTGCAAGTTTTTATACTAAAATCCATACATTTATTTAGGAGGCATCAATATTTATTACTTAACACTTAGGTAAAAGCAAACTTGGACTAAAGGATACTCTAAATTCACTAAACCAACAAAGGCGTAAAGAACATTAAAGGGTATTAAAGCTTTTGTCCGTCATGGGTTAGTCTACACATAGTTGGTAAATACGATATCCGTAGCTTTTCTGTGGTTGACTAGTACCAAATATAAGTTACTCTTAAAGCGGATTGCGGTAAGCTACCATCTTTGATGACAGAAGCATATGAAGAAATAATAATCTTTTACAGTTCTGTCTGAAAAATTTAACTTGCAAACTGAATAGTTTGATACGGCAAACTTAACAGTTATCTCATACCCTAATCTATGTAGTTAATTAACTACTGCAAAGATATCCGGGAATTGTAATGAATAGTTTACAATACCAGTGGATAAGAAAATCTAAAAAAAATATAAAAGTGACTAAAATGACTGTGGTGTCTGGAGGACAAACGTGTTTCTGAGACTAGCGCATCAACATCGGCAATTCGTTCAAGACTTGGTAATGAACCTGCAAGCCTTGGCAATTGTACTAGAACGACGCGGATACCCCGCGTCTTGTTATACCTGTGGCGACCAGATGAATAGTGCTTCGTTTATGGTGAGCCTGGGAAATAACCACCTGATTCGATTTTTGGTATCGGATTATGGAATTACTTGGACAGAAATGCGGGATGACCGCGAATTAATGAAGTTAGAAGGAGCAGAAGCAATTAATCAGTTACAGGAACTGGCAAACCTTGTGAAGCAATCTGCACCAGCTTATGTAAGTGGTAAGTCCTTGGCCAAAAAGAGTTAAGGATTCCTGTATTTGATGGGTTATTTTCCAATAAACTTCTCTTTGAGAGTAAATCGTTCATTAACAATGACTTACTGGTAATTGGTAATTGGTAATTGTGGCAGGGTTTTTCATCCCCCATTACCTATTCACCATTACCTTCAATAAATTAAAGGCTGAAGTATAAAGTATGAAGTCTGAAGTATGAAATGAAAAATTCTATTATGGTAGGTGTTTTATAGCAACCGCCAGGTTGGTTAGGACGCTAAACTTAGAACATGCTCCATAGCTTCTCGCAGTGTTTCAAAATGCTCTAGTTGCTTGCGAATGCGGCTTTTTAGCCACGACCAGCATTTTTCAATCCGGTTCAAGTCCGGTGAATAGGGTGGTAAGTACCACACCTCACAGCCTGCATCCCGAACCAATTGCTCAATGCGTCCGCCTTTGTGAAAGGTGGCGTTGTCAATCACCAGTTTCTGCCCAGGTCTCAAGGTGGGAATCAAGCACGTTTCCAACCAAGTTTCAAATACCTCTCGATTACAAGCTCCTTCAATCGTGAATGGGGAAGAGCAACTGTTGCCCACAAAGTGCGGCAATCATGTTGACTCGACCTGTTCGGCGACCGGACTTCAGTTCATGAAAGCGCTCTCCTAAAGGACTGTAGCCATAGCCATATTCGTCTCGATGATCCATACCTGACTCATCGGCATAAACAATCTGTTCGTTGTTAAGGGTGGCTAGTTGTTCGACAAAAGCTTGGCGTAATTGTTCATTTCTTTCACGGTAGCCGTAAGTCTTTTTTTTCGCGTCAACCCAATTTTCTTCAAGGCGCGTGATATTGTGCGTTAGCGTAGCTCGCCGAAGGCATCGCTGATCTGTTCATCCCACAACTCAGCCATCTCCAGCTGGGTTTTGTCATCATGGGTTTCGGCAAAGGCTCGAAACTTCTCCCAGTCAGTGATCTTGTTATTCTTGCCTCGATCCTCCCTGACTTTGGTTGCGAAGTCTCCTGTCTCAGCTTTACGCCGCAACCATAAATTAATGGTGTTGCGGAAGACAGTTAAAATATTCGCAGGCTTCACAGCGCTTCATCCCATTGAGTTCGATCGCCTCAATGACTTTTTGGCGTAGGTCGTAGCTGTAGGGTCTGGGCATGACAGCAATAGGAGCAAAAGTGGAAGGGCTTTTCTATTCTATGTCCTAACCATGATGGCGACTGCTATACATTTGTACCTCAGCAGACTAGAAAACGTATAAGGGCGCACATCTGTACACCCTTACGAGAACCCTATCTGGATTATAGTTTTATTGAAATGGTATGAAGGCTGTGAGCAGTATTTGATCAACCGTGATATTACTAGCTCACAGTTTCATACTTCCTGTCAAATATTATAAGCAATAGAAGGTTGTGCTACCTCTTGATGTGATGCATGATCTTCTGCGGATTGATTTACTCGATTCAGCCATCTTTCGGCTTTCGAATAGTTATCTTTCTGCACTTGTTTGATGGCTTGTTTGTAGTTCAACGTTACACCCCAAACATCGGAAACAAAGCGTTTTTCCTGTTTCATTTTGTCAAAGAACTGGATAGCTTCTAGGTGTGATAAATTACCTTCTGTATTGGCGATCGCTAACATGACTTCATAAACATCATCCGCCATCTTGGCATCGCCACAAACATAATAGTGGCATTTAGGATGACTCAGCAGTTGCCAGATTTCTTTTGGTTTTTGCTGCATCAGATGTTGTACATAAACTTTTTCGTTGCCTTGGCGAGAAAATGCTACGTTTAGTTCCGAAAGCACGCCCTGATTGTGCCATGTCTGCAATTGCTCTTGATAAAGGAAGTCATGGTGATTACGACAACCAAAGTATAAAGTCGCATTTCCTAATGGTTGTCCTTGTTGCGCTATGACTTCTAGGTGTTGCAAGAAGCCAATCAAAGGCGAAACTCCAGTACCAGGCCCTACCATCAGCATTGTTGCCTCTGGGTCACTCGGTGGACGGAAGGTAGAGGTACGCACATCAATTCGTACTTTTGCGCCTGGTTGCAGTCCGGCTAGGTAGTTAGAACAAAGTCCTTGGCGGACTTTACCTGCATCAGTGGTAATTTGCAATACCCCAACGGTGATTTGAATTGCTTGGGGATGTAGCGCAGCACAAGAGGAAATTGAGTACAAACGGGGTTTCTGTTTTGGTAGCAATTCTATCAAGGCGGCAAGAGTAATTTTCGCGCCGGGAAAATCATCGAATAAATCAGCGACGCTCATGTAATTGTCGGTGATGTTTTTGGTGAGCGCAATGCTGTCGGGATGGTCTTCTCCTTGGCGGCGAATTTCTAACCAAGTTTCTAGGCGTTGTTTTTCTGTGAGGTTTTGCGTAGCGGAATGTAGATATGCCAACAAATCATTGAATGGTTCCCGCAAAGCTAAATCTAGTTCCTCATACAGCACATGACCGACTGTTGTGGGTACAGCAATTGGGGGTTTGTCTTCGGTTTCCGTACCATCGGCGGTGACGTAACTAGCACTAAAATAGGTGTCTGCTGTAACATTGAGGCGATCGCAAATTCGCTGTACTAATTCTGGTGGATTATTCGGATATACTGCCACATGATCGCCTGTTTCATAGTTCAGGTGAGTATTGGCAATGTCGAAGCTAATAAACCTTGTGGAACGGCTACCAGGAATTACTTCTTGCAGCAGTTCTTGATTGGCAACCACAGGCACTTCTATACCACGCTCGCCACTTCCTACTGCCACAGCCAGGTTATCTACAGCGCTACCACTCAAGAATTGTACCTGCAATTGCGGCGCATGAGCAGTAGTCGCATCAGCCGCAGTGGCATCTTCACCCAAGACGCGGCTAATTAATCTCTGCCATTGCTTGAAGGTGTCTGCTTGGCCTTTGATTTCGTCAGCTTTATGCAAGGGGACGATGCAGTTTGCACCTGAGCGAGCTAAGGCTTTATCGACCGCAATTCCCGCAGCACAGAAGTATTCATAAACAGTACTGCCAAGTCCTAACACGGAATAATTTAAGCTCATCAGGGAACCGGGTGGTTGCTTTTTCAACCACTGCAAGAATTTTTTGCCGTTCCCTGGCATTTCGCCTCTGCCAAAGGTAGAGGTAACAATTAGTACAAGTTTTTCTGAGCCTAAATGGTTTGTGTCGTACTCATCCAGTGCCATCACCTTGGGGCGGTAACGACTTAAGCGCCGTGCCGCATTCCGAGCAAAACCTTCGGCTGTCCCGGTTTCGGATGCGTACAAAATCAAGATGCGGTCTTCTTTATTGTCGTCTTCCTCAATAAATGTGGTGAATTTTTCCAGGTCAATACTATCTTCCACTGCCCAGCGATCGGCTGCATGGTGATAGGCAGGTTCTAAATAAAAGTCGCGGGTTTGGTGATGCCAAACTGGACACACACTACCTCCAGCGGGTGGTACAACCCAACCCCACTCTGCCGGACATTCTCTGCCTGCTTTCTTTTCGCGCAGGTCGTGGGCAAGATACTGGCGAGAGGCAGACTGGTGATCTACCATCGTTATCTTGGCTTTTTGGAAGGAGTGGAGGATGGCAATATTCAGTTCTAAGGCGACGCGATCGCGCCATAAGGTCTGCTCGGAACTAGTATCTAATTGTAGTAATTTAGCGATTTCTTCGAGTTTGTTGTAACGCCCTTCTTCTAAGAAATCGCGCATGAGTTCTGTACCCATGTACCAGCCATTGAAGGGGACACAACCGTAGGTAATGCCACCAATATCCATGCGGAAATTACTGATAGCAGGGATGGCATACCAGCGCAAACATAAAGATTTGAACTCGGCAATGGTAGGGTGTTCAATGTCGACTTCTAAAATATCTTCTTTGGGGAATTCATAGAGCTTCGGCTCCATTCCCGGCACTTCAATAACTATCGGTAAAATATCGTAGGATGTGCGCGGTTCGGATGGTTGCCAACCAAGTTTGATAATTGCTTTGGTCAGATCTAAGTTAGCGGGATCGCCCATCACACTGCCATCTGGTTGTTCGTAGGCGGCGTAACGCAGTAATTGCGGATTCCATAGTCTTGGCCCCCAACGTTCTTTCGGTTGTTTGGGACGGAATGCGGTCATGGTCACTTGAATATTGCCGCCATTCGTCCCTAAGCGCAAATGTTCGACTAATTCTTGGAACATTTCATCGGGGTCGGTGATATGACGGCAATCACGCACCACCATATTATTCCACTGAATCCGACCAATACATTTGGAAGCATTACGCCAAGCTAATTGTGCGCCGTAAGCCAGTTCTTCATAGGTATGGTTATAAGTACCTGTGGCTTTGACTTCTGCTTGAATTTCTGCCCAACGTCGCGCTTGCTGTTCTGGTTCCCAACCTTGTTCACTGGCAATTACTTCTAGAAATTGCCGGGCTTTTTTCAGTAACCGTTCTTCATTCAACTTGGGCAGTTTCATGACATTGGTGACGCGATCAAACAATGTCTGCCATGCCAGCCGTAATTGAGGTGTAAAATTCGGCACGTATTTTTCAAATAAGGCAAACATGGTGTCAGAAATCGCACCATAGGCACAAGACGGTACTCCTACACTGCCGTGGATTTGTCCCAATAACCGCAATTCCAGCAGCAGTTCGTCAGTACTTTCACTTTTCAAGCAACGCATGAGAAAATCTAATGATTGAAACAAGTGCAGTGACAGGTAATCGATATCTGCCCTGCCGAAAATCGGCAACACAAAGGGATATTTTTCAAACAAAGTTTGATAAAATACCATTCCCATTTCTTGCTTATTTTGGCTAAATACTTGCCAAGTATCTGCCATCTGCTTGAGTAATTCTGGTGGTAGGGCATCTTCGTAGCAGTGGACTGCTTCTACCATCGGGATAATGATGTGGGTGTTGAAAAACTTATAGAGTGCCGAGTTTGCGCCTTTAGCTAAATCTTGGCGATCGTATTCTTCTAAATAAGGAGTCGAGGGCAACATCCACATCCACACTTGTCGCGCCTTCACCCAGTGGTGGGGACGCATCCCAATATCTGCGAATAAAGCCCCGTAGTCTTCTACGGTATCGAAGTCATCTCCTGTTTCGTAAGGCACACCTGTCAGCGGTTCGGAAATGATGTATTGTGTTTGGGGTTGGAGTTGGTGAATACAGTAGTCAAATAACTCATAAAAGTAATCTGGTATACTGTCGATCGCTTCCCCAAAAATATGCTCTAGTTCTGGTTCTTCTAGTAACAGTCGCTTAAAGAACTTTTCTATTTGCAGTTCTTTCCAAGCCCGCAGCTTATTCCAAACATCTTTAACAATGACTTCTTCGCCAGCTGTGAGAGGGATAGCTTCGGGAAGTTCGACTTCTTTATCGGTTATTGAGGTTGGTTTTAGCTGAAAACGCGAATGGCTGTGCTGTGCTAATAGCTTGAGGCTGTTGCTACCTGCTTCAGTGCTAGTTTGGGTGATGCGAACTTGCAGCGTTAAATATGGTGCGAGGTTCCATGTGCTGATGGGAAATTCTAGTTCAATGCTGTTGTGTCCACTGAGAAAATCTTGAGCAGCAAAGGTAACTGTGCCTGCATCTTGCCAAGGTTGTGTCATGTCGCCTTGACGGTAACACAAAGTAATGGCGATCGCGCAGTCTTTGTAGTTAGTTAAATTTAACAACCAACTTGGCTGCATTCGAGAAAACAGATCCTTAGATAAGATCGGCTGTCCATGCTCAGAAAGTATCTGTACACGACATTTATATTTAAAATCTCTGGAAGTTGGGTAATCGGTTGCGGAGATTTCTGTTAAATGAATGAGTTGTTGATTATAATCCATGTGTAGAAAATGAGTGAGATAGATACCTTGTTCAGGTTTGAGGTTGTTTGATTGACAAAGTTGATAGCGGAATTTGCCGCAATACTGGAGTTAAGGTTATTTCTGCGGGACTGACACATGAAAACGAAACATCAAGGGTTTGGGCGGGTAAAGTTTAAAACCTTTATACTCTCCAAAGGGAGGCATCTTGGTGCGTAAGTCCTATTTTTGTGTCGATTTGATTAAAAAAGGCTCATTAAAACGAAAGCAAAGTAAGATTTATCAAACGTTTGTACACAGACGCTGACTCACAATTCCTTAAACTGACATGAACTAAGTCTAGATTTAGTGTTAGATAATACCTAAAGTTGTATTATACAGGTTTTTTAAGTGTAAATCACTACAATCTTGCCGCTAAATTTTACTTTTTGTTTCAATAATTAATTAGTTCACCTTTTAGGATGGTAATTGCTTGACCAGACAGGAAGACGCGATCGCCGCCATCATAATACAATTTCACTACACCGCCCCGACGAGATGCTTGATAAGCCAAGAATGTATTTTTCCCTAAGCGAGCGCGCCAAAAAGGAGCCAAACAACAATGAGCGGCTCCTGTCACTGGGTCTTCATCAATGCCAAGGGCTGGCGCAAAAAAGCGAGAAATAAAATCATATTCCGAACCTGAAGAAGTTGTGCTGGTAACGATTACACCATCCACAGGTAATGTTTTAAGGATTTGAAAATTCGGCTGCATTTGCCGTACTACATCTGCCGATGCGACTTCTACGAGATAACCGAGAGAATTTTGGTAGACAGCTTTGTAATTTATACCTAAAGCAGTACTGAGTTCAGGAGGTGCGATCGCGGCTTGCAAACGATTTGCCGGAAAATCTAGTTCAATCCATTCATTTTGCTGCTTGGCAATCAGTAACCCGCTTTTGGTATGAAATCTAGCAACTTCATAGCTTGATAAATGTCCCTCAGACCAAAGCACGTAGGCACTAGCTAAAGTTGCATGACCACAAAGCGGTACTTCTACTGTTGGTGTAAACCAACGTAGATGAAAGCCATCATCCTGTTTAACTAAAAAAGCCGTTTCAGACAAATTCATTTCCTGTGCTACTTGCTGCATCCAGCGATCGTTTTGTGGTGCAGACAAAACACAGACAGCAGCAGGATTACCGCCAAAAGGTTTATCGGTAAAAGCATCGACCTGAGTAATGACTTGTCTCATAGAGTTACTCTAGAAGTTGGAGCTATATATGTTTATCAAAAGTGCATAAGTTATTTACGGATTATCACAGATAAAAGTAAATAAGACATTTACACAAATTTAATCAATTTAAGTATTTATGGTTATACACAATATCTCTAGTTCCCTTGCCGATACCCTACGCCACAGACGCGAAAAACTGGCTCAGTTAATTAATTTTCCTGTAATTCTCTGGTCAGGAAGTAGCAGCCCCCGCAATTTTCCGGCTAATCAATATCCATTTCGCGCCAGCAGTCATTTCCTTTACCTTGCCGGATTACCTCTGCACAACGCCGCCATTCGTCTGGAAGCAGGCAAACTAGAGTTATTTATTGATGATCCTCAACCCGGTAGCTCCCTCTGGCATGGCGAAACAGCCAAACGTGCAGAAATAGCCGAAAAAATAGGCGCAGATGTTGCCAGAACCATGTCCGAGTTGAAACATCGGGGAAGTGGTGCAGCCTCAATTCCTGTACAGAATTATCAGACTAGCCTTATTCAGTCCCAAGTTCTGCACAGGCAAATTTCTTCACCCTATGACTTGGAAGGATTAGATTTAGAATTAGCCAAGGCAATTGTAAGTTTACGCCTGACTCACGATGCTGGGGCGTTGACTGAATTACGTAAAGCTGCGGCTGTGAGTGTTGCTGCACATAAAGCTGGGATGGCAGCTACCCCAAAAGCGAAACTAGAGGCAGAAGTCCGGGCGGCAATGGAAGGGGTAATTATTGCCCAGAATATGACAACTTCTTACAACAGTATTGTCACTGTTCACGGCGAAGTTCTGCATAATGAGAAATATCATCACCCATTGCAACCTGGTGATTTACTACTTGCCGATGTTGGTGCAGAAACTGAAAGTGGTTGGGCGGCTGATATCACTCGTACTTGGCCTGTTTCTGGTAAGTTTTCTGCTACGCAACGAGATGTTTATGATGTTGTCTTAGCAGCTCATGATGCTTGCATTGCCAAAATTCGCCCTGGCGTGGAGTATAGAGATATTCATTTATTAGCAGCAACTACCATTGCCGAAGGTTTAGTCCATTTAGGTATATTAAAAGGTAATTCCCAAGATTTAGTAGAAATAGATGCTCATGCACTATTTTTCCCCCACGGGATTGGGCATTTACTAGGTTTAGATGTTCATGATATGGAAGACTTGGGAGATTTAGCGGGATATGAAGATGGTAGGAGAAGAAGCGATCGCTTTGGCTTAAGTTACCTACGTCTCAATCGCCCTCTGCATCCAGGAATGTTAGTTACAATTGAGCCTGGATTTTATCAAGTCCCTGCCATTTTAAATGATGCTCAAAATCGCGCAAAATATCAAAATGTGGTGAATTGGGAGCGGTTATCACAATTTGCTGATGTCCAAGGTATCCGCATTGAAGATGATGTTTTAGTTACCGCCGATGGTAGTGAAGTCTTAACAGCCGCATTACCGAATGATGCTGATAGCGTGGAAAATTTAGTCAAGTGAATTTGAGCCAACCTGCTAGGGTAAGCGATCGCACTATACTATGAGAAGCATGAATGTGAGGTCAATTGTGGTCAGCGTTATATCAGAACACATTGCCATTACACCGGGAGTATGTGGAGGAAAACCTCGGATTGTAGGGCATCGGATTACCGTTCAGGATATTGTAATTTGGCATGAAGAAATGAAACTGTCCCCTCATGAAATTGTATCTCGGTATTCTACTATTAATTTAGCTGATGTATATGCAGCCTTGGCTTACTATCAAGATCATCTAGAAGAAATCAAACAACAAATAGTAGAAGATGAGCAGTTAGAAGCTGAAATGCGTGTTTCTATTGCTTCTAAATTACCTCCAACAGAACTATTAAATGACTGATAAAATTCGTTTTCATTTTGAGTTTATTTAGTGCGATCGCTTTGCTTATAGTTTCTGTAACCCTTGAGAAATATTTCTTTGAAGACCTCCTAATGTTCATAATTTGCTGTCGATAATTATGTGATTTTAGCTAATTTAGTCAAGTCTGATGAAAATGCCTTTAGTAGTAAGCAAATTTCCTCCTCAAGATATATCTTTTTGTAAAAATTTTTACTATACTTTAGGCAAGTAAAGATCTCAAAAATAAATAGTCGAAAACTGTACCTAAAAGAAAAGTATACAGAAAATTTTAAACAGTTTAGTAATTTAAATTACTAAACTGTTTTTATTATGAATAGTAAGATTTTGCAATTAATTTAATAAATTCAACAATTTTACTAGGGTGAAGAAATGAATAAGATAAATAAACATATTTTGGTATGCGATGATTGTGGTGTAACTTGTCTGCTATTAAAAACGATTTTACAAACACAAGGTTATAAAGTTGACACAGTATTTAGTGGAGAAGTAGTGCTGGCACAAATAGAATCTCAAGTATTTGATTTATTACTACTGGATGTAACAATGCCTGGGATTGATGGTTACGAAGTTGCTCACCGCATCCAACAAAATCCACATTTAAAGAATTTACCGATTTTGTTGATTAGCGGTTATGAAGAAGACATCATCATAGAGAAGTGCCAAGCAAAGGTGGCTGGCATTATCCGCAAGCCTGTTGTCATGAATGTACTACTAGAAGCAATCCAAAAATCCTTACAATTAAACAACTGTCAGCAAATAAGCATCATTTAATAAAAGCGATCGCTTGCACTTGTTTCCACCCCGAAAATCAGAATTTACACACAAAAGACGGTTTACCACCCAAACATAACTAGGTATCCAGTTGCTCAACTCGGAGTGAAAACTACTAAGCTGGTAGATAGCACGTTAAAACTCTACCGGAAATTCTCAATCGCACTCAGCGACAATTCCGGCTTCCTCATTGGCTAACTACTTGTAACTAAGATATGTTTGATGCATTAGCAGACCGTTTAGAATCCGCCTGGAAAAAACTTCGGGGTCAAGATAAAATTTCCGAATCTAACATTCAAGAGGCTTTGCGCGAAGTCCGCCGCGCCTTATTGGAAGCAGATGTCAACCTCCAGGTAGTCAAAGATTTTATTAGCGAAGTTGAAGCCAAGGCGCAGGGAGCCGAGGTACTTTCTGGCGTGCGCCCTGACCAGCAGTTCATCAAAATTGTTTACGATGAACTGGTGCAAGTGATGGGGGAAGAAAATGTTCCCCTGGCAGAAACTGAAGAGAAACCTACTGTTGTGCTGCTGGCTGGTTTGCAAGGTACTGGTAAAACCACAGCTACAGCCAAGTTAGCTTTACATCTGCGTAAATTAGAGCGCAGCTGTTTATTAGTCGCCACAGACGTATATCGCCCAGCCGCGATTGATCAGTTGATCACCTTGGGTAAACAAATTGACGTACCAGTATTCGATTTGGGAAGCGACGCAGACCCAGTAGAAATCGCCCGCCAAGGTGTAGAACGCGCCAAAGCCGAAGGTGTAAATACAGTCATCATTGATACTGCTGGTCGTCTGCAAATCGACGAAGACATGATGGCAGAATTAGCCCGCATCAAACAAACAGTCCAACCCCACGAAACTTTGTTAGTGGTGGACGCAATGACAGGTCAAGAAGCCGCCAACCTCACCCGTACCTTCCACGAGCAAATCGGTATTACTGGGGCAATTCTCACCAAGTTAGATGGTGATAGCCGAGGTGGTGCGGCGTTGTCAGTCCGCCAGATTTCCGGCGCACCAATCAAATTTGTCGGTATTGGGGAAAAAGTCGAAGCGCTACAACCTTTTTATCCTGACCGGATGGCATCGCGGATTCTGGGGATGGGCGATGTGCTGACCTTGGTAGAAAAAGCCCAAGAAGAAATTGACTTGGCAGATGCCGAGAAAATGCAAGAGAAAATTTTGTCGGCGAAATTTGACTTTACCGACTTTCTCAAACAGCTGCGTCTGCTGAAAAATATGGGGTCGCTGGGAGGAATCATGAAGTTGATTCCTGGCATGGGCAAGCTTTCTGATGATCAACTTAAACAGGGAGAAACCCAGCTAAAACGCTGCGAAGCGATGATTAATTCCATGACCAAGCAAGAACGCCAAGACCCTGATTTATTGGCAAGTTCTCCCAGCCGACGACGACGGGTAGCGGCTGGTTCTGGTTACAAAGAAGCAGATGTGAGTAAGTTGGTGTCAGATTTCCAAAAAATGCGATCGCTCATGCAACAAATGGGTAAAGGTAACTTCCCTGGTATGCCTGGGATGTTTGGTGGTGGCGGTGGTACGGCCTTCGCCGGTGCAGGCAATCGTCCTGCCGCCCCAGGGTGGCGCGGTTACACTGGCGGCGGTGGCGGCACGAAAAAGAAAAAACCCAAAGATAAAAAGAAAAAAGGTTTTGGAAATCTTTAGTCAAAAGTCAAAAGTCAAAAACCATAACCAATGACCAATGACCAATGACTAAGGACTAATGACAAATGACTAAGGACTCATAGCAGTAAACCTTAGGCAAGTGCTAAAATTAGCATTTCAGAATAACTACAAACAGGAGAACGATTCTTCGACATGATCAAACTGCGCTTGAAGCGATACGGAAAAAAGCGGGAAGCAAGCTACCGCATTGTCGCCATGAATGGCCTCTCTCGCCGCGATGGTCGTCCTTTAGAAGAACTGGGCTTTTACAATCCCAGAACCGATGAAGTGCGGCTAGACGTTCCCGGCATCGTCAAGCGACTACAACAAGGCGCACAACCCACTGACACAGTACGTCGCATCCTAGTAAAAGCTAATGTTTTTGAACAGGTCAGTGCAAAACCCGCATCATAACGTCAACACACAATCTCTCACAGCTAATCCCAACTACGTTGGACTAGTTCAATTTTTGGTGCAGCCGTTTTTAGAATCTCCAAAGACTTTAAGCGTTGATTGTGAAATTTCTCACACCCTCCAAAAGGCTTGGATTCGCATTGCTTTTGACAGTGCAGATAAAGGCAAAGTATTTGGTCGAGGCGGACGCAATATTCAGGCGATTCGGACAGTAATTGCCGCGGCTGCGGAACTTGCTGGACAGTCAGTATACCTGGATATCTATGGCAGCACTGCTATGGGGCGAGAGGGTATGTCTTTTGATGAAGACCACGAAGAGCGACCCCCACTACCGAAAACTAGGGAAAGACGCGGAAACAACGGGCCTAGACCTATAGCTAAACCTCGTTTCCGCTAGGTTTAAACTAAAAAGAAAGGAAAATGAGAGAGAAAAAGGATGAAGTAGGAAGTATGAAGTGTGAAATATGAAATTTCATCCTTGATGCTTCTACCGCCTGTCTCTTCTCATTTACCCAATTTCTAAATGCTATTTTTGAATGCAACTTCTAAATCTCTGTCAGGGGGTGAAATTAGGGAGTGGCTGAAGTCCGTCTAGGTGAAAATGAAACAATTGACTCGGCACTAAGACGTTTTAAAAAGAAAATTCAAAGAGCCGGGATATTATCTGAAGTTAAACGTCGGGAAAGATACGAAAAACCCAGTTTGCGCCGTAAGCGTAAAGCGGAAGCTGCACGTAAAGGTGTTCGTTACTAAGCGGTTAACCGAAGTCAATAGTTTAATTTGAGGTTTGAAAGTTTAATGAATTTCAACCTCAACAAAGTAGAGACGCGATCGCGTCTCTACTTTACTAGAAAAAATAGTAAAAATTAAATTATGTCTTGGCTAAATAAAAAATTACATAATCTGGTGAGATAGTCATTTGTCATTGATATTCAACAAGTGAAAATGACGAAGCACTATAAAATATAATGTAAAAATAAAGTTAATTAAAAACTGTAATAAACACTTTCAGAAATACAAGAGCGTTGTTAAAAATAACTCCTGACACATTTAAGAAATAACTATGGCAGATGCCTTAACAATTCAGCTGCCTAATATTCCGAGTGCGATCGCACTTGCAGGTGATGGTGAAGAAAATCTCAAAATTCTGTCTCGACAAACAGGCGCGATGTTAGTACTGCGAGGACAGGAATTACGGATTACGGGTACAGATGCACAAATTAATTTAGCATCGCGGTTAGTGCGATCGCTAGAAGACCTATGGATTAAAGGCAACACTATTTCCAGTGCGGATATTTTAACAGCTCGTCAAGCTTTAGATAGCGATCGCGAAGACGAACTACAAGAATTACGCCGAGATGTTCTCGCTAAAACACGTCGCGGTGAAGAAGTCCGCGCAAAAACATTTCGTCAGCGACAATACATTGAAACCATCCGTAAACGTGACGTTACCTTTTGCATCGGGCCAGCTGGTACTGGTAAAACTTATCTGGCTGTAGTTGTCGCCGTTCAAGCACTCCTCGCCAACCAAGTAGAAAAACTAATTTTAACTCGTCCAGCCGTAGAAGCTGGTGAAAGGTTAGGCTTTTTACCAGGAGACTTACAACAGAAAATTAATCCTTATCTGCGTCCACTTTACGACGCGATTTACGAATTTATTGATGCTGAAAAAGTCCCCAATTTAATGGAACGCGGCATCATTGAAGTTGCACCACTCGCTTATATGCGCGGACGTACCCTCAATCATGCTTTTATAATAGTGGATGAAGCGCAAAATACCACACCTGCACAAATCAAAATGGTATTGACTCGTTTGGGTTTTCGTTCTCGTATGGTAATTACAGGTGATATTACACAAACAGATTTGCCTCATAATCAACAATCAGGTCTATCAGTTGCTTTAGATATTTTAAAACACGTCGAAGGCATTGGTTTTTGCGAATTTACTCAAAAAGATGTAGTGCGTCATCCCCTAGTTCAGCGAATTGTCGCTGCGTATGAAAAATCCGAAAAATAGTCAACAGTCAATGGTCAAAAGTCCATAGTTAAAAGTTTTTCAATAACAAATGACCATTGACAAATGACAAAGCGCAAAGTCTGAGCGGAGGCTTCCTCCGATCGGAACTTTGTAAGAGAGGACAAATGACAAATAACAAAGGACAATTAACTATGAGTGCAAATTTAAAAGAATTTTTAGAAGCTTGCGAAACTTTAGGAACTTTGCGTTTAATAGTTACCAGCAGCGCTGCTGTATTAGAAGCACGCGGCAAAATAGAAAAACTATTTTATGCCGAATTGCCTAAAGGTAAATATGCCAATATGCACACCGAAGGCTTTGAATTTCACCTCAATATGGACAAAATTACCCAGGTGAAGTTTGAAACAGGTGAAGCGAAAAGAGGTAACTTTACTACCTATGCCATCCGATTTTTAGATGATAAACAAGAACCTGCTTTAAGCTTATTTCTCCAATGGGGCAAACCAGGAGAATACGAACCAGGACAAGTAGAAGCTTGGCAAACTTTGAAAGAACAATATGGCGAAGTTTGGCAGCCTTTACCAATAGAGTTCTAGGTCATTTGTCAATAGTCATTTGTCATTTGTAGGTTGGGTGGAGCGATAGCGAAACCCAATATGGACAAACTACTTAAATTTCCTTAATTACGAATTAATATGAGGGCAATTTGCAGTTTTTGCTTGATTGTTTTATTCCTGCTGGGATGGAGTGGGAATGCAGCCGCAGGTGAGTTATCTGAACATTTAGCAAATTTTCCTCAGTGGGAAAAATTAACTTCTGTACAGTCAGCTTCCGGCGATTTAGCTTACCAGGAATGGATGGCAGGTACTTGGAAAGTTACAAGTACATTGGTAGATTTAGTTGCACCTTTAGCACCAGATGTTATGACACCTGGGTTTGAAAGTAACCGTCAACAACTTAATAAACCTGTCAGTTTTATTGTCAGATTTATTAAACAACCACCACCAGTAAAAGTTGGTTTGAAATTTATTCCACAAATAAATAACAAATCACCAATTTTAGTAGCAGATAGAGCATTTAATAGTTTAAATTTAGCTAAAGCTTATTTAGGCGATCAAGCAGTATTATCAGTCAAAGTAGATCCAGACTCTCCTAATCGGCAAATTACATTTTTACGTGGAGAACGTCAATTAGTTTCTATCGTGACGGCACGCGCTACAGAAACGATTTCTAATAATCAATTTATTACTGCTGAAGTATTTCAACAACTATTTAAAGGTGGTACTCTTCCTTATTTTAATTCTGTAGAATCTACAACTGCTTACCATAAACTGCCAACAAATAATCCCAAAATTGACGCAGATCAAGTTACGGCGGTCTACCTTTCACCCCAAGATCCAGATTACTTTCAAGCGGGTTCTCGACCAGTTGCTCTTTATCGCTATCGTTTAGAATTTTTTCCTGTAGAACTGCCACCTCCAGCAGAACAATGATTTAGTATATTAGCTATTGACTATTTTGTAACACGCTTGTAGTATAATATTCCAAGCTCACGATCGCGCTCTTGGACAGAATAGATCATGGCAAAATTTCGAGATATTCTCAATTATTATCGTCCCGACTGGAAACTGAGCGTTTTTAGTATTACAACATCGAGCGTTTACGAAATTATTGATTTGGTTGTCCCTTATGCGATTGGGCAGATTTTAAATGTTTTGTCTGGCGCACCGTTGGATAAACCTCTGCAAAGTGCGATCGCCACAATTTCAGAGGCTACCAATTACCCAGTTGGTAAACAACTATCTTTAGCAGTATTACTGGGCATGATTTTTATCGTGACTGTAATGCGAGCGCCGACACAACCTTGGTTAACTCATTGGTTTCACTGGGATATCGCCTTAAGGTTACGTCGTTCTAAAAGTCAAACAGCCATAGAAAAAATTCTGACTCTCCCCCTAGAATTTTATGATGTCAATAACCCCGGACGCATTGCTGGCAGAATAGCTAGAGGTATATCAAACCATACTTGGACTTATCCCGAAATCGCCGGACAGTTGATTCCCAAACTATTACGTGTACTGGGAATCTTTGTGTTTATTTTGCTAATTGAGTGGCGAATTGCGCTGTTATATCTGATTTCTTTTGTAGTTATTCTCGGTTTTAGCTTGAAGGATTTACAGCGACTGATTTGGCACGAAAGCCGTCTAGATAAATACACAGAAGATACAGAAAGTCGCACCTCAGAACTCATCACCAATATCAAAACTGTCAAGGCATTCGCCACAGAAGCCCAAGAACTTAAACGCCAAAATGTACGTTTGCAACGTGAACTGACAGTCATCGATTATCGCATTCACAAAGGTTACGTGAAACTGGCTACTTGGCAGAGAAGTGTGATTCAGTTTTGTGTGTTTACGATTTTGGGTTTAACTTTAGCAGCCACCTTAGACGGTCGAATTTCTCTGGGTCATTTTGTCATGACCTTAACTCTTTCTAGTATGGCTTATGCCGAATTAGAACCAATTAGTACCTTGGCAGAAGTTTTTGCGCGACGCTATTCTTCGATGTTGCGATTTCACGAATTTCTCCAAGAACCAATCGGTTCAGATGCAGCTAGTTTATTAGACACAGGAAATGAGACAGAATCACCCTATAAATTTACTGGTAAATTAGAGTTTTCTCAAGTTAGTTTTGGATATGATGCTAACCGTAAGGTATTACATGATATCAACTTGTTGATTGAACCTTACCAAACAGTCGCTTTGGTTGGGCGTTCTGGTTCTGGTAAATCTACTTTAGTGAAGCTGCTATTGCGGTATTTTGAACCTCAAGCAGGTCAAATTCTGATTGATGGTTACGATATTCGTACCTTGGATGTGGGTAAGTATAGACGTAGGTTAGCGATCGTTCACCAAGAAGTAGACGTTTTCAATGGCACAATTTTAGAGAATCTCACCTACGGTAGACCAAGCGCTACCTTTGAAGAAGTGCAACAAGCATGTAAAATCGCCAGAGTTGATGAGGTAGTACAAATCTTACCCCAAGGCTATTACACAGTTGTGGGAGAACGCGGTGTCAGGCTATCTGGCGGACAAAGACAGCGCCTGGGAATTGCTAGGGCGTTATTAGTCAAACCAGATGTACTGATTTTTGACGAAGCTACCTCCAGCTTAGATTATGAATCAGAACGTTCTATTCAATTGGCGATGCGATCGATTCAGGGTACTTGTACCACCATCGTTATTGCTCACCGTCTAAGTACAGTCCGCGAAGCTGACAAAATTGTAGTGTTAGATCAAGGTAAAATTGTCGAAGTTGGTAGCCACGAAGAACTATTGCGTCATGAAGGTATTTACCAACGCTTGCACTCTTTGCAAGAAACAGGCGAACTCTTGAGCTAAGTGCCTATTAATCACGTTTGTAGAGACGTTGCAGTGCAACGTCTCTACTTTTTTGCAAAAGACTTGCGCTTTTGAAAATCTGTTGCTAAAATAATAAATCGTTGAGACAAACGGGTCGGTGTCCGAGTGGTTAATGGAGGCGGACTGTAAATCCGCTGGCTTTGCCTACGCTAGTTCGAATCTAGCCCGGCCCACCTCTTCTCAAAACAAAATTATGAGTTATAATGGCTGAGTATCAAGTAGAGTTAGCAGCCATATAGCCCATAACCCAAAGAAAAAAATTAAATTTTGCCCGTGTGGCTCAGTGGTAGAGCACACCCTTGGTAAGGGTGAGGTCACGAGTTCAATCCTCGTCACGGGCTTTTTATTTATGGTAAATTTCCGGGAATTTAGCTTGAAGTTTAGCCAACTTCGGCAAGTCATGCACTACGACATAACGACTGTTAGGATTACGGGCAATATAGTTCTGATGGTATTCCTCAGCTTGATAAAAACCTTTTAATGGACTTAGTTCAGTGACAATTTGCTTGTTGAAGATGTTCGCTTTATTGAGTTGCTCAATATATTTTTGCGCTTCTTGTTTTTGAGCTTCGTTAGCAAAAAATATAACTGAACGATATTGCTTACCGAAGTCTGGCCCTTGGCGATTTAACTGTGTCGGATCATGGGCTACCAAAAAGTAGACTTTCAGTAGTTGATCGTATGAGATTTTTGATGGATCATAAATAATTTTCACTGATTCTGCGTGATTGGTGAATCCAGAACTGACAAGTGTGTAGTCTGCGGTTGTGGCATCGCCACCAGAAAAGCCGGAAACAACATCAGAAACTCCTTTTAGATGCTCAAAAACTGCTTCCATTCCCCAAAAGCAGCCACCACCAAAAACGGCTACCTGTTTAGTCTGGGGTGTAGCAGTTGAGATATCACTGGCGGGAGTGGGAAATATCAAACGAGATGCACCATAAAAGAGTAGAAAAGTCAACGAAATTATAGACAAGTTGCGTACTAGGTTGCGAGAAAGTGTAAAGTTGCTATTTGACATGGCTTGGTAAACTCCTTACATAAATAAACTATGATTGATTTAACCTTTTTGTCATCAGATAGCGATCGCTATCTTTAAATCCAACTCGGTAATAAAAAGCTTTTTTGGATTAAAATTAACAGCGTTTCAACGTCTTTGTTTTCTCCTGGTTTGAAGTTAATTTTCATAGTTCATTTCAACCAAAAAGATGTGTGCCGTCAGACTTTGGCCTCTAATATAGGTAATGTCAGAATAAAAGTGCTGCCATTCCCAAGTTCTGACCGAAGTTCGACTTTACCGCCAATGCACTCCACAAGGCGTTTGACGATACATAAACCCATACCAGTGCCTCCTGTCGAACGGGTGCGAGAGGGATCTATTCGATAAAAGGGTTCAAAAATGCGGGACTGTTCTAATAAAGGAATACCACATCCCTTGTCACTTACTTTAATCATGGCCCAACCATCAGCCTGAGTTAGCTGCAAAGTAACAGGCTCACTCGCATCGGAATATTTGACTGCATTACCAATCAAATGGCTTAATATCTGCATTAGCTGATTGCGTTCTGCCTTGACTTCAATCGGAAAGGAAGCTATTTCTAGCTGAATTGCCCGATGGTGAAATTTTTCTGTCATTTGGGCTATGGTTGCCAGCAAATCATTGAGTAATAGTGGTTCAGTTTGCCAAGTGATTGTACTGTTATCGGCTCGTGCCAAGTCTAGTAAGTCTTGCAAGATATGATTCATTCTTTCAGCATCAGAAAAAGCCATTGCCAGAGTTTCTTTTTGGCAATCTGCTAAATTATGACTGCGTTGTAAACTTCTTTGCAGATATCCATAAACCATGCTGAGGGGGGTGCGTAACTCGTGGGCCAAATCGCTGATTAACTGTCGCTGCTGTTCTTTGGCTTCTGAAAGTCTAGTTAAAAATTCAATCCATGTCTGGGCTAACTCCTGAATTTCGCTTGGTGTTCCGTTTAACCATAGCTGGTGAGGAATCAGTTCAGCAGTGCAGGTTTCTGCCCACTGATTCATCTGTTGTAATGGTAGAAGCGATCGCTTAATGAACAAAGTTGTAAAAACTGTCGTAGTAGTAAGCGAAACAATGCTCATTATTCCCAAATTTTGAATAACTTTCAATAGTTGAGAGTTTTCAGCTATACCATAATTTTGATGAGCATTAATCAGCAACTGTTTTATTTCCCAACCAGCCCACATCGTCAAGCTACTTAGTCCGAGCGTCACGATAACAACGATGCCAACAGTTAAGCGGAAATGAAGTGAAGCAGGGTCAATTCTTTCTAAAAAGAGTTTGACTAATTTTCTTGTAAAATTTACTGCAACATTCATTGGAATATCTCATCTATATGGATTTTATGTTTGTCGGCCTAATAGTTAAAAATGAAAACCATCTGAAAGCTGGATAATTAGATGTCAGATAGCAACTAAATTCACCAAATTACCATAATTGAGTCCAGCGTTGATGATTGAAACAATATATAATCAACGCTTTATATGATTTAACTTTAATAGAGAAATGCTTCAGAAAAATGAGTTTTTCCTGAATAGAATTAAAGCTTTTGCTGAAAAATTTTTTAAATTATTACTAATAAAACCTTTGCTAAATATCAAATGTATTGTATTCCACCTGATAAAGTGGGAATTAAAATTCTGAAACACCCCTTAGAAGCGGGTGATTTAAGAGTTGTAAACTCCTTGGTTCAATTAAGCTGATTTTTCAGATACTTTCTTTGCTACGACTGGGTTTGGCAACTTATAAAATATTATTTTGCAGGAGTATTAAATGGGTAACTTTAGAATGATTTAATTTCTTACTCAGCTTTTTTTCATATTAATAAATTAATGTATTAATGTAGATAGATTGAGTAACATCAAGGTATTTTTTCAACTAAAAGCGAGGCTTTAATCATGAAAGGTTTAATTTATGGTAGTTTGTCTGCTTTAATACTCACTACAGCCTCTACAGCTATAGCTACACCTACAAACTCTCAACAGCTAAATTCATCCTCTTTATCTCAAGTAGCATATAACGTTAACGTTCCTAGTATCACTAACTCTGGTATCAAAAATGATACTCATTTCATTAAAGTGTCTGTACTTGGGATGTCTCTACAAGACATAATGATTTCTCTACCCAACCAAATGGAACGTTTTAGTAATGTTCGGATTGTAGATGAATCGGGTCAAGAGATTGCGGCTAAGACAGAAATTACTAAAGAACGTTTGTCAATTATCTTTGATCAACCAGTAGCTTCTGGTACTTCTTTAGAGGTGCAGTTGACAGGTGTGCAAACAAAAATTTTAGATGGAAGAGTATTGCTCTATGGAGTGACTGCTAAAAGATCTGGTTTGCAAGGGGAAATTCCTATAGGCACAGCTAGAATCGATATTCCTTATAAAAATTCAAATTGAGATGAGTATTGGAAACACCAAAAATTCCATTTTCATTCCAGCGGTAGGCGCGAGAACGCTTCGCGCACCGTTTCTTATTGGCGATCGCTTAAAATGCTAGTTTGGAAATGAAAGTACCAGACTGCGAAGCAGGCTTGTAAGTAATGCAAACCAAACAACGCTACTACACCCCAGAAGAATATCTAGCACAAGAGGAAGTTGCGGAGTTTCGCAGCGAGTACCGAGATGGAGAAATCGTGCCGATGACTGGGGGTTCAATCAACCATAATCAAATTGCCTGCAATGTTTATGCTTATTTAAAGTTTATGCTTCGCAAAACTGATATTAAACCATATATTGGTGATTGGCGAGTATGGATTCCCCGGTATCGACAGTACACCTATCCAGATGTATTTTTGATTCAAGGTCAACCAGTTTTTCATGAGCAACGAACAGATACAATTTTGAATCCTAACTTGATTGTTGAGGTTTTATCAAAATCTACCAAAGATGACGATCGCACTGATAAATTTCGTTACTATCGCTCTATCTCAGAGTTTCAGGAATATATATTGATTAATCAGTATGAGATGGGGATTGAGCATTATACGAAAACTGAGGGAAATTCATGGCTATTTCGAGCTTACGAATCTGAGACTAAAAATATAGTTTTTGCTTCAATAAATGTGGAAATGACAGTCGAAGACATCTATGAAAATGTTGACTTTAGCTTGAGAGATACTCAAGGATGAGAACTCGGAACTAGCTCAATATTGTTCTTTTGAATTGTTTCTCAACTCTCCGTGGCTAACCAAGCACGTAAAACCTCTGCCACTGTCCAGGCTTGGGCAATACAGCCACGTGGAGTCATTGGCGCATCTCCATCAAAAATTTCGCTGAGACTGCCAATACCATGTGCTGTGAGATGGTTAGCCATTGGTTTGAGAAATTGACGTGCTTGTTCAGGATTTTTGTAGACGCGCAGATGTGCGAGAACGAAAGCTCCCAACAACCAACCCCAGACGGTTCCCTGGTGGTAAGCTCCGTCACGTTGATACTGGTTGCCACCGTATATTCCCTGGTATTGGGGATGGTCGGGAGAAAGCGATCGCAATCCATGAGAAGTTAGCAGCATTCGTCCACAAACCTCTACCACACTTTTTTGTTGAGCAAGTGTGAGGGGGCTTTCTGGTAACGACACTGTAAAAATTTGGTTAGGACGCAACGCTACATCATCACCACTAGGACTATCGATCACGTCATAGCAGTAACCTAGCTCTTCATTCCAGAAGCGAGAAAATCTAGCTAGAGCGCGATCTGCCATTGCTTCATACTCTTGGTGTGGTTTACCCAGTTGACGAGCAAACTTGGCCATTGTGCGTAAGGCATTATACCAAAGAGCATTGACTTCAATTGGTTTGCCAATTCGCGGTGTCACCACCCAATCTCCAACTTTGGCATCCATCCAAGTCAGTTGGACACCTGCAACGCCTGCGTAAAGCAAACCATCAGTTGAATCGAGGTGGATATTATAGCGTGTGCCGCGACAGTGCCAATAAATGATGTCAACCAGGATTGGAAATAGTTCACTGAGCAAATTATCATCTTCTGTGGCATTGTAGTAAGCACGAATTGCTTCAAAATACCAAAGTGTGGCATCGACTGTGTTGTATTCTGGTTGCTCTCCGGCATCGGGAAAGCGATTGGGTAGCATTCCCTGGTCTACGTACCTAGCAAAAGTGCGGAGAATTGAGCGTGCTACCTCTGAGCGACCAGTGGAAATTGTCAACCCAGGTAGACTAATCATTGTGTCTCGTCCCCAATCACTAAACCAGGGATAACCAGCAATGATGGTTTTGCCATGAGATTCTTCTGGCACAGAGCGGTCTACAATAAACTGATCAGCGGCTAGTACTAAATGGTTAATCCAGGTAGGAGACTCCTGAGCGTTGAGGGGTCGATTACTATGCCAAAGTCCGATTAGCTTCTGCTCTTGAGTGCGGCGTAATTTGAATGCAGTTTCACCATGTAACTCTGCTGTTTTTTCTGTGCTGGCAACAAACGTTAATGCTTCCTTGGGATTGAGTGTAACGGCAAAAGTGGCAGCGTGGAGATGATCTTCTTTGTCGTTCAAGCCCCGATAATGTTCAACTGCTAAGTCAAAGTTATAGTACCAGTTGTGAACTGGTGAGGCGTTACCCTTGTCACTCAATAGATAAAGTGGTGTAGCACTGGGATAAGCAGTGACACAAACCCCCTGTTCCACCTGCTCAACAGACATCTGCCAGCCGTTGCTGTGAGTGTCACTGTGATAGTCGCGGTAATTCACTAATGCTTTGAGTGTTAGTTGCAAAGGTTGGGTAGCACGACGCAGGGTGTATTGGATATATGTTGTGTTAGCGCCCTGCTGCATCCAGATGCGCTTTTCTAACAAAGCATCAGCCACAGCAAAACGCCACGTGGGAATTGTACCTGTCAATGAAAAATGTTCGATGTGTCGATAACCGTGAGGACTAACAATTTTATCTGCCCAACGATTGGTGTGTAGAGGATAAAAGCGATCGCCATACACAACAGTTTCATCTAGTTTTGCCAGCAGTAAAGTCCGACCTAAAGGTGGGTGTAATGCTGCTACTAATAAACCGTGATAGCGACGAGTTAGCAACCCTGCCACTGTCCCAGAAGCGTAACCACCTATGCCATTGGTAACTAACCATTCTCGTGTCTCTGCGGTGTCGAGATTGCCGCAGATTTCCCGCCCAAATTCTATACACATAAGACACACTCTTTCTGGCGATCGCTATTTTGTCATATTAAATTTACTTAAAGACTTGCATAATAAATTTCAATGTTCATTTATGGCAAGTTTACCTTTTTAGGAGATACTCAAACTATGTCTTGTATTTTTTTGGGCGCGAAGTAAAAGCGTTCTACCTTTTGAATTGGCAATTGCTGTCTGCGTCTAGCTTGTCATCGATGCGATCGCCTTCATTTTTCCGTTACCTGTTCTCGATTCGGCGAATCCGTGCTTACCCAGCATAGGAAGGTTACACGTAGCTACGATCTGCCCAAAATTGTGGTTCTTCAGTGTTCACTGCCAAATCTAAAATTCACAAAACTATAAGTATTTATTCACTGTATTTAAAGTTACCTTTTTAGAAAAAAAATGTTGTTTTCAATATTTCAATTTAGATTTAATTTATTTTTAAGTTTAGATATTTAGCTTACCAAATCAGCATATTCAGTTAAGATTAAGCATGTTTTACTATTTTGTTGCTGGTTCTGGACTGCTAAACTCCCCGGATTAATTTCATCTTGTTATTCAATAGCTGTTAGCCCCTATCGCTCCCATGCTGACCTATAATCGCAAGCCTGTGTGCTTATCACTAATTTCCACTGACCTGCCGTTCTGGTCAGTGGTAGAAACTGCCGGAACACTGTATCAAAAAGATACTGAACGATTCCATTTACTGTTAACTGCACCACCTCTAATTACCTGTGAAGTGGAAAGTTCCTCAAGTACAGAGGAAGTTTTACCCAAGAGGACAAACAATGTTTATCCTCCCAGTAGTCCCAGAATTTTGTGGCTGGAGATTTCTCCATATCGGGTAATTATGACTATGCAAGGTAATGGTCAAGTAAGTTACCGTCATTTCTGGGAAAAAGGTGTATACGGTGTTAGTCGTTATTGGTTACCAACGGAATCATTACAACCAAATAATCCTATTCGCTTACGTAATTTTACGAAAACATTAACACTCACTGGTCAACAATTCCCAGAACGCTTACGGCTGGAATATGAATTGTGGGCAGAAAAAGTCCAATTGGGATGTTATATCCTCAATTTAGAAATTAAGCACTGATATTTCCATTTTTTCTAAGTAGAACGGTGCAAATAAACTAAACTATGTAACGAAAAGTAAAGTTGCTTGAAAACCTCTTTCCTTCTGCCTTCTGCCCTCTGCCTCCTGCCTTGTCCTAACGATAACTTTTAACACCGAGCTACTTATCTTGCCTTTCCTAACCTAACAGTTGGGAAAGGCATAATATTTTAGGACTAAAACAAATGACAAATGACACAAACAGCTTTCCCTGTATATTTTTGGTTAGGTTCATGGCGAATTCATCCGCATATTTTATTTGAATCTTTAGCTTATACATTTGCCTTCCGTTTATTATTGTTCAATGTCCGCAAAGATGCGATCGCTCCTAGTCAACGCAGTTCTGTGATGGTTGGTGGTATGCTTGGCGCTTTGATTGGCGCTAAAGTTTTAGTCGCTTTACAACATTTAGATTTAATTTGGCAAAATCCTCAACAATTAGGCTTAATTTTGTTACAAGGAAAAACAGTAGTTGGCGCACTTTTAGGTGGATTAATTGGTGTAGAAATTACCAAAAAAATCATTGGTATTCATCAATCAACAGGCGATGTTTTTGTCTATCCTTTGATTGTTGGGACAGCAATAGGAAGAATAGGATGCTTTCTGACAGGTTTGAGCGATCGCACTTATGGAATTGCTACTACTTTACCTTGGGGTATTGATTTTGGTGATGGCATTTTGCGTCATCCTACACAATTATATGAAATACTATTTTGTATTTGTTTAATATTTTTCTTAAACCTGCGTCAGCGTTATTCATATCGCAACGGTGATTTATTTAAATTTTATTTAATTTCTTACCTAAGTTTTCGGTTTTTAATTGATTTCATCAAGCCAGATTTTCGCCCTTTATTTGGTTTAAGTGCAATTCAAATTGCTTGTTTATTAACTCTTATATATTATTATCGCAGCATTCCTCAATTGTTTTATTTCAAAGCACGAGATGATTAGTAATCTTCTCTAAATCTCAAGCCTCTGCCTCTATTTTGCTATTTAATAAACTTCATCATGGCTGCCAATATCAATCAATAAAATAATCATATCATGTCTGGTTAAACACTTATAATATCTGTAGGTTGGGTTGAGGAACGAAACCCAACACGCTTATCTAAATTTATGTTGGGTTTCACTGCCGTTCAACCCAACCTACATTGATAGATTTTATTATAAGTAATTACCCGAACTTGATATCATTTCTAACAACTTCTCATCTTCAGAAAAATTAAAGATAATTCTACAATCATAAGTGACAGAACCAGACCACAACCCCGCTAAGTCTCCTGTTAATTTATGAGACTTCAAAGACGGTGTAAATGGATCATCTGCTAAAAGCCTTAATACATTAACAATTTGATTTTTTAATTGCGTAAGTTGGGTTGAACGCAGTGAAACCCAACATTTACAAGCCTTTGAGGTGTTGGGTTTCGTTCCCCAAACGCCAGTTGCTACAACGCTTGGAACCCCCCTTCGGGTGACGCTCAAGAGCGTCGCTAACGCAGTTCCGTGACTATCGGCAAAGCCGACGACACTTGCTTCAACGCTTTTAACCCGCGCAACGCAGTGTCTCCCCAACGGACTGCTCACCGCAACGCACTGGCTCCCCAACCTATATGTGTATCAAATTTTTAGTGAAATGGTATTACCTACAAATTAGCTTGTAGAGACGTAGCAATGCTACGTCTCTACATCTCGTGTAATGACGAAAAATTCTGGAGTGTGGGATGATACCCCTGATTTGCCAGATGTATCCTTGTAGGAGAGGGAGGCTGGGAGGGAGAGGTTCGTCGAACTCAGGTTTTTTAGTTAATTATCACACCATCTCAGATGATGTTTGCACCACTGGCTGTGGCTGTGGCTGGAACATGAACAAGGAGTAAACTACATCTCGGCGGATGTTGACCATCATATCCAAGAATAGTTCGTAACCCTCGCTCTTGTATTCAATCAATGGGTCTTTTTGTCCGTAACCACGCAAGCCGACAGACTCACGTAAAGCATCCATTTGTTGCAAGTGTTCTCGCCACAGAGTATCAATCCGTTGCAAGATAAAGAAGCGTTCAGCTTGGCGCATCAGTCCTGGTTGAACTTGGTCAATTTGCGCTTCTTTGATATCGTAGGCAATTCTTACCTGTTCGTGGAGGAATGCTTTAATCTCAGTCACAGACATATCCTCTAGCTGACTTGCCTGCATATCTGATAGCAAGTAGACGAATTCTTTGACTTTATCAACCAGCTTGTCTAATTCCCATTCTTCTGAAGGTAGATCTGCGTTGATGTAGTAGTCAACGATGTCGTCCATCGTTTTTTCGGCGTATTTGATGACTTGTTCTTTCAAATCTTGACCTTCCAACACCCGACGACGTTCAGCGTAGATGGCGCGACGTTGGTTGTTCATTACTTCGTCGTACTCAAATACTTGTTTACGAATGTCGTAGTAGTAGGTTTCGACTTTTTTCTGTGCGCCTTCTAAGCTGCGGGTAAGCATCCCCGACTCGATGGGCATATCTTCTTCTACTTGGAAGGCATTCATTAAGCCAGCGACGCGATCGCCACCAAAGATTCGCAATAAGTTATCCTCTAAACTCAGGAAGAATCTTGTCGAACCAGGGTCGCCTTGTCTTCCGGCGCGTCCTCGCAACTGGTTATCAATTCGTCGTGATTCGTGGCGTTCTGTACCAATTACGTGCAAACCACCGAGTTCTACGACGTTATTGTGTTCGTTGCTGGTGAATTCTTCATATTCGTGCTTAATTCGATTGTATGCTTCCCGTAATTTCTGAATTACGGGGTCTGTGGTGGGTGCTTTTTCCGCAGCTACCGCAACCTTATCTTCGGCTTCGAGTTCTGGTAAACTGCGATCGCCATATTCCCGAACAGCAAAATCTACTGCTTCTTTTAGTAGTTGTTCTGTTTCTTTCGACAGTTGGGTAGGGAAGATTTCTGGCGAAGCTTTCCAAGTTTTGACTTTTTTCCCTGGACTAAAGCCTTGACCGCCGCCGTGTCCTGAAGGCATACCACTAGCCCGTTGAACGCCAAACACATCTTCGTCTTCTGGTTGGACGATGCGCGGCATGAAATATTCTCGCAGCTTCAAACGCGCCATGTATTCGGAGTTACCGCCGAGGATGATGTCTGTACCCCTACCAGCCATGTTAGTCGCAATAGTCACAGCGCCTCTGCGTCCTGCCTGAGCCACAATTTCGGCTTCCCGTTCGACGTTTTCTGGTCGGGCGTTCAGCAATTCATGGGGTATACTGCCTTGTTTCAAGAGTTGGCTGAGGTATTCTGATTTTTCTACACTCGTGGTTCCTACTAATACAGGTCTGCCGAGTTCGTGCATTTCGGCACATTCACGCGCGATCGCTACCCATTTACCCGCCTCTGTTTTGAAGACCATATCCGACAAATCTTGTCGTCTTCTGATTCTGTTGGTCGGAATTACACTGACTTCTAGTTTGTAAATTTTTTCAAACTCGGCTTCTTCTGTCTTAGCCGTTCCTGTCATCCCGCCTAGTTTGGGATACAACAAAAACAAGTTTTGGTAAGTAATTGTCGCTAGAGTTTGGGTTTCTGGCTGAATTTCTACGTGTTCTTTCGCTTCAATAGCTTGGTGTAAACCATCACTCCAGCGTCGTCCGGGTAACACCCGTCCAGTAAATTCGTCTACGATGACTACTTCGCCGTTGCGGACGATATAGTTTACGTCTTTGAGGAACAGTTCTTTGGCTTTAATGGCATTAAATACAAAGTGCGCCCAAGGATCTTCCGGATCAAATAAATCTGTCACTCCCAAAAGCTGTTCTGCTTCGGCAAAACCTTCATCTGTTAATAGAACGTTACGAGCTTTTTCATCCACCTCGTAATGGTCATCTTTTTTCAGAGTCAAGGCGATTTCGGCTGCTTGCAGATATTTTTCTGTTGGTCTTTCTACCTGTCCAGAAATAATCAGCGGTGTCCGGGCTTCATCAACCAGAATGGAGTCTACTTCGTCGATTACGCAATAGTTAAAGGGGCGTTGTACCACATCAGCCATTGAAGTGGCCATGTTGTCGCGCAGGTAGTCAAAGCCGACTTCACTATTGGTAACGTAGGTAATATCACAGTCATAGTTCTTCTGGCGTTCACTGGGAGTCATGCTCGCCTGAATTAGTCCCACACTCAACCCTAAGAAGCGATGCACTTGTCCCATCCACTCCGCGTCTCGGCGAGCCAGGTAATCGTTGACTGTAACAACGTGTACACCTTTACCAGTGAGCGCATTTAAATAACTTGGCAAAGTTGCAACCAGGGTTTTACCTTCCCCAGTTTTCATTTCCGCGATTTGTCCAGTGTGTAGGATGACACCGCCTAATAGCTGGACATCAAAGTGCCGCAACCCTAGAACTCGCCTTCCTGCTTCTCTCACCACGGCAAAGGCTTCGCTCAGAATATCATCCAGAGTTTCGCCTTTAGCGAGACGCTGTTGGAATTCTCCGGTTTTACCTTTTAAATCTTCATCAGAGAGAGCTTTGATTTCTTCCTCTAAAAGGTTAATTTCCGTGATGTAAGGTTGGTATTTTTTCAGCTTCCGAGCGTTGGGATCGCCCAACAAGAGTTTTAACATGGCGGTTTTGGAACTAAATCAAGGGGGATGGGAATTAAAGCTTTGGTATTGATTATAAGAATTTAACCTAACCCAACTATTTTGGTTGCAGATGGGTAGGAAATGAGAATTCACTGAAAAATTCACAAAACGTAGATCAAAATAAATCTACTAAAGATTTGGTTTTATTTTACGTTTGATATTGAAACTCTATTAATAGTATCATTTTGCCCTCGACTGAGGCAGGGAAACCCGACCATGTTCAAGGTGCGATCGCCCGACATCTTTTGCAGAAGGCAGGAGGAATAGAATCTTCTACTCAGCACTCAGCACTTTCAACCCCGACCTTGGAGAAAAATCGGGGTTGTGGTTTCAAGTTATGCAACTAAAATCTGACGGATTAAAATACTCATCACTTCATCAGGGTTGTCTGTGGGTAATAATTGACTCCAATCACCGACATTTGCATAACCAACCGTCTGCAAGTAGTGTATTGTGCTAGTGACAGCTTTAGGAGAACCAATCAACAAATGTTTAATTCGTTCTCTTTTTGGCAATGGATGTGGAGCAGGCTGTTGATTTTCGGGGTTTTCTCTTTCTTGTGCCATGATAATAATCGACTCCTATTTTAGGTGTTGTAAAGAAAGGCGATTGCGGACTCTTCCCGGAGGGCGATCGCCTTTCTCATGCTTTCTATGTTAAAGTATAATTTTATACTTGTCAACTACTAAAATAAAAGTATTTGTGACAAACTTTTCCCTCTAAATTCTACTATTAGAGGATTTTTCTCAAAATCGCACTCAGTATAATATAATATTCGTAACTCCGTATAGGCAGACTTAGTTTGTATAGCCACAAATTTCATTCGTTGGGGCGAGGAACGCAACCTAACATCCAAAGATTTCGTATTCTACTCAAATGTTCGAGTTCCGAAGGAAAAATTTCAGCCTTTTTACTCGAATGTTGAGGTTCAAAGGGTGAACGTTGAGCCTTTGAGGGTAAAATTTCAGCCTTTTTACTCGAATGTTGAGGTTCAAAGGGTGAACATTCGAGTTCCGAAGGAAAAATTTCAGCCTTTTTGCTTGAATGTTGAGGTTCAAAGGGTGAACATTCGAGTTCTGAGGATGAAGTTTCAGCCTTTTTGCTTGAACGTTGAGGTTTAAAGGCTGAAAAGTGAGTCTCTGATCCCCCCGCCTGCGGCGGGGGGATCTGAATCTAGGATGACACGAACTTTATTTGAAAAGTATCTAGCTTCAATTAGAATTCTCCGATTCGGAAGCAAGGCGACGGTAATTATATTGTTCTGCGCTGGGATGACAGCTAACACAGCTACCAATTTGTACCGGACGCGGTAAATCGACTTTGGGATGCAAAGCTTTGAAAAAACGAGATTTGTTAACGCGATAGGGTATTTCTTCGTCTTGGAGGCGGGTGCGGGAGAAGGTAGAAAGATACCTCCATACAAGAATCCTGGGAGGATCAACTAACGGCTGGAGTTGCACACCGTAGTGTTGGGAGTCTTCCAAGAGATTTTTCCAGGTTTGGGTGGGTAATACGGCTGGCGGTAGGGCAATGTGACATTTAGAGCAATTTTCTATGTAAAGTTCTTGTCCTAGCTCGTACTGAGCCGGAATAACATCAACTGTGCCTACTTCTGCGGTAGGAGTAGCACTGTAAACGCTAGTTGCTGAAGTAAATAGCCAACCCATAACCAGACTCCAAGCCACAATTACCAACACTAAACCGAAAGATTGGCGTTTGAGTTGGCGAGTTTTGCGCTTTACAAGATTTGACATTCCTCACATTCCCAGATACTTATATGTGGAGCTTATAGTTAATCATTCAGACTGATGCAGCATTGCTGATGTTGCGAGTTTTACGCCAATCAATTTTGGATTTTAAATTTTGGATTGAAACACTCAATATACAAGGTTGGGTTGAGCATTACCGAAACCCAACATTAATCTTGGTGTTGGGTTTCCTTACGTCAACCCAACCTACTTTTTTTGGCATCATTTTAGTCTAGACAGTCCACTACAATTCATAGCTGTCATCCAAAAACCCCAGCAATTAACCGGAGTATACTAAAAGAAGTGTGAAACATCTATATTTAATCTTTCATACTTCATACTTCATACTTCATCCTTAAATTACTGCCTGTGGAACTATCGTGTAAATCAGAGTACGCAATTCTAGCCTTACTAGAAATGGCAACTCATTATGAAAATGGTGAACCGATGCAAATTCGGCAAATCGCTGCTCAACAAAACATACCCGATCGCTATTTAGAACAACTACTGGCAACTTTAAGACGCGGAGGGATCATCAAAAGTCAACGCGGCTCTAAAGGTGGCTATTTATTGTCTAGAGAACCGTGGAAAATTACGATATATGAAGTTTTAGAATGTTTGGAAGGCTTAGATGTGAAGGTGAGCGAAGAAACGTCCAGTATTAAAAGTACAGATAGTGCTGTTATAGATGAAATCTGGCAAGAAGCATGTCTTGCCGCAAATTCTGTTTTGCAAAACTACACACTTCAGGATCTTTGTGAAAAAAGAGATTCCCGCAAGCAGTTAGACATCATGTATTACATTTAGTCAAGAGTCAATAGTCATTTGTCATTAGTTATTTTCGCCTGCTACTGTGCTTCTTCTTTTTTACTATTAACTATGGACTCTTGACTACTGACTCATATAGCTTTAGTCAGAGAGGTTAGGACATCTTGAAATCGTGAATACTAGGAATAATAATACTTTTACCTCCTGCCTTCTGCCTCCTGCCCTCTGCCTCCTGCCCTCTGCCTCCTGCCTCCTGCTATAACAAAGGAATATTATGCGAATTGCTCGTAACATAACAGAACTTATTGGTCGTACACCCTTAGTACAGTTGAATCGCATTCCCCAAGCGCAGGGATGTCTAGCACAAATATTAGTTAAGTTGGAAAGTCTGAACCCATCGGCATCAGTTAAAGACCGAATTGGGATTAGCATGATTAATGCAGCAGAAACGGAAGGATTAATTTCTCCGGGAAAGACAGTATTAGTAGAACCAACATCAGGTAATACGGGAATTGCCCTGGCAATGATAGCGGCAGCTAAGGGTTATCGATTAATTTTGACAATGCCGGATACCATGAGTGGGGAACGTCGGGCAATGTTACGGGCTTACGGGGCAGAATTAGAACTCACGCCAGGAATTGAAGGTATGGGTGGGGCAATTAAACGCGCCCAGGAGATAGTTAATACTACACCACACTCATATATGTTGCAGCAATTTCGCAATTCAGCGAATGCCAAAATACACCGAGAAACTACAGCAGAGGAAATCTGGGAAGATACCGATGGTCAGGTAGATATGATTGTTGCAGGTGTGGGTACAGGTGGTACGATTACTGGTGTAGCTGAAGTTCTCAAAGCACGTAAACCAAGTTTTCAGGCGATCGCAGTCGAACCAGCTAATAGCCCAGTGTTATCTGGGGGAAAACCAGGCGCACACAAAATCCAAGGAATTGGTGCGGGGTTTATTCCACAAGTGCTGAAGATGAAATTCATTGATGAAGTAATTGCTGTCAGTGATGAAGATGCGATCAACTATGGAAGACGGTTAGCCAGAGAAGAAGGACTATTATCTGGAATTTCCAGCGGTGCGGCTTTATGTGCTGCTATTCGTATTGCCCAACGCCCAGAAAACGAAGGACGCTTAATTGTGGTAATTCAGCCCAGTTTTGGCGAAAGGTATTTGAGTACACCATTGTTCCAAGACTTGGAGGCAAAGATACCCACCAGCGTCAGCTAACAATCAATTAGACTAATGGTTGACTCCAAGCACACTGATAACCACTACGAAACTCTGAAAATTCATCGTGATGCTAGCCAAGCGGAAATTAAACAAGCTTATCGCCGCTTGGTAAAATTATTTCATCCTGACAGCAATCACCAAACAGCAGATAAAGATGAAATTATCCGCATTAACGCTGCTTATGAAGTCTTAGGTGACAGTCAAAGTCGCCTTGACTATGACCAAAAATTGTACGATGAGTCTCAAAATCGCCAACAACGCGCAGCATCCGCACAAAAACATTATCAAGCCACGCGACAATCAGGTAAAAATGCTGATGAACAAGTCGAAGAATGGCTACGCTTAATTTATCAACCAGTTGATCGCATGCTTGGTGAAATTCTTGATTCTCTAGAAGAGCAAATTGAGCAATTAGCAGCTGATCCTTTTGACGATCAATTATTAGAAGAATTTCAGGAATATTTAGATGGTTGTCGAGACGAAATTAAACAAGCACAAGTTATCTTTCGTTCTTTGCCAAATCCACCTAGTTTAGCCAGAACAGCGGCTCATCTCTACTACAGCCTCAATCAAGTAGCAGATGGCATAGAAGAATTGGCATATTTTCCACTTAGCTATGACGATCGCTATCTGCACACAGGACAAGAAATGTTTCGCATAGCTACAAGATTATATTACGAAGCACAAGATTCAGTTAATCGGTAAAACAATCAGTTAATATCTCAAATATTGGATATTTATAGCTAAAGGAGAAAACTATGAACACTGCGATCGCTTCTAACACAACTTTAGCTGAACCTACAAATATAACCATACTTCACGGCATTCAATGGGATACCTATCAAAAATTGGTGCGAGATTTGGAATCACAACCAGGAACCAAACTGACTTATGATAATGGCACGTTGGAGATTATGATGCCGCTACCACCGCACGAACGTTATAAAAGATTATTGGGACGTTTTGTTGAAGTAACAACAGAAGAATTAGGAATTGAAATTTGTAGTTTAGGTTCTACAACTTGGACGCGAGAAGATTTACGCAAGGGTTTAGAAGCAGATGAATGTTATTACATTCAAAATGAATTAGCGGTGCGCGGTAAAGATGTCATAGATTTAACAATTGATCCGCCCCCAGATTTAGCGATTGAGGTTGACAATACCAGCAGTTCTATGAATCGGATGGGGATTTATGCAGCGTTGAGAGTACCAGAAATATGGCGTTTTGATCGAGAGACTTTGACAATTTGCAGTTTGGTTGATGATGAGTATCAACTCTGTGAAATGTCGTTAGCTTTGCCAATGTTTGATGCTGCTGTGCTGATGAAGTTTTTGGAGTTAAGTTTAACGATGGGGGAAACAAGTTTAATTCGTCATGTGCGGCAATGGGTAAGAGAACAGTTAGCAAAATCATCAACAGTATTGGAAGAAAGTTAATTAGCCTTAAAACTGAGAATTTGTTCAACATTACAAAATCTCATCAACCAGAACCTTACCACCATCATAGAAATCTATACTGAGATGGCTATCTTCAAGCAGCGCAGTTCCAATGAGAGGACGACTACCCATTGCCAGCACAGCAACATCACGCTCTATACCATTCCAAAGAATAGTTACTAAATGAACGTTAACATCAACATTGGAATTATTAGCAAGATTAGCATCGATTCGAGCTAGGTAAGGCAACCCAAGCTCAGTAATTACTGCGGATGGTAGAGTCAAATAACCTTCAAAGCCTGTATCAACAACACATTCAATTTCTATATTTGAACTTAGAGAAAGGCAAAGAATTACATTAATCCGAGCTTGTAGCCCAACAACACTTCCATGTATCACAATGCCGTCCTGATCAATGTAAGCTTTTGTGCTTACAAGTTGCACAATTGAAATTTTGTGGAAAAACTTCAAACCCTCTCCCCTGCTCCTCTGCTCCCCTGCCACGCCAGTCGCGCGGCTGTCGGGAAACCCGCCCAACGCGCTGGCTCCCCTTGCAATCTCAACAAGCGAACTAAGTGATTATTAGCTTACCACCAACTGCATAGACTGCGTTATAACCAATCCGTCCTGCCCAAATTGGCGCATCAGCTTGTTTAGCTTGTAATTTGCGACTCGTAATGATTAAATCATCATCAATTTCATATTCACCTGTTTCTACATTAATTGAGATAATCTTGCCAATATTCTGTTCTGTCTCCACTTGCGAACGGATACTCTTTTCATAGAGTTCTCTACCACGTTGGGTAATTTCTTCACCACTTAGTTTAGGGTAAGGCATAAAAATAATGTCCAAGTTTAGATTTATAAAGCTTCTGCCATCATTTTAAGACAGAAGCGATAGGCAAAAGTTTAATTCAGGAGACTGCATTCTTTACTTTCGGCTGTGGCAGAAAATATGCGATCGCAAAATCTCTTAAACCTTGTGTGGCAATAGCTTCAGCACCAATAACCAATGCACTACAGAAATTCATTACGGTTTTGAGCTTCGTTATTTTCTGGAAAACCAATCATATTGGAAATTCCCAGTCTGATATTCATTTATTTAATGAACATGAATATTATTCTCTTCACCACAGACAAAGAAATTAGTTTATCCTGGAAACAGTGAAAGATTAAGAAAATTTAAATTTTTCTCCCAGTGTACTCATGCAATGTATTGTAAATCGCCGCGCTCAATTCTCGGCTAGTCATCGCTATTGGCTACCCGAACTGAGTGAAGCTGAGAATTTTGAAAAATTTGGTGCTGGCTCAAAATTTCCCGGACATGGACACAACTATGTCTTATTTATTTCCCTGGCTGGGGAATTAGATGAGTATGGCATGGTGCTGAATTTGTCTGATGTCAAACAGGTAATCAAACGCGAAGTTACAAGCCTTCTGGATTTTTCTTATCTCAATGATGTCTGGGCAGAATTTCAAGAAACTCTCCCCACAACTGAAAATATTGCACGGGTTATCTGGCGGCGGTTAGCACCCCACTTGCCTGTAGTCCGCGTACAGTTATTTGAACATCCTGAACTTTGGGCAGATTATATGGGAAACTCAATGGAAGCTTACCTCTCTATCAGCACTCACTTCAGCGCCGCTCATCGGCTGGCACATCCTGATCTCAGCTTAGAAGATAATACTGAGATTTATGGTAAGTGTGCGCGGACTAATGGACATGGACACAACTATCATTTAGAAGTGACTGTGAAAGGAGAAATTGATCAGCGCACCGGGATGATTGTGGATTTAGGTGCGTTGCATCAAGTGATAGAAGATTATGTGGTAGAACCATTCGATCACACCTTTTTGAACAAAGATGTGCATTATTTTGCTGAGGTTGTACCGACTGCTGAGAATATCGCACTATATATTAGTAATTTACTGCGATCGCCCATCAAAGATTTAGGAGCCAAGCTTTACAAAGTCAAACTCATCGAAAGTCCGAATAACTCTTGTGAAATCTACTGTACAGACACAGAATCAAATACTGTCAGTGCAGTAGATAGCCAACCAGTCTTAGTACGGTTGTAATTTTTGTAGAGACGCGAAATTTCGCGTCTCTATTCTATCTTTAATCTGGAAAAACAGAAATTTCATCTTTTTCAGTATTAGTAATTTGATTGTTTTCAATCCTGTAATTAACGTTACCAAAGCCATAATTACTAATACTAATTCCATGCCCATCAATTTGAGAAATTACGTTAGCTGTGACAAAATGCTCATGTCAGTGGTGGTTCACGTTCGATGGCGCGGTTTCAACACACTGCCAATTTGTTAACGGTGGTGCAGACTTGAGGCAGCGCGTTGGGCGGCTCTGCCGACTTGAAGCGACTGCCTTGCCTTTGCGTGAGATTAAAAAAAACTTACAAAAACCAACCTACTGCAACCATCTTGCCGCATCTTTGGCATGGTAAGTTAAAATCAAGTCTGCGCCAGCACGTTTAAACCCAGTTAAAGTTTCCATCACTACACGCTCTTCATCAATCCAGCCATTCAAAGCCGCAGCTTTAATCATGGAATACTCACCGGAAACGTTGTAAGCTGCAACTGGTAAGTTACTTGCTTCCTTCACGCGCCAGATAATATCCATGTAAGCCAATGCTGGCTTAACCATAAGCATATCCGCACCTTCAGCAATATCTAATTCAATTTCTTTAATGGCTTCACGACTATTCCCAGGATCCATTTGGTAAGTTCTTCTATCACCAAATTGGGGTGTTGACTCAGCTGCATCCCGAAATGGGCCATAGTAAGCCGAAGCATACTTAGCAGCATAAGATAAAATTGGCGTGTCTTGGAATCCGGCTTCATCTAATCCGGCACGAATTGCCTGGACAAAGCCATCCATCATCCCAGAAGGTGCAATGATATCTGCACCCGCTTTGGCTTGGGAAACTGCTGTTTTTTTGAGCAATTCTAAGGTGGGGTCGTTGAGTACTCTGCCTGTCAAATCACCAACTTGCAAGTAACCGCAGTGACCATGACTGGTATACTCACACAAGCAAGTGTCAGCGATGACAATCAAATCTGGGACTGCTTCTTTAACAGCAGTTGCAGCTTTTTGAACAATTCCGCAATCGTGCCAAGCACCAGTAGCGTCAGCATCTTTATCTTCAGGAATCCCAAATAAAATAATTCCGGGAATTCCTAAGTCGTAAACTTCCTTAGCTTCTTCAACAATTTTGTCTACCGACAATTGGTAGACTCCAGGCATGGATTTTACTTCTTTGGCAATTCCTTCGCCTGGTACAGCAAACAGTGGGTAAATTAAATCGTTGGTGGTGAGGATGGTTTCACGTACCATCCGGCGCAGTTGGGGATGGCTACGCAAACGACGGGGACGTTGTATGGGAAACATAATTTTTGTCAAGAGAACGATGTAATGGACACAAGTCAAAGCGTCACAAAAGTAGAGAATAACTCTACTACTGTCAGACAGACTACAAACAGTGCTTAACTGTCCTTTGCCCTACTCTTGATGAAGCTGTGGGGCAATTTTGTATTCTACAACTTGGTTGGACTGTATCTAGTTAACAGTTTGGGAAAAAAGATATTAATTTTTAATTCTCCGCCAAGGCGCAAAGATTTTAATGTTGAGAATGCTCAATTTTTTATTAACAATTACCATGATTGTGCTATAGGACGCGGAAGATGAAGGGATAGCGGAAGGGTTGATCTGGATTGGTAAGTACGCTGGCGAGCGCCCATATTGTTAATCCCCAATGCAGCAAATAGCCAATACCAGCTAGGGGAAATAACAAACCTAAAGTTATCCAAATTAATGCTGTAATAATGATTCCATAAATCCAAACATTAAAGTGAAAATTAATGGATTCTTTGGCATTTTGTTGCACAACTGGATCGTTAGAAATGAACAGCATAGCGATCGGTATACCAACCGATACAAAAGCTGTACTGAAAAAAATCGCTCCATGACACAACGCGGATAAAAGCTTTCGCTTGTCTGGGTCGTACATGCTTTTCTCCTTTTAGGGACTAGAGGCTAGAGGTTAGAGGCTAGAAGATAGGAATAAAAACCAATGACAAATGACAAATGACTATTGACCATTGACTCAGCACTATGTTGACCCTATCACGAGCCTCGTTGTTTTAAGATTAAAAGACTTACTAAAGTAGAGAAAAATTAAGTTAAGTAAAGTAACAAGGTAAGCAATACATTTAGGTCAATTATGTCAACTGAACTTCAGTCAGAACTTCACCAAGCAGTAGAACAGCGACGCAATTTTGCGATTATTTCTCACCCTGATGCAGGTAAAACTACACTCACAGAAAAGCTACTGCTGTACGGAGGTGCAATTCACGAAGCTGGTGCGGTGAAAGCTAGACGGGCGCAGCGCAAGGCTACCTCAGACTGGATGGCGATGGAACAACAACGGGGAATTTCGATTACCTCGACTGTCTTACAGTTTGAATACCAAAATTGTCAGATTAATTTACTAGACACACCCGGACACCAAGATTTTAGTGAGGATACTTACCGTACTCTTGCCGCCGCCGACAATGCGGTGATGTTAATTGATGCGGCTAAAGGCTTGGAACCTCAAACTCGTAAGTTATTTGAAGTTTGTAAACTGCGGGGTTTGCCAATTTTTACCTTTGTGAATAAACTCGACCGTCCGGGTAGAGAACCTTTAGAACTGTTAGATGAAATTGAACAGGAATTAGGGTTGCAGACTTACGCCGTGAATTGGCCGATTGGTATGGGCGATCGCTTTAAGGGTGTATTTGATCGTCAGCACCAACAAATTCACTTGTTTGAACGCAGCGCCCACGGTAGCAAGGAAGCCCGTGATACAGTTGTAGACTTGGGTGATGCCAAAATTGAACAACTGCTAGAAGAAGACTTGTACTACCAACTCAAAAACGATCTGGAACTTTTAGAGGGAGTCGGCCCGGAACTAGATTTGGAGTTAATGCATCAAGGCAAAATGACCCCAGTGTTCTTTGGTAGCGCTATGACCAACTTTGGCGTAGAGTTATTCCTCAAGTCTTTCCTAGACTATGCCCTGAAACCAGGTGTTCACAACAGTAGTGTTGGGGAAGTTGCTCCCACCTATCCGGAATTTTCCGGTTTTGTGTTCAAACTGCAAGCAAATATGGATCCAAAGCATCGCGATCGCATCGCTTTTGTCCGGGTCTGCACTGGCAAATTTGAAAAAGATATGACAGTCAATCACGCCCGCACAGGCAAAGTTGTCCGTTTATCACGTCCACAAAAACTCTTTGCCCAAGAACGGGAATCGATTGATGTCGCATATCCAGGTGATGTGATCGGTTTAAACAATCCCGGCGTTTTTGCGATCGGCGATACTATTTACACAGGGCAGAAGCTGGAATATGAGGGAATTCCGTATTTTTCACCAGAACTGTTTGCTACCCTCAGAAATCCCAACCCCTCAAAGTTTAAGCAATTTCAAAAAGGTATTTCGGAATTGCGCGAAGAAGGTGCTGTGCAAATTATGTACTCAACTGATGAAGCCAAACGCGAACCAATTATGGCTGCGGTGGGTCAGTTGCAATTTGAAGTGGTGCAGTTTCGCTTACAAAACGAGTATGGTGTAGAAACCATTTTAGACTTATTACCCTACAGCGTTGCCCGTTGGGTAGAAGGTGGTTGGGAAGCTTTGAACAAGGTGGGACGTTTATTCAATACCACCACAGTCAAAGACAGCATGGATCGACCAGTGTTGCTATTCCGCAATGAATGGAATTGCCATCAGTTACTAGAAGACCATCCAAATTTAAAATTAAGCGCGATCGCCCCGGTATTTTATGGTCAATCCCCGGTGGAATCTTGAAGCAGAATCCAGAAGTCAGAATTCAGAATTCAGAATCAATGAGTGGGGCATTCAAACCAACCACTTATTGACTGAGGGTATTAAACCTCTGCAATTCATTCATGGCTTCGTTCAGAATTCAGTATGAATTCTGACTCCTGACTCCTGAATTCTATTTATCGGGTATAGTTGATGTCCACGGCATCGCGGGGTCGCGTTGTTGTATAACCGTGGATAAAAAGTCAAAAGTCAAAAGTAAAAAATAAAAAGTAAAAAGAGAATCATCATATCTAAAACGCGCAGCGCAGCAGTCTGGAACTGGCAACCGATTTTGTTCTTCTTTGTTTTGCCTTTTAACTTTTTACTTTTAGCTTATTCGGTCAATTAGCAGAGATTGGAGTGCCAGAATTTCTATGCCTTCACATGCTGAATCATCTTTGGAGGCTGGTTTAACTGCTCTCAAGCAGGGAAATTACCAAACCGCGATCGCTCAACTAGAGTCTGTGGCTAGTAGTCAAGGCAATAGCACTACTAGCTTACAAGCTCGCGTTGGGTTAGTTATGGCTTATGCTCGCACTGGTGAAGCCCGTAAGGCGATCGCTTTGTGCCAAACTCTCAGAGATAGCCAAAATCCCCAAGTCCAAGAGTGGGCAGAACGCGCACTAACACATTTAACAAAACGTAAAAAACAAAAAAAAGTAGAAAATCGCCAAAGTTCTAGCGCATCTCCACAAACATCAAAAGAAACTATAAATGGCAATTCAGCCGCTGTGTCATCAGCATACACACAACAGCCTTTACTGGAAACACCAGCACAGTCAAATCATTATCAAAATACCTTCATTGAAACGTCTGTAGCTTCACCAAATCGGTTTGCAGAGTCAGATGAATATACACCGACTCAACGACTAAATATTTACTGGCGACAAGCCAAACGCGCCAAGGTATGGCAACCTTTACGTAAACCGAAATTACTGCCCTTGCAATTACAAGCACTCTTGACAATCATTGCTTTGTTTTGGGTGATGGAGTTTATTTTGAAGATAGCAATGGTATCTGTGAATGTGATTTTAGACAAGTTACCGTATTTGGAACCATTGCAGTTTTTCTACCGTGACCCCAAGCTGGTGGTAATTGGAATTTTGGCTAGTGCGATCGCTCTGTCACCTTGGCTATTAGATTGGTTATTAGCGCGGTTTTGTAGTCAGCAACCCCTATCAAAAGATGTCTTACACAGCCGCAGCAGGGAGACAGCTAGAGTACTCCAGCGCTACTGTCAGCAACGACGCTGGCAATCACCCCAACTCCGGATTCTGCCCGTAACAGCACCTATAGCTTTGACATACGGCAATTTACCACGCAATGCCCGGATTGTAGTTAGTCAAGGTTTATTAAATCAACTCGCAGATGATGAAATTGCGATCATCTACGCTACCCAGCTAGGACACATTGCCCACGGCGATTATTTAGTGATGTCGCTGGTATTACTACTGACTTTACCGATTTATCGAGTATATCAGCAAATTTCTCAGTGGGGAAACAACATCTCTGCTGGTGTTTGGCAGTGGCCATTCAACATATTGTCCAGTCTGGCTTATGGAATTTGGTGTTTATTTACTGGGACAGCTTTGTGGTTGTCGCGATCGCGGCATTATTATAGCGATCGCCTAGCTGCCGAAATCACTGGTAATCCTAACGCTTTAATTCGGGCTTTTTTGAAAATTGCGATCGGCATTGCCCATGATATTCAACAAGCACAACATACTAATTGCCAATTAGAAAGTTTAAATCTTCTCATGCCTGTCAGCTATCAACAAAGTCTATCTTTGGGCAGTATTGCGGGGCATATTTCCTTTGAATCAGCCTTGATGTGGGATGATCTCAACCCCTATCGTCACTGGCTGGCAATTAATAATAGTCATCCTTTAATCGGTCAACGTATTCAATGGCTGTGTCAAATCGCTCGCCACTGGCACATAGAAACCGAACTTCATCTCACTAACGAACAGTTTATCAAAACTACACGTCAATCTTTCTTGCTGCAAATCGCTCCATTTTTGGGCATTCCCTTGGGTTTTGGATTTGCGGCATTGATTTGGCTAAGTTGGCAAACTGCTTTCAACCTCAAATTTTTGAACTTGAAGTGGATTTACGAAGATTGGAATTTTGTCAGTGGTTGCCTACTGATTGGTTTTAGCATTGGTTTAGTCATTCGGATGAATGCTTTTTTCCCGAATATTCAAACTCCTAGTTGGCAAGCTGATGAAAGTTTACCTAACCTGTTAGCTAATCCATCCGCCATCCCCATTGATAGTATCAGTGTCTGTCTGGTGGGCAAATTATTAGGTCGTCCCGGCACAGCCAATTCTCTCGCACAAGACTTAATCTTACAGTCCAGCACAGGTTTAGTGAAATTACACCACGTTCCTTGGCTATGCTTGGGGCAGAAAGTCAACCTTCAAGATTTGATTGGTCGGCAAATTATTGTCACAGGCTGGTTTCGTCGCGGCGCAACACCTTGGATAGACATTCAAACCTTACAAACTCAAACTGGAACAACCCTTTATAGCCATCACCCGATTTGGTCTACTGTTTTGGCAGTAGTCGCACAGGCTTGGGGTGCTTACATTTTTCTCATAGGTTAGTCAAAAGAAGTGTGAAGTATGAAGTATGAAATTTCATCCTCCTGCCTGGTTGGTGAGCGAAGCCGAACCACCGCCTCCTACCTTTTAACCAATGACCAATGACCAATAACCAAACTTGCAATATTTCTTTACAAATGTTACATTTATTAACAATAAGCATAACTTAGCTTTCCAGCCTAGTGACTGCTTGCGCCAATGCTTCTTTTTATCCTCCCAACACAGCAGCTTAACCAGCCATTGGCTGGTTTTTGTTTCAAATATCCGCTCTTGAGAAAAAAATGTATTTTATGTTACTATTAATTCACAATATAATCGGAAATGTGTGTTCTGAACTAGCTACGTAGAAGATACCGTGATAATGTAAGGAATGGTGTTGAATTCTGCGGGCAAGGACATCAAAAAAATGTTTACTGTGGCAGACAGTAGGCTAATAAATTTACAAATTTTAGAATTAAGGTGGTATTAACTGAGCGTTGTATGCGCTTTTGTAATATACAAGCTTTGTCCAAACGAAAAACTGTATTGTATAAGTTGACAGTTTGGAGTAAAAAAAATTGGTTTATGGCAATTTTAATCAATAACATCATATTTAAAAGCCAAAACCAAGTGATTGTTCTCTTGCCTTGCTACGTTCATTAAACTCTGGAGGTATAGTTCATGTCCGTTCGCCTATATATAGGCAATTTGCCAAAAGAAGAAATAGATCGTCAAGACCTGCAAGCAGTTTTTGCGGCAGAAGGCGATGCTGTTACCACAAAACTAATTAAAGACCGGAAAACTGGTAAATGCCGTGGTTTTGGTTTCTTAACCGTCAACAATGACGAACAAGCTGATCAAATTATTGAAAAATATAATGGTCAGTTGTTCAAAGACACACCGATTAAGCTAGAAAAAGCATTGCCTCGCACCAAGGGTGATGAAGGCGACGAACAAGCGCCTAAAACTGCGACACACAGCAGTCCTACTCCTAGCAGCAACAAAGAAAGCAATCGTCGTGAGAAAGGTTCTAAGAAGTCTAAACGCAGCGGTGGTGGGCGCGAAAGTAGCACCCCAGCTGAATCAGATGCAATTCGTCCAGATCCCCGTTGGGCAACTGAACTAGAAAAGCTGAAGCAGATGTTAGCGGCACAAACCACAAATTAAGACTAGCAAGGAGAAATTAAAAATTAAAAATCAATTTATGGTTTTTAATTTTTAATTGTCCATGAATGCTGATTTATCCAATCAAAGATTACTCGCAGCTAGGATAGACAGAACGTAGACACATAGCGGCTTGTCGTTAGACATCGCTCATGCTAGTTGAATGTGGTTGTTGTAAAGTTGGCTCTGTCTTGGAGATCATGTTACTTGTCTTTGAGGAGTTGATTAAAAAACAAGCTAGACGTTGGCATTTTTGTATGACTCATGCATACAGATATGCTAAACTCAGCCAACAATTGCGTAGTTTACCACTGTAGGCGATCGCCTTGGTTCAACTTAATTAAGTTAGTCCAAATCTTCCAGAGTTCCGAACCGCCAGCGTAAGAGATATTCATACTCTTAAACTAGTAGAGGCGTAGCAAGATTACGTCTCTAAAAAATTTATATAGAGAAAAATAATTTTATTTTATCTGAACCGTATAGAGAGATGACAGCCTAGTACATACAGCAGAATTAAAAATTCAGGAGTCAGAATTTTGAATAACAATAAGCGCTCTATTTAGCTTTGATATCTAAATGGAGTACTTCACGCTTCTTGAAATTTGCTGTAAGTTTCTAGAGCCTAATCTCTTTTTCTTCCTTTATTGGTGTAAGCAGTTCATGGTGGCTACTTATTTGCTGTGGTCTACTCCATCGAAAATGGCTGGAATTTTGGCAAAAGTTAAAACAGTGTTGCGTAAGCATTGGAAGTTACATATACACGTGTGACAATTAATATGGAAATATTACTGAACTGCTTAAGCAGTTCCAGCGGAGGCAGGAATTTTCCTGCCTCTTTTACTATATAGAAACTAATCACCATTGACAAAAAAAGATAAAGGATGTACCGCAGAGGCTTGCCGCAGGCTAGGATAAATTTAAGAATTTTTCGGTACAAGCCCCATGACTTCATGAATGGGGTAGTTTCATACTTCAGTTGACTTTTGACTAATGACTTTATCCAATGAATTGTGGGTAGCAAATCAAGATTTAGGGCAAGCTTGTCTAGAGCATCCTTTTGTGCAAGGTATAGCTGATGGTACTCTTGAGCAAGCAAAGTTTGCTTACTACGTAGGACAAGATGCTTTTTTCTTAGAAGCTTTTGCTCGTGCTTACAGCATCGCCGCAGCTAAAGCACCAGATTGGAAAGGATTTACTATATTTAACAACTTAGTTGGTGGAGTTTTAGCAGAATTACAACTACATCAAAGCTATGCAGCCCTGTGGGGAGTCAATTTGCACTCTGTAGAACCAGGCGTAGACACCCGCCGTTATACAGATTTTTTGTTAGCTACAGCTTGGGGTAGCGATGTCGGTTTAACGGCTGCGGCGATGTCACCCTGTATGCGTTTGTATGCCTTTTTGGGAGAACAGTTAGCTAGTGATGGTATTCCTAATCATCAGTATGCAGATTGGATTCGGACTTACAGTAGTACAGATTTTCAACCACTAACACAACAATTAGAAAGTTTGGTGGATAACTACGCCACTAATACAGCTTTAGTTCATTCAACTTACCGTTACGCTATGCTCTGCGAACGTGATTTTTTTCAAGCTGCCTGGACACTGTAAGAGCTTTGTTATACCTATTGATGCAATCTCTAGCTATTCAAGAATCTAGCTGTATAGTTCTTTAGCTTTGAGCATATAATCCTCTTGAGATGAAGAAAATCATAATATGCTGGCAAAACTTTAATTTCATGAAAAGGTTGAATCAAATTAAATATCTATTATAAGGATACAAGGATGAAAATTTTTTTGAATTTATGTTTTGAGGTCGTCATAGCAGCATTAGTTATTATACAGCAATTCCCGATATTATGCAATACAGTTTTTCTTCTTACCCCTCTCCTAGCATCGCTTTCAGCTTTGAGGATGTACCTCATAGCTGCCGGAAGTGCTGTATATCTAACACCAGAGGTGACTAGAGGAAATAGTTTGCTTCTAAACCTTGAATGGTTTTTGATGAGGATAATTGCTGCTGATTTCTGTTTTTACGTCTCCCATTGGCTATTTCACCGAAAGTTCTTGCATAAAATACATCTTAAACATCATGAGTTTGCCGACTTGGCAATATAGTCACTCACTAAAAAGTAACGATGAAAGCAGAAGCAGAAAACGATCGCAGGCTAACTTGTGAAGTAGAAACTACCCTTAAGGTAATTGGCGGACGCTGGAAAGTTTTAATTATTAGAGAATTAATTACTGGTGTCAAACGCTTTGGTGAATTGCAACGAGCTTTACCTGGAATCACGCAAAAGATGTTGACTCAGCAACTTAGAGAAATGGAGGAAGATGGTATAGTCCATCGCCAAGTTTATGCACAAATACCTCCAAAAGTAGAATATTCACTCACACCATTAGGAGAAAGTCTTAAACCCATTCTTTATGCTATGCACGACTGGGCTGTTGAGCATTTACAGCAGAATTCAGAATAAGAACAGGCTCTATACTCGTTAAGCGTTGCTATAACGCACCCTACAATTTAAGCTTTACTTTATAATCATCTCTAATACGTATGATTATTATTTAATTATTTTGCAAATATTCAATTGCTGCTGCTAATTTTGAAGGATAGCCTTCAGCAAATCTTTCAAACCATAGTCCTTCTGGTGAGAAAGGATCTAATTTTTCTAACCATTCTTGTGCTTGTTTTTGCAAAACTTCTAATTGTTGGGCTTTGATTTTTTCTTGTCGAATGCGTTTTTGTTCTAGTTCTTGTTGTCTTCGCAACTCCTCGGCTGCTGCTTGCGCTTCGACATCAGCTTTTACTTCCGCCAAAATATTATCAATGATAGATTGTGATTTAGGTAGCGAGGGGATGAATGGCGGTATGACATCTGGTTTTGGCTGTTGTGGTGTCGGTTTTCCTGGCTCATATTCCGCTTTGAGTTGAGCTAATAGTTGATCAATAGAGTCCATTTTTTTAATTCGTAATTCGTAATTTTCTTATTACAAAGGTTTTAGAATAATTAGACTAAAGACTAGGCGTTAGTCTTTTTAATCGTTAATGGCATTAAGTAGAACTTCTGACAAACTTAAATCTTCCATATCTTCCATTGTGATGGTGTCACAAATATCGAATTTTGCACCAGCGCTTTGCAGTTCATCATCTAAGACTTTGAGAAACCGAGTAGCTTGTTGATCTGAGCCTACTTGAATAAAGGAAATTGCTAGTTCTTCATCTTTGTCCATACGACGAGAAGCTTCTATAATTACCTTCATGACTGCTTTGCGATCGTCTGGTTCACCGTCAGTCACTACTAAAATTGTTTCCCCGTTTAGCTTTGTTGTACCAGCAGCTTTGCGTTGAAAGTAATCATCAGTGGCGTGTTTCAATACTACGGCTAAGTCTGTAGTGCCTGATGGATCATTTTCTTGAAAAATTTGTGTAACTTTACTAGCAGTTACATTTTCATAGCGCTTAAATTTTCCCGAAAACACATAAATAGTAATACCATCAGGATCAAATTGTTCACACTTACTAGCTAAAGCCAAAGTAGATTCTTGAGCTGCAACCCATCTGCTTCTACCACCCTTTTGGTCTGGGGTTGCCATGCTGCCACTTTTATCAATAATTAAAGTATAATCTCGGCTTTCCAGCATAACTAAGTTCTCCAATTAGTTATTGGTCATTTGTCATTTGTGAATAAACTAAATTGACTATTGACAAATCAATCTGTAATCGCATTCATCAATACATCTGCAAGACTCATGTCTTCTAAGTCTTCTAAAGTGATGGTATCGCAGATATCGAATTTAGCGCCGACACCTTGCAATTGATCATCTAAAGCTTTAAGAAATTTAGTGGCTTGTGGATCTGAGCCTACTTGAATGATAGATATTGCTAATTCCTCATCCCGCTCCATTTGACGAGTCGCCTGGATAATTACTTCAAATACGGCTTTGCGATCGTCGGGTTCACCATCAGTAATTACTAATATTGTTTCACCATTGGCTTTAGTTTTACCTGTGGCTTTACGTTGAAAATAATTATTGGTTGCATCAAGGAGTACAGCGGCTAAGTTGGTAGTACCAGCAGGGTCATTTTCTAGGAAAATCTGTCCGACTTTAGCTGAGGTAACATCGTCGTAACGTTTAAATCTGCCAGAAAATACGTAAACTGTGATGCCGTCTGGGTCAAATTGTTCGCATTTCCTTGCCAAAGCTAGAGTAGACTCTTGAGCTATTTCCCATCTACTTCTACTACCTACTTGGTCAGGTGTGGACATACTACCGCTTTTGTCCAGGATTAATGTATAGTCGCGATCGCTCATCATATCTTCCTCTAAATTGTTATCTTTTGCTACTAGTCTAGTCTACGAGTCTTGTAATTCTGCACACCTTTTAGGCATAAGTTAAAGGACGTATAGCAGTTAACAGGTGACAGGTGACAGGTGAGCCACTGCGGTGGACGGGTTTCCGAGGCACTCCTTTGGGCGGCTTTGCCGACTTGAAGGAAGTGCCGTCGGCATAAAGCAAGTGGCGAACCCGAACAGTGACAGGTTTAAAAGCCTTGTGGGATCTAAGTTTTATCATCTGTTGATGTCTTAAACTATGCTTCGCTTGCCATAACATAAATTTTGTAAAAGTACAGAAATACTAGTCCTGGATAATTGCCACTACGATACTCAAGATATAATGATCCTGCAAATCGATAGTGAAAAGCAATAGTTTGTTTACCAAGAAATGGTGCTAGATCCCACCGCAGATATGCCATTGTCAAAACAGCAGCAACCACAAAAACCTAGAATGCCTATTAGTTAAATCTGATTAAAACTTCAATATTATTTTTGTGCGAATAATTATGGCACAGGGCGTTAATATATACTCGCCAACCCTGTGCCGATTAAATAGTTAGCGAATTTCTTCCAAATCTAACCACTCATCATAAGATGAGTCATAACCGAGGTAATGAACAAAGTATTGCTGACCACGAATTTCCTCAATTGTTGCAGTATACCAAGCTTCTTGCTCTTCATCCCAGCATTTTACTTTTTGACCAAGTGCAAATCCATGATCATCAGATGATTCATGAGCGCGAATCCGAATTTCTTCCTCGCCAACCCACTCATCAGAAGATGAACCATAGCCAACATAATTAATAAAGAATTGGTCATCTTTAATTTTCTGAATTGTGGCTTTATACCATTCTGCCTCTTCTTCGTCCCAGACTTCTACTGTGTTATTCACTGCATACTGGGTGGTATTTGGTTTAGCAGCAGAGGAGGTATCTTGTGTTTGTGGCTTTTGTGCTTCTTCGGCAATTTCCGCTTTGACTAGATTATGAGCTTGTAAAATTAAGCTACGAGCGATGGTTTGAATACCTGTATGCTCAAAGTAATTTGTAGTTTGATCTAAGAATGCGGCTACAAAGTCTAAATTATCGTCAGCAATCTGAATAAAACTACTCAAACCATTAGCAATTGATTGTGGAGTTATACCTGTCTTGGCTACAAGATTATTCATCCAGCCTTGCACAGAGTTGAAACCTTGGGCAATAAAACCAACTTTATCTGAGGGACTATTACCTGGTAAAGAATTATTGACGGCTTGGAAGATGGGATTTTGCGCGATCGCATTACCAGCATCAGCACCACTAATCAATTCTTGAATTTTACTGATAAAATCTGGGCCGAGAGGCAAAATACCATCAATACAAACCAACGCTGCCATCCGCATCAGGGAAGCATTTTGATAGTTGTTAGCCAAAGTATTGGCAAATTCTTGGGGGTTAGGTTGGGGAATACCGTTGATTTTGCAGAAGGCGATGATTTCAACAGTGATTTTCAGTACTAAATCAATTGTTTGCGTGACATCGGCTTTGGGCGTAATGTTGCCTAAGAAAGAGAGAAAGCCGATTTTTTCACCAACTTTATTCGCCAAAGCCGCAGTCGCCATTGCTGTGTCGGCTTTATCTATAATTTGATAAAGTTTGACAGCTGCTTGATAGCCGTGTTGCGGATCTAAATATAAACTATTGGCGCGATCGCGGATTCTTTGGATTACTTTAGCATCAGTTTCGCCAGTAATAGTACGAACACTGTTGTCAAATCCCACCAAATTATCCCACTGTCCTGGTGCGACAAAATCGAGGGCTTTTAAAACTTTGACAGTAATATTGTCACTGGGTAACTCGTCAACTAACTGAATAATGGATTTATCCATAAGTAAGTCCTTGTGAAACAAAACCTTAATTGATAGAGTTCCCTAACCAGACAATAAAGTAACTTCCTTGATATCTATTGACTTCATACATCTAAAAAGCACTGTAAAATATTGGCATTAGCAACCCAAACACACAAGCGACAATTGGAAACCATCATGGTAGCCGCACCCCAGCGCCAAACTCCTGTCGTCACTTGGGAAAAACTCCCAGATGATTTTATTCTGCCCGACGATCCTGTGGAAAATATTCAACAACCTTTTTTGGCAGCAGCTTTAACAGAGGCTTTAGCTACAGCAAATCGCATCCAGCCAGAAATGCTGGTTGCATCTAATTTTGGACTCGTCGCTAATATTAATCAAAAAACTGTTGTCAAAGCACCAGATTGGTTGTACGTACCGCGTGTCTTACCAGTAGGCGCAGGTGTCATTAGGCGCAGCTACACACCCAACACAGAAGGTGAAAACGTGGCTGTGGTGATGGAGTTTCTTTCAGACACCGATAACGCAGAATATTCGATTCGTCCTACCTTTCCTTATGGAAAACTATATTTTTACGAACAAATATTGCAAGTTCTCGTTTATGTAGTTTTCAATCCTTATGAAGTCACCTTAGAAGTACATCGTCTAGAAAATGGACGATATGTTTTGCAAGCACCAACACAATCAGGACAATTTTGGATTCCTGAGTTGGAATTATTTTTAGGAATTTGGCGAGGAACTCGCTTAGGTTTCAACATTTATTGGTTGCGATGGTGGGATGAAGCAGGTAATTTGTTGCTGTGGGGTTCCGAACAAGCTGAACAAGAACGTCAACGGGCTGAACAAGAACGTCAACGGGCTGAACAAGAACATCAACGGGCTGAACAAGAACGTCAACGCGCCGATGATGCGATCGCCCAACTAGAAATTGAACGTCAGCGCCAAACAGCCTTACTAGCAAAGTTACAGGAATTAGGTATCGATGCAGAGTGAAACAATTTTGAATTGATGGCTTTTTCATCAAAAAACTCCCTCAGTTTTACTGAAGGAGGTTTGAGAAGGAGTATTTAGTGATGAGATGCTTATGCAGCGTTAGGTACAGCTTGACCTTGCAATAGTTGAATAATCGCTGCTTTTTCTAAAATCCCCACTAGTACGCCATTTTCTCGAATCACAGCTAAAGCTGATAGTTTTTGTTGTTCGAGTAGCTGGATGACTTCTAAGAGGGGTTGATCTGATTGTACTGTGGTGGATACAGCAACTGGGCGCATGATTTCTCTAACTTGAGTTGCTGTCCATTGTGTTGTCGGGATGGTTCGCAAGTCATCCAGGGCAACTGCACCTACTAATTGTCCTTGATCATCTGTGACTAAGAACCGTCGCCAGTCTTGTTTGTGCAGAATCTGTTCATCAGCAAATTCTCTCAAGCTGAGGTTTGCAGATATGATTGGGCTATTATTTGTAACGACATCTGCGGCTGTTAAGCCATCAAGTTTTGCTTGCACTCTGGCAAATTGGGCTGCATTCCCGGCATTTTGCAGTAAGAAAAAGCCGATGAGCAAATTCCAGAAGTTAGCTGCACTGCCGAAGAAGATGAGTGGAAGTATACCAGAAGCGATCGCCACCCAACCAAATATCTGTCCAACTCGGCTGGCAAAGGTCACACCTTTATAAGGATTACCTGTGATTTTCCACACAAGAGCTTTGAGGATATTACCACCATCCAAAGGTAAGCCAGGAATTAAGTTAAACAGTGCTAAAGCTAAGTTAACCGAAGCTAAAACACCAAGGATTGCTGCCAGTGGCCCAGATACAGGAGTTGTTACACCGATTGCTGTGACAATTCCACATAATAGTAAGCTAACTAAAGGGCCAGCGATCGCAATCCAAAAAGCTCCTGCGGGAGTTTTCGATTCTTTTTCTAGGTTTGCCAAACCACCAAAGATAAACAATGTGATAGATTTAACATCAATTCCTTGGCGCAAGGCAACAAAGCTATGTCCTAATTCGTGGGCGACGACAGAAGCAAACAATAACAGCGCTGTCATCAATCCAAGGAGCAAAGCTAACCCCCCAGACAATTGAGGAAATTGCGCTAAAAGCCCACTACTATAGCTCCAGGTTACCAAGCCGAAAACCAAAAACCATGACGGATGGATGTAAAACGGAATCCCGAAGAGATTACCAACGCGAATTGTGCCATTCATGTCGTTCACCTTTAAAAGCTGCCGAGAGACTTACCTTCACCTCTCGATGTCTCTAGTGTAACGAAACGTAACAAAAATTAAAATCAATCAAGAGTTGTGCTTACCGTCCTTGAAGGTGCGGTTTACCAATTTGAATTTTAGTGAATTAGGTGCTGAAACCGTATGTTCTTGGTGTAGAGACGCGAAATTTCGCGTCTCTACTTGATTCATCTATTCACAGCTACTACCTTCACAATCTTTTCAACCGCATCCACCATTACCCGCGACAGCCCAAACTTTTCAATCACCGTTGCATTTGTTGTCAAGTGGGTACTGACATTCGCTACTCTATATTGACTTTCTTGTGCAGCCAAAGTCGCTGGTAATATTAACTGATCTCCTAAATGTTCATCCACTGGCGCACCCGTTTGGTGAAACTTCAGCAGTTGTTCGCAAGCAATCTCCGCAACTTTTTCTGATGACATCCGCCAACGCCCAAATCCACCAAATCCAGTCAAGCTGTTCTCATACTCAGCAGTCAGAAAAATACCCGTGCCTGGTGCGACACCTTTTTCGCGTAAAGCTTGTATGGAAACCTTTAGTCCGGCTGTGCGTAAAATATTCTCAGCCCGATTAGCCATACGTTGAGGAATATGAGCAGGTAATTCTGTCACCACCGCCAGTCCCCGTACTTGGCGTAAATCTCCCCGTTCTAGTAAATGTATCCCACTGAGTTGACTACCACCACTCACTTGTAATTCCACCTCTCCGCCACCTTGGGGATACCACCCCCACGCACCTAATTTCACAGCTGCTTTTACACCCATACGCTGGAGCATTGGCAGATATACCTGCTCGATATATGTCATTGTCGGGCTGAAAATTACATGAGTTCCACCGCGTAAAGTTACCTGAGAGTCACCTTTTGCTAAGGCTAAAGGTAAAAGTATTGTCTGTAAAACTAAAGTAATTGCCCCAGCCGAACCACCTTCTAGCACTTCACTGACATCAAAAGTATAGTTTCCCGCCTGTACTGGACTACTGGGAATGAACTCCAGCATCATGGAACCTAAAGCATCGCCCTGTAGTTGAGCGTGACAAATCTTAGCCGCAGCCCGAACGGCTGTGAGGTGTTGTGCTGCTAATCCCGGTTTTCTGCGCCCAGCACGAATGTTTGCAATACGAATAGGTTCACCCGTGATCGCGGCTAAACTCAGGCAAGTACGGAGAACTTGTCCGCCTCCTTCTCCATAGGAACCGTCAATGTCAATCATGAGCAGTGTTTGAATGATGGATGTTGGGTTATGCCGACGGTTTTGACAATTAAAGCACAGATGAACAGAAATAAACACAGATTACTTGTCGGTGTTTAGCTGGTGGCTGCACAGACTAACAGCTGGCAGATCAGAGGTATCACATTTCATGGAAGATTTTTCGTCATTCCACCATACGTAGATATCATTGCTACGTTTCTACAAACCAATTTGTGGGTAAACGAGGAATTAAATTCACCATTTGCAAACAGAATATTGCTACGTAATATATCGTAAATTCTTCATTTAAAAGTTAAGTAAGATTTCGTCAACAGTTGACATCAATAATCACATAACAGCACAAATAGAAATCTATTTTTAAGTCAGTATAAGGATCTCGGCTCAATGCTTTCGAGAGTTTATGTGAAAAATCCTATGTGCTTAATTTATCTACAATAAATTTTTATGTTTTTTACGTATAATTACTGCTTATTCTGTTAATAAGTAGGCAAAACCTTTTCAAGGTGTCCTATTATGGAAACCAAAAAAATTAAATCTAAAATTAGTTTATTCAGAAGATTTTTTGTCAAAAAAAATCGGCTTTTCTGGTTAATTTATGTGTTTCTGATGGCTGTTGCTGGTATTTTGCTATCAAACAGTTTGATGGGAAACCAGCCAGCTTTCGCTACGTTTCCTAGATATAACTTTCAAATTCTACAACCTGCGCCAACTCAACCAGTAGGTTACTATGACTATTTTGGCAAACTGCTTAGTCCTAGACAAGCAGCCAGGCTAGTTTACCACAAAGGACTCAACCCTCGTGATCCCGTTTCCTATCAAAGAATAGGAGCAGTTGAAATAACTCAGGAATTAATTGACAAAGGGGAAGAGATATATTTCAATCGAAAAATTGGTGATAACTTTGGTCTGCAAGGAGTATTTGGTTTAGCACAAGGTTTTGCTAATGTTTTGCCAGAAATTAAAACAGCGATCGCACAATTAAATGGTCAACCAACAACAAACTTACAAGTTACACTTCAGAAAAATCTCACCCTAGGTAGCCGAACTTTCCACATTGGAGATGTGATTAATACAGGTTTAAAGGTAGAAAAGGGAGGAAAATTCCCTTTGGGATTTTTACCTGATGAGAAAACTGGCACTATTGGAATTAGCTGCGCTGTTTGTCATGCAAGCGTTTCAAAAGAAGGTAAACGTCTAGCTGGAGTCCCGAATGGTGAACTTGCTATTCCTTTGTTTATTGCATTGGCACCAAATTCAGCTGCTGGGTTTGCGCGGTTGAATACGCAGTTAGATTCTAATAACCCCTTAAATCTTAACCCTCTCAACCCACTATACAAAGGCAATGGTAAGACAATCATTGACAGTAAAGGCAATCTAGTAGAACTCCCTGATCCTGAAAAGTTAGAAAAAGCCTTTGATGATGCTGTTTTAGATGTACCCTTCGGTAATTTTGAGAGTTCACCGGATGGCATTGACGATACCACCCAAATTCCTAGTGGTTTCACATTTCAGAATCATCCCTTTACCGCTGACGGAGGGTTTGCTGTTGGTTCTTTTAATGGACTTAGTGTTTTCAACAGTGCAGTTCACTCTTCAGAAATTAATCTGTTAGCAGCTGCTCAACTCAGTGAACAAACGCTAGAGATTGACTCAGAAGTATATATCGGTACATTTCTTCAGAATGCTGCTGACTCAAGGTTACGTTTACCGGAGCGTTTGCCAGATGGAAACTATGTTCAACCTTCGGTATGGCTGCGACAACAACAGCAACAATTGGGTATTCCATTTGCAGAATTAGAAGACCAAATTCCTGCTCCTGGTGCGGGGAACTACCCCAACCTGAAGCCTAGTTTGGCTACATTCAACGGTTTATTTTTTAGTCCTAATAGTGGTCAAGCTGATGACATAGCTAGTGGCAAGTTCTTCTTTGCAGCTAATGCCATGTCTGCTTTCCAGAATAGTTTAGTACCACCTCCTAACCGCTCACAGGAAAACTGGAGAGCCTTAAGAAGTGGTTCAGTGCAGCGAGGAGCAAGAGTTTTTCAGAAAGCCAATTGTGCAACTTGCCATATCCCCCCCTTCTTTACTGACAACACAATTCATCCCCTTGAGGAAATTCGCACTAACTCAGCGCGTGCTAAGTCTCGCTTAGGACTTAATCAGTTGTTAGTCGAACCCAAGCTATACACGTATGACACAACCATTCCCGTGTCTACTAGTGCGGAAGTGCTGGACGTACCAACTCAGGGGATCTCCGATACACCCACAACTTTACACAAGGGGATATTACCAAGAGGTGGTTACAAAACAACTACCTTACGCGGTCTTTATTTCAGCGCACCCTATTTACACGATGGTGGTGTAGCCGTGCGAGAAGGAAGCTTAAAGGTTTTTTGGGATGGCAGATATCGAGTAGTTGATCCTAGTGGTTTAGGGTTAACTGGAACTCTCAGTCGAGGTATACCTGCTGATCCTGCTAGTAGTTTACGTGCTTTATTAGATCGCCAACTGCGTGAGCAAGTTGTAAGAGCCAATAAACTTAACCCGGCTTTAAGTCCACAGCGGAGTAACTTAGATGGCACAGGTCATGAGTTCTATGTAGATAATCAGACTAGGTTTAGCATACAACAGCAAACAGACCTGATTAATTTCTTACTAGCGCTTGATGACGACCCAGGCAACTTTTAATATTAGCTAAGGTTGGATATCTCTAGTGAACGTGCCTATCATCGAAGCTTAAATTCAGTAAAGTTTAAATGATAGGCACTCTTTTAGCCAGTCTAGTCTGTAATTTTAAATTAGCTTGCACTCTAAATACAGGCTTAATTTTTATGATAATTTTCAGTGGTAAATGCGATCGCATTTACCACAAATTCCCAGTTTTCTGACTCAACTATCAGGTAAATTTGCAAACACTTGCGCCACTAAATCTTTTGTCTTATTTTCTAGACTTTGCCAGTCTACTTCACCGAATTCATCAATTAAACTAGTATCAATATCAACAGCCTCATTCTCCGGGCTGTAATTGGCAAAACACACTTGATAACACAGATCCCACAAATCAATGGTGACTTGCTGCTCTTGACGTTGCAATTGCAAATGATATCCTGGATGGGGCATTGGCAAACGAGCCAGGGTATCACGAATTTCGTCTGCTTGTTCTGGTGCGGCACTTTCCATGTCTTGCAACAGTCTAGTTACCAAGGCTTTCATTTCGTCAGTAGTGCTTGGCGGCCAAATCAGTACATCCTGGTAAGTTCCCGTCCAAGCAGATGCGTCGAGTTGCTTACGAATGTTGTCAACAACTCTAATGAAAGCTGGTTGCATGAGGAGTTCCGCCTGTTGCCATGCGACTGGGTTGGTTATCTTAGGTGGCATCGGTCGTCAATAGCGATATGGAAAGAAAGGTTAATCAACAGGGTTTATAAAAAAGCTACGTATTTATTTCAAATCTTTTCTCAAGATAGCGGATTTCAAGGAAAAAAATTTGGAGATATTTATTACCAGCTGGAAAATTAGGTAATAACTCTGGGGAGGGAATATGATCGGTAAGCTACTGGATAATCGTTACCAAGTAATTCAAGTGCTGGCAAAGGGCGGGTTTGGTCAAACTTACATTGCCCAAGATACAAGACGGCCGGGAAACCCCATCTGTGTTGTCAAGCACCTCAAGCCTACCAGTTCTGACCCCAGAATTTTTGAAACTGCCAAACGCCTGTTCCAAAACGAAGCGGAAACCTTAGAACGTTTGGGATATCATGACCAAATTCCTCGTTTATTGGCTTACTTTGATGAAAACCAAGAATTCTTTTTAGTCCAGGAATATGTTGAAGGACATCCCTTAACTGATGAACTGATTCCTAGTCAACGCTGGAGTGAAAATCAAGTTCTGCAAATGTTGCAGGAAGTTTTAGGTATTTTAGAATTTGTGCATCAGCAAGGTGTGATTCACCGCGACATCAAACCAGATAATATTATCCGCCGCTCCTCGGACAATAAATTAGTTTTAGTAGATTTTGGCGCAGTTAAACAGTTAAGTTCATCGATAGTGACAGTTGGCGGACAACCTACGGCGACTGTAGCTATCGGGACTCCTGGCTATATGCCAACCGAACAAGGACAAGGTAAACCTCGTCCCAATAGTGATATTTATTCTTTGGGTATTATTGCAATTCAAGCACTGACAGGAGTACCGCCTTCAGAATTACAAGAAGATCCAGACACTGGAGAGATTCGCTGGCAACATTTAGTCCCTGTTAGCTATCGCTTGGCAGCAATTTTAACGAAAATGGTGCATTATCACTTCAAAGACCGCTACCAAACTGCGACGGAAGCGTTGCAAGCCTGTGTGAGTGTGATGAGTCCAGTATTGACACCTGCTGCACCACCAGAATCAGCGATAAATCAAGGTTATCCCGCAGCTAAACCTGCTTCGTCTTTCCAACCAACTCTCGCAGTTGCACCAGCAAATCCTGGTACTAGCAAACCTACCCGCAGAACTTCAAGTAAATCTGATCCTCTACCGTTGTTAATTGGTGTACTTTTGGCGGGTAGTGCCGCAGCTTTGGTGGCGAATCTATATCCGAATGTGAGAAATTTGGCAGCTAATTTTACAGGTCAAAATAGCAGCGCTGGAAATAAGTGCTTGGCGATGGTGACAGGTAATTCTAATATCCGTTCGGAACCTAGTTCGATTAATTCTGATAATGTTCTCAAAACCATCGGCGAGGACACACAATTTGAGGTGACTGGCCTGCGGACAAAACGCAATTGGATACAAGTTAAACTAAATTCTGGACGTTTGGCTTGGGCTTATGCAGATGTCATTGCCAACAATGATGAATGGATTTCTTGTCTGCGAGATAAAGGTATTGCAATTAAGACAGTTGATGATAGTACGCTGATTGCAGCTAGGCCGCTTCCTAAACCAAAACCTAATAAGGTTACTACTACTCCACCAAAACCATCAGATGCTGACGCTGGGAAAACTGAACCAGCACAGCCTAGTGATGATAGCACCAAGGTTGTAGAACAAGCCAGGAAAAAGTATGAATCAGGCGATTTGGTTGGGGCGATCGCATTATTACGGTCTATTCCCGCCAATGCTTCTGCTAGTATTCAAGAAACAGGTAAAATCATTAATCAGTGGCAACAAGACTGGGCCAAAGCTGACGCGCTGTTTAATGATATTAATCAAGCGATCGATGATGGCAATTGGGACAAAGTTTTAGACTATAGAAATCATCCTGAAAAGTTGCCAGATACCCAATACTGGCGCAATAAAATTGAACCTTTATTTAAAGAAGCGGCTGAAAATATTGGTAAACAAGCTTTTCCTCAGGTGGATAATCAACAAACTCCCAAAACTGCCAAACCAGCAACTATAACCAGCCCTAAACCTGAAAGCAGTTTTTGATTGAAATTTCGCTAAATTGTGATGTTTTATATCATAAATTAATAGTTATTCAAAACGAATCGGCAGACAGATGCAGAACTTAGTCCCTTGACCCAACTGGGACTGTACATCCAGGCTGCCACTATGTTTCTCAACCACAATTTGACGGGCGATCGCTAACCCTAATCCCGTCCCTTTCCCTACGGCTTTTGTTGTAAAAGAATGCTCAAAAATCCGATGTTGCAACTCTTGAGGGATGCCTTTACCATTGTCAGCGATCGCTACTTTTACTTGTTCACCCTCAACCATTGTCTGAATTGTGATGCGATGAGGATTGGCTTGGATTTGAGCAAAGCTGCGTCCTATACTCGCTTCATCCAACGCATTGATCGCATTCGCCAAAATGTTCATGAATACCTGATTGATTTGCCCAGGAAAGCATTTGATGTCGGGAATGTTGCCGTAGTCCTTCACGACTTCGATTTCAGGACGTTGGTCATTAGCGAGGCATCACTGTTATATTCTGATGCCTTCTGATCTCCAGGAAGATTTTCATAAATAGTGATATATTTTTCGATTCACCCAACGCCCTGCTCCACCCTGTCTACCATCGGTCAAGGTATAACCTATATAGCTAATGGTGTCGAAGACTTTTGATTGTCGCCAGAAATAGCGTTCGCTGGCTTGGGTATCTTTGAGGTTAAGTTGCCCAGAAGCGATCGCTTCTGCTGTTACCTCCCCCAGTTGTTGCGGCAGGGCTAGATAGTTGTCTAACTGGTCATTTACTCGCTGAGTTGCACTATCAATCAACTGATTCGCTAAGTCGTTGACTGCCTGCTGACCGTTTCTAAAAGAAAAATAACCGACTAGTCCAACCGCCGCAAAGATTTGCAGCACAAATGGTACAACCAGCACTGCTCGTAGTGGTAAACGATGGATAAAGGTGCGAGCAACGGGACGCTGCAAGGAGTAAGACATGATAACTAACTCTTGTCAACTGGCGGTAGTAAGGTGTCTCTTTATCATTCCCTGAGGAAAAACAAAACAAACAAACCTGAACTAACGCTCAAGCCTTTCTTAGACTTAATTAGAACCAAGAAGTAGCTTTCTTACACTTAGATACTCGCTCCCTAGCATTGTCTGTTTTTTACCAATCTTCTTCTGCGCCAATGTCTTCTTTGTTATCGGGAGTTTCGGGCGATCGCTCATACTGAAGTTTATTTAACAAAGATAATATCTTCGTACCTCGTTCTATAGAACGGTCTTCAATAAAAATTACCTCTGGTGTCCGACGCAGCCTTACTCTAGCACCAAGTTCACTACGTACATAACCCGTAGCCGACTTTAAGCCCGCCATTGTTTCTGCCTTAGCTTCTTCTGTACCATAAATACTGACGTAAATTTTAGCGTGCTGCAAATCGCCAGAAACGTCTACATCAGTGACACTGACCATCCCAGAACCTACACGGTCATCTTTAATACCGTTGAGTAACATTTGGCTAACTTCCCGTTTGATTAACTCAGCAACACGGGAAACGCGGCGACTTGTAGCCATAAAATCTTTGCCTCCTCACAGAGGTTATAAAACATCAATAAGTGAAAATCTGGGAAGGACTATGCTCAATGCTAACAACACCAAAAGCCACAGCCCCAATCTTTCCCGTTCTAAATTGCACTCAAACCCAGCATAGCGCGTAAGGTGAGCGTAACGAAAGTTAGACCGCCCAGTAATAAGCCGACAACGGCAACTAAGGTGACTGGACGTTTTAACAGGGGTGCTAATGGCGCAAATGTGTTCACCAGAAGCCCTAGGAGGATAGTAATCAGGTAGCGAGGGTAGCGAAAAACGTTATCCCAAAATCCGTCAAACATGGAAATCTAAACTGCCTTGTTATGAACTGACGTTTGTTTTGATATGCTTTATCTACCTAATTGTAATCTATGCAGAGGAAAATTACTCACTTAATATAGGATATGCCGCGTTAGCTATATCTTGCTTATATTTATTAGCTTAAATTAGTGAACTTGTTAGTAAATGGTTATTCAAATGCTTCCAGAAACTTGCCCTCGCCCATTTTTAAAATGGGCAGGAGGTAAAAGTCGGTTAATTCAACAATATATTCCATACTTACCCAAGTTTTATCAAACTTACTATGAACCTTTTTTAGGTGGTGGGGCTGTTTTTTTTCATTTGCAACCAACAACGGCAATCTTGACTGATATTAATGCTGAACTCATTACTACTTATTGGTGTGTCAGAGATAAAGTTGAAGATTTAATTAGCCTATTACAAGAGCATAAATCTAGACATAGTAGAGATTATTATTACAGTGTCCGTTCCTATCAAAGTATGAATGATTTAGAGCAAGCTGCTCGTTTAATTTATCTAAATAAAACTTGTTATAACGGGTTATATCGAGTAAATTCTCAAGGTCAATTTAACGTTCCTTTGGGTAGTTATAAAAATCCTAATATTTGCCAAGAAAATTTACTTAGGGCTGCATCTAAAGCGCTTTCATCCTGTGAAATAAAGCAGGCAGACTTTGTGAATGTGCTGAACTATGCTAATAGTAGCGATGATTTTGTCTTTTGCGATCCACCTTATCATCCTATCAGCAATACTAGTTATTTTACAGGTTATAATGGTAATTCTTTTAGTGAACAAGACCAAATACGTTTGCGAGATGTTTGTGCAGAACTAGCCAAGCGTAGTGTTAAAGTTATAGTCTGTAATTCTGATTGCGAATTTATTAGAGAAATATACAGAGAAATCAATTTTAATATTTATGCGATCGCTGCCTCTCGTTCCATTAATTCTAACACTAAAAAACGAGGTATAATTAACGAATTATTAATAACTTCTAAAAATTTTTGTTAGCCCAGGCAATAAATCTATCTAAACTATAAACTCCAAATAAGTTATGATTAGATGTAACTTGTTGTCTGAGCCATTGAATCGCGCCTTCTCTCATGCCTTCACCACCAATCACAACAATCGTTGGGGCTGGATAATATTCCTGAATATTCATACTCAAATAAGGAAACTTTTCATCCACCGAACCGCCACTTTCTTGCCATTTACATTCAATAATTAATCCTGTTGGAATCATAGGTAAGCCAACAACATAAAAATCTACTTTCAACAAAGTATTATAAATTCCTGCACCAATATAAACTTGTTTAGCATAGCGTTTAGGCAATAGAGTCGCAGTTAAAAGATATTCCTTGGTGACGTGATTTCCAACTTGAAAATAATTATGCCCACTTAATATTGCATCTACATTACTTTCTAAAATTCTCCCTGCCTGATTTGCCCGCCTGCCTTGAGTCATAGTCATTCTCAAGCCCTCCACCAACTTCCATCTATTCTAGAATTTCATGGAAGCAGGGACATATAGACAGTTACTTAATATGAATTTTCAAAGCCGAAAAAAGTGGGATGTTTTGGTACTTATGTACTAAAAAAATGAGCGTAAAATCATTGAAATCAGAATATATAACCGCAACAAAAACTCTGCGTACCTTTGTCTTGAAAAGTTTGCTCAAGTCGGGAGACCCGCCCACGCAACTTTTCGCTGCGTTTACCTCAGCGACACTCTGCGTTTAAACTCAACCCGTTTGCACTTCGCTATTACCATTACGAATTGCCCAAGCGATTTCTAGTAGTTGAGTCCAGCGTTTTTGTAATTGTTTAGGAGTACATTTTAAAGCTTTAGCGATCGCTTGATCACTATGTCTTGCTGCTTTTAACTGCAAAATTTGCTGATGTTGCGGAGAAAGTACTTTAATAAAAGTTTCCCACTGCTGCGAAGACAAACCTAATTTTTGCTCTAAACCTGCACCTAACCATTGATGAACTAATTGCCACTGGTGCTGCTTGGCGAACTTTTCGACATGATATTTGAAGCGCTGTTGTAAATAATCACGCTGACGGCTAGTTAAACCAAGAATTTGGTCAATTTCAGGTGCAGATAAGTCTTGCAGTTTCAGGCTGAGGTAATCGATACAGTCAGATTGACCTTGAGATTCTAAATATTTTACTAATTCCGAGATGACGCGATCGCGTTCTGATTCTTCCGATAAATCAACATGACCTTGAGCAATCATTTTAGAGCGGATTTGCTGCACCGCTGGGTTGCGTTGGTAAGATTCTGCTTCTTCACTCTTAGCCGAATCAACTGCCATTTCAATATCTACAGCCGTTTCCTGGGGCTGACGACGGGCAAAACCTTGAGCGCGTAAGATAATTAATTGTTGATTATTTCCACCAGGTAAATTGATGCGGCGCTTGGCATATTGCTCTGTAAATGCCATATATTCTGCTAATTGCAGCGCAGTGCGTGGTTGATAATCTTCAGCCAATTCATTTTCCCGCCGGAAAGCTTTAATAGCTTCAATATAAAAAGCTTGCAGAAAATCTTCAATCAGATTGTAACGAGCTTCAAACCCGTATTCTGCCCCAGATGGGGTAACATGACGGTAAACCATCGCACCCAAACTACTGTGCAACTCTATCCGTCCTCGCCGAGAACCAAGTTGGTAGTAATGCAGACACTTGTGCAAACGATGCTTTGCTAAAGTTAGCTGCCAAGATTGGACTTGTCCAGATGTTTGGATGCGGGAACTTTTATCACAAATCCGTTTTACTTCTTTAGTTATGCGTTGCGCTACAGCTTGTATACACCCAGAACTTGCTTTGACTTGCGCTTGTATTTCTTGAGACAGCAATTGCATTAAAGTATCTGTAGCGGGTAATTCTTCAATAGCAACATTGCTAACAACAAAATGGGAAGTAGAGGTTGGTAGATTTACAAGGTTAGCTTTCATGAATTTTCCTAGGGTAGAGTATGGCACCGTAACTACAACGCAAAGATAGCATCTGAAAACGGTCTTGTCTGGAAAGTTATTAAGTATTCATCCATACAAGTTTCATTGCCAGCACTGCTCATGTATATGACTGTAAGAAATTTAAAAAAGTTACAGTGAAATTAGTGTGTCGCTTTTTTCATGCGTAACCAGATTGAGGGTGGCACACATCCTATTAATTAAGCCCGCAACTGGTTAAAATCCTTGCTGTATACACTTTTACTCCAATCCTGACTACCCACTCTCAGCCATTGTCAGTATGACAATCCCAAAACTGGAGCATTTTTATTACATATTTCCGAAACAGATGTTTCAGTTTGTGAGGTATAGTTTTTACCCCCACGCTGCCACTGCTTCCCAACCTAACCCCCGTCTTGTAATCATTGGTTCGTCTCCCGTTAAGTCCAAAATTGTCGATACTTCATAGGTTGGTTCTTCGCCAGTGTCTACAATCACATCTACTAAGTTATCCAGATAATCAAATAACTCTACCCGTGATAGGCGAGGTTCAACATCTAAGCGAAATTTTCCATCATCCGCTTCATTGGTTGGCAAATGTGCCGAAGTTGAAATAATCGGGTTTTCTAAGGCTTCTAGCAAGGCTAGGCATACAGTATGATTCGGCACACGAATACCAGTCGTTTTCCGCTTAGGATTCTGCACCAGTCGTGGCACTAACTTAGTAGCAGGTAGCAAAAATGTGTAGGGGCCTGGAATGAGTCGCTTCATCAATCGATAAGCTGTATCGCTGACAAACGCATATGTCGCCACATTTGACAATGAAGGACACAAAAATGTTAATGGTTTATCATTTGCTAACTGCTTAATTTTCCTCACTCGTTCCACCGCCGACTTAGCATTGAAATCACAACCGATCGCATAGACCGTATCAGTAGGGTAAAGCATAACCGCGCCATTAGAGAGCGCTGACTTTATTTCCTCTATTCGGCGGCTTTGGGGATTATCCGGATGCACTGTGAGAATTTTTGCCATAGAACACGGTAATTTTAGAGCAAGGGTGCAAGGGTGTAAGGGTGCAGGGGAGAGAATAATTAAGAACAAATAACTAACTATTCACCATTGACCATTGACTAACCCATATGAGTAAAATAGCTTATCTTCAATGCCCGACGGGAATTTCTGGTGATATGTGCCTGGGAGCCTTGGTGAGTCTGGGTGTTCCTATGGAGTATTTGAGTGCAAAATTAAATGACTTAGGAATTGCCCAGGAGTACCATTTGAGCGCCGAACTTGTGCAGAAAAATGGTCAACAGGCGACTAAGGTACAGGTGGATTTAGTAGAGCATCATCACCATGACCACGAACACAATCACTATCATGGCCGTCATCTGCCCGAAATTGAGCAAATGATTCTTCAGGCAAAGTTGCCATCACGAGCCGAAGCTTGGAGTTTAGCAGTATTCCAACAATTAGCAGTAGCAGAAGGTGCAGTGCATGGGATTGCACCAGAAAAAGTACATTTCCATGAAGTGGGTGCCGTGGATGCGATTGTGGATATTGTCGGCACTTGTTTGGGTTTAGATTGGTTGGGAATTGACAGCGACGAGGCAGGATTCCCTTTACTATACTGCTCGGCATTTCCCACAGGTGGCGGTACGGTGCGAGCCGCCCACGGGCAAATGGCAGTACCAGTGCCAGCAGTGCTGAAATTATGGGAAATGAGGGCTTGTCCGGTTTATAGTAACGGCATTGAAAAGGAACTGGTAACACCAACAGGAGCTGCGATCGCCACTAAATTAGTCCGAGAATTTGGTAATCCGCCATCGATGAAAATTAAACAAGTGGGATTGGGAGCGGGAACTATTAATCTTCCTATTCCCAATATACTACGCCTCTGGCTGGGTGAAAGCACCAGCCCACAGGCAGATGTCGCCCATTCTCAAGCAACCAGCCCAATTTTAGAAACAATCTCAGTACTCGAAACTCAAATTGATGACTTAAATCCCCAGGCAGTTGGCTATCTATTTGAAGCGTTATTTGCTGCTGGTGCTGTCGATGTCTTTACCCAGCCAATAGGTATGAAAAAGTCCCGTCCGGGTATTTTATTAACAGTCATCTGTCATCCAGATAACTTACTCAATTGTGAAGCAGTTTTATTTCGTGAAACTACTACTTTGGGTATTCGTCGCACTACCCAGCAACGCGCCATCTTACAACGAGAAATTCAACAAGTAGAAACAGAATATGGCAAGGTGCGTGTCAAAGTAGCGTGGCAAGGTGAATCACAAGATAAATCCATTACCAATGTACAGCCAGAGTATGAAGATTGTGCTGAATTAGCTCGTAAACACAATCTGTCTTGGCGGGAAATTCATAGATTAGCTCTTCAAAGTTGGTATTTGCAAAATAATTCCTAATAAAAAATCTAGGAGTCAGAATAACTTTAAATTCTGACTCCTGAATTCTATACTCCGTACTTTAAATTGACTAGAATTTAGTCAATATTGCGGATTGTCCGGTTTACAGCATCGCCTGCATCTTCGCCTGCACGTTGGGCATTTCTAGTCAAGTTTTGAGCAGCATTACTGGTGTTTTCTTTGATATTTTCTAAACCGCGCTTAGTTCCCTTAGCTACATCTTCAGCTGTTCCTTGAGCAGAACTACCAATATCTTCACCAAGGTTTTTTACTCTTTCAGGCAAGGGAGTTCCTTGGCGAAAATTACGAGCATAATCCCCAGGACTTTCAACTCCTTTTTGGTTAATGTTTTGTTCGGCATTTCTGCTCAAATCTTCGGCTCTATTTCTCGCAGATTTGTCAAATGTTTTTGCTCTAGGATCTACATCACTAAAGTTATTTATCCCACCTTCAGGAGAATTAAGATTATATGCTTTGGTGGGGTCATAACGCTCAGTATTAGGTGATTGAGCGCTGGGCTGTGGTGGTTGACCTGCAATACTAGGTCTATTACAAGCTTGTGTCAGGATGAGAAACATACCTGCCAAAAAAACGCTTAAAACTTTCAAAGGACGAATGTTTTTTACCCAATCAATTACTCTTTTCATAATGTTACTCCTTGATTTTGTGTAAGTAGGTTGAAAATTGATGGAGATAAAATTTGTTTTAGTCTCCTGTGTGTGGCCAAATCAAAACCTCTATCTGCTGACTGCCGGATTTGGTTGTAATTCTGGTCTGTTTCTTGCTTCATCTGCTTTATTTCCTACAAAGCTAGAAGCATCTTCAAATTGTTCCTTGACAGTTTCAAGTCGGTCTTTAACTCTAGTTCCTACATTCGGTTCATTTTGAATCAAATTACCGGGTTCTGGCTGTTGGAAGTTTTTCTTTGTAATCAGTGGCAGCTCTTTCTCTTTTTCTAATCTGCCTTGAGGTGTTTCACCACCAGGATAAAGTATTTCTGATTCGGGATTTGTGGCTATTAATGAACTAGAGGGTAGGTAAGCTTGGTTGCCTAACTTTCTAGTATATTTATCTCCACCATTCTTATAAGGATTGTTTGCGCCGCCTGCTTGTACTGCCGGATTTTTAGGATTTGCACCTGTAACATCTCCGCTACTACAAGCCGTGCTAACTATCAACAATAGACCTGCCAAAAATACTGTTAAAACTTGGCGAAGTCTTAATTTTTTCAATAACGCTGTCAAATTTTTCATCAGTGCCTCCTTTCAACTATGAACAAGTTTTTTGCTTATAATATTATTAGCTAAGCAAGTTAAATTCCTGTTTTAGTTGACTATTATTTGACCAACAATTTCTAATATTAATTACTGATAATCGATTTCACATCTGGCTTAAGTCGCATTATATTGACTGAATATGTAATAAATGCGTCTGACTGTGGAGAGATAAGACCAAACTTTTTAAGTCTGTTAGTTATGGAAAATACTGTTAGATTAATTGCTAATTTAGAAAAATAATTAAATTAGCTTTATTTCATACTTGAGGAGGATATTAAATATATAAAAATAATTTAAATGCAGTAACACAAAACATGCGTAGTAAGCCAGAAGTTAATACATTAAGTATAGAAAAATTAATCAATAACAGTACTTATAAAATAAATTGTTAAAAGTAATACTAAAAAATTTCAAATTACAAGAGTGATTTTTCAATGGTTTTGGTATGTAACTGATGTACCATGAGATTTGAAACATTCAGCCCTTGGTACTTGAGCTAGATAAATGACCAAAGTGATGAAGCAATTTTTACGCTGGTTAATTTTGGGTGGGACGCTGTTTTTTGTTGGCAAAGCCCTAAAAGATCACTGGCTTGAATTAGTGGCGATCAAAATTGATGCAGCAGGATGGGCAATTCTGGCGATCGCCACAGGCGTAACTTTACTAGCACATACTTGGGCTGGCTGGATCTGGACTTGGGTTTTGCGCGATTTAAATCAACCTGTACCAACTGTTCAATTCATTCAAACCTACTTAAAAACTAATATCGCCAAGTATCTACCAGGTAATGTTTGGCATTACTATGGGCGAATTGTTGCAGCGAAAAATGCTAATGTCTCGGCTGGTGCAGCTACCTTAAGTGTTTTATTAGAACCACTACTTATGGCCGCAGCAGCATTAATAATTTTGGTTGTATTTGGTGGTCAATTTGCTGCGACTCAAACTAATTTAGCCCTACAAATATTACAATCTTTAATTTTGGTTGTGATACTTTGTGGTATGCATCCTTGGTTTTTAAACCCAGTAATTAGCTACTTACACAAGTTGAAAAATAAAAAATCTGCTAGTAATACTGAACCAAAAATTGCTGTCAATCTTCAACGCTATCCCATTCGCCCTTTATTAGGAGAACTAGGATTTTTAGGACTGCGTAGTTCGGGATTTATCTTAACTATGGTTGCCATTAACCCTGTGAACCTCAGTCAAGTTCCTTTATTAGTTGGCGCTTTTAGTGTTGCTTGGCTATTAGGGCTTGTAGTTCCGGGTGCGCCAGGAGGATTAGGTGTATTTGAAGCAACAGCGATCGCACTTTTGCAGCACCGCTTTCCCTCGGCTGTAGTTATTAGTGCGATCGCTTTATATCGTCTAATTAGTATTATGGCTGAAACAGCCGGTGCTGCTTTAGCTTGGCTAGACGAACGTTTGGTTAAGACCAATATCTAAAATATCATAGTTGCTTACTTATAAAAGCAGATATTTTATCTCAGGACTTACGCACGAGTTACGGAATAACGAACCACAGAGGCGCAGAGGTCACGGAGAAATGAGAGTTTGAGAGATATTTTGCGTAAGTCCTATATCTATGTAATATCCAAATTGATACTAGATATCAGTGTTAATTTCAATCAGTTTTTGTCGAGAAGATAAACCTGATTTAATATTGATATAAGATTTTGGCACATCAAATTTATCAGCCAAGAGTTTAATCAACTCCTCATTAGCTTTACCATCAACTGGAGGCGATTTCAAATATACAGTTAAAGTTCCATCAACTTGTTCTTCAACTTTTTGTTGTTTTGAATTAGGTTTGACTTTCACTTTTTTTGCATTGTCTATTTCCCTTAATTTTCGTAGCCACAACCAACCTAAAATACAGCCTAAAACATAATGAGGGAAATCCCACCAAGAAAAAGTGGTGCCAAGTAACAATCTACCGCTCAATGTAGCACGCATAGCCTCTAATATTGGCGGATGCCAAAGTTGGAGAAATTCTAGTATACAAGTGATGACAAAAACCCAAATAGGAATTTGTACTACAGCTGTCCGACTTTTGAAAAACCAAAATGCAAACAAACACCAAAATATTTCATAAAATACTGCTGCGCCGTTGTTATTAAACCACTCACGACCTGGGCCTGGATAGTATTTAAATAAAAAGCCCATCGCTGTGACGATGAGCAAAGAGACTATGATCAATATTTTTGAGTTATGGTTGTGGTGCATTTTTTAAAGGCTAGAAACTAAACAAGATTCTAGCCTTCATGCTTTTAATCTCAAATAAGGTTACGGATATCTTTTACTACCAGCCCCTACTACACCAATTTTGTGGCGATAGGAGAGTTCTGCACCAAACCATCCAGAAATGCTAGTTAGTGTGCCAACTACGAGAGATAGTAACAATCCCCAAGGTAAGATGCGTGCTTCAGCGTCGCCCAAACGTAGGAGAAAGTTGAACAGCGTTAAAACTAGGAGAGAAACATTCAGAATCAAATGCGCCCAGCCAGCAGTCCGCTTACGGACTCGCTCAATCTTTAAAAAGTCGCTCATCCCGATCGCAGCTGCGATCAAACCTCCAACTAGTCCAAGTCCAATTAACCACAAGGAAGCCCGCGCCCAGAAGAAATCACGAGTTAACCAGTAACCAAAGTCGCTACCCAAGGCTGCGGCTAAAAAGGCTATAGGGAAAATTACACTTAAAGGGTGTAAGGGATGTCCAGCGATCGCTACTGTGCTAGGTACGCCAGTATCGCGATACTCTCTATCATCACTCTCAATAATCGGTGGGATATTTGGAAAAGGACTAGAAGCCGAAGTTGTTTCTGAAGTTTCCATAGTTTCCATAAATTAGTATCCTTTGTTTAAGCCGAGGGAATTTGTTCTACATAAGCTTCTGCTTGCAGTGTTAATTTGCCTGCTTCTACTTCTAGTTGCTTAACTCGCAGGCTCATTCCTTCTAAATCGAAGTTACTTAAATTCAAAATCTCGCCGGTTTGGTCAATTAAAGCTTTTGTCAATTCCGGTGATATTTCTTCACCTTCGCCATATTCGACATTCTCTAAAGATACACTTTGTCCGTTAGCACTAACTCTAGGTACTGCGAAGAAGGCAATTTTTTGAGTTTCACCTGTTTCTTTTAATTGAATAGTTGCATTTAGACCTATCTTTTGATTATTAAGTGAACGAAAGTCTATATTTTGGGGTTCTATACTCATTGATTGCCCATTGATATGCACTTTCTGACTTTGAAGTTGCGATCGCACATATTTAGAATTAAAAGCGCGGTTGATATCATTTTCAGTTAAAACGACTCGCGCACTAGCTTTAGTAGGTTTAGTAAGTTCAATTTTACCAAAAGCTATACTTAAAGGATTGATAGCAACATTACCCATTTGCATATCTAATTCCTCCATTCGGAGGTCTTTTTGCATCACCAAACCTTCGCCTGATATTTCCACTGCATCCACTTGTCCCTGAACCATTTTTAGCGGATCAGTTTTGACATTGACATCTAAATTTTCTACTTCATCTAATTGGCTTGATATTCCTACTTCTGCGGCTTTATTTAGTGCTTGCTCTCCTAGCCCAGGACTTTCAGACATTGCATTTTTATCTCGTGTTTCACTATCTTTGGACAATTTAGAAAAATAATTTAAAAAAATTATCTACCTAACGATGGAGTAAGATTTTTATACTTCTATATCTAAAAGTATAATTAGAATTTCTTATGTTAAAAAAATTTGTTTTCTATCTATAGTTACGCAAGTTACGCAATTAATCGCTCAAAAGAAAGAGGGAAGATTATTAACTCCTATGACAAGCTGTGATTAGTAATAATACGAATACTTTTTTGAGGAGAACATCAGAATGGTATCAACTCTAGATGATACGAAACGCAATGCTATTGCTGCTAAATTGGCTAGTATTAAATTAGTTCAACAGTTACTCATTGAGAATGAAGAACTGTTCTTGAAAGAATCTACAGATAGTGAAATCTCTAACCGCATCCGGGATTTTCTTGAAGATGATCGTAAAAATCTGGGTATTATCGAAACTGTAATTGTGCAGTATGGTATTCAGCAAGAGCCGAAAAAAACCGTTCAAGAAATAGTTGAAAAAGTCCGCAAATTCATGCAAGGCTCTGAACTCAGTTTCTACGAAAAAGTATCTCAGCATGAATTACTCAAGCATCAACAAGTCATGAGTGGCTTGTTAGTCCACAAAGCTGCACAAAAAGTTGGCGCTGATGTAATCGCAGCAATTGGGCCTATCAATCCTGTTAACTTTGAGAACCGCGCCCACCAGGAGCAACTCAAAGGTATTTTAGAAATTTTAGGTGTCCGCGAACTGACTGGACAAGATGCTGATCAAGGAATTTGGGCAAGAGTTCAAGATGCGATCGCAGCCTTTAGTGGTGTAGTAGGTAGTGCTGTTACCCAAACTACAGACAAACAAGATATGAACATCCAAGACATTATTCGCTTGGATCACAACAAGGTAAATATCTTGTTTACTGAACTGCTACAAAGCAATGATCCTCAAAAGATTCAAGAATACTTTGGTCAAATCTACAAAGACCTAACAGCCCATGCTGAAGCTGAAGAGGAAGTAGTTTATCCCAGAGTTCGTTCGTTCTACGGTGAAGGTGATACCCAAGAACTTTATGATGAACAAGCTGAAATGAAGCGGCTTTTAGACCAAATAAAGGCTATTAGTCCTTCTGCCTCTGAATTTAAGGATAGAGTTAGAAACCTGATGAATATCGTTGGCGACCATATTCGTCAAGAAGAAAGCACAATGTTTGCTGCCATCCGCAACAACTTGAACACAGAACAAAGTGAGCAACTAGCTACAGAATTTAAAGCAGCTAAGGCCAAAGTTCAACAAAGATTGGGTGGAACTGCAACTGGTGCGAATGTTTAGTTACAGATGCTGCTAACTATAGCAGTTAATCTACACACATAAAACCATCACCTAAATTATATTGATAAAAACAAGCACCTTAGATTAGATTCAATCTAAGGTGCTTGTTTTTAATTTAAAGCGAAGGGTAGCAGAGCAAAAAGCCCCTTTCAAGCAATGATGAAAGGGGCTTTTTGAAAAAAATAGACCTGGCACCGAGCAATTGTGGCAGGAGGCGACCCTCCAACTATCGTAGCCGCAGTAGCGTTTCACCGCTGAGTTCGGGATGTATCAGTGTGGTTCCACCACGCCATAGGCACCAGGAAAGCTTTGAAAGGCAAAAG